>NZ_MIAM01000057.1:10346-66467 GCF_001830555.1 Sphingopyxis sp. RIFCSPHIGHO2_12_FULL_65_19 | reverse complement strand
CGTGCGGTCAGCCGAGCCGCGTGTCGATCGGCAGCCCGCCCTTCAGCGTCAGGGTCACCGGCGTTCGCTCGGCAATATCGGCCATCCGCGCCCGCTGTTCGTCGTCCAGTCCAGCGATCGTCAGCACACGGTCGATCCGCAGCCCGTCGGCATTTTGCAGACGCAAGCCGACTTCGACCGATGCCATCGGCCACCCTTTGCGGTCGGCATACATGCGCAGCGTGATCGCGGTGCAGGCGCCAAGGCTGGCGAGCAACAGGTCATAAGGCGCGGGGCCGCTATTCTGCCCACCCAGCCCGGCCCCTTCGTCGGCGACCAGCGCGTGGCCGCTGACCGTGATTTCGGTACGATAATGATCGTTGCCGATACGGGCTGTCCCGTGCGCCATATTCATTCTCCTCTGCGGCCGCGGATCGCTTAGCATATCCTGTCGCATCGCGGGAGCATCCACGCCGTGCGTGGCCGGGCGGCACCTGCCCCGACGAGGATCATGAACGGGATCGGGATATTGGAGGCCCGAGCCGGAATCGAACCGGCGTGCGCGGATTTGCAGTCCGCTGCGTCACCACTCCGCCATCGGGCCTCATGCCGAATGCCGGGCCGCGGGTTCGCGGGCCGACCGGGTGTGGAACGGCGCCGCTAGTGAGGGGGTTTCGCGGCCTTGTCAAGGATTCGCCGGAACCGCGCCGCCGGGCACCCCGAACCGCGCGATGAGGGTTGGCGCCATCGGCGTTGACAGCTATGCGCGGCGGCGATGCGGCTGCGGGGCTGTATTACTATTGCAATACAGCATTGCTTCGGCTAGAGCTGCTCCGCAAAGGTTCCTACCCAAAGAATCGGAAAACGCTGATGGCGACGAAGTTTAGCGAAATCACGGCGGCGGAGATGCGCTCCGCCATGATCGATAGCCAGCTGAGGACGAACGACGTCATCGACCCGGCGGTGGTCGGCGCGATGGCCGCCGTCGCGCGCGAGGCGCATGTCCCGGCTGCAATGGGCGGCGTCGCCTATATGGACCGCGCGATCGCGCTCGGCCACGGCCGCGCGCTCAATGCACCGCTCGTGACCGGCCGGATGATCGTCGCCGCGGCGATCCGTCCCGCAATGCGCGTGCTGCTGATCGGCAGCGCGACGGGCTACACCGCCGCATTGCTCGCGCGGCTCGGCGCCGACGTGACCGCGGTCGAGGAAGCGGGCGATCTGATGGCCGCGGCGCAGGCCGCCACCCTGAACGACAGCATCCGCTGGGTCGAAGGCCCGCTGAACGCAGGGGCGCCCAATGCCGCCCCGTTCGACCGCATCATCATCGAGGGCGCGATCGAAACGCTGCCCGACGCGCTGGTCGCGCAGCTGGCCGACGGCGGTCGGCTGGTTGCAGCGCGGCGCGAAGGTGCAGTGACCCGACTGGTCGAAGGCGTGAAGGCGGGCGGCACCGTCGCCCTGCGCAGCTTCGCCGACATGGACGTTGCCCCCCTGCCCGGCTTTGCCGCCCCGGCAGGTTTCCGGTTCTAAAGGCCCATCCCTCCTTGTTTCAGGCTGACACCACGATGATCGATACCGATAAGAAACAGACTCTTCGTCGTGCCCGCTGGCTGGCTGGTTTTGCGGCGGGAGCGTTGCTGCTGCCGATGGCGGCGCATGCGGAAACGTTGCAGGGTGCGCTTGCCAAGGCCTATGAAAACAACCCGACGCTGACCGCGGCGCGCGCGGGTCAGCGGGCGAACGATGAAAATGTCCCGATCCAGAAAAGCTACGGGCTGCCCGATATCGGCACGCAGGGCAGTTATGACGAAAATATCATCGTCCCCGGCAACAGCTTCAACGCACCCGCGCGCTCGCTGAGCGCGGGCGGCCAGCTGACCGTGCCGCTGTATCAGGGCGGAGCGGTGCGCAACGCGGTGCGCGCCGCCAGATTTCGCGTCGAGGCGGGGCAGGCCGACCTTCGTGCGACCGAGGCGAGCATTTTCTCGCAAGTCGTCGGCGCCTATATGGACGTCATCCGCGACCAGGCGATCGTCCAGCTCAACCAGAAGAATGTCTCGGTCCTGCGCACCAACCTCCAGGCGACGAGCGACCGGTTCGAGATCGGCGACCTGACGCGCACCGACGTTGCGCAATCCGAAGCCCGGCTCGCGCTGGCGGAAGGCGACCTGCGCACTGCCGAAGCCAATCTGATCGCCAGCCGCGAGGGTTATATCCGTCTCGTCGGCGAAGCGCCGGTCGATCTGGAGGCTCCGCCGCAGCTCCCGAACCTGCCGACCACCGCCGAGGATGCGGTCGCGATCGCGCTGGACAGCAACCCCGACATCGAATCGGCGAACGAGCTGGTCAATGCGTCGAAAGCTGACATCGGGACCGCCAAATCGGCGCGCGCGCCCAAGGTGTCGGCGATCCTCAGCGGCGGCTACAATAATTATCTCGGCTCGCTCGACAGCGGCGTCCCCGGCGTCAGCGTCACGCAGGAAACGTCGAGCGCGGCGGCCGGGGTGCAGGTCACGCTGCCGATCTTCACCGGCGGCCGCCGCTCGGCGCAGGTGCGCCAGGCGCAATCGCGCAGCAGCCAGGCGATCGAACAATATGTCGAGGTCGAACGCGGCGTGATCGCGCAGACGCGCGGTGCCTATGCCGCGTGGCAGGCGAATGAACGGATCATCGCAGCAACGCAGCAGGCGGTGAGCGCCAATGCGCTCTCGCTCGAAGGCGTGCGCGCCGAAAACAGCGTCGGCACGCGCTCGATCCTCGACATATTGAACGCCGAACAGGAATATCTGAACACCCAGGTCCAGCTCGTGTCGGCGCAGCGCAACTCCTATGTCGCGGCCTTTTCGGTGCTCGCGGCGATGGGCAAGGCCGAAGCGCGCGATCTCGGCATCGAAGGCGGCGCGCTCTATGACCCCGCCGCCAATTACAAGCGCGTGAAGGGCCAAATCTGGGACTGGGCCGACGACCCGGCGCCGCAACAGCAGGCGACCGACACCCGCGCCGTTCCGCCCGCCACCGCCGGCGTCCCCGTCGGCCCGCCGCCGCTGCCGCCACAATAAGGCTTGGCAAAGCCCGCCCCCGAGCGGTAGAAGATGGTTAACTGCCCTGTTTTCGTGGGGGCTGAGGGGGCTGATGGATGGGCGACATGTCGCGGGAACCGTCGATGGAAGATATCTTGTCGTCGATTCGACGCGTGATCGCGCGTGACGATGCGCCGGGTTCGGCCCGCGAGGTGCCGACCGCCGAAGCCGAGGATATTCTTGATCTTCGGGAAGAAGAGGATGCGGCAGCCGAGCCGGCGACTCTGGCCGAAGAGCTGGTGTCCGAGGCCAGCGCCGATGCGGCGCGCCAGTCGCTGGAGGCGCTGACCGCCGCGGTTGCGCCGGTCGCGGCGGCGGCCGCGGTCACGGCTCCCGCCGCCGCGGGCCGCACGATGGAGGATGTCGTCCTCGATGCGCTGCGCCCGATGCTCAAGGACTGGCTCGACACCAACTTGCCGCCGCTCGTCGAAGCGATGGTCGCCAAGGAAATCAGCCGGATTACCGGCAAGAAATTCTAGGCATCCGTCTCTTTCCGACAGAATGGCTGGATCGGCGGCTAACGACCAGTTGTGGACCTACCCATCCTCGTCACCCCGGACTTGATCCGGGGTCCATGACGACGGTTCAGTTATGGATCCCGGATCAAGTCCGGGATGACGAAAAACAGTCAGCTAACGCCCCCTCCCCACCCCAAAACCGTCGGCCGCCATCGCCTCGCAAATTTGTCCCTGCACGGCACAAAAATTCGCGGCCGAACAGCGCGATGGTTACCTTCGAGTAACCCCCGCACGCTAAACGGGGCCGGTGAAAAGCTTGCTGACCGACCCGATTGCTGCCGAAGTCATTCCTGCGCGGACCCTGTTGGGGCTGGGGGCGCGCGTTGAGGACATCGGCGACCTCCGCCAGCTCCAGCTCGCGCCGCTCCGCGGCCGCGGGTCGCTGCGCTTGTTGATGGGTCTCGGCATGGCGCTCGTCGCCGCCTTTACCATGGTCCACAGCGTACCGCTGCCGATTGCCGGGGGCTGGCTTGTGGCGGCGTTGCTGTTCGGCCTGTGGTCCTACAGCAAATTCCAGGGGCTGCCGCTGGGCGACCCCAAATTGTCCGGGGTCGCCGAATATCGGCTGTGCTGCCGCCACGCGCTCTATTCGGCGCTGTTGTGGGGCAGCCCCTTCTGGTTGCACGGCGCGGCGCCGCCGCTCGACCATGTGCTGTCGATGTGGACGATCGCAGTGCTGATGATGGTGACGCTGGCGATCGTCGCGCACAGCGTGCCGATGGCCTGTGCGCTGTTCATCGGTCCCGTCACTTTGTCGGCGGCGATCGCGCTCGTCCGCGCCGGGGCGCCGCAGCTCGCCGCGGTGGCAATGGTCGCCGGGCTGCTACTCTGCGTTTTCTGCGTCCGCTTCGCTCAAAGCCATATCCGCTTTCGCCGCGCCGAAGAGACGCTCCACGAAAAGACCGAAACGGTCAGCCTGCTGCTGCGCGAGTTCGAGGAAACATCCGCCGACTGGTTGTGGCAGACCGACAACAGCCGCCGCCTTGTCCATGTCTCCCCGCGCCTCGCTTATGCGCTGGGCGGCTCTGCCGAAGCGATCGAGGGTCTGCCGCTGCTCCAGGCGCTGTCGGGCGACGCCTGGGAAACCGGGCTGTTTCCCAAAAGCCTGCACGACATGGCCGAACGGATGAAACGGCGCGAAAGCTTTTCCAACCTGATCGTCCCCGTCACCATCGGCGGCCTGCCGCGCTGGTGGGAGCTGTCGGCATCGCCGCGCCTCGACGAATCGGGCAAGTTCCTGGGCTTTCGCGGCGTCGGGTCCGACGTCACCGAACAGCGCGCGACCGCCGAACAGATCGCCAAGATGGCGCGCTTCGACAATCTGACCGGCCTGCCCAACCGCCTCAGCCTGAACGAGGATCTGGCCCGCGCGCTCACCCACGCGGTCGAGGCCAAAACACGCTGCGCCCTGCTGATGATCGACCTCGATCGGTTCAAGGCGGTCAACGACACGTTGGGACACCCGGTCGGTGACAAATTGCTCGCGCAGGTCGCGGCGCGGCTCAAGGGGCTGATGGAACGCGGGATGACGTGCGGGCGCCTGGGCGGCGATGAATTTGCCGTCGTGCTTCACAATGTGCCGTCGGCCGACGCGGCCGAAGAACTCGCCAAGCGGCTGATTACGACGATCAGCCGTCCCTATGTCGTCGACAATCACCAACTGTTCGTCGGCGCCAGCATCGGTTTTGCCATCGGGCCACAGGACGGCGCGACGGTCGAAACGCTGACCCGCAATGCCGACCTCGCGCTCTATAAATCGAAGGATCGGGGCGGCAATGTCGTTGCCGCCTATGTCGCCTCGCTGCACGCCCAGGCCGAAGAACGGCGCGTCATGGAGCAGGAATTGCGCGGCGCGCTCGAACGCGGCGAATTTGAACTTTACTACCAGCCGGTGGTCACCGCGACCGACGGCACGCTCAACGGTTTCGAGGCGCTGATCCGCTGGCACAACCAGAAGCTTGGCAATGTGTCGCCCGGTCGCTTCATCCCGCTCGCCGAGGATGCGCGCCTGATCTCACCGATCGGCGAATGGGTGTTGCGCACCGCATGCCACGAGGCGATGAAATGGCCGTCGAACCTGAAGGTCGCTATCAACGTCTCCGCCGACCAGCTCACCGACCCCAGCTTTGCCTCGGTCGTCGTATCCGCACTGGCGCAGAGCGGCCTGTCGCCGCAACGGCTGGAAATCGAAGTCACCGAAAGCGTGTTCCTGCGCGACGGCGGCGGCGCGGCGCAATTGCTCGACCAGCTGATCGGGCTCGGCATCCGCCTGTCGCTCGACGATTTCGGCACCGGCTATTCGTCGCTCGGCTATCTGCGCAAGACGCAATTTTCGACGATCAAGGTCGACCGCAGCTTTGTGGTCGGCGCGGCGAAGGGGAGCATCGAATCGATCGCGATCATCCGCGCCGTGGTGGCGCTCGCCGACAGCCTTGGCATGTCGACGACCGCCGAGGGCGCCGAAACCGAACTGGAAGTCGAAACGCTGCGCAGCTTTGGGTGCAGCAATATCCAGGGTTATTATTACGGGCGCCCGATGCCGGCGAGCGACGTCCTGACCCTGTTCCGCCGCCCCGACGATGTGACGACGGTCGCGGCCTGACGGCGACAGGTCGACCGCTTGCCGCGCTGAGGGGGGCCGCCGGTTAACGGCGAGACGACAGGCCCGCACGGCGAATCGAACGCCTTAACAAAAGGTTCCCCCATCCACCGCACCATGAGCGCAACTCGTCGCTATGCGGTTGGTAGAGCGCGCAAGGCATAGCAAAGACGCTCCAACGCTTGAAGACAAGCCATCGGGGGTCGCATTTCATGCTCTATCGTCGCTATCTGGCAGCCGCCGCCGCGTCTGTGATGATGATCACCGGCCTGCTCGCCAGCGCCCCGGCCGCGGCGCAGGGTTACCTCCAGTGTGTTCCTTTTGCTCGCGCCGAATCGGGCGTCGAAATCCGCGGCAATGCCAAGACCTGGTGGTCGCAGGCGGCGGGCACCTACGAACGCGGCGCCGAGCCCCGCAAGGGCGCGGTGATGGCCTTTGCCGGTACGCGCGGAATGCCGATGGGCCATGTCGCCGTGGTCAAGAAAATCGTCGACGACCGGGAAATCCTGATCGACCATGCCAATTGGTCGCCGATCAATGGCCGCCGCGGCCAGATCGAACGCAATGTCCGCGTCATCGACGTCAGCGCCGCCGGCGACTGGAGCATGGTCCGCGTCTGGTATGCGCCGATCGGCGACCTTGGCCTCCGCGCCAATCCGGTGCAGGGCTTCATCTATTCGGGCGGCGCCGCCGACGCACCCAACCCGGCACCGAGCTTCAAGGCGCCGGTGTGGGCGCAGAATGACTGGAAACCCGGCAACGGCCTGGAATTCGTCGCCGCCTCGCTCGGCCAGTAAACACCCGAACACGCTCCCGTCGGCCGCCCATCGGCGTCATTGCCGACCCTGGCCCCCTGCAAAGGCAGCCCAAGCGCGCGGCATGACGCCCGCCGATTATTCCTCGGTCGCCTTGTCGCCTTGGCCGTCGCTTTCGCCGGCGACATCCTCGAACCAGGCCTCGACCTCGCCCGACAGCTTGATCGTCATCGGCTGGCCGAAACGGTCTTTGGATTTGCCCGCAGCGACGCGAATCCAGCCTTCGGAGATCGAATATTCCTCGACGTCGGTGCGCTCTTTGCCCTTGAAGCGGATGCCGATGCCGCGCTGGAGCACCTCCATGTCGAAATGGGGCGAACGCGGGTTGGTCGACATATGGTCGGGCGGCGTGTCGGTCATGAACTTGATTCCCAAAAATGCCTGAAATGATGGCGCGGCCCTAGCGGGGCGACGCCGTCATCGTCAATGAAAAGGCGGCATCCGGCCCCGCCCGCGCCATGCGCTCGCCCTCGCGCGCACCGACGCCGCGCTTGCCCTGCCGGCCCATCGCGATTGGCCCGCCCCTTACGCGCGGCGTGCGCCGCGCCGATCTCCCGGCCGAAAAACTGCGTCAATCCGAAACAATCACCGCAATCGAACGGTAAACAAAAATTAAATGAAATATAAACCATTACTAAAAAAGAGTCGATATTTTTCCTAGAAAACTTAGTTTTCTGAAAATAATCTGGTTAATGATCCAAATTTATTTCAATCATTATCAACATTAAAGGGAACTTATTCGCCGCGCACGAATAACGGGCATAGGGACCAGATCATGCACGAAGGGGATTTATCATGCCTTTGTCTTGTCTTGAATTTCGTCCAGCCCACCTCATCCTGATACCTGCCTGCTTCGCGCTCGCAGCATGTGAATCGTCGGGCAGTTACCGCGTCGGCAGTGTTGGCAGCGGCGGCGCGACCGGCGCCGTCGGCCCGGCAGGCGCGCAGGGTCCGGCCGGACCCGCGGGACCGGCCGGGCCCGCGGGCAGCGGCCTCGCCCTCGGCGACGCCGGTGCGCTGGCGGTCGGCGGCCTCGTCGGTCCCGGCGGCGTCGCAGGCACCGGGCTGCTCGCCAACACCGGCGACCCCGCCAGCGTCAATCCGGTGATCGGCGGCGTGCTCGTGAAAACGGGCGGCCTCGTCAATGTCATCGCTGACAAGGGATTGCTGCTCGCCAGCGCCGTTGACGGCAAGGTGCCGGGGAACGCCAATCTGGTCGGCACCGTCGTCGGGGTAGTCAAAAGCACCGGTGTCGCGCTGGTCCAGACGGGCAGCGGCCAGCAATATCTGGTCGACGGCCTCACTGCCGCGCCCGGCCAACTCGTCACCGCGACGATCGGCAAGGCGACGGCGCTCGGCAGCGCGGGCGCTTCGCCGCTGATCGGTGCCAGCATCCTGTCGCCCGGCCAGCAGAATGGCAGCCTGCTGACCGTCGGCGTCGGATCGGGGGGCCAGCTCGTCACGCTCCAACCCGGCACCGGCGGCAATCTGCTCGGCGGGACAGCAGGCGGGCTGACGAGCGGGAACCCGGCCGGATCGCCGGTTGCGCTCGTCGGCAACGTCGTCACGACGGCGACCGGGGCCCTCGCGCAGGTCGGCGGCGGGGTCACCGGCGGCACGGCCGACGGCGGCGCGGCGATCGATCCCGTGACCGGCCTCGTCACGGGGGTGACCGGCACCGTCGGGGGCGTCCTCGGCGGCGTGAAGCCGAAGCGCGGCAACTGAGGCCGCTCCCCATGCGCCCATTGCGCATCGCCTGTGCCGCGGCGGTGGCGGGAGCCTCGCTCCTCCCCGCCGCGGCGCTCGCGGCCCAACCGGCGGCGACGGCGCTCGATGGCCGCCCGCCCCTCGCCCCCGACCGCAGCCGCGCCCCCCTGCCCGACCCGGAGGCGAAGCCGCTCTCGCTCGGCAAGGTCGAACTCGGCGCGCGGCCCGATGTCATCATCCGCGAAATCCGCTTCGTCGGCGCGGGCGTGCCCGCCAATGTCGGCCGCGCGGCGCAACGCTTTGTCGGCAAGCCGGCGTCGGCGGACAATCTCGCGCGGCTCGCCGCGGCGATGACGCGCGCCTATAACCGATCGAGCGTCGCGCTCTTCACACTCGTCATTCCCGAACAGGATCTGTCGGGCGGTATTGTCACCGTCGCGTCGGCCGAGGGCTATGTCGGGTCGGTCGGCTTGAGCGGCGAGAGCGACAGCGGCCCCGCGTCGCTCGTCGCCCGGATGGCGGCCCGCCTCCCCGACCGCCGCCCGCTCGCCCGCGCCCACTTTGAACGCGCGCTCGGCAATATCGCCGACATTCCCGGCGTCACCGTCTCCCCGTCGCTGGCGCTCGGCGGCGCGCAAGGTGCGGTCGCGCTCGACCTCGCGATCGATGCGAAAGAGCCGACGATCGGGCTCGGCTTCACGACGCGTACCAGCCAGTTCGTCGACGACGGCATTGTCGAGGCAAACGCGCGCGGCTCCAGCCTGCTGCGCAGCGGCGACGAAACACGGCTGTCGGGCGCGGCGGCGCTCAACGTCAAGTCGCTGCTCTATCTTGCGGCGAGCCATTCGACCCCGATCGGCGCCGACGGCACCCGCGCCGAAGTGTCGGGCGCGGCGCTGCGGACGCGCCCGCGCGGCCTGGCGATCGACGGCGAGGCGTGGAGTGCGGGCATCGGCGTCACCCATCCGCTGATCCGCGCGACGCGGCGCAACCTCGTCGCCGCGCTCCGTCTCGATTATCTCGATTCGAAAAACGCCCTCTTCGGCTCGACTATTGCTGCCGAAAAAAGCTGGACGGCGAGCGGCAGCCTCGCCTTTCGCGTGAGCGAGGATCGCACCGTCGTCGGCGCGCGGCTTGGCGGTGCCAAGGGTCTCGATTTTGCCGGCGCGCGCGTCGATCCCGCAGTCGGCGAAGCGGGCTTTGCCTATGTCGACGCCAGCATCGAAGCCAATCGGGCGATCGGCAAGGTCGCCGTGGTTCGCGCCGCGGCAACCGGCCGCTGGACGCGCGACCGCCTGCCCGCGGCGCAGCGGTTCAGTGTCGGCGGCGCGACGTTCGGACGCGCCTTCGCCGACGGGCTGGTCAACGGCGACCGCGGCTATGCGACCTTCGGCGAACTCGCGCTGCGGCCCCTACGCGGCGGCAAGCTTGCCAAGAGCGAGCTTTACGGTTTCGTCGATTATGCCGAGGTGACGCTGCGCGCCCGCGCCGCGACGCCGCGCACCGATTTCCGGCTCGGCAGCTGGGGCGGTGGCATTCGCCTTGCCTATGCGGACAATGCCACAATCGGCCTCGAACTCGCCGATGCGTGGAAACAGCCGGTGCCTGGTTTCGATCAGGACTGGCGCGTCGCGATCAGCTGGAAATTGTCGATCCGGCCCTGATCGGCGGCCCCACCGCCGCGGCGGAGGCATATAATTTTTCGGCAAGCGGATACAGCTCGCGCTCTTCGCGTTCGACGCGCGTCGCCAGCAAGCCGAAGACGGTTCTGGTCTCGCCGCAAAAGCCCTGCCAGTCGCCAATGATCGCCTCGCGCGTCCATTTGTCGTCATACGCGACAAAATCCGCCGCCAGGCCGCCCATTTCGATTTCAAACTCGCGTGTGATCCGCATCAGTTCGGGATCGCCCGTCGCCATCATGCGTGGGTATAATATCCAGTCTTCACATTTCAGGTGCCGGACCAGCGCGTCGCGCAACTGGCTGCGCGCGGCCGCGAGCTGGTTTGCGTCGGGAGGGCCGGGCAGGTCGGTCATGCCTAGGATGATCCGCGACAGCGTGACCAGCGCCGCATGTTCGGCGCGCAATCGCTGCATCTCGCTGCTCAAGGGCATAGTTGCTCCAACAGTGCGAGCGGTCCCTCATTGGCCACTATAGGCTGCCCGGTGTGAAAGGGAAGTGAATCGCATGGCGGTCGGCGCCATCGCGGCGCGCGCGCCGGGAAGGCCGCCGGCTGGCCCGATTGATGGCATGGATGGCCCATATGATGGGGTCGGCGCCGCAAAGCGGGTTGCCAAGGGCAAAGCCAAGCCATAGGGCGCTATTGATTATTCCTCGCAATAGCGGCAGCCTTTTTCCATGCAACGCGCGACCATCCGTACATGGTTCCTGATCCATAAATGGACGAGCATCGTCTGCACCCTGTTCCTGCTGATGCTTTGCGTCACCGGCCTGCCGCTGATCTTTCACCATGAAATCGACGAACTGACCGAGGACGCGCCGAATTACGGGATGCCCGGCGTCGGATCGTCGGGCGAGGCCCCCGGCCTCCAACCGCTCGACGCGATGCTGGCAAAGGCACTCGCCGCGCGCCCCGGCGAGGTTCCGGTGTTCATGGCGTTCGACAACGACCAGCCGTCCATGACGGTCACGACCGCGCCGCGCCCCGATTCGCCCGCCGAGGATATGACGATCCAGATCCTCGACCGTTCGACGGGCGATGCCACATCGACCGTCGATGAAAGCGGCGTGATGCATTTCCTGCTGCAACTGCACACCGACATGTTCCTTGGCCTGCCCGGCATGTTGTTCCTTGGGCTGATGGGTCTGTTCTTCGTCATCGCGATCGTCTCGGGGGTCGTGCTTTATGCGCCCTTCATGAAAAAGCTGGAATTCGGTACGCTGCGCACCTCGCGCAGCCGCCGCGTGAAATGGCTCGACTATCACAACCTCCTCGGCATCGTCGCGCTCGCATGGATGACGGTCGTCGGCGCGACCGGCGTGATCAACGCGCTCGCGACCCCGATCTTCCAATATTGGCAGATGACCGAACTGGCAGAGATGACCCGGGCCTATGCCGGCAAGGGCGCCGTCGCGCCCCAGGACTATGGCTCGATCGACAAGGCGATGGCGGCGGCACGGCGGGAAATTCCCGGCAACAACCCCCAGTTCATCGCCTTTCCCGGCGGCGCATTCAGCAGCCAGCATCATTATGCGGTGTTTTTTCAGGGCGACACGCCGCTGACCGAACGCCTTCTCACCTCGGCGCTGATCGATGCGAAGACCGGCGACTTCACCGACGCGCGCCCGATGCCCTGGTATGTCAAAGCGCTCGCGCTGTCGCAGCCGCTGCACTTTGGCGATTATGGCGGGCTGCCGCTCAAGCTGCTCTGGGCGATCCTCACCCTCTTCACGATGATCGTGCTCGGCTCGGGCCTCTATCTCTGGCTCGGCAAGCGCCGCTACGGCACCGACGCGCTGGTGCGCGAGGTCGAAAGCGGCGGCGAACTGGCGCCCGCCGAATGAAGAAACAGGGTCTCCGCGCGATCTTCGCCGTCCCGCTGCTGCTCGCGATCGCCAGCATCATCGGGCTGGTCGTTGCGCTGACCGGCGACGGGCTGCGCGACGCCGCCGCCTGGGTCGCGCTGGCGATACCCGTCTGTGCCGTCGGCTGGGCGATGCGCGCCCGCCGGACCTGAATTTTGCTGCGCGGCCGCCGCCGCGCTTTCAAGGGGAATGAAAGTGACCAAGTTCAACGCCCGCATCGCGCTCGGCCTCTCCGCCGCCGCCGCGACGCTCGCCGCCACGATGCCCGCGATCGCGCAGGAGGGCGGCGACAGCGACGACATCATCGTCACAGCGCAGCGCAACAACCAGACCAAGGTGACGGGCGGCGGCAATGTCGGCGTCTTCGGCACCAAGGCGGCCGAGGATATTCCGTTCAACATCCGCAGCTATAACGAAGCGCTGATCCTGAACCAGCAGCCCGATTCGCTTGGCGAGGTGCTGGAAAATGATCCGACGGTCCGCACCGCGCTGGGCTTTGGCATCGCCGGCGAAGTCTTTGTCATCCGCGGCTTCGACCTTGCCTCCGACGATGTCGGCTTCGACGGCCTTTATGGCATCACCCCGCGCCAGATCGTCGCCCCCGAACTCGTCTCCTCGGTCCAGGTCATCAACGGCGCCAGCGCCTTTCTGAACGGCGCGGCGCCGGGCGGTAGCGGCATCGGCGGCAGCGTCAACATCCTGCCCAAAAAGGCCGAGCGCGACATGGTCCGCGCGACGCTGGGCTATACCTCCGCTTCGCACATTTCTGGCGCAGTCGACGTCGCGCGCCGCTTTGGCGCCAATGACGAATGGGGTCTGCGGATCAACGGATCGGCGCGCCGGGGCGACATTGCGATCGACGATGAATTTCACTCGAGCTACGTCCTCGGCGCGACGCTCGATTACAACAACGGACCGCTGCGCACCGCGCTGAACCTCAACTACCAGCGGCTGAACCAGAAATTCTGGCGCGGCCAGGTCGGCATCGGCGCAGTCATTCCTGCGGTTCCGGATGCCGACACCAATTATTCGCAGCCGTGGAGCCAGATCCTGACCAAGGATTTCTTCGGCACCTTCAGCATCGAATATGACGTATCCGACGCCGCGATGCTGTATGCCAAGGTCGGCGCGCGCGACGGGCGCGAGGACCAGACCACCGCCAGCATCACCGTGCTCGATGCGGTCACCGGCGCCGCGAGCGGCAGCGGCTCCTACGTCCCGCGCGAGGATAATAATGAATCGGCGACTGCGGGCATTCGCATCAAACTGAACGGCGGCGGGATCAGCCACGAGATCAACGCCGGCGCCGCGGTCAGCTGGCAGCTCAACCGCAACGCCTATGATTTTTCGGCGACCAGCTATGCCACCAATCTTTACGACCCGGTGATCGCCCCGGCGCCGACGCCCGGCGGGTTCGTCGGCGGCGATCTGGACAATGTATTCCCGATCAGCCGCAACCGCGTGTCGAGCGTCTTCGCATCAAATACGCTGGGGCTGTGGAACGACCGCATCCTCATCACCGGCGGCCTGCGACTGCAAGAGATCAAGACGACCGCTTACTCCTATTTCGGCGGCGCCCGCACCGGCGGTTACAAGGAATCGGCGGCAACCCCGGTCCTCGGCCTTGTCGTCAAGCCGACGAACGGCCTGTCGCTCTATGCCAACCGGATCGAGGGGCTGGTCGCCGGATCGACCGCGCCGGTGGTGATCGACGACGGCAGCGGCAACGACATTCCGGTAATCAACGGCGGCGCAGTGCTGCCGCCGGTCAAATCGACGCAATATGAAGTGGGCGGCAAACTCAACTTCGGCGCGTTCAACGCGGGCGTCGCGCTGTTCCGCATCGACAAGCCCAACAGCTTCGTCGATCCCGTCACGCTGGTTTACGGCAATTATGGCGTGCAGCGGAACAAGGGTATCGAAATCACGCTCGACGGCGAGCCGGTCCAGGGCCTGCGGATCATTTCGGGCCTGACCTTCAACGACGCCACGCTGCGCCGGACCGAGGGCGGCATCAACGAAGGCAATGACGCCATCGGCGTTCCCGAAATACTGGCGAACGCGAACGTCGAATGGGACCTGCCGTTCCTGCCCGCGCTGACGCTGGTCGGCCGCGTGGTCCACACGGGCAAGCAGGCGGTGGACCAGGCGAACACGCTCGAACTCGACAGCTGGACGCGCTTCGACCTCGGCGCACGCTATGTCGCGCGCGTCGGCGACACCCCGCTGACCTTGCGCTTCAACGTCGATAATGTCGCGGACAAAGCTTATTGGGCCACCGCCTATAACGCCTTCAGCGCCTTTGGCTCACGCCTCGTCCAGGGCGGCCCGCGCACCTTCAAGGCATCGGCGTCGGTCGAATTCTGACCCGCGGCTCCTCCCCGTCGCGCCGCGATGGGGAGGGCCCCTTGTCATGCGAGGCGAGGGGCCGCGAAGTCGCGCCCCCGCGCAAATGCTGCCCGACGCCTATCGCAGCGCGCCGCGATATTGCGACGGCGGCACGCCAAACCGGCTGACGAAAGCGGTCGCAAAATGGCTCGGCGTCGCAAATCCGACCGCCAGCGCAATCTCGGTCACCGACTCTTGCGTATCGCGAAGCTGTCGTGCCGCCTCGTCGAGCCGCGCGCGCAGCACGAACTGCCAGGGCGACAAGCCGAACGCCTGGCGAAAAGCGGTGGAGAAGCGCCGCGCGTCCATGCCGACGAGCGCGGCAAGGCCCGCAAGGCTATGCCGTGCGTCGAGCTGGCTGCGGATCGCTTCGGCCACCCGCGTCCGGTCCGATGCCGACAGATCGCGCCGCCCCTTCGCGGGCAGGCGGGCGCCATAACGTTCGAGCAGGTGGAGTTGCAGCGCATGGACGATGCCATGACTTGCCATCGCGGCCAGATCGCCGCCCCGCGTCGACACCAGCTCCGTCAATCGCGACGCCGCGCCCAGAATGAAATCATCGCGATGTTGCACCCGCGCCGCGATCGGCGCGTCGGCGAGCAACGATGTCGGCACCCGAAACTCGACAAATTCAGCCCGGTCGCCCTGCGCCAGCGCGGCATAGCGGCACGCCGCCGGGATCATCCAGATATCGCCGCGCGATGGCAGCACATGACCCGATGGCCCCACCGAAAATTCGCAGTCCATTCGGTCGACCCGTCCGCCCAGATGGACGACAATCGTATGATGCGATTCCTCGAACGCCCAGTCGGTCGGCTGGTCGATCTTTTCGGTGGCGGCAACGATGCCGAGCGACCCGATCCGCACTTCATGCCGCGCGACCAGATCTCGCTGCCGCAGCGGCCGTATGCTGTCCCAGACCTGTACCGCTTGCTCGGTCAAAAACACACCTCGCGAGTTCCCCCACCAAACTCCCGACTCATCGCGCCGGAATCGGAATCTGCGCCGGAATTGGAAGGCGGGCAAGCCGAAAGGCTTTATTGTCAGCCCGATAGCGCCCCGCAGCCGCGGCGGCGTTGCTTCCCGTCAGAAAAGGAGACCAGCTATGACGGATCACAGCATCAAGGGTAAGACAGTCCTCATCGCCGGTGGCGGCAAAAACCTCGGCGGCCTCGTCGCCCGCGATCTCGCCGCGCAAGGCGCCAAGGCGGTCGCGGTCCACTATAACAGCGCCGCCGCAAAGGCGGAGACCGACGAAACGCTCGCGGCGATCCGCGCTGCGGGCGCAGAGGCGATCGCCTTCCAGGCCGACCTCACCAGCGCCGCCGCGGTGGAAAAGCTGTTCGCCGACACGATCGCCGCGGTCGGGCGCCCCGACATCGCGATCAACACGGTGGGCAAGGTGCTGAAAAAGCCATTCACCGAAATCAGCGAAACCGAATATGACGAAATGACCGCGGTCAACAGCAAGACCGCCTTCTTCTTCCTGAAAGAGGCAGGCAAGCACCTCAACGACAATGGCAAGATCTGCACGCTGGTGACGTCGCTGCTGGGCGCCTACACGCCCTTTTATGCCGCCTATGCGGGCACCAAGGCGCCGGTCGAACATTTCACCCGCGCCGCCTCGAAGGAGTTTGGCGCGCGGGGCATTTCGGTGACCGCGATCGGCCCCGGCCCGATGGACACGCCCTTTTTCTACCCCGCCGAGGGCGAAGAGGCCGTCGCCTATCACAAATCGGCTGCGGCGCTTTCGCCCTTCACCCCTTCGGGTTTGACCCATATCGAGGACATCGTGCCGTGGATTCGGATGCTGGTGTCCGAAGGTTGGTGGATGACCGGCCAGACGATCCTGGTGAATGGCGGCTACACGACCAAGTGACCCCTCCGGCGGGCGGCCTTCAGGCCGTCCGCCACGCCCCCAATCCCAAATCCCCGATCTCCCATTCCCCGATCCGCCAGCGAACCAGCCGCAGCGTCGGATGGCCGACCGCGGCGGTCATGCGGCGAACCTGGCGGTTGCGGCCTTCGGTGATCGTCAGTTCGATCCAGGCGTCGGGCACGCTCTTGCGGTATCGCACCGGCGGGTCGCGGTCCCACAGCATCGGCGGATCGATGCGGCGGACGGTCGCGGGGCGCGTCGGGCCGTCGTTGAGCGTGACCCCGCGGCGCAGCGCTTCGAGCGCGGCCGCGTCGGGCTCGCCCTCGACCTGCGCCAGATAGGTTTTGGGCGTCTTGTGCTTCGGCGACGATATGCGCGCCTGCAACGCGCCATCGTCGGTCAGGACCAGCAGGCCCTCGCTATCACGATCGAGCCGCCCCGCGGGATAGACACCGGGCACGTCGATATAGTCGGACAGCGTCGCGCGCGCGGTGTCCGTGCCGCGGTCGGTGAATTGCGACAGCACGCCCCAGGGCTTGTTGAACAGGATCAGGCGGGCCACGGCTCGTTCTCCCGATCACCCTGCGTGCCTAAAATTTCCGTGTTCCCCCGCGAAGGCGGGGGAACACGATCCATTTTCGTCAGCGAAGTTACGCCGCTTCCTTCTTGCGGCTCGCCTTCTTGCGCTCGTGCGGATCGAGCAGCGCCTTGCGGATGCGGATGTTTTTGGGCGTGACTTCGACCATTTCGTCGTCGTCGATATAGGCGATCGCCTGTTCGAGCGTCATGCGGCGCGGCGGGGTCAGGCGGATCGCGTCGTCCTTGCCCGTCGAACGGAAGTTCGTGAGCTGCTTCGACTTCATCGGGTTGACTTCCAGATCGTCGGGCTTGGCATTTTCGCCGATGATCATGCCCTCATAGAGCGCCTCGCCGGGCGAAACGAAAAGGATGCCGCGCTCTTCGAGCGGGCCAAGCGCATAAGCGACGGCTTCGCCATTGCCGTTCGAGATCAGGACGCCATTCTTGCGGCCTTCGATCACGCCCTTGTATGGGCCATATTTCTCGAACAGGCGGTTCATGATGCCGGTGCCGCGCGTGTCCGACAGGAATTCGCCGTGATAGCCGATCAGGCCGCGCGACGGACCGCTGAAGGTGATGCGCGTCTTGCCGCCGCCCGACGGGCGCATGTCGGTGAGGTCGGCTTTGCGAACCTGCATCTTCTCGACCACCGTGCCCGAATGTTCGTCATCGACGTCGATAACGACGGTTTCATAGGGTTCGGTGCGCTTGCCGGCCTCGTCCTCGCCATACAGCACCTTGGGGCGGCTGATGCCGAGCTCAAAGCCTTCGCGGCGCATCGTTTCGATGAGCACGCCGAGCTGGAGCTCGCCGCGGCCCGCGACTTCAAAGCTGTCCTTGTCGGCGCTTTCGGTGATGCGGATCGCGACATTGGTTTCGGCTTCGCGGTACAGGCGGTCGCGGATCATGCGGCTCGTCACCTTGCTGCCCTCGCGCCCCGCCATCGGCGAATCGTTCACGGCAAAACGCATCGACAGCGTCGGCGGGTCGATCGGCTGCGCGGCGATCGGTTCGCTGACGCTGGTGTCGGCGATGGTGTTCGCGACGGTCGCCTGCGCAAGGCCCGCGATCGCGACGATGTCGCCCGCGCGCGCTTCGTCGACGGGAACGCGCTCGAGCCCGCGGAAGGCGAGCAGCTTCGACGCGCGGCCGGTCTCGATCACCTTGCCGTCCATGTCGAGCGCGTGGATCGGCTGGTTGACCTTGATCGTCCCCGACTGGACGCGGCCGGTCAGGATGCGGCCGATGAAATTGTCGCGGTCGAGCAGCGTCGCAAGGAAGGTGAAGGGACCGTCTTCGGGCAGGCCCGGTTCGGGAACATGGCTGACGATCGTCTTGAACAGCGGCTCCAGCGTGCCTTCGCGCGCGTCGGGATTGTCAGAGGCAAAGCCGCCGCGGCCCGAAGCGTAAAGGATCGGGAAGTCGAGCTGTTCGTCATTGGCTTCGAGCGTCAGGAACAGCTCGAACACTTCGTCGAGCACTTCGGCCGCGCGCGCGTCGCTGCGGTCGATCTTGTTGACGACGACGATCGGCTTCAGGCCCAGAGCCAGCGCCTTGCCCGTCACGAACTTGGTCTGCGGCATCGGGCCTTCGGCGGCATCGACGAGCAGGATGACGCCGTCGACCATGCTCAGGATGCGTTCCACCTCGCCGCCGAAGTCGGCGTGGCCCGGCGTGTCGACGATGTTGATCCGCGTCAGGTCGGCGCCTTCACCCCATTCGACGCTGGTGCATTTCGCCAGGATCGTGATCCCGCGTTCCTTTTCCAGATCGTTCGAATCCATCGCGCGTTCTTCGACACGCTGGTTGTCGCGGAAGGTGCCCGACTGGCGGAACAGCTGGTCGACGAGGGTGGTTTTTCCATGATCGACGTGGGCGATAATGGCAATATTGCGCAGAGACATGCGGAAACGGGCCTTGATGGGAGGGGGCAGCGCCCGGAGCGCCGCGAAACGCCGCGCCCCTAACAGAAGTGGTGCTGCGGCGCAACATGATTGCCGCCACCGCGCTTTATCGCAGCGATTGCTCCGGAAGCGCGCGATCATCGTTTCGGCGGCGCATGGGTGCACCGCACGGATCGGTTCAGATCAGGGCAACCAGCCGCTCGACCTCCCGCCCCGCGACCCGCGCCGCGCGGACGAGGTTGGCGTGGAAATCGCCCGCACTGTCGCCATTGGCATCGTCGGTGACCGCCTTGATCGCCGCCCAGGGTTTGCCCAGGCGCGCCGCGACCTGCGCGACCGCGGCGACCTCCATGTCGACCAGCGCCGCGCCGAGTGCCGCGAGGTCCGCGGCCGCATCGGGACAGGCGACAAAAGCGTCACCGCTGGCGATGCGCGCGTGGGGCAAACCGAGGCCGGGGTCGGGCATCGCGGCGAAATGCGCCGCGCCCGCCGGTCCCATCGGCCAATCGCCAGCGCGATAGCGATGAAAGCGGCCTGGCAGGCGGGCGCCATAATCATGTTGCAATGCCTCGGCGATCCACCAGGCGCCCGGCGCCGCCCCGAGCGAACCGCACGTGCCGGTCATCAGCATCAGGTCGGCATCGGCCGCGAGCGCGCCCGCGCAAAGCGCCGCGTTGACCTTGCCAAGCCCGCATGTCGCGATGGCGAGGCTGTGGTGGCGAATGGCAAGGCGGCGGACCGCAAAGGGGCCGTCGTCGGACAGGCCGGTGTCGGGGAAAAGCGCGCCGGCTTCTTCGGGTAATGCGGCGAGGATCAGGATGGCAGCCATGCCGCCTGCTTATCGTCATTCCCGTCCGTGTCGAGCCAGGTTGCGTGGCCCACCGAAAGTTGCCGACTGCAAGCGCGCGCCCTTGCACCATCGCGACGTCGCTCGATGCGGACGACAGGAGCGAGGTCACAGGTGACTTGCCAAGTGCGCGTCACCCCGTCATCGCTCATGCCAATGCTCGCCCGCATCTTTCCCGACCGCTTCGTCCCCGTCCTGCTCGCGACGATCCTGTTCGCAAGCGTGCTGCCGGTGCGCGGCGACGCGGTGCCGATCGCGCAGGGCCTGTCGACCGCGGCGATCGTCCTGCTTTTCTTCCTGAACGGCGTCCGCTTGCCGCGCGACGAAGTGCTGCACGGCATTCGCAACTGGAAATTGCAAGGCAGCGCGCTCGCCTTCTGTTTCGGGGCCATGGCCCTGCTCGGCCTGGCGGCGCAGGCAGCGATGGCGCCGCTGCTTCCCGCGACGCTGGCGCTCGGTTTCCTGTTCCTCGGCATCCTGCCCTCGACCGTCCAGTCGGCCACCGCGGCCAGCAGCCTCGCTGGCGGCAATGTCGCCGCCAGCGTCGTCGCCGCGGCGCTGCTCAACCTGTCCGGGGTTGCGCTGTCGCCCCTGCTCTTTGCATTGCTCGCGGGCAGCGCGGGCGAAATTCACGGGGAAGCGGTACTGCGCATCGTCTCGATCCTGCTCCTGCCCTTCGTCGTGGGGCAAGTCGTCCAGCGCTGGCTGCGGCCGTGGGTGCTGGCGCACCGTGGCCTGGCGACCGTCATGGACCGCACCGCGATTGCCATTGCCGTCTATGTCGCCTTTTCGGCGGCGGTCGTTGCCGGAATCTGGGGCCTGCTCGACGGCCGCGAGATCGCGCTGGTGCTCGTGGCCGTCGCCGTGCTGCTCGCGCTGTCCTTTGGGGGTGCCTGGGCTCTGGGCGGGCTATTGAACCTGGCGCGGCCCGATCGCATTACGCTGCTGTTTTCGGGTGCGCAAAAAAGCATCGCGGTCGGCGCGCCGCTTGCCGCAACGCTTTTCCCGCCTGCCATCGCCGGCATGGTGCTCGTCCCGATCCTCGTCTATCATATGGCGCAACTGATCCTGTCCGCGTGGATCGCGCCGGGTTTGAACAAAAAGCCGGCCGGTGCGAGACGCCAGGAGGTGTAGTGCTTGAATAACACAGGCCCGCATGCCATATAGGCAAGCGGCCTGGGATCGTAACTTGGGGCTGGAAGGAAGACGAATGAGCGAACTGACTGCAACGGCGACCGCGACCGAAGAACTGAAACTGACCCCGCCCGAGCCGCTGCCCCCGATGACGCCCGAAAAGGCGGCCGGGCTGGTCCCGCTGTCGTCCGACCAGAAATCGAAACTCGAAGAGCGCGTCGACGGCTTCATCGACGACCTGATCGCGCAGGATGAAAATTCGCCCGAATTCGGCAAGCGGATCGACCAGATCACCAATATGGGCCGCAAGGAAATGCTCGACGCGGCGAACCAGTCGAATCGCTTCCTCGACCGCCCGATCAAGGCGATGGACCGCGACACCAACATCGGCCAGAGCCTGATCGAATTGCGCACCACGGTCGAGAAGCTCGACCCGTCTGCGAATGGCAAGCTGCTGAGCAAGCGCGGCTTTTTCGACAAGATCTTTGGCAGCAAGATCAACAATTATTTCGCCCAGTATCGCAGCGCACAAACGCATATCGGCGGCATCCTGACCGCCTTGTCGAACGGCAAGGACGAACTGCTGATGGACAATGCCGCGATCGACGTCGAACGCCGCAAGCTGTGGGAAGCGATGGGCAAGCTGGAACAGATGATCCACGTCGCTGGCACGCTCGACCGGCGGCTCGAGGAAAAGGCGGCCGAACTCGACAGCAGCAACCCGGCCAAGGCCAAGGTGATCCGCGAAAACGCACTCTTTTATGCCCGCCAGCGCACGCAGGATCTGCTGACGCAGATGGCGGTGACGGTGCAGGGCTATCTGGCGCTCGACCTGGTCAAAAAGAATAATGTCGAACTGGTGAAGGGCGTCGAACGTGCCTCGACCACCACCGTCGGCGCATTGAAGACCGCGATCACCGTCGCGCAGGCGATGACGAACCAGAAACTGGTGCTCGAACAGATCACCGCGCTCAACACGACGACCGCGAACATCATCGACGGCACGTCGCAGATGCTGAAAGACAATACCGCGCGCATCCACGAACAGGCGGCGTCGAGCACGATCCCCGTCGAAACGCTCCAGCGCGCGTTCCAGAACATCTATGACACGATGGACGCGATCGACACGTTCAAGCTGAAGGCGCTCGATACGATGAAGGCGACCGTCACCACGCTCGAAGGCGAAGTCGTCAAGTCGAAGGGCTATATCGCCCGCGCCGAAGGCGCGACCCAGGCGCAGTCCAGCGTCAGCGGCGCCGCCAGCCCGCTCGCCGCACTCGAAGGCTAAAGGATGAGCATGAGCGAAGTCGACAAGGTCCGGCTCTCGGCGGCTTCGGCGATCGAACGGTCGCGCGAACGCCGCCGTCCGATCGGGACCAAGAGCGTCGCGCTGCGCCGCCAGCATCTCTACAAGAAGCTCGGCCGCGTGCTGATCGCGGGCGGGATCGTGCTGATCGGCGCGGCGGTGTTCGGCGCGCTCATCCAACCGCTCGGCTTTACCGGCCTGCTCGCGCTGTTCGTGGTGCTGATCGGCGTGGCGGTGCTGTTCGGCCGCACCCCCTTTCCCGAACCGCGCCAGGCCGATTTGCCGAAGGCGGACCTGAAGCAGCTCGCGGGCCGCACCGAAATCTGGCTCGAGGCGCAGCGTCCGGCACTTCCCGCGCCCGCGCGCCAGCTCGTCGACGGCATCGGGGTCCAGCTCGACCTGCTCGCACCCCAGCTTCAGACGCTTGACGCATCCAGCCCGGCGGCGGCGAATATCCGCAAGCTGGTCGGCGAAGACCTGCCCGAACTCGTGGCGGGTTATCAGCGTATCCCGGCAGGACTGCGCACCGAAGCGCACGCCGGGCGCACGCCGGACGAGACGCTCGTCGGGGGGCTCAAAATGCTCGAAAGCGAGATCGGCAATGCGGCGCGCAGCTTGGCCGCGGGCGAGCTCGACAAGCTTGCGACGCGCGAGCGTTATCTACAGCTCAAATATCAGGGCATCGATGGGGACGACACGCCCGTCGCTTAAGGGTGGGCGCGCGGATGCGCCAGCGTCCTGACCCTAAGTCTGGCGCCAGCGCTGCGTGCCGAACCACAATAACAGGATGAGCAGCAGCGGGGGCGCAAGGCCCCAATGCGCCGCCCCGGCCAGCGGCGCGAGCAGCGGCGCCGACGACAAGAGCCACAGCCCGGCCAGCAGCGCGCCGACTGCCAGCGCCTCGAACGCGAAACTGCGCCAGAAGCGCGACCGCGCGCGGGCATAGGCGGCCCGCGCGTCGATCGCGCGCTCGACCCCGCGGGCAAAGCCGCGGTCGCCCGCGCGTTCTGGCGGGGCCAGCATCGTCGCAAGCAGCGCGTCGGTTTCGCGGTCGTCGGTGGTCATGCGTCCGCTCCTTCGCCGATCATCTTCTGCGCCTTTGCCCGGCCGCGCAAGACCAGCGATTTGACCGTGCCAAGCGGCACCCCCATGATCTCGGCCGCTTCGCTATGCGACCAGCCATGGCCGAAGCAGAGGGTAAGCGCGGCGCGCTCCTGCGGGGACAGGGCCCCGAGCAGCCGGTCGGCGTCGATCGCGGCATCGCTTGCCGGACGCGGGTCGCTGATGGTCGATATCTCCTCACCCGCCGCAAGGGCTTCGCGGCGGCGCGCGGTGCGTCGCTGGTCGAGGAACAGGCGCCAGCCGATTCCCATGATCCACGCCGCGTAACTTCCTTGCCCCCGATAGTCGCCCGCGCGTTGCCATGCGCGAACAAAAGCTTCCTGCGCCAGATCGTCGGCGTCGCACCCGGCGGCGCGGGACAGGAAAGCGCGCAACCGCCCTTCGTGCCGCAGCACGAGGAGCTGGAATGCGGCGCGGTCCCCCCCGGCGACACGCTGGCCCAAGGCCCAATCTTCATCGGCGCTTGCCTCATCACGCAGCGGTGCGCTCCTCGAGCGCCGCGGCGCGCGCGAGGCGGCGGCGGACGAGCAGCGCGATGCCGACAAAGGCGGGAAAGAGCGCGGCGCCGGCCGAGATGCGGGTCAGCTCTTCATGCCCCTGGATCAGCCCGAACCCTGCCATCGCGAGGCCGATCGCGAGCAGCACCAGCGCATTGCGGTCGTCGCCGATCGACGGCTCGGCGGCACCCTGCGGACCGATATGTTCATAGGGCTTGTTCAGCTTGTCGATCAGCGGGTTCACCGCATCCGACTTCGCTTCGAGCGCGCGGCGGATCGAACGGTGAAGCATCCAGGCGTGGAGCAGGCGGGCCAGCAGGAAAAAGCCGACGATGAACAGCGCGACCACCGTGATATTTTCAAGCCAGCTGAAAAAACTGTCGCTGATCGCCACCAGTTCGGTCGTCGGCGGCGGCGCGGGCATATAGGCCGCGACATCGCGGGGGCTGATATAGGCAGCGATGTCCTCTGCGCTGACCATTTGGTCGCCCGTCACCGGGATCGTCACGACGGGCGGCGGCGGGGTGGCGGCCGCGGACGGCGCGGCTGCGGCAGCGGCCGCGATCATCAGCAGGTTCATCGGCAATCTCTCCTTCACGCCGTTTCGGCATGGTCAAAACCACAGGCGGCGATCCCCGGCAAGGCGGGATGACCTGAACCGGGGAGCCAGGTCGACCACCGCGCGGAATCGCCGCCCGGACCGGCGCAAACCGCCAGTCAGGACCTAGACGGCGCGGCAACGTCCCGCGGATGCAGGGCTATGGTCTTTTTTTGGGAGGCGGCGGATCGGGACGGACCGCGAGAGGCCACGGCGGCAGATAGCGCGTGGGAAATGGATGCCCCGTGAGGATTCGAACCTCAATAGACGGAATCAGAATCCGTAGTCTTACCGCAGATAATCAAGCAATTTCAGCCCCGTGTTGCGTCTATGTTGCGTCGGAGAATATTTGGGTCTCCATCGAGGCGGCGACCTCTTGGTCGCTTTGTTGCTGCTCGAAGAGGTGACCATAGACATCGAAGGTCATCGATATCGACGAATGTCCCATCAATGTCTGGACGCGCTTTGCCGAAAGCTTCTGCTCGATCCACAGCGACGCAGCGGCATGACGGAAGGCATGGAAGGAGTGCCGCGGGGTGACTATCTGCTTGCCATCCTCAACGCGCACATCGACCTCGCTAGCACCGCTCAGTGCCGGGATCAGCATCCGCTGGACCATGTAGCCATAGGTCATGACACTTCCCCGAGGCGACGGAAACACCAAGTTGAGCTCGGTTGGTGCACATTGGAGCTTCCACTCGCGCATCGCGGCGATACATTTCGGCGGCAACGGAATCGTGCGGGTGCCCGCATCAGATTTTGGCGGTCCCAGCACACCAGCGTTGTTTGCTCGCCGCACGACGCTGACCGTCCGCTTCTGGAGATCGACGTGGGACCACGACAAGCCACGTGCTTCCGATATTCGCAGGCCGCTGAAGATTAGGAGCGTCATCAGGGCGCTTGTCGCAGGGTGACCGTTATCGCTCGCCGCCTCCAAGATTGCGCGGAGCGCGGACTTCGACGGTATGGTGATCGATGGCTTTCTACGCCTGCGTGCCGAGCGGACGGCAATCGCGACATTATGCCCGACGTGACCCTGACGCATAGCTGTCGACAAAATAGCCCTGAACGACCGCAGCACGCGCTTGGCCATCGCAGGCGACAGCTTCCCATTCCATATATCGAGAAAGCCCTCGACCCGCGGGGCCGTCAATTCAGAGAGCCTCACGCCGCCGCAGAGGGGAATAATGTGGAGCCTGACATGCTGCTCATAGGCCGCCAACGTGGTGGGCTCGAGATTGGCTCGACCACGATCGGCTAACCAATTCCTGGCCGCTTGATCGACGGTCACGCTCTCTCGGCTGACAGTATGGGTCCCGAGCCGGACTTCCGTCTGCGCTCGAAGCAGGAACGATTCGGCATCCTTCTTCCTGGCGAACTGCTTCGACCGCCGCTTACCCATCTGATCGACATAATCGACCTGCCAAGCCGATCGATGCTCGCCGTCGCGAGCCGTCCATTCACGCTTTCGAATCGCCATGCGCGATCACGCAGCCCGCGATTGGCTGGAGGAGAACACCTGAGCCAGCTCGGATTTCCGAAAGTAGAGGCGGCGACCCAGCCGAGCGACAGGCAACTGCCCACGATCGACGAGGTGATAGATTGCGCGCGCTGTGAGGCCGGTGAACTCAGCGGCGGCCTCAGCACCGGCGATCAGATCGGACGATAGATTCACAAATTCTCCTGGTGGTTGCGTTGACTTTCTGCTTTCTACCATATACCACACAGTTTATCAACTGTTACCTCGAAGGACAACCAATGCCCGCGCCGTCGATACACCCTTTTGCAGAAGACCAGGCCACCAAGATGCTCGATCGAGCGCTCGCGCTCACCAAGGAAAAGTCTGGCAAAAACTTGACAGAGGTTGCCAGCGCTATCGGCATATCAAAAGCGACTCTGAGTCACATGGCCGTTGGCAGAGCCCCAATTCCCATCGATCGCGCCCACGATTTAGCCAATCACTTGAATATGGAGCCACGGACCTTCGTTATGGCCGTCCTGAATCAACGCCACCCGGAGGCGATGGCCATCGTCGCTGGCTCTGAGCTTCAATCGAACGGAAAGCAGGATCGACAATTAGACTGGGTGCTCTCTCGTCCAGTCGCCGAGCTCAGCGACGACCAGGTCACCATCATCCGGGAAGTGGCGCGGGATGCACGACCCCGAGAACGCTGGCTGTCAGTGAGCGAAGTTCCCACGGTCAATGCGATCAGGAGACTCAGGCCAAATGGCACGACACAGGACGATTTCGATGGAATCGAGATGGCGCTGATCGCCAACGACGTCGCCTCAGCGGGCACCGGAGACGCAGCATGAGTTACATGCAATATTTCCGATGGCACCAGGAAAAGGTGACCCTCAAAAAAACATATCATGACTAAACGGTTCAATCGCAGTCGCCGTGTCTTCGTCCGCCCTTCGGACGTGAAGACCGATGGCGATGGCAACATCATAAGCATGCCCATCATCGCTGGGCTGCCATGCTTCGCCGATCCTGTAAAGTATTTCGCGGGTGTGTTCGACACGCCTAGCAAGCGCGTGAATGCGAGGGGCGAGATTGTTGAACAGCCGCGGGGATGTGCGGGGTGTAAATCGCGCGCCGCGTGCGGAACCACCGCCTACGGCCGCGTGATGGGCGATCCCGAGTTGCACCAGCTTCACGGAATATGGGAAAGCGCTACTCAGCCCCTCACCGGGAAAGCACGCTACAAGCATCCGACCTTTGTGGCTTTCGCGGCAGCGTGCACATCGCGCGCATGGACCTCGTCGAATGATGAAGCACTGCCCCGAATGAAAGCAGAAAAGGCGAAGCAGACTCGGCAAGATCGGCGGCAGCGGCAGCGCCAACAGAGAAAATTGCCAGTGAGCGTCGAAGAAATTCGGGCTGCTGAGGCTGCGTGTGAGGAGCGTATGGCGACCTTGGCTGCGGCGGCGTTAGCGCCGGGAGCACCCGTTTGGCTGCGCAACTTGCCGGGACGAACAATTCACCTCACATGCGATGTATGGTTGACCCACCGGCTGATCGAGCTGCGTCGGCGGGGAGAGGTGACGGGCGGCGACATCCTTCGGGCAATGGTCGAGGCAGGAAATACGTATGACCTGCCTGATCGATCGTTGCGATCAAGAATTAACGAAGCCTTGCGGAGAATCGCCAGATTGGAAACTGAGCCGGTGGAGGCACCAGTCTGGCCCTCCTCATACTGAACTGGCTCGCGCACCCCGTTCAGGCGGTGAGATTTTGAACGGGGTAACAGTGCATAAAGCGGACGCTGAGTTGACGGAAATCCGACACTTTCCACCCCGTTCAAATCGTGTCGTCACTAATATAGAAATAAAGGACATTAGCGGTAACACAGTTCCTACGCCGAGCGTCAGCGAGGCAAAAAACGCAAGGTGAAGGCGAAGCCTTCGCCGACGCCGTCCACCGAGCTCCGCCAGGAGCGAGGCGGACAATCCTATGGGATCACCTCACAGTCAGCAGCAGGTCCATGGTAGGCTTCGCTACGCTCCGCCTACCGGCTACGCCGATGCTCCGCATCGGCTTGCTTACTTTTTTGGAGATGCATTTCCCACCCGCTTCCAACGACTGGCTGCTTCACAAGGTCTCTACAACACCAACGAGAGAGACCCCGGTATGAAGATTTTTTCCGCTCGATTCCCCGAAATCACAGGATACCTGACAGTCATAGCTGAAGCAGAAATCAGGGGTCGTCGGCTTGCCATTGACTGGTTCCAGCACCGCTTTCATCGCGACCCCCGCCAGCTTACGATCAACGCCGACAACACAGACTGGGAACTCGGGGCACATACCCTCGCTCCCCGCGCTCGGCACGAAGGGATCGCGTATTGGGTGCGGGATCAGGGGTGGATCGTCGTGCCCCCGGATTTCGATGATCCTGGCGCTTACTACCGATCGCTGCCGCCAGTTCTCTGCCATGAATTCGTGACAAGCCGAGAGGATGCCCGCACCCTGATATTTGCCACGTCATGGGAAGAGGCCGACCTTATCTTCGACACATGGAAGGAACTTCACGGACGCCCCCAAGATCAGCTGTGGCGTGCCGAGCAGGGTATTACGCCGCCAACCATGCGGGATCGCCGGATGCGGCTACGCACAGATCAGGCGCTCGGCTTCGTTGGCCTTGCTCGATCAGGTATCGCGGGTTGGGAGGTCGTTCCCCCCTGGCATCCATATGCCGGCGACTTCACGCATGGGAATTGGCAGGACGATACTCGCTTTCCCGGCGACCTGATCTGATCGAAGTGGTCACGTTGGTTGCGTATTGTTGACAAAATATGCTGTAATCGCTCGAGACTAACAGAAGCAGAGCGCGGAATAGCTCTTTTCTGCGAAATTCCTGTCATAGGCAGAATTGGTGCTGGGTTCCGTTGGAACCTTTTTGAACGACGGATCACTTTCGCCGTTTTCGAGCCGAGATTGGGTGGCCGAGGTCGAGGAATTCGGAGCTGAGGCTGCTCTCATTCTGTGACAGCCAGTCCCGCGCCGCTTCGTATCCCGGCATCATCCCCCCCAAGAGGCGCCAGAACCGCTCCCCGTGCGATCGCTCTCGAATATGGGCAAGCTCGTGCACGACGACATATTCCTGAATGCGGCGGGGCGCGAAAATGAGTTCCCAGTTGATGAGGATGTTGCTTTCCTCGCCGCATGACCCCCAGCCATTGGCAAAGTCACCGACCCGGATCGACCGGGGGGCGAGGCTGAACCGCCTGCCGTAGTTCTCGGCGATCTCGTTCACATCGCGGCGAGCGCGTTGCCGCAGCCAGAGCTTCAGCTCGCTTGCGACCAGGCGATCGGCATCAAGGCCGGCCCAATGCGGCAGATCGACGATGAACCCGCTGCGGTAATTCACGGTTGCTCGCTCTGCATCGGTGCGACGAACGGTGAGCGGCATCTTGCGGCCCCGATAGGGTATCTTCGATCCCGTCAGGAACCGAGGCACGGCGTGGCGGTTGGCGGTGATGCGCTCCATCTCGCGCACGGTGTTAAACAGCCACTGGCGTTTGCGGTCGAGAAAGCCTGCGACGGCCTCCTCGTCGTCAATGGAAAGCGCCAGCACCTCGACATGACCGGGGGTTACGGTGATGCGGCGTTCCGATGCAGTGGCGGAGCGGCGAAGCTCGTAGGGTATTTCCGTGCGGCCGATCTGGAGCATGGGCATCAGTGGCCATCCCCATAGGCGTGCACGGCGAAGTCATCGACCTTCTCGCGGATGGTCTGCGTCTCGCCGATGCCGTGCTCGGTCAGGATGCGGCGGACATCGCGGCGAAGCCTGCGCAAGTAATCGTCCATGTGGGTGAACGCGGGCTGCGTCCGTGCGGCGTCAGCATAGACTGCGCCGATGGCGATTGCCGCGTCCTGCAAGGTGCCATGGTCCCCGTCGGGCACAATGGCTTCGATGATGCGAAGGATCGAAAAGGCGTGCTCGTCCATGCCAAGTTCGGCGTGTGCGCCCTGCTCGGCCTGTATGTCGCCAGTCAGCCCCTCGAAGTCGCGCAGCCCATCAGCAGCGGCAAGCTGACCTTCCTCGAAGCGGCGGATGATCTCCAGCACCCGCTCAGAGAAGCGGGCATATTGCGCCGGGTTCTTGTCCACCAGTTCGCGGGTTGTCCGGCGAAGCTCGGCGGACTTGCGCACGAAGGCTTCCTGAAGCTCTGCCTCGGTCTTTTCGCCGGTGTCGAAGTCGTCAGCGAACTCGGGATCGGTAATGTTCCGCAGGCGGATGGTAGTTGAGAGGCCAGTCGCGTGGACGTGCTGCTCCAACATGTCCCTGATCTTGCCGGAGTAGCTTCGGTGATCGAGGCTTTCGTCCTTGCTGATAGCCTGTGTCGCCAATCGCAGGAACGCCGCTGCCCATTTCACCTCGACGGTGAAGTCCAGTATGGCCGGATCGGGTGACAGGTCGGCATATACTTTGATGAATGTCCGGGTGAGACGCTGTAAGTCGAACCAGTCATCCTCCTGCCCCTGTGTCAACAACGCGGCGGCGGCATAGGCAGCTTTCTTCTCATCCAACCCGTCCAGCTTCATTGCCCGCTTCTGCGCGCGATAACGGGCGTGGGCTTCCTTGAGGTCGTTCCGCAGGATGGCGATGTCGCGCATGGCGTGTTCGACATCCTCGGAACGGTAGGACTTCAGGGCCTCATCGAGATGGTTGGTGACGCCGATGTAATCGACAATCCGGCCATTGGGCTTTTCGATGGTGCCTCCATCGGCATCAGTGAAGGCGTGAGTGCGGTTGGTTCGGGCGATGGCTTGAAGCAGATTATGCTCCTTCAGCGACTTGTCGAGATACATGACATGCTCGATGGGCGCATCGAACCCGGTTAGCAGCTTATCGCACACGATCAGGAAGCTGGGCTGCGCGCCCCGCACCTTGAACCGCTTCTTCGCATCCTTCTCGGCCTCGTCGTCGAGATAGAACTCCTCCAGCCCGGCGCGCAGTGTTGCAATCTCCGGGTTCTCGCTCGGCTTGTTGTCCTCTTGGCTCTTGGAATAGACGCAAGCGATCATGGCGTCGGCCTGCGCTTGTGCCTCCCCGGCATCCATCCCGCCACGCTCCAGATCGGCGGCGATGACGGCGGACAGCGCGGCGCGGAAGAGGATCACCGCTTCCCGGTCCACGGCCACGATCTGCGCCTTGTAACCGTCTGGCTGGCACACCGCCTTGAAGTGCTCCCAGATGTCGAGCGCGATCAGGCGCACGCGCTCGGGGTGCTTGGCGATGGTGGCGAGCGTCAGGCCCTTGCGCTTCAGTTCCTCGCGCTTCTCGTCCGGCAGGTCCACGAACCAGCGGTCGAACAATATGTCGATCTCGGCCTCGTTGATCGCCCAATCGGTTTTGCGGCCTTCGTATAGGATCGGCACGGTCGCACCGTCGCGCACGGCATCGTCGATCCCGTATTTGTCGAGGTAGCCTTCGCCCGCGACGCTGAACCTGGCGTAGGTGTCCTTATCGGCCGATTTGATCGGGGTGCCGGTGAAGCCATAAAAATGGGCATCTGGCAGGTTCGCTTGCAGGAACGCGCCCAAATCCTTTTCCTGCGTGCGATGGCATTCGTCCACCAGCACGATCCAATTCTCTGAGTTCGGGATTGGGTCTTTCGATCCGGCGAACTTGAAGATCGTGGACAGCAGGATTTGCCCGTTGCCGCCTCGGTTCACCGCCTGGCGCAGTGCTGCCACCGATCCGCATTGGGTGGGGTTCGGCAGGCCGCAAGCGACAAAGGTCTTGCTGATCTGGTCGTCGAGGTCGATGCGGTCGGTCAGCACGAGGATATTGGGATTGGCGAGCGTGGGCGCGTCGAGGGTCAGGTGGGTTTTCAGCTTCAGGGCGAGAAATACCATCGTCAGGCTCTTGCCGCTGCCCTGCGTGTGCCAAATCAAGCCTTTGCGGTGCTTACCGTCCGCAACCCGTTGCACGGCTTTATTGACCGCGCGGAACTGCTGATAGCGACAGATCTTCTTGATCTTCCGGCCTGTCTCCGGGCTGATCTCGAACACGATGAAATGCGCCAGTAGGTCGAGCAGGCGCGACGGCTCGCATAGGCACCACAGGTCTTTGCCCAGAGCATCTGGGAAGTCGTCACGGCTGCGCGGCCATGCGTCAGGCCACGGGCCATAGAACTGCGCTGGCGCGCCGGTCGCGCCATATTCAGTGTGCATCCCGTCCGTCAGGATGTTGAACGCATTGGGATAGAACAGCCGTGGGATGTCCCGCTCATACTGGCGGATTTGTTCATGAGCCTCGTCGCCCGTGGCGGTGCGCTTGAGCGGCGACTTGGCCTCGATCACCACCAGCGGGATGCCGTTCACGAACAGCACGATGTCGGGGACGCGCGGGCGCTGCGCGGCAACGCGGAACTGGCTGGTAACGTGAAAGACGTTGCGGCTGGGGTTCTTGAAGTCGATCAGCGCAATCGGGCAGTCGCGGTTCTCACCGGTCAGGCGGCGGGAATAGCCGCCGCGCAGCTTGCGCTGCCACTCCTCATTGTCAGACAGGGTGGCAAGGTCGTTGTAGATCGCCTCGGCGTCCGCCTCGCCAATGCCATTGAGCCTCCGCAGCGCGTCGATCAACGCGCACCTGAGAATGACGCGGTTTTCCTCCTCGCGCATTGCCAGCGCCTGCGCCGGGGACAGCACCTGCCAGCCCATCGCCTCCAGCGCATCAAGCGCGGGCCTTTCGGCGAGGCGGTATTCACTCATGCAGGCACCCGCACGCGACCGGAGAGTAGCGTGGGCATCAACCCCGCTTTCGTCGATTGGAGCGCGGCAAGCTGGGCTTCCTCCACCCGCACAGGCCACCATGCAGCGTCCAGAACTTCGATAAGCCGGTCCTGCCGAGCAAGGTCTGGAACCGGCAGTTTCAGTTTCTTCATCTCGCCCACGTTGAAATGCTGTTGGGCCAGACCACCCTGTGCCCCCAAAATCTGACGGCGCGCGGTGCTGGAGTTAATGAAGTAAGCCGCGAAGTGGGGCCGAAGGTGGGGCTTCGGTCGGGAAAAAATGACGTCGATGCAGTTGAGCGGCGATGGTGCGTCATGCGGGATCACCGCAGTCTTACCCGGCTCTCCGGTGCGAATCGTCACCACGTCACCAGCCCGTAGCGATGACTTCCGGTTGAACTCGTGACCTTCAGGGGAAAGTTGGACAAGGCCCGAGAACTCAATCTGGTTACGCCTGATGTTGGTTGAACGAAGTGCGGGCACCCCGCCATCATCAACGTAGTAAGACGCGGGCTTTACCACGATGCCAACCTGCACCGTTTCGCAGGCCTCGCCATACGCGGTCACGCTATCGGCGCACTCGGAAATCTCACGCGCAAACAGTTCGTCGGCTAGATCATCGGTCGTCTGCCTAAGGTGCGAGCACAGGACAGACTGCGCCGCAATCGCCTCATCCACCGACCGCAGCACCTCGGCGATCCGCCGCTGCTCGTCGAGGGGTGGGAGAAGAATGGGCAGCAGCTTAGCCGTGCCCCGACTAAGTTCTTTGAACGTGCTCCCGCCCGCTGCGGCCACCAGATTGCTTCGTTGAGCGGTAAGCCAATAGAGCAGGAAGTAGGCGTCAAGCCCGTCGCCAGCCCGGAAGGTGATGAAACCCTGATTGGTGGCCATGGGCACATCATTGACGGCCACAAAGCCAATCGTGGCGCGCGAAGTCATCAAGACAGTGCCGGGGGGATTGAGCGTCAAAGAGCACTCTGCGAGCGACCTATCCGAGACCTTGGTCTCGGTGTCAGCAATCCGGCTAACCCCCACTGGCAGAGACGTGATGTCAGATGGGGTCGCCCAAGAAATCGCCGCATTTTCCCAAAAGGCTGGCTCGGCCCGTGATGGCGTCGTGCCGCCACTCAACGTCGCCACTTCACCAAGGCGGTAAGAACGCCAGCCATCCGGTAGCGCATCAGCTTCACGCTCCAGATCGGCCACGTCACCCGACATAGCCAAGCCTCTTTAGGTGCCCGAACATCACGGCTTCCGCTTCGTTGCGCTTGGCGATCAGGTCTTGCAACTTGACAACTTCCGCCGCGACATCGACCGCTTCGGCGTCCGCGCCGGTCTGGACATAGCGGCTGATGTTGAGGTTGTGGCCGTTGGCGGCGATCTCCTCGACCGGAACAACGCGGGCGAGCTTCTCGACATCGGCGAATGCATGAACAGCCTCGGCCAGCGTGCGAACATGACCGTCGGTCAGGAAATTCTGCGCCTTGCCCGGCTGGTAAGTGGCATCACCGTTGACGATCAGCACCTTGCCGCGACGGTCGGCTGCCTTTTTCTTTCGACACACTAGCAGGGCGGCAGGAATACCCGCTCCGTAGAACAGGTTGGGCGCTAGGCCCACGACCGCCTCGATCACGTCAGCGGCGAGCATGGCCTCTCTGATCCGCCCCTCGGCCCCGCCACGGAACAGGACACCATGCGGCACCACCACCGCCAGCATCCCGTCATCCTTCAGGCTGGCGAGCATGTGCTGGACAAAGGCGAGATCGCCATAGCCCTTGGGAGGGCAGCCATATTCATCGCGCCCGAACGGATCGCCATTCTGCCAGACATCGTGGCCCCAGACCTTTTCGCTGAACGGCGGGTTGGCGAGCACCCGGTCATATGCCCCGATGCCTTCCACGAACTCGCGCGCCTTCGGGTCATATCGCTTGGGGGACAAAATCGTGTCGCCCTTGGCGATGAAGGCATCATCGACATCATGTAGAAACAGGTTGATCTCGGCGATGCCCCATGTCGCGAAGTTCTTCTCCTGCCCATAGAGCGACAGGCTGCGCGCGTTTTCTCCCCTGTCCTTCAGAAATTGCACCGCCTCCAGCAACATCCCTGCCGAGCCGCAGGTTGGATCGTAAATCGACATTCCGGGGCGCGGTTCGAGTATCTCGATCATCAGCCGGACGATCTGGCGCGGGGTGTAGAACTCCCCGCCCTTCTTTCCCGCGCCTTCAGCGAACATCTTGATGAGGTAGAGATAGGCGTCGCCCAGCATGTCAGCTGGCACATCGGCATTGCGCAGCCGGTGCTTCTCGAAATGGGTGAGCAGTTTTTCCAGCAGGGCGTCGGAGAAACGGTTCTGATTGGCGAAGTCCACCGAACCGAACACGCCGCGCAACCGCAGGTTGGCATCTTCGATCGCTGCCAGCGCATTGTTGAGCCGCTGGCCGATCTGCGTCGATTGCTGGCGCACGGCATCCCAGCGGTGCTCTCCCGGAACGTGGAAACGGTGCTCATCTGGGTCGGCGGCCTCGGCTTTATCGCCGGTTTCAGCCAGCAGCGCCTCGTATTCCTCCTGCCACACGTCGCAGAGCCGTTTGTAGAACAGCAGGCCGAAGATGTATTGCTTGTAGTCCCCGGCATCGACCGTGCCGCGCAGAATGTCAGCAGCACCCCATAGGTGCCGTTCGAGTTCCTGTTGCGTCAATTTTCCCATTATTCCCCATCCGCCTGACCCGCCGCGATACGCGGTTCGATCGACTGGCCCGGCACTATCCCGATGTAACTGCGGACTGCAAGGCTGGCGACGGTCTCCCTTCCCCAAGCGTTTGCCCGCGTGCGGCATGCCCTCGAGGGGTCGGCCAGACGCCCGTATGCATTTGCCAACATTTGCCATTGGACATCTGACGAAGTCGCCGACAGTTGGTCCTCCTTCCAACGCTCCCGTCCCGGAGCTCCATCGCGAAGGAAAAGAAACAATGGTCAAACTCAGAAACCTCCAGCCGCTCACAATGCGCGGGCTCGAGATCGCCTATCGGTTTGAATGTGGCGCAGCGGATCAGTCCTTGGAGGAGTGGCTGCTGACCCTTCCCGACCAGGGAGCCCGCCTTGCCGCGTTGAGCGGCCTATTGGCCGACCCCGCTGTGTTTGAAGCCGTCACCGACCACGACGATGCCCAAGCACTCCGCATCGCCGTAGAGGTGATCGATACGGTCGCAAACCTATGCCGAGATGCTGAGCTGGACGTCGCTGACATTGTTGCTGGGTTGATGGGTGAGCCGGTGATCGAAAAGAAGGAGCGTTTGGAGACCGGGTGAGGCAAAGGCGCGACACTTGAATGTCTGTCCGAGTGGGAGATCAACAATGTGACCGTCGGGGCTTTGCTTGAAGCCCGCGCATCACGACAGCCTCGTTGCATTTTCGACCGCAGGTGGGGCCTCGACGGCCCCCGATCTCTCCCGCTCGCTCTGTCACTCCAACGCCGTAGATACGGCTGAGATCGCATCCTTGTATCGTGTGAATTGTGGACGTCCTAGACCAGAAAGCGCTTTATCACCCGGATCGCGCCAATCAGGCGGGCATCGGCGCACCCGACCCATCCACTTAGCTGTCGGCGCTGGTCAGTTTCGATCCGCCTCAAACGCTAATCAGTTTCGTCGATAATCTGCAATAAATCCAAGGGCTCCGCATCAAGCGGGCCGGTCAGTTCATGGAGCGTCAGCACGGTCGGGTTGCGCCGACCTCGCTCCAAGCCGCTGATGTATTGCTGACTTGCACCTGTCAGATCCGCCGCCTGCTCCTGCGTCAGCCCCTTGGACAGCCGGAGCCGTCTGAAGTTGAGTCCGACCTGAAGGCGCACGTCCATAGCGCACCCCTGCCGCACCATAGGGTTGAAATTTATCAACTATAGTATGTAACCGGACCCCGGTGATCTTCGCTCCTTCTGCTTCCGCGGAGGGGATCTCGCGTCGGGGGTAGAATCTATGGTAGAAAATTGTCCGGCTTGCGGTGCGGCAGCCAGTAGCTCCGACCAGTTATGCAAGCGCTGCGGGCAACGATTTGGATTGTCTTCCGACCATCCGCGAGGCGTGGGCGTTGACAGCGCGTCCCGAGCCATCGGCATCTTCGGAGGGATCGCCGTGCCGTTTTTCGGAGTCATGTTTCTACTCAGCCAGTGCGATCGCTCAAATGCGTCCCTGGATGATCCGGCGGTTCCTCCCATTAGTTTGGAGGATGATTTGAAAACCGCTAAGAATCGCCTCGATCACGCCACCGACGTTTGTAAGAATGGCGCTAGCGGCAGTGACCCGACCGGAAGATTTGCCGCAGCGGAAGTCGACATCGCAATGGCCGATAACATCGACAATGTGTCTCCAGAACAAGAGTGGCGCATCAGAAAGTCTATCGGGGCAGAAATGGGACTGGCGCCGTCCGAAGTCGATGGCTGGAAAGATATCTATCGTGGTCGCGCTGAACAGGCTCGAAAGCTGCTGAAAGAGCGCGATGATGCACTTCGACGAACACGAGTTGAACTATGTAATGCGATCCCTGACTTGCGGAAGCAATATGAAGAACTCGGTGGAAGGTAGCATTGCGGATATATCCGTCTCACTCGCAGCGACACCTTTGTCGCAGCTGGACGGGTCAAGGGCGGGTGCTCCCGACGGAAAGACCAAGGGCAGTCATCGGTATGATGGCAGAACGCACGAAGTCATCGCCTGACGACAACCAATTACGTGCCCAGCACCATGCCCCCGAAGCTCACGATTTTAACACATGGGCCGACCAACCGCAGCCTTATCCGCGCGCGTTATATTCGCTCAAGGAAAACGCCTCTGAAACTGAGAGCTTCACCGGACATTTACCGGCGCAGTATATGTGAGCACCAACCCCGCTGCATCAGCGACCCAATGCAGTGGGGCCAAACATTGCTTCAGTTCGCAGGTGCAGGTGTCGTTTCCGGCGACGCCGTCGGGATGACATTCGTCGGTGCGATCGGCACCGTCATTGCAGGAGCAGACGCTGGGACCGCGAGAGGTGCCGGAGCCGCATTTGCAAATGCCAGCTCAACATCTTCGTCGATGAAACCGCCGACGGTGCCACCCTTGGGTAAGACCGCGCTGGTCCCAGTGACGAAGAAGCCGGCGAGCGGCACGAGCGCTACCGACGCCACGCATCGCTCCGATCCGTTATAGCAGCGACGGTGTGTCCGCTGCTCTGGCTTTCGCTTTGAACCATGGTTCCGTCGTGCGATCGACGGTGAGCTTGCTCGCCGGGTATTTCCGCACCAACGCCATTGCCTCTTCGGCGGGGGCGCGCAGCCAAGCCTCATGCTCGTCGGGGTGCAGGATCACCGGCATTCGGTCGTGAATGTCGAAAAGCTCCTCGGTCGCATCGACCATGACGCCGGTATAGCAGTCGCCCCATTCGTCGGTCGGCCGCCATAGCCCTGCCCATGCAGCGGTCGGCTGATCGGCGACGCTGATCCATGTGCGCGTCATCTTGCCCTTCGGCCCCTCGGCTTCGGCGAATGCGGTGAAGGGGATGAGGCAGCGGTGTGCCGGCGTCGTGAACCAGTGCTTCCAGAACGGCGTCAGCAGCTTGTCGTCGCGGGCGTTGTTGACCGGCTTCGGTTTGCTGGTCGGCTTCATGCCTTTGAGGCGCACGGGAAAGCCCCATGTCATGGATTGCAGGACGCGGGCGCCTTCTTGCTCGTGGACGATCATGCCGGGATAACCAGGGTAGACGTCTTCGGCGATGTTATATTCGCGATCCGCCTTGGCCCCGAATAGGTCGGCCGTTTCCTGCACCATCGTTTTGTTGGTGTAGAGATTGCACATCGGTTTATGATGACCCGCTCAGCTACGGAGTCAACGGCGGTATGTGCCGCCTGCACCGGGGGAAATACCGGCATCAGCGATTGCCAGAAGGAGGGGTATGAAACGTTTGATGGTTCTTTTGGCCATAATGGTCGCGGGCTGCTCCAGCGCCAAAGACGAGGCGGCGAGCGCGACGCTCTACCGCAACTCTATTCTCGATCCGTCGATGCGAGTTCACTTCGCCTCGTTCAATGCGCCAGACAAGGCGCCCTTCAACATCGATAACTGCGAGATGGTTGCGCGCATCATGAACGCAAATGTTGACGCGTCCTCTGCGAAGGAAGGCAAACCGCGCAATCAATCGGCGGGTTTTTGGTGCGAGCGCGGCGATTTCAGTGAAGAGGGATCGGTGCCGCGGGCATTCGAAAGCGAGTTTCCGTCAGATAGCGCGCCGTATCGCTAACCGTGTCTCGATACTGCGGAGGAGGCGGATAAGACATGAAAAATAGATTAGGTTTGCTGGGCGTGCTGGCGCTTGCTTCGGGATGCAATTCCCCTAGCGTTATCAGCAACGAATTGATGCAAGAAATGTATCCTGACACGTTCCGCAGTGGCGATCCGCCATATCTGGAAAGGGATTTTGAGGCCGGTGCCGACTTTATTTGTGATGAGGTCAAGAATGAGATCGGCCGCGACCTATGTTCAGAACCCAGCATCAATTGGCGCCGTCCGCGATAGCAAGCTTAAGCCCTAGCCTCTCCGCTCTTGCGACCCTGGGCAGGCGGGTTTACCGCTCGACTCGTCGCAAAATCATGCCCGACTTTCCCTAGCTTTCGTCTCAAATAGTCTTCGGCTGTTCGCGGAACGTCTCGGCAACATGCGAGGACTTGCGCGGGTTTCGAATCGTGGTAAACAAAAAGCTTCGGAAGCGGGAACTTCCGAAGCTTTGTTCGTCACGGTCTGGTGGACCGAAACTGCGTTTTGTGTGGGGAGCCGTATGCATATAAGGGAAAGCGCCGTCAAGAGTCCGCCGGTCCATATAAAGGACCGTTTATATGACTACCCCCGATAATCGACGCGACATCGTTATCCGCGGCAAGGCTATCCGAGAGGATGGCGCCGGCAACATTCTACTCGATGACATTTGGACACTCGCCCAAGCCAAACAGACAAAGGCGCCCAAGTTCTGGCAAATGGGGCAAGCCGCTAAGGCGCTGATCAACGCTCTAAATTTTAAGGTAAGAAATTCCAACCTTAACGGTGACGGGGTTTGCGAGCCCATCTATGCGAAGCGCGGGCAAGGGCAGAAGGGGACGTATGCCCATCCTATCCTCGCCGCAGCCTATGCCGGATATCTCGATCCCAACCTTGAGATTGAGGTGCGCGAGGTTTGGCTTCGCTACCGCGCTGGCGATTCAACCCTTGCAGACGAAATTCTGCAACGGGCGTCGGCTGAAGCGAACAAATGGGCTGGCCTTCGCGCCCTCTCGCGGTCGCAGCGCAGCGGATATACCGATGTTTTGAAGGCGCATGGCGTGACCGGGAAGGAGGGATATATGGCCTGCACGGAAGCAGTCTATGTGCATTTGCTCGGCGGAAAGTCGTGGGAATTGCGTAACGCCCTCGGTTTGCCGAAGGGCGCCAACCTTCGCGACGCGGTCGGCATTGACAATCTTTCTTGGCTGATGGCTGCCGAAGCGCTCGCCGCCGATCGTATCGAAGATGAAGGCTGCACTGGCAACGATGAGTGCGCCGATGCAAGCGCGACGGCAGCCAGGGCGATCAAGAAAGCGATTGAAGATGACCGGCGTTCCCGAAAGCGCCGCGCCGCTTAAGAGCTAATCCCCGATAGCCCCGCCCTCCGGTGGGGTTTTTCGCGCGCCCTAACGGCGGCGGCGCAGCTGCCGCTTCCATTCGATGAGATCCGGCATCGGCAATTGCCGCGTGTGATTTTCATCGCATAACTCGAGCGCCGCGAGCGTTCGCTTCCGCTTCGCGGCATAGCATTGCAGGCACCGCATCCGCTTGCGCACCGCAGGCAGTTTGTCGTTCCATCCCTTCCGCTCGAACAAATACCAGAGCGCGTGCGGATCGAAGATGCCCACATTCCCGCACCCGCACGACACCTTGATCGTGCGATGCCGGACGGCTGCGTCGAACAGGTCCTGGATCGGGTTGGCGAGGTCTCGACTCATGCTGGACAAATGAGAACATTAGTGGAACATTTGCGCAATCGAGAATCGAGTCGGAGATGAAGGATGGACGTGCAGGCAAGGAGCTTTCGCGGCTTCAATATCGTGGGCCGGGGCGTGCCGCAGGAGACGGTCGATCGTGCCCGCGAAGAGGTCGAGGCCATATTGGAAAAGCATGGCGTCACAGCGGCGGAAATCGACGCCTTCACCCGCAGGCTGCCCGACATCGGGATGGGGGTGGATTTGCAGCGGTTCACCGCGGCGGACTGGCGGCGCTTCGGCGTTGATCCCAAGCTTGTTCGTGCGGATAAGCATGTTGGTGCTGCCCTGAATGCGGCGCTCAACAGCGCTCCTGCCCATCCGGGTCGGAGCCTTGGGTTCAAGGTCGAGACCGCGCACGCATGACTCCTCTGATCGGACATAATGGCCCTTCGGACGCCGACCGGATTGCCGACTATATCGAGGATCGCGCGCGCCGATACCGCGACCGCGCGGCGCGAACCGGCAACCCCGACCTGCTGACCCGCGCCACGACGGCCGACGCGATGGCTTCGGACGTTCGCGCCCGGCTTTATGAGAATTGAACGATGGCAACCGCTTTGACGATCTACGGCCAGGATCAATTGGCGGCCGACGTGCGGGCTGCTGCGCTCGAGGCCGCACATGCTGCTCTATCCCGCGAAGGGGTCACGGCAGCCGAGGCTGTAGCGGCCTATGGCGTCGATTTGCTGCTCGCGGAAGGCCTGTCCCTAGAAGAGCGGACCGACGCGCGCTTTCGGGAGCATGGCGCCAGCCTGCGCGCTGCTGAGGCCTACTGCGCAGCAAGAGAGGCTGCCGAGGCGGAAATCGCCCAGCGTGGCGCTCGGTTCGCCGTCCTATTCTCCGTGGCGAACTGACATGCGGCGCATCGATCGACAGGATTTGAAAGACAGCTTTTACATCAAGATCAAGACCATGCGCCAGGGGCGGCATGGTCGCGGGCGCCATCCAATTCCGGAACTGAAAGACGATCACACGGCTGGCCAACTCGCCGCCACGCTCGTCAATATTGTCGATGGCGATAGCCGCATGGTCGTCAGCACCGATGAAAAGCCCAACAGTTATGGCGTCTGCGGTCGCTGGGGCGTCGATGAGCCTTGGCCTGAGGGATGCGAGCCGAAATGATCGTTTCGTTCATCCTTGCGGCAATTGTCGTCCCTGCTGGCCAATCGTTCGATTGCACGCCGGTCGCCGTATGGGACGGCGACGGGCCGATCTGGTGCGCCGAAGGTCCGCATATTCGCCTCTCGGGCATCGCGGCGCGCGAAATGGACGGGTCGTGCCGTGCGGGCCACCCTTGCCCCGCCGCCGAACCCATAGCCGCGCGCGATCATCTCGTGAGGCTGCTCGGCAACCGCACCGGCACGCGGCCCACGGGTCATGTAGCGGTCGAGGGCCCGACGATGCGTTGCCGCTCGGCTGGCGGTGCCGGGGGCAATCGGACGGCCGCCTTTTGCACCTCGCCGCGGTCGGGCGACCTAAGCTGCGCGATGGTGCGCGACGGCTATGCGGCCCGTTGGGATCGCTATTGGCAGGGGCATCGGTGCCGTGACTGACCGCGCCATCGTCGCTTTAAGCATCGCGCTAGCTATTTTGGTTTTCGGAAGGATTGCATTTGCGGCGTGGGGGTGGATGTTCGGCTGAAGTAGCTCTTTAACCCGTTTATGGCAGTTTCCCGCCCATGGCTCAGAAGGGGCAAGATAACCTTGGCGCGCTGACCGTTGTGGCCATTATCGCGTTCTCACTCGGCAAATGCGTGAGCGAGGAACCGCGTGAGACGGCGCAAGAGAGAGCCAGCCACCTGTTTTCCGAGCCTGCCGACTTTGCTGCGGCGCCGAGCAGGGAATATGGCGGAACCTCATTCTCAAACTGCTCGGAAGCGCGAGCAGCCGGAGCGGCTCCAGTCTACGCAGATGAGCCAGGTTATGCACCACGGCTCGATCGAGACGGGGACGGAATTGGGTGCGAATAACGATGGCGGCCGCACGCTTGCAGTGAGATTCTCAAATACCGCTTAACCCGCCTTTATAGGTTCCCACTTGCGCCTTAATGACGATCAAGCTCGACCTAGCGCGTGGAACCTTCTGGCCCGCATTCGTTAAGTCGCCATTCGAACGGAACGAAAGCTTCCAAATCATGTTGCATCTATGTTGCGCGTAGTTGCCGGGAACTGATGACACTAATCAGAAAACCCCAGAAATACGTTGCATTGGCGTAGACTTCGAATCCCAAACACGAAGAGTGCTCTAGGCCAGTAAGTCTTTGAGTATCAATGGTATATCTGGATGCCCCGTGAGGATTCGAACCTCAATAGACGGAATCAGAATCCGTAGTCTTACCATTAGACGACGGGGCAATGAGGCGGGCGCAATATGATCCGGCGAAGCCCGTGTCAAGGCCGCTGGGGCGGGCCGAACAAGTCCGCTTGCCCTGACGCATTTCGCCGCTAGCATCGCATCGACAACAAAGGGGGCTGCGCCCCGGCGCGGAACCCCCATGAGGAGTGGGCTGATGCGTCACGTCGCCATCGTCGGGTCTGGCCCGGCGGGCTATTACACCGCCGAAACCTTGCAGAAAGCCGACGATATTGCGGTCGATGTCATCGACCGGCTACCCGTCCCCTATGGCCTGATCCGCACCGGCGTCGCGCCCGACCACCAGTCGATCAAGGCGGTGTCGCGCCGCTACGAAGGGACCGCGCTGACCGACAATGTCCGTTTCGTCGGCCATGTTGCGGTCGGCACCGACGTGACGATCGACGAACTGGTCGCGCTTTACGACGCGGTGGTGCTCGCGACCGGGGCGCCGAACGACCGACCGCTCGACATCCCCGGCGCCGACCTGCCCGGGGTGATCGGCAGCGCCGCCTTTGTCGGCTGGTATAACGGTCATCCCGATTTCGCGCATCTCGACCCGCCGCTGGGTGCCCCCGGCGTCGCGGTGATCGGCAACGGCAATGTCGCGCTCGACGTGGCGCGCATTCTTGCCAAGACCCCGGCCGAATTTGCAGGCAGCGATATCGTCGCGCACGCCCGCGACGCGCTGGCGGCAAGCGCGGTGCGCCATATCCACATCCTCGGCCGCCGCGGTCCGCACCAGATTGCGATGACCCCGAAAGAGCTTGGCGAGCTCGGCCATCTCGACCGCGCCAGCCCGCGCGTCGACCCGACCGACCTGCCGGCCGAGGGCGACGACGCGATGCTCGAACCCGGAATGCGCAAGTCGGTGACGCATTTGCGCAGCTTCGCAGCCAACCCGGTCGCCAAGCCGGTGACGATCGATTTCGATTTCTTTGCCATGCCGATCCGGCTGGAAGGCGACGGGCGAGTCGAACGCATCATCGTCGAACGGACAACGCTGGACGCGGACCTCAGAAGCCATGGCACGGGCCAGACCTATGCGATCGACGCCGGACTGGTGATCAGTTGCATCGGTTATCAGACGCCGCCGATTCCCGGCGTCCCCTATGAACATGGCCGCGGGCGCTTCGCCAGCGACGAGGGGCGCATCCTGCCCGGGCTTTACGCGGTCGGCTGGGCGCGGCGCGGCCCGTCGGGGACGATCGGGACGAACAAGCCCGACGGCGCGCGGATCGGCGAAATGGTGCTGGAGGATATCGGCCGCGGCGCGGGCAAGGCCGGCCGCGCCGGGCTCGACGCGCTGCTCGCGAGCCGCGACATCGCCCCCGTCACGTTCCGCGACTGGCGCCGGATCGAGGAGGCGGAGGTGAAGGCGGCGGTCGACGGCAATCCGCGCGAAAAATTCACCAGTATCGAAGCGATGATCGAAGCCATCGGGCGTTGAAGGCGCCTATCCGCCTCGCGCTGCGCTGGCTGCTCGCGCTCGCTTATGGCTATGCCGGCTGGGCGCATCTGGCGCGCCCCGCACCGTTCCTGGCGATCATGCCGCCCTGGGTTCCCGCGCCCGACCTGGTTGTCGCGCTTACCGGCGTGGCCGAAATCGCGGGCGCCATCGGCCTGATGGTCCCCACCACGCGCAAGGCGGCGGGCTGGGGTCTCGCGCTCTACGCCCTGTGCGTCTGGCCGGCCAATTTCCACCACGCGATCGCCAATGTCGCGATCGGCGGCGAAACGCTGAGCTGGTGGTATCATGGCCCGCGCCTCGCCGCGCAGCCGCTGATCATCTGGTGGGCGCTGTGGGCGAGCAGCGCGACCGACTGGCCGTTCAACCGGGACAGACGCTCTAACCTTCCCCCTTGATGGGGGAGGCAGCGAGACTGGACGATGCCATCGGCTGGTCGCAGCGGTGGGGGTGAGGTTGCGAGCATGAGCCCAAGCCTGCAACCGCACCCCCACCCAACCTTCCCCCATCAAGGGGGAGGGCCAATTATTTCGCGACTGGCGTCTCGATCGGCGGCTGGCCCTTCTGGCTCGCGGCATAGGCCTCGGCCGCCTTCAGGACGCGGAGCATGTTGCCGCTCGAAATCTTTTCCAGCTCGGCCTGCGTATAGCCGCGCCGCGCAAGTTCGGCGAACAGTCGCGGATAACCCGTGACATCCTCCAGCCCCACTGGGGTTGCGTCCATGCCGTCATAGTCGCCGCCGATCCCGATATGATCGACGCCGATCGTCTTCTTGATGTGGTCGATATGGTCCGCCGCGATCCCGATCGGCGTCTGCGGCGCCGGGTTCGCCGCGTCCCACGCTTTCAGCGCAGCCGCGACGGCATCGGGATTGCCGACATACAGCGCATCAAGCCGCGCCTTTTCCGCCGTCCGCAACAGGCCGTGCGCGCGCAATTTGGGGTCGAGGAAGGCGGCATAAAGCACCACCATCACGACGCCGCCATTGGCCTTCACCGCGGGCAGCACGCTGTCGGGCACGTTGCGCGGATGATCGTTGACCGCACGCACGCCCGAATGGCTGAACATCACCGGCGCCTTCGTGACCTCGAGCGCATCCTTCATCGTCGCCTCGCTGACGTGGCTCAAATCGACAATCATGCCGAGGCGGTTCATTTCCCGAACCACCTGGCGCCCGAAATCGGTCAGCCCGTCATATTTGGGCGCGTCGGTCGCGCTGTCGGCCCAGGGCGTCGTCTTGCCGTGCGTCAACGTCATATAGCGCACGCCCATGCCATACATTTCGCGCAGCACCGCCAGGCTCGACCCGATCGACTGGCCGCCCTCGATGCCCAGCATTCCGGCGACCTTGCCCGCCTTCATCTGCTGCTCGAGTTCGGTCGAGGTCAGCGCCAGACCAAGGTCGTTGGGGTAACGCGCGATCAGCCGCTTGGCGACGTCGATCTGTTCGATCGTCTGCTGCACCGCTTGCTGCTCGTTCGTGTTCGACGGCACATAGACCGACCAGAATTGCGCGCCAACATGCCCTTTGCGCAGGCGCTGGATGTCGGTGTGCATCACCGTGCCGTCGGGCTTGGGCTTGGTGGTGTCACGAAAGTCGAAACCGTTGATCATGTTGCCGACCTGCCCGCGCAGTTCCCACGGCACGTCGTTGTGCCCGTCGAACACCGGCGCCTTTTTGAGCGCGGCCTCGGCGATCGCTTCGGGCGACTTTTGCGCCATGGCGGGAGTGGAGATCAGGGCGAATGCGGCGAAGCCGACGAGCAGGGAGGCTTTGTTCATGGAACGGACCTTAAGTGCCTCAGCGGATGACGCAACCCCGACTTGACGTTCGCGTCAACGCCGCGCAGCATTGCGACATGACAGCCTTCGACGAGTGGCGCGCCAGATCGCCCTATTATGACGAAACCCACGAGGCATTGGCGCAGAGTGTCCGCCGCTTCGTCGCCCGCGAGGTCGCGCCGCATATCGACCGCTGGGAAGCCGAAGGCGAACTGCCGCGCGACCTCCACAAGAAAGCGGCGGACGCGGGCATCCTCGGGCTGCGCTATCCCGAACGCTATGGCGGGCACAGCGAGGGGTTCGACAATTTCCACGGCCTGGTGCTGACCGAGGAGCTCGCCGCCGTCGGCGCGGGCGGGCTCGGCGCGTCACTGATGACGCATGGCATCGGCCTGCCCCCGATCCTCGCCTTGGGATCGGAGGAACTGAAACAGCGGGTCGCGCCGCCGGTGCTCGCGGGCGACAGGATCATCGCGCTCGGCATTACCGAGGCAGGCGGTGGCAGCGATGTCGCGAACCTCAAGACGACGGCGGTGAAGGACGGCGACGATTATATCGTCAACGGCGGCAAGATGTTCATCACCAGCGGCATGCGCGCCGACTGGCTGACCTGCGCGGTGCGCACCGGCGGGCCGGGCGCGGCGGGCATCTCGCTGCTGCTGATCGACATGGACAGCCCCGGCGTCGAGCCCACCCGCCTCGACAAGATGGGCTGGCGGTGCAGCGACACCGCGGCGATCCATTTCGAGGGCGTCCGCGTTCCCGCCGCCAACCTGATCGGCCCCGAGAATGGCGGCTTCATCGGCATCATGCGCAATTTCAATTCAGAGCGTCTCGGCATGGCGATGGGCTGCTGCGCCTATGCCCGCGTCGCGATGGCCGAAGCGGCCGAATGGGCGCAGAACCGCGAAACCTTTGGGCGTCCGCTCGTCGGCCACCAGTCGATCCGCATCAAGCTCGCCGACATGGAGCGCCAGATCGAGGCGACGCAAGCATGGGTCGACCTTTGCGCCTGGCAGGTCAAGGAAGGCAAGGACCGCCCCGCCGACTTCGCGATGCTGAAGGTCCAGGCGACGCGGATGCTGGAAAGCGTCGCGCGCGAGGCGGCGCAGGTGCTGGGCGGTGCGTCCTATATTACCGGCAGCAAGGTCGAACGCATCTACCGCGAGGTCCGCGTCAATGCGATCGGCGGCGGCAGCGAGGAAATCATGCTCGACCTGGCGGGACGGCAGTTGTTCGGGGGGAAGCGTTAGGCTTGGTCGCGCCGCTTGTCCGCCAGTGCGCGCGATTCGGCTTTCAGCGGACGTGATACCGGGCAAACTTCCTGCACATAGCCGTTGAGGACATTGGTCAGCGCTTCGGGGACGAGGCGATAGAAGACGAACTGGCCGCGCTTCTCACTCACGATCAGCCCAGCATTTTCGAGCACCGACAGATGCTGTGATACCGCGGGCTTGCTCATCTCGAAGCGCGCGGCGATGTCGCCCGCGCTGAGTTCGGCATGCGCCAAATAGGCGAGAATCTTGCGCCGCGGCGTCGACGCCAATGCCTGAAAAACACGTTCCATAAGTCCCGAAATGGGCATCGTCGGCAGACTTGACAAGCAATAATTTATTTAAGTAATTACTTATATTCTTTTTAGAGGAGTCGGTGATGCGAAGCGAACTTGACCCCCATGCCGTCAATTTCCTGATCGACGAGCCCGGACCCGATCCGCGCAGCGGCCGGGTTCGCGCCGACGCGCCGAGCATGGCGTGGAACGGAGGCATGGCAATCGTCGCGCTGATCGCTGGTCCCTTTTTCGCCACGCCATCCACCATCGCGCTTTTCCTTGTCACGACCGGCGCGGCGCTGCTTCTCGGCCACAGCGTCGGTTATCACCGCATGATGATCCACGGCAGCTTCGCGGCGCCGCGCTGGCTTACCCGCACGCTCGTCTGGTTTGGCGCCTTCGTCGGCATGGCCGGGCCCTATGGCATCATCCGCGCGCACGACACGCGCGACTGGGCCCAGCGGCAGGCCGATTGCCATCCGTTCCTTGCGCACAAGACACACATCCTCCGCGATGCGTGGTGGCAAATCTATTGCCGCCTCGATCTCGACCGCCCGCCGCGTTTCGATTTCGCCGAACTCGACCGCGATCCCTTTTATCGCTGGCTGGAAGCGACATGGCGTTGGCAGCAAGTGCCTGTGGCGTTGATTTTCTTCGCGGTTGGCGGCTGGGGATGGGTCGTGTGGGGCGTCGCCGCGCGCGTCGCGGTCGCCAATCACGGCCACTGGCTCGTCGGCCACATGGCCCACAATCGCGGGCCGCAGCACTGGATCGTCGATGCACACGGCGTGCAGGCGTTCGACGTGCCTTGGGCGGCGATACCGACGATGGGCGAGGCGTGGCACAATAATCATCACGCCTATCCGGGATCGGCGCGCATCGGCCTTCATCCCGGACAGAGCGACTGGGGCTATGCTTTCATCCGCCTTTGCGAACAGATGGGTTTGATATGGGGCGTGCAGACACCCGACACGCTGGGCAAACGCCCCGGGCTGTCCAAGATCACTCGACAGCCGTGTGGCTTGGCGGCACATTCGCCAAATGGACACGCAATCAAATAGCTGGCCCGCCGAGGCCGAAACGCTGCTCGACGATCTCGTCGATCTTCGCCGCGCGATTCATCGTGAGCCTGAATTGGGGCTGCAAACCCCTAAGACGCTGGCGAAGATCAAGGAGGCGCTCGCCGGGTTGCCGCTCGAATTTCGCGAGGGGCCGTCGACCACGGGGCTGGTTGCGATACTGCGCGGTCCGGCGAACGGGCGCACCGTGCTGCTGCGCGGCGACATGGACGCGCTGCCGCTGGTCGAAGAGACCGGGCTCGACTTCTCCTCGGAAATCAGCGGCGCGATGCACGCCTGCGGGCACGACACGCATGTCGCGATGCTCGTCGGCGCGGCAAAGCTGCTCTGCGCCGCCCGCGACCGCCTCCCCGGCACCGTGATGTTCATGTTCCAGCCGGGGGAGGAAGGGCATCATGGCGCGCGCTTCATGCTGGGTGACGGCATTATCGACCCACTGCCCGACGCCGCCTTCGCGCTCCACATCATGCCCAACGCGCCGCACGGCATTTTCGCGTCGCGCGCCGGGCCGCTACTCGCCTCGTCCGACGTGCTCTCGATCACCGTCAAGGGTGCGGGCGGCCATGCGTCGATGCCGCACGATGCCATCGACCCGATCCCGGTGGCCTGCGCGATCGTCACCGCGATCCAGACGATGGTGACGCGCCGCGTGTCGGTGTTCGATCCGGCGGTTATCACCATCGCGAAAATTGCCGCAGGGACGACGAACAATATCATTCCCGAAACGGCCGAGATGCTGGGGACGATCCGCACCCTGTCGCCCGAACGCCGCGGACACGTCGCGCGCGAATTGAAGCGCCTGGTGCCCGCGATCGCCGAAGCGCATGGCTGCACCGCCGAGGTCCAGATCGACGAAGGTTTCCCCGTCACCATTTGCGATAGCCGCGCGGTCGCCTTCGGCCAGTCGGTGGTCGAACAGACCTTTGGCGAGGCGGCCTGGCTGACGATGGACAATCCGGTGATGGGCGCCGAGGATTTCTCTTACGTGCTCGAAAAAGTGCCCGGAGCAATGTTCTGGCTCGGCGCGAGCGAGGCGGGCAGCGACTGGCGCCAATGCTGCGGGCTGCACTCGAACCACATGGTGCTCGACGAGACGGTGATGGCACGCGGGGCGGCGCTGCACGCGGCGCTCGCCGAGCGGTTTTTGAACGAAGGATTCAACGCATGATCAACATCATCGGCGCGATCATCTCGGGCCTGGTCATCGGTGCGTTGGCGCGATTCTTTTATCCCGGCGCGGTCGAGATGGGTTGGATCGCAACGATCCTGCTCGGCATCGGCGGCTCGCTGCTCGCCGGGCTGGTGACGACGCGCGGGGTGCGCGGCGAATTCCACCGCGCGGGATGCTTCGCTTCGGTGATCGGGGCGATTGTTTTGATTCTGGTCGGACGGTTGTTGGGGATAGGTGGGTGAGAATAATTATCTCACACAAAGACACAAAGAGGTACGCCGATGACTGCAAGCGTCGAAGATTTGGCCAGGCTTGTTGTCGACTGCGGGTTCCGACTGCATCAGAATTTGGGGCCGGGCCTCCTTGAATCGGCGTATGAAGCCATTTTGGCGGACCAACTGGCAAGACGTGGTATCATCGTCGAACGTCAGAAGCCGATCCCAATCAGATATGATGGCGTTGAACTCGCCGAAGGCTTCCGGGCCGATCTATTGTTGAATGGCCAATTGCTGGTTGAGTTGAAATCGGTTGAGCGGCTTTCGCCGCTCCATAGCAAACAGGTGCTGACCTATTTACGGCTGCTCGACCTGCCACTCGGTGTTCTGATAAATTTTGGCGGAGCCACTTTCAAAGAGGGTGTACGCCGCATCGCAAATGGCGATTTGGGTCGATGAACACGCGCCCTCTTTGTGTCTTTGTGTGAGAAATTTTTTCTAAACTAACATCACGGCACCAGCACCGTGTCGACCGCCTGCGCCAGCATTTCGGGATAATCGAGCGTATAGTGCAGCCCGCGGCTTTCCTTGCGGTGGAGCGCGCTTTTGACGATCAGGTCGGCGCATTGCAGCAGGTTGCGCAGTTCGATGAGGTCGGTCGTGACGCGGAAGTGGCCGTAATAATCCTCGACCTCATGGGTCATCATGTTGATGCGGTGCTGCGCGCGTTCCAGCCTTTTGGTGGTGCGCACGATGCCGACATAATTCCACATGAAGCGGCGGATTTCGGTCCAGTTCTGCTTGATGATTACCTCTTCGTCCGAATCGGTGACGCGGCTTTCGTCCCACGGGCGGATCGGCGGCGGCGGTTCGAGCTGGTCCCAGCGCGCTACAATGTCCTTCGCCGCGGCCTCCCCGAACACGAAACATTCGAGCAAGCTGTTCGACGCGAGACGATTGGCACCATGCAGCCCGCTCTCGGTGCACTCGCCCGCCGCATACAGGCCGGGAAGGTCGGTGCGCCCGGCCAGGTCGATCAAAATGCCGCCGCATGTATAATGTTGTGCCGGCACCACCGGGATCGGCTGCTTCGTCATGTCGATGCCCAGCGTCAGCAACTTGTCATAGATATTGGGGAAATGCCCCGCGACGAAATCGGGATCGAGGTGGCTGATGTCGAGATGGACATAATCGAGCCCCGACCGCTTGATCTGGTCGTCGTTCGCGCGCGCAACGACATCGCGCGGGGCGAGTTCGGCGCGAACGTCATAGTCGGGCATGTAACGGTGGCCGGTGACGGGGTGCTTCAATATGCCGCCCTCGCCGCGCACCGCCTCGGTAATCAGGAAATTCTTCACGTCGAGATTATAGAGGCAGGTCGGGTGGAACTGCATCATCTCCATGTTGCTGACGCGGCAGCCCGCCCGCCACGCCATCGCGATGCCGTCGCCGGTCGCGCCTCTGGGCGCGGTCGAGAATTGATAGACGCGCCCCGCCCCGCCGCTCGCGAGGATCGTCGCGCGGCCGACATGCGCGTGGACCTGGCCGGTCGCCTCGTCGAGCGCATAGACGCCCCACACGCGCCCCGATCCCGAATAGCGCAATTCATGCCGTCCGGTGATCAGGTCGATGCACGCCTGCCCGGGCAGCAAGGTGATGTTCGGATGCGCCTCGGCGGTCTTGAGCAGCGCCGCCTGCACCGCCCAGCCGGTCGCGTCGTCGACATGCACGATACGGCGGTGCGAATGGCCGCCCTCGCGCGTCAGGTGCAGCGCCTCGGCATCCTTGTTGAACGGCACGCCCATTTCGACGAGGCGCTCGATCGACGCCGGGGCGTTCTCGACAACGAACTCGACCGTTTCACGGCGGTTGAGACCGCCGCCCGCGACCATCGTGTCCTCGATATGATTCTCGAACGTATCGCCCGCATCGAGCACCGCCGCGATGCCGCCCTGCGCCCAGGCGGTCGAACCGCCGGTGAGTTCGCCCTTCGCGAGCACAAGCACGCGGCAATGATCGGCGAGCGCGATGGCCGCGGTCAGCCCCGCCGCGCCCGATCCCACGATGATGACGTCATATTCGCTCATGGCGCCTCTGTTGCACAGCGGGACGCCGCATGACAGGGGGATCGCGGTCGCTGGTCAGGGGAATTTTTCGGGATGCACAAAGTCAGACTTGATCGGCGCGCGATTCTGACGGCAATGGCGTCGCTCCCGCTCGCCGCCTGCGCGCATCGGCCGCAGCTGGGAACCAGAAGCCGTATCGGCGTCGCGACCTTCAACATCTGGCACAACGCGGGCGGGCATTGGCCGGCGCGCCGCGCCTTGCTGGCCGACGCGCTGCGCGCCGCCGACGCCGATGTCATCGCGTTGCAGGAGGTGCTGGAGGATGCCGGCAGGGGCCTGCCCAACCAGGCGGCCACCATCGCGCGCGACCTTGGTTATCCCGATGTCCATTTCGTCGCGCCGGAGGCCGAAGGGTCGCCCAAACGTTATGGCAATGCGATCCTGACGCGCCTGCCCGTGATCGAAGTCGCGCGCCGCAAGCTGGAACCGCTGTCCGATTACCGCACTGCGATCCGCGTGCGCGTGCAGGACGGGCACGGCCCGGTCGATGTCGTCGCGACGCATCTGGCCTGGCAGCCCGGGGCCGCCGCCGTCCGCGCCGAGCAACTTGCCGACCTGCTGGCGTGGCTGCCCACCGACCGAACCCCACTGATCGTCATGGGCGATTTCAACGCGCCGCTCGACGACCCCGGACTGACCGCGATGGGGCCGCCGCGCTTCACCTCGGCGCTCCCCGCGGGCGCCGCCGCCACCACGCTCAATCCCGCGCGCGGCCATGCCCCGCGTGTCATCGACCATATTTTCGCGGAAACTGCTGCCTTCGCCGTCGCCGACGCGCATGTGATCGGCGACCAGCCGGTCGCTGGCGAATATCCCTCGGATCATTTCGGCGTCGCCGCGCGCCTGACGCGGCGTTGAGGATCAGGCGGCGCGGCGCGTCAGGTTGAGGAACACATCCTCCAGATCGGCCTCGCGCGTCGACACATCGACGATGCCATGCCCCATCGCATTCACCGCGGCGAGCACCGCGCCCGCGTTCATGCGGTCCTTGTTATAGTGGATCGCGAGGCCGCGCTCGCCCTCACGCTCGACCTTCTCGAACGCCGGATGCGTCGGCAGCACCGTCACGTCGGCGTCGAGCGTCACCACGACGATCTTTTCGCGCGCCATGTCGACCAGTTCGCGCGTCGGCTTGTTCGCGATCAGCTTGCCATGGTTGATGATCGCGATCCGATCGCACAGCTCCTCGGCTTCTTCCAGATAATGCGTGGTCAGCACCACGGTCACACCGCGATCGTTGAGCGACTGCACATATTCCCAGAGTTGCTGGCGCAGTTCGATGTCGACGCCCGCGGTCGGTTCGTCGAGCACGATGATCGGGGGCGAATGGACCATCGCCTTCGCGACCAGCAGGCGGCGCTTCATGCCGCCCGACAAGGTGCGGGCATAGGCGTCGCGCTTGTCCGACAGGTGCACCGCGGCGAGCAGCGCGTCCGAAATGCGCTTGTCTTTGGGCACCCCATACAGACCCGCCTGATTCTCCAGCGTCTCATATGGCGTGAAAAAGGGATCGAAGACGATTTCCTGCGGCACGATACCGATCGAATATTTGGCGTTCCTGGGATCGGCATCGATGTCGAAGCCCCAGATGCTTGCGCTCCCGCTCGTCTTGTTGACCAGACCCGCCAGGATGTTGATCAGCGTCGACTTGCCCGCGCCATTCGGGCCCAAGAGCCCGAAGATCTGCCCGCGCGGCACGTCGAAACTGACATTGTCGAGCGCCTGCTTGCCGCCGGCATAGATTTTGGAGACGGCGTCGATGCGGATGGCGGCTTCACTCATGCCCGCCTCCATAGCCGCGCGCCGCCGCCCGCGAAAGCCCGCTAATTTTTGTCAGCACCGCGTTAACGCTAAATTGGAAAATCGCCGCTAGGACCGGGGATGTGAGGACCAGCCACATCTCTTGCCCGTTGCCCATGCAACGCGGCCTCGCCCTTCTTGCGCTTTGCCTTGCCCCGGCCGTTCCCGCGCTGGCGCAGAGCGGAACGCAGGCCCAGGCCGAAGCCATCGTGCTTCGCCCGCTCAGCTTCTTCAAGGTCAACGACCTCGATTTCGGCGACATCATCCCGTCGGCGAGCGCGGGGACCGTGACGATCGAACCCGATGGATCGCGCAGCCGCACCGGCGGCGTGACGCTGGCGGGCGATGGCGGCGAACCTGCCCGCTTCGCTGGACTCGGCAGCTTCAATCGCCAGGTCAATATCTCGCTGGGGTCCAACATGATCTGGATCACCGGCCCGGGGACGCGGATGCGCGTGCGAAACTTTGAAATCGGCAGCACGCCGACCGCGATCCTGTCGACCACCCCGACGCGCTTCCGCATCACCTCGCCGCTCGGCAATTATAATTTCCCGGTCGGCGGGACGCTCGAAGTCGGCGCCAACCAGGCGCCGGGCGACTACAGCGGCACGTTCACGATCACGCTCAACTATCTTTAGGCAATTATCTTCAGGCTTCCTGTGGGGGGAAGACGGCACCGGGGGACCACTTGCGCCCGACCCGGTGCCTGCGCCGGTGCCGTCACGGCCCTCACATCCTGTTCAGACCCGATTGCCGAGCGTTCGCCCGCTTGCTATGGGCGCGGTCGATGACCCAGCCCGCGCCCGAAACCATCCGCACGCCCAAAACCCGCATCGCCTGTGACGGCACCGGCGACGGCCTCGCCGATGCGGCGCTCGGCCATCCGCGCGTATGGCTGGAAATCGACACCGACGACGGCTTTGCCGACTGCGGCTATTGCGACCGGCGCTTCATTTTGATCGGCGGCGTCGCCGACAAGGCCTGATCCCCGGCGCAGACGTAAACGCCGCCTTTACCAAGCCCATGCATCAGTGATGAACGCCCCTGCTGGCATAAGATGTGCCAGACAGGAGCAGAATCTGTGGGGATTCGAGGGACCAGATATGACCGGGGCGCCGCGCGCGCGCTGACCATCGGCGCGGCGGCGATCGGCGCCGCGCTGTCCGCCCCCGCGTCGGCCGCGGACATGGCCGGCACCGCCAATGCCGCGGTCGTTCGCCCCAACACACTGATCAAGACCGACGATCTCGATTTCGGCACGCTGGTCAGCGGCGCGACCGGCGGCACCGTCACGATCAACCCCGTCACCAATGCGCGAACCACGGGCGGCGGCGTCACGCCGGTCGGCAACGACGGCCGCCGCGCCATATTTCAGGGCACCGGCGGCATATTCCTCATCACCGTATCGGGCAGCACCTCGGTCACGCTCACGCGCGTCGGCGGCGGCGCGGCGCCGATGACCGCCAGCCTCGTCCGCGCCGCGAGCACCAGCGGCGGCGGCATCGCCCTGCTGGGCGTAACCTTGCTGCCCAGCGGGGTGCAGACCTATTATATCGGCGGCACGCTCAACGTCCCCGCGAACCAGCCCGAGGGCAATTACAGCGGCACCTTCACGCTGACCGTCAATTATCTGTAGACGGGCGCCCGGTTTCGACCGGGGGCGGACGTAAAGTTCCTCCCCATCGCAAGTCGATGGGGAGGATCTAATTGCCCGCTCCCCACCCCTAAGCGGATGTCCTTGGGCAGGCCCCTGTAACGCCCGCCGACGAACGGGCCTTTGCCTCGCTGGC
>NZ_MIAM01000057.1:0-10305 GCF_001830555.1 Sphingopyxis sp. RIFCSPHIGHO2_12_FULL_65_19 | reverse complement strand
AGGCGCTGGCGCGCGAGGCGCTCGCCAAGGCCGACGACGGCGAGCTTTACCTGCAATATCGCGCGACCGAGAGCTTCGGGTTCGACGACGGGCGACTCAAGACCGCCGATTATTCGACCGACGCCGGTTTCGGCCTGCGCGCCGTGTCGGGCGAGATGACGGGCTTCGCGCACGCCAGCGACATCAGCGCGGGCGCGATTCGCCGCGCCGCCGAAACGCTTGCGCTGCTCGATCCGTCGAACCAGCCGCACGCCGCGCCGCCGCCGCGCACCAACCGCCATCTTTATGACGAGGCGAACCCTCTCGACCTGATCCCCTTCGCCAAGAAGGTCGCGCTCTGCCAGGAAATCGACGCCGCGGCGCGCGCACGCGATCCGCGCATCGTCCAGGTCTCGGTTGCGCTCGCGGGCAGCTGGTCGGTGGTCGAGATCGTCCGCGCCGACGGCTTCCTCGCGACCGACATCCGCCCGCTCGTCCGGCTCAACGTCTCGATCGTGGTCGAAGAAAATGGCCGTCGCGAAACGGGCTATTTCGGCCTCGGCGGACGCTACATGTACGACCATTTGTTCGAGCCCGCGCAGTGGAACCGTGCAATCGACGAGGCGCTGGCGCAGGCGCTCGTCAATTTGCGCGCGGTCGATGCGCCCGCGGGCGAATTTACCGTGCTGCTCGGCCCCGGCTGGCCCGGCGTGCTGCTGCATGAAGCGGTCGGCCACGGGCTGGAAGGCGATTTCAACCGCAAGGGCACCAGCGCCTTTTCGGGCCGCATCGGTGAGCGCGTCGCCGCGCCCGGCGTCACCGTGGTCGATGACGGCACGATGGACAGCCCCGTCGGCGGCGGCCGCCGCGGCTCGCTCAGCATCGACGACGAAGGCACGCCGACCGGCGAGACGGTGCTGATCGAGGACGGCATTTTGAAGGGCTATATGCAGGACCGCCTCAATGCGCGCCTGATGGGCGTCGAACCCACCGGCAACGGGCGCCGCGAAAGCTTTGCGCACGCGCCGATGCCACGGATGACCAACACCTTCATGCGCGGTGGCAACGACGATCCCGCCGAATTGCTCAGCCGCGTCAAGAATGGCATTTTCGCCAAAAGCTTTGGCGGCGGACAGGTCGACATCGTGTCGGGTAAGTTCGTGTTCAGCTGCACCGAGGCGTATAAGATCGAGAATGGCAAATTGGGCGATTCGATCAAGGGCGCAACGCTGATCGGCGACGGTCCGAGCGTGCTGACCAAGGTCACCGGCATCGGGAGCGACATGGCGATCGACGAAGGCATCGGCATCTGCGGCAAGGGTGGGCAGAGCGTCCCCGCCGGCGTCGGCCAGCCGACCTTGCTGGTGAACGGGCTGACCGTGGGCGGCACGGCCTGACAACCGCGTCATTGCGAGGAGCGTAGCGACGAAGCAATCTCCAGCTACCGGCCTTGCGTGACGGCGATGGCTGGAGATTGCTTCGCTTCGCTCGCAATGACGAGGGTGTGACCACCCTCACTTGGCGTTCGCCCGATCCGCGCATATAGAGGCCCAAACAAGAACAGATTTCGGTCGCATCATCCGCGGGGGCACTCCCTCGCAACAGGGAGGATTTTATGCGTTCGAGTCTGCGTTTCGTTTCCGTGGCCGCCGTTGCCGCGATGCTCGCCGCCGTTCCCGGCTCGGCACAAAAGACCACCGGCCCAAAAGAACGTTACGAGATGGACGTCGCGACCGCGTCGGGGTTCGCCGCGATGACCGCGGGCGGGCGCAAGCCCGGCGTGGGCGGGATGATGGGCATGATGTTCGGCGGCGGCCCCGACAATCAGGTCGCGCGCACGATCGAACTTCGCCTGGGGGCAAACCAGCCGCCGACCAAGCCGCCCGTGCGCGCCGATCATTTCTTCCAGCCGCAGGCGAAGCTTGGCGCGTCCTTGCCGCTGTGGGGGCCAGAGCCCAGCCAGCCGCGCCCGCGCGAGGACGGCAACGAGATGCCCGACAATTTCGAGCGGCCCAAGGGCCGCCTGCTGCTCTATTGGGGCTGCGGCGCCAAGGCCGGGCCGGGGCAGCCCGTCGTGATCGATTTTGCCAAGGTCGCCGCGGGGCAGGTGCCGCCGAACCTCTTCACCTCCACCGTTCCGCGCATCCGCGAGGTGATGGCATCGAACAGCGCGTCCTATGCCGACTGGCCGAACCGCAAATCGTCGAAGGCGGTGCCGAAGGACAGCTCGCTGCTCGGCGCGCACCGCATCGCGGGCAATGTCGGGCCGGATATCAATTTCACCCTCGCGCAGGATTATATGCCTGCGCTGACTGCCTCGACCGCGATGCAGGACGACGGGTCGGTGATGATCCGCTGGAATACGCTCCAGCCAGCGACCGGCTATGTCGCCTGGGCGTTCGGCGGCATGGACCGCGGCGGTGGGAACGGCGACATGATATGGTGGACCAGCAGCGCATCGCAGCAGTTCGGCGGCGGGCTGTGGGACTGGCTGCCGCCCGCGACCGTCGCCAACCTCGTGACCAGAAAGATCGTGATGCCGCCCGCGCAGACGAGCTGCCAGATTCCGGCCGAGGTCAAGAAGGCGTCGGGCGAAATGATGTTCGGAAACCTCAACGCCTTTGGCCCCGAAGCCAATTTCTCCTATCCGCCCAAGCCCGCAGGCAACGCCGTGTGGAATATCGACTGGACCGCGAAAGTCCGCTTCCGTTCGCACACCATGCTGATGATCGGCGCCGATTTCGGCGGTATGGGCGGCGCTAACATGGGCGGCAGCACCGCCGCCGAACCGGCGAAGAAAAAGAAAAAATGCAAAGGCCCCCTCGGCATTCCGCTGCCCGACGGGGCGTGCTGATCCCGCGGCAGTCAGCCTCCGTTCACGCGCGTTGGCGCAGGAAGGTGCCGGGTAGGCTATGAAAGACAGGAGTCGAACCATGCGTCACCTCATCCCGGCACTTCTTGCCGCCGCCGCCGTGGCCGCTTCGCCCGCCGCCACCGCGCGCGAAAAGCGCGCGCCCGAAGACCAGCTCGCCAAATTGCTTGAAGGCCGCGTCGCGGGCGAGCCGCAGAATTGCATCTCGCTGTCGTCGGCACGCAGCTCGCAGATCATCGACAAGACGGCGATCGTCTATCGCGCTGGCAGCACGCTGTGGGTCAACCGGCCAAAGGGCGGCGCCGAATCGCTCGACGACGACGACATTCTGGTGACCCGGACGACGGGCAGCCAGCTGTGCAGCATCGACGCCGTCGAACTGCGCGATCGCACAAGTCATTTTTACGCGGGCTTCGTGTCGCTCGGCGAATTTGTGCCCTATCGACGCGCCAAGGGCGAGTGAACGGCCGAATCTAGCGGCCGAAACCAAAGCCTATATTGCTCATCGCGGCGAAGGCCGGGATCTCTACCTGGCGATCAATCGTTAGGTGGAGATCCTGGCCTTCGCCGGGATGACGTTTGACGGGAACAAAAACCTTGGCCGAAATGGAAAGCGCCCCACCCCCCGCCGACTGGGCACGGCAACTGCTCGCCTTCTGGTTCGATGCGCATGGCATGGACGACTGGTACGGCGGCGGCCCGGACTTCGACGACAAGGTCCGCGACCTGGCCGAAGGCTGGCACGAAGCCCTCCGCTCGCAGCCCCCGGAGGCGTTTCTGTCCGATCCCGACACCGCGCTCGCCGCGGCGATCCTGTTCGATCAGGTGCCGCGCAACCTGTTTCGCGGCCACGCCGACGCGTTCGCGACCGACGACCTCGCACGCGCGATCGCGCGCGGCATCGTCGAACGCGGTTGGGACCAGGGCTGGCCCGACGAACGCCGCCAGTTCGCCTACCTGCCCTTTGAACATAGCGAGGATATCGCCGACCAGCGCGAATCGCTGCGGCTGATGGGCCAGCTCACCGACCCGATGTTCGCCGATTATGCGCAAAAACATTTCGACATCATCGACCGTTTCGGGCGTTTCCCGCACCGCAACGCGGCGCTGGGCCGCGCCAGCCGCGCCGACGAAGCCGCAGCGATAGAAGAGGGCAAGAATTGGTGATAGGGCCGGTCCGACACGGAGGACCGCCATGGCCGATTTCACGGATACGCTGACCGACAAGCATATTGCCTTCATCGAAAAACAGCCGGTCTATTTCACCGCGACCGCCGCCGCCGATGGACGCATCAACCTGTCGCCCAAGGGTTATGTCGACAGTTTCCGGGTGCTTTCGGAAAGCCAGGTCGCCTATCTCGACCTCGGCGGATCGGGGAACGAAACGCACGCGCATCTTGCCGCCGACGGCCGCATCACGATCATGTTCTGCGCCTTCGACCGCAGTGCGCTGATCCTGCGCATCTATGGCCGCGGCCACGCCGTGCTGCCGCAGGATGCCGAATGGGATGCGCTCGCCGCGAACTTCGCGCTGATCCCCGGCACGCGCCAGATTTTCGTCATCGACATCGACAGCGTCCAGACCAGCTGCGGCTGGGGCGTGCCGATGATGGAATTGCAGAACGAACGCGACACGCTGCAAAAATATCATCGCCAGGCCGACCCCGCCCTGTGGGTCGAGAAGTTTCAGGAGCGTACCAAGAGTATCGACGGCCTGCCGACGCGGCCCACCGACCGCTTCATCACCGGCGAAGCCGCCCAGACATCGCCCTGATGCCCCTCGTCGAACTGATGCGCCTTCCCAACGGCGCCGAAGCCGAATTGCTGCGCGGTCGGCTCGAAAGCGCCGGAGTCCACGCCGTCTGCTTCGACGCGGGCATGAACATCGCCGAAAGCGTCGGATTGATGATCCCGGTGCGGATCATGGTGCTCGACGAGGATCTGGACGAAGCGCGGGCGTTGCTGGCGGAATTTGCGGCCAGCGGGAACGGAAACGCGGCCTGAGCGCTTGAAAAGCAAATCATGATCAAGGTCGCCAGTTACAATATGCGCAAGGGCATCGGGCTCGACCGTCGCCGCGATCCCGGCCGGGTGCTGTCGGTGCTGCGCGAACTCGACGCCGATATCGTCGCGTTGCAGGAAGCCGATCGCCGGTTCGGCACCCGCGCGAGCGCCATCCCGCCGCATATGTTCGAGGATCATAGCGATTATGTCCCCGTCGACCTGCTCGGCGGACGCCCCTATGCGATCGGCTGGCACGGCAATGCGCTGCTCGTGCGCAAGGGCGCCGTGGTCGAGGAAAGCCACGCGCTCCACCTGCCGACGCTCGAACCGCGCGGTGCGGTTGCGGCGACGGTCCGCATCGGCGACACAAGGTTGCGCGTCGTCGGCATGCACCTCGACATATCGGGCCTCCGCCGCCGCCAGCAGGCCCGCGCGATCCTGAATCATGTCGCGGAGGGTGAGGATCTGCCGACGGTCCTGATGGGCGATTGCAACGAGTGGCGCCCGACGGGCGGCTGCCTCGCGGACTTTGGCGAGCGTCATCGGCTTGTCGACACCGGCCACAGCTTTCACAGTCGGCGCCCGGTCGCCAAGCTCGACCGCATCTTTGCGACCCCCGACCTCGAACCCGTCGACGCGGGCGTCCACCGCAGCCCGCTTGCCGCGCGCGCATCGGACCATCTGCCGATCTGGGCGCGGTTCAGGGCGGTGGAGTAACGCCAATCGTTATGTCCCGCCGTTTTGGGGTGGTGAGCGGCCGTTCGCACCGCCCTCTCGTCACCCCGGACTTGATCCGGGGTCCATGACTTCAGCGCTGTGATGGATCCCGGATCAAGTCCGGGATGACGAAGAAACAAGGTCCGCGATCGGTCTAAACCGGACATCGCCATTGCCTGAATGATGGCAGACCACAAAAGGCATCATTGCCCAAAATTTAGGCAAGCCTATGCCTTTGCTGCCCATCGGACGACCGATTGTGCGCCACGCAAGGCCAAAACCGTCATAAAATGTTAACTTTCGCGCGCCTCGCGCAATCTGGCACGGCTGTTGCAGTGCAACATGGTGCCATTAGCAAAAGGGGGCGTCATGAAGCTGATCTTGGCAATCATCAAACCATTCAAGCTCGACGAGGTGCGCGAGGCGCTCACTGGTCTGGGCATCGCCGGCATGACCGTGACCGAGGTCAAGGGGTTCGGCCGGCAAAAGGGGCAAACCGAAATCTACCGCGGCGCGGAATATGCGACCAACATGGTGCCAAAGGTGAAGATCGAGCTGGTCTGCGACGACGCACTCGCACCGCGGGTCGTCGAAACGCTTCAGCAAAGCGCCGGAACCGGCTCGATCGGCGACGGCAAGATTTTCGTCCTCGACGTGGGTCAGGCCGTGCGCATCCGCACCGGCGAGACCGGCGAGGCGGCACTGTAATGACGAAGGGGGAAGTTATGACGTTCGCAAACAAATTTGCGGCGAGCGCCGGGGCCGTCGGCCTTTCGCTGTTCGCCGCCTTGCCCGCCTGGGCGCAAGAAGCCGCACCCGCGGTGGCGGAAGCCGCAGCGCCGACGCCCGACAAGGGTGACACCGCTTGGATGATGATTTCAACCGTGCTCGTCATGGCGATGATCGTGCCGGGTCTCGCGCTTTTCTACGGCGGGCTCGTCCGCACCAAGAATATGGCGTCGGTGCTGACCCAGATCCTTGCGGTCGCCGCGCTCGCGATGATCATGTGGGTGATGTTCGGTTACAGCCTCGCCTTCGGCGGTGATGCCAACCAGTTCATTTCGTCGGGCAAGGCTTTCCTCGCCGGCGTAACCGCCGATTCGACCGTCGCGACCTTTACCGACGGCGTCGTGATTCCCGAATTCGTCTTCATCGCCTTCCAGATGACCTTCTCGGCGATCACCGTCGCGCTGGTCCTTGGCGGCCTTGTCGAGCGCATGAAATTCTCGGCCGTGATGGTCTTCGCCATCGTCTGGCTGACCATCGTCTATTACCCGATCGCGCACATGGTCTGGTATCTGGGCGGCACCGATGAAGCCACCGGCCTGATCTTCGGCTGGGGCGCGCTCGACTTTGCGGGCGGCACCGTCGTCCACATCAACGCGGGCGTCGCGGCGCTCGTCGGCTGCCTGATCATCGGCAAGCGTTCGGGTTACCAGAAGGATATCATGGCCCCGCACTCGCTGACCATGACCTTGATCGGCACCGGACTCCTGTGGGTGGGCTGGTTTGGCTTCAACGCCGGTTCGGCGCTCGAAGCCAATGGTTCGGCCGGTCTCGCGCTGATCAACACCTTTACCGCCACCGCCGCCGGCGTCCTCTTCTGGATGCTCACCGAACGCGCGCTCGGCCACAAGGGATCGCTGCTCGGCGCCTGTTCGGGTGCGATCGCTGGCCTCGTCGCCGTCACCCCCGCCGCGGGCAATTCGGGGCCGTTCGGTGCGATCCTGCTCGGTGCCGTCGCGGGTATCGTCTGCTGCTGGTTCGTGATGAAGCTCAAGGCCAAGCTCGGCTTCGACGACTCGCTCGACGTGTTCGGCATCCACGGCATCGGCGGCCTGATCGGTTCGATCCTGACCGCGGTCACCATGCTGCCCGCGCTCGGCGGCCCGGCGGGCGACGATTATGTCCTTGGCAGCCAGCTCTGGATCCAGATCAAGTCGGTCGGTGTTGCCGTCCTCTGGTCGGCGGTCGGTTCGGCCATCGCCTTCTATATCGCCAAGGCGGTCACTGGTGGCCGCGTCTCCGAAGAGGTGGAGCGCGAAGGCCTCGACCTCGGCGAACATGGGGAGCGCGCCTACAACTACTGACAACGAGACAGGATACCCGCCGCCGCACGCTCTCTCTCCTTTCAAACGGCGGCGGCGGGGTCCTCACCAGGTTCCTCCTGCGAACCACTGGCCGGCCATTATTGGCCGGCCTTTTTTTGACCGTGGCGCGGATGCAACAGCGTCGCGCGATTGTGGCGGCACCGCTTCGCCCCCCATTGCGGATTTGTGACAAGAGGCGCACCTTCGCGGACGGACCAGCGTCAGATTGGCCGCCAGGAGGAGGATTATCATGAACAAACGAGCATTTTTGCTCGCGGGCTTGTCGTGCCTTGCGCTCGCAGCCACGCCCGCATCGGCGCAGGACGCCGCCGAAGACGACGGCAACATCATCATCGTCACGGCAACGAAACGCGACGCGAACCTTCAGGACATTCCCTTTTCGATCAACGCCCAGACCGCCGAGGATATCCAGAAATCGGGTGCGGTGACGCTCGAAGACCTGTCGCGCAACGTCGCAGGGCTGTCGGTCCAGAATCTGGGGCCCGGACAAAGCCAGGTGTCGGTGCGCGGCGTGTCCGCGGGCCAAGTCGTGCGCGACCAGCCGGGGGTCAAGGAACAGGTTGGCGTCTATCTCGACGAAAGCGTGATCTCGCTGTCGCTTTTCACGCCCGACATCGACCTTTACGATTTGAACCGCGTCGAAACGCTCCGCGGACCGCAGGGCACGCTGTTCGGGTCGGGGTCGGTCGGCGGCACGATCCGCTATATCACCAACCAGCCGCGGCTCGGCACGACCGAAGGCAGCGTCGAGGCGAACCTCAACCTTGTCGACGGCGACGATATCGGCGGCCACCTGAAGGGCGCGGTCAACGTGCCGATCGGCGACAAGGCGGCGCTCCGCGCGGTCGGCTATTACACCCGGTACGGCGGTTTCATCAATGCGATCGGCCCGGCGGGAAAGAAGGATGTCAACAGCGGCGAACGCTATGGCGGGCGCATCGCGCTGACGTTCGAGCCGACCGACAATGTCTCGATCACACCGCGCTTCGTCTATCAGAAGGTCAAGGCGGACGGTTTCAACCGGCAGGACATCTACAATCTCTATGCGAACCGCTTCACGACGACGCGGCCGCAGGTGATCTTCGACGAACGCGAGCAATATCTGCTGCTGCGCGAGGCGTTCGAGGATGAAACGATGATCGCCGACCTCAAGGTCGATGTCGCGCTCGACGGCGTGAAGGTGACCGCGGTGACCAGCTATACCAACCGCGACATCGTCGTCAGCCGCGACGCCAGCGCGCTCAGCGGTTCGGTATCGGTCGATCTTGGGTTCCCCGACGCGGGCGTGCTGTTGCCGTCGAACCTGCTCGACACGACCGACCTTAAAAGTTTCACGCAGGAAGTGCGGCTCGCATCGGATTATGACAGCCCGTTCCAATGGGTGTTCGGCGGATTCTATTCGAGCACCGACCGCTTCTATCGCCAGCGGCTGCCCACTCCCGGCTATGACGCCGTCACCGACGCGACGCTCGGCGCGGGCACGTCGGCGGCAGTCGCCAACGGCTTCCCGGCCGACTCGCCCTATAACGCCGACCTGCCCTATGACATCAAGCAGCTCGCGATCTTCGGCGAAGGCACCTATTCGATCAGCGACGCATTCGACGTCACGCTCGGCGGTCGTTATTATGATTTCATCGAAACACGCCGCTTTATCACCGGCGGCCTGTTCGCCAACGGCGATCGCCGCCGCGACAAAACCCGGTCGAACGGCATCAGCCCGCGCCTGCTGCTCAGCTATGACGTCGCCGACAATGTGTCGATCAACGCCCAGGCGTCGAAGGGCTTCCGGCTGGGCGGGGTCAATGATCCGCTCAACCTGCCGCTCTGTTCGCCCGGCGACGCCGCGCTGTTCGGGGGGTTCCAGGATTATGACGACGAAACCCTGTGGAATTACGAACTGGGCGTGAAATCGCAGGGCCGCGGTTTCACCTTCAACGCCGCGGGTTTCTATAACGACATCAAAAATCTCCAGGTCACGCTCGACGCCGGGACATGCTCGTCGCGGATCGTCTTCAATGTGCCCAAGGCGCATTCGATGGGGATCGAATTTGAACTCGGGCTGTCGCCGGTCGACGGCCTCGATCTCAACCTGTCGGGCAGCCTGATCGAGGCCGAATTTGACACCACCCTGCCCGGCGCGTTGACCGCCGCGACGGGCATCCGCGAGGGCAACCGGCTGCCGTCGGTGCCGAAATTCCAGCTGTCGGCGTCGGGCAGTTACGAATTCCCGGTTTCGGATACGGCGTCGGCCTATCTGTCCGCCTCGTTCCAGCATGTCGGCACGCGCTATACCCAACCCGCCGATCAGGAAAATAACCCGCGCACCTTCGTCCACGGGCTGCCCTTTGGCGGGGCCCCGGCAGAGGCATCGACGACGGTCGACCTGCAACTTCCCGACTATCAGCTGGTCAACCTCAGCGCCGGGGTCGATTTCGACAATGGCTTGTCGCTGATCGCCTATGTCAACAATGTCTTCGACGAAAACGCCCTGCTCTCGTTCGATCGCGAACGGGGCGGGCGCGCCCGCCTCGGCTACACCGTCGGCCAGCCGCGCACCTTCGGCATCACCGCGCGCAAGACATTCTGACCATCACCGGGAAGGGGCGGGCGCCACCGCGCGCG
>NZ_MIAM01000056.1 GCF_001830555.1 Sphingopyxis sp. RIFCSPHIGHO2_12_FULL_65_19 | reverse complement strand
GCGCCGGCGACCTCGTCAAGATGAGCATCCTCGTCAACAACGAGCCGGTCGACGCGCTGAGCATGATCGTCCACCGCGGCACCGCCGAGACGCGCGGCCGCGGCATGTGCGAGCGGCTGAAGGACCTGATCCCGCGCCACATGTTCAAGATCCCGATCCAGGCCGCGATCGGCGGCAAGGTCATCGCCCGCGAAACCATCGCCGCGCTGCGCAAGGACGTGACCGCCAAATGTTACGGCGGCGACGCGACCCGCAAGAAGAAGCTGCTCGAAAAGCAGAAAGAGGGCAAAAAGCGGATGCGCGAATATGGCAATGTGAACATTCCGCAGGAAGCGTTTATCGCCGCGCTGCGGATGGGCGACGACGCCTAGTAGCTGGCAGCTATATTTCGATGACGATCCGCACCTTCGATGGGGTCGTTCCCGCGGCGCGGGCGATTTCGGCGCGCATCCGGGTGACCAGATCGGCAAGATGATCGCCGGTGCGGATGCTGTCCTGCGACAGCAGTTCGGCGGGTGAGGCGCCCAAAAGCTGTGAAAGCTCCTGCAATCGGGCGAGCCGGGGGCGCGACCGGCCCTGCTCCCAATAGCAGATCGAGGTTGCCGTGACCCCGAGCTGTTCGGCAAGGTCGGTCTTGCTCAGTCCCTTGGCCCGGCGAAGGCGCGTGAGCTTGTCGCCGAGGGTTTCAAAACCGGGGATGCCGTCGAATGGAGCGTGGATCACGGGCCTGCAACCTTTCAGACTTGGAACTGCAACAAATACCAAGTTAAGCGCGGTTGGGCTTTCAACATCTCACCGATATCGGCGGGGGGAAAATGCGTAGTCCGGCGCGACACCGCCACGGATTGCCGGACCCGCGCGCCTTCCCTATCGTGGAAGGATCGGGAGGCCGCGATGAACGGGACGATAGCCAGGTGACGCGCATCGACGCGATCGAGGTGCATAGTGCGCTGAACGACGGGACCGCGGTTGTCCTGCGCACAATCAGGCCCGACGACGCGCCCCTGATCCGCGACGGGATCGCAAAATTGTCCGCCGAATCGCGCTATTTGCGTTTCTTCTCCGCCGCCCCGGTGCTGCCCGATGCGGTCGTCCATCGGCTGGCCGAGGTCGACGGGCACGACCATCTGGCATGGGGTGCCATCTGTAGCGATTGCCCCGACCGCCCGCCGATCGGCGCGGTCCATGCGGTGCGCTATCGCCATGACGGCCCGGCCGGCGAATTTTCGGTGGCGGTGCTCGACGATTTTCAGGGACTGGGGCTGGCGCGGATGATGACCGCAGCGCTGCTGTTCCAATGCCGTGCCGAAGGGCTCGCGACGCTCGACGTGCATATGCTCTGCGAGAATGACGCCGCCCGAAATCTGGTGAAGTCGATGGGCGCCCAATGGACAAGCGAGTCGGCGGGGGTCGCCGAATATCGTCTCGATGTGGCGGACGCGATCGGCGCGCTGCGCGCCGATACCGATGCGACGGGGGTTCAGGACGTGTTCCGTACGCTCGAAAGCGAGGGCCGTGCGGTCGGGGAGAGCAAAGGCTAGCCCCTCCCGCCGCCTTGGGTCGCAGGTGGCGACGGGAGGGTGGTCCGTGAAGCGGTTCGCTGAAAGCGTGTTCCCGTCCCGAATGCGGTGTTAACCCTGTCCGCCCGATGCCGCGGTGATCGCCATCACAGGTCCGCGAAAGAAACGAAGCGCACGATAAAGGGCGCCGGAATTAATCCGGCGCCCTTCACGCTGCCCTTTAGGGAAGGCAGGCCTTACTTGGTTGCGTCGGCCGGGGCGACTTCCGACGGGGCGATTTCGCCATTGTCGTCCATCGCGTTGGCCTTTTCCTCGCCCGCGGCTTCGACCGCGTCGGCCTTCGCCTCGGTGGCTTCCTTGGCCGGACCTTCGGGCATTGCGTCAGCCTGATCGTCGATGGCGTCAGCCTGGGCTTCGGCCTGATCCTCGACCTTGTCTGCGGCCGGGCTCTGGCAGGCGCCGAGCGCGAGGGCCGAGGTGGCGGCGAGGGTAATGAACATCTTACGCATATCGAGTGACTCCCAAAGTTGACTCCGGGGCTTAACGCGGGGTGAACAAGAGGGTTGCAATGAAATCGTCAAAAATACCGATGATGGCTGACATGTTCGATCCGCGATGGCTGGCGCCGGTGCCGTTCGGGCAAAAAAAGAGGGCGCCGGAAGCGCCCTCTCGTGTCTGGTCCGGTCCCGCGGTTCAGAAGCGCTGTTGGCGCTCGTAAAGATCGCGGTAGTGCTGGATGCGCGTGACGCGCAGCCCCGGCATGCCGCTGCGGTCGATCGACCGCTGCCAGCCTGCAAATTCCTCGAGGGTCAGCCCATAGCGTTCGCACGCCTCGTCGACGGACAGAAGCCCGCCGTTGACGGCCGCGACGACTTCTGCCTTGCGACGCACGACCCAGCGGGTCGTCGACGGCGGCGGCAGCGAGTCGAGCGTCAGCGGTTCTCCCAAGGGGCCGATGACCTGAGCGGGCCGGATTTTCTGATTCTCGATCATGTTCATTCCATATCGTCTACGTCGGCGGGGGGTATGTCCGACGCGTTTTGTCCTAAATCAGAGGGGTTCAACATCGCCTGAAATCCTCTGGTAAACAGGCTGTTCATAGTTTCGGGCAAGGCGTTCCCATCCTCGGACAGGTTGAGGAATCGAACGACTTGCGGCGCCTTTTGTTCCGTCGTCGGCACGACGCCGCACAACATGCCGCGGAGCGCATTAAGCGCTGCTGCATGCGATTCGCGATGCACCGCCGTCCGCACCATTCGCACCGTGGGCAATGACGCCTGGCGCACGCCTGCAACGGCCATGATGATGTCGAAGTCGGGCTTCGACAACCGGGCTGCGCCGGCGATGCGCGGAAGTTCGGACGGGACGAAGTTCATGAGACTTGTCTAGCGAAGACGGCCTAAGGTCCAGTAAATGCCTATTTCATCGCTTGTTAGCGAAGCTTAACTCCTGTCAATATCTTGACGCTTTGCGCAGAAAAGCTGGCATTTTCGGGGCCGCGTCCCTAGATGGCCGGGCATATGGCAACGCTGCTTTCCTCCCCCGCCGGGCTTGCTCAGGCCGACTTTCAACTCGCCGGACCGCTCAAGGACCGGCGAATCGTCGTCGCGATGTCGGGCGGCGTCGATTCGAGCGTCGTTGCGGCGCTCGCGGCGCGGTCGGGCGCCGAGGTGATCGGCGTGACGCTTCAGCTTTACGACAATGGCGCGAAGGCCAAGCGCGTCGGGGCCTGTTGTGCGGGCCAGGATATCCGCGACGCGCGGGCCGTCGCCGACCGGCTTGGTTTCGCACATCATGTCTATGACCATGAAAGCCGCTTTCGCGATACGGTGATCGACCAGTTTGCCGACGAATATCTCGCCGGGCGGACGCCGATCCCCTGCGTGCGTTGCAACATGGGAGTGAAGTTCACCGACCTGTTCCGGCTGGCAAGGGACCTGGGCGCCGATTGTCTCGCGACCGGCCATTATGTCCGGCGCATGGCGGGGCCGGCAGGTGCCGAGTTGCACCGTGCGGTCGATCCGGCGCGCGACCAGAGCTATTTCCTGTTCGCAACGACGCAGGACCAGCTCGACTTTCTACGCTTCCCCTTGGGCGGGCTGGAAAAGACTGTGGTGCGCGAGATCGCGCGCGATTTGGGCCTGGGTGTCGCCGGCAAGCCCGACAGCCAGGATATCTGCTTCGTTCCCGATGGCGATTATGCCACGCTGGTTCGCAAGCTCCGCCCCGACGCCGATGACCAGGGTGAGATCGTCCATATCGACGGCACCGTGCTCGGCGCCCACAAGGGGCTTATTCATTATACCGTCGGCCAGCGGCGCGGGATCGAGATCGGCGGACAGGCTGAACCGCTCTATGTCGTGCGTCTCGACGCGCGCGCGAAGCGGGTCATTGTTGGTCCGCGACGCGCGCTCGCGGTATCTGGGGCGCGGTTGGGCGAGGCGAACTGGCTGGGCGCAGTCGAGGGGCGCGACGTGCTGGCAAAGGTGCGCAGCATGGCAAAGCCGGTTCCCGCGCGGATGGATGGCGAGCAGCTTATCTTTGCGGCGCCCGAATATGGCGTGGCTCCAGGACAGGCAGCGGTGCTTTTCGACGCGGCCGACAATTCGCGCGTTCTTGGCGGCGGATGGATCGAAGAGACTTTTCCCGCGGAATAGATTGCACTTTTTGCCCCGATGTCGCAGCCTGTCGGCCAATCAGGGGAGACAAGTGATGGTCAATATGGTCTTGCGCGGAGCCGTCCTGCTCTGGGCGCTGTTCTTTTTCATTGTCGGCGCGCGGGGATTGTTCGATCCGGCTAGCTATACCGAGACCTTCGGCTTCACGATCAGCGGCGTCGCGATCAACACGCTGCGCGCCGATCTGTCGTCCTTCTTTCTCGTCTCGGCGGGTGCTGCGGCGCTCGGCGCGCTGGTCCCGGCGTGGGTACGCGCGTTGCTGGTGCCCGCGGCGCTTTATGGCACCGCGCTGGCGGGACGGCTGATCGGCGTCGCGATGGGCGACCCGACCAACTTCGGCATCGTGCAGGGCATGATCGTCGAGGCATTGTCGGTCCTGCTGATGATCGGCAGCTGGTGGGTGCTGTCGCGGCCGCCGGTCGATGCGGCGGCAGCGACGGGGCATTAGTTTCGGGGAGATTGGTTGGTTTGGAGCGTTAGTTGCCATCAATAAACTCGTCATCCCGGCCTTCGCTGGGATGACGGATAGGAGAACGCCCGCTTCCCACCCCCAAGCCGACCGTCCATAATCGCCGGAATTCCGGCGTTGCTTGTCTTTTTAACCATTATGTGAGTTACTGGGCGCCAGGTCGCTTCTGTTTTCCTTTGTGGTGGGGAGGAAGCGTATGACGCGCGAAGAGGACAAGAGGTCGAGTACGGACCGGCGGGCGGGCGACCGCCGCGTCGCCGAAGACCCGAATTACAATGGGCCGGATCGTCGCAAGGGCGACCGGCGAACGGACAAGGATCGCCGCTCCGACTGAGCGCGGCGGCGCGCGCCGGCAGGAGAAGAATTGTGACCGAACCGCGCGTGCCGCGCCTCAGCGTCGATATCGTGTCCGACGTGATGTGCCCCTGGTGCATCATCGGCTGGCTGAAATTCGGCAAGGTGATCGATCATTTCGCGGGCCAGCTGGACTTTCGCGTCCAGTGGCATCCGTTCGAGCTCAATCCCGACATGCCGCCCGAAGGCGAGGATGCGGCAAGCCATGTGATGCGCAAATATGGCATCAGCGCCGAACAGAGCCGCGCCAATACGGGAAGGCTGGCTGGGATTGCTGCCGATCTTGGCTTTGCTTTCAATCGCGGGCCGACGTTCCGGATGCGCAACAGTTTCGACGCGCATCGCCTGCTGACGTGGGCAGGGGCGCTCGAGGAACCCGAACAGGCAGCGGCAACGGGTGTCCAGACCGCTTTGAAACTGGCGCTGTTCGCGGCGCATTTTACCGACAATGGCGACGTCAGCGATCATGGCGTCCTTGCCGACGTCGCTGCATCGGTCGGGCTTGACCGCACCCGCGCCGCCGCGATCCTTGCGTCGGGCGAGTTTGGCGAAATGGTCCGCACCGAGGAAGCCTATTGGGCCGACCAGAACATCACCGGCGTTCCTGCGTTCATCCTCGGCGGGCGGATGCTCGTCCCCGGAGCGCAAGACCCGGAGGTTTTCATTCGCGTTATCGAGAATAAGGTGCTGGCGGCCGCGGCCTGAGGAACGCCTGCGCGGCGACATGCGTTTTCCGGCCACCCCATTGAAAGGAGCCGGCCATGATCGATGACGCCCGCAAACCCCAAGCCGATGCGCCCGAAGCGCGCAATCGCGAACAAGATGACGAAGACGCCCAGGCGCAAATTGTCGCCGAGGCGGCACAGGAAGAGCGTCGGCAGCAGGATAGCGACAAGGCGACCAGCGGCGACGAGCGCGACGATGTGCAAGACCTTGTCGACCATATGCGCCAGATGAGACGATCGGGCGTTATTGACATGGACGCTTATCGCGGCGAACGCAGCGACGACGACGCAGACGACGAACTCGGTCCGGGCGGGGTCGAGGATGACCAACCCCGCGGCGCACCTTAGGAGAACGGCCTTCATTTATTCTGAAACGGTGCCGCACCGGGTGTAACCGGGCGCGATGCCGTGCATAGCGGAGGCACCTCGTTGGGATTTTGCTAAACCTCGGCCGCTAGGGTTGGGGTCATGTCAGGACCCGATTTTCATTATCCCCGCCGCCGCGCTGTTCGCCGTCACCGATCTGTGCGATCGCGGCGGCAGGTGGGATCGAATTTTTGGCTCACGCCCTTGATGGCGGTAGGCTTCGTCGCCGCATTGGCGGGGTTCCAGCATGGACCGACCAGCCAGGCTGACGATGCGCCGGTTGCGACCACCATGCCCTTCCTGCGCGCCAACCCTGTCCGAAGCGATGCCCTGTCGGCGCGCTTCGGCCTTTGCCACGGCGGTGGCGGCAGCAACTGTGTCGTCGATGGCGACACCTTTTGGTTTTCGGGGGAGAAATATCGCATCGCCGACATCGACACCCCTGAAACGCATCCCGCGCGGTGCGCCGAAGAGGCCGCGCTGGGTGAGGCCGCTACTGACCGGCTTCGGGACTGGTTGAACGATGGCGCCTTCACCCTCAAAAGCACGGGCCGCGATACCGACCGATATGGACGCAAGCTGCGCGTCCCGATGCGTGACGGGGAAAGCGTCGGTTCGGTGCTTGTCGACGAAGGGCTGGCCCGGCGATGGGAGGGACGAAGACGTCCATGGTGCTAGCGCATTGGTAAGCGGGCGGGGCTTTGGGGCGGCTCGTCCCTGGCTATGGAGCCGACTCGCTGTCTGTGCGTATGATGGTCAGGCTCCCCTCCCCGGAGCATCAAGGAGAATGACCATGGCAGAGCATGACCATAGCGCGATCAAGGAAGATATGACTGTCGTCGGCGCCGATGGCGTCCATGTCGGCACCGTCGACCATCTCGACGGTGAACGGATCAAGCTGACGAAGGCGGACAGCGTCGACGGGAAGCATCATTACCTGCCCGCGGGCCTCGTCGCCGCGGTGGAGGGTGACACGGTTCGCCTGTCAGCAAACGCCGCCAATGCGGTCGATCTGTTTGAAGAGGCAGAATAGCGCTGGATTTGCGAACGACTTAACAGAGAGCCGACGGCGCAATCGGGCGCGTCGGCACCGAAACTGGCCCGCACCCGCAACTGGGCGCGGGCCATTTTCATATGGGAATTTTCAATATCTTGGCATTAGGGCGTGGCCCGATGCAAAGGGCAGACCGGGACAGCGAGCCGCGCGCACGACGCAAAGGGCTTTGGCGGTTGGCCGCCGCCGTGCTGGTCTTTGCCGCCGGCTATGCCATTGCCAACCGTTTCCAGCTCACCCACGGGGTAGCCTACCGCTTCGCTGCTGGCGATATACAGAGCGCGGTGACGGCCTTTCTGTTCATGGCATTTCAGGCGGCTGTTTTCATGGCGGCGCTATTCATGTTTCCGCGGCGCTGGGCGGCGGCGTTGCTGGTCCTTGCGACTGCGTCGATCCTGGTCAACATCGGATACAGCCAGATCGTCGACGAACTTGTCGATGGCGGATCATTGGCATGGATGGTCGCGGAAGCGGGACAGGCGGGCAACGCTGCGGGCGAGTTTGGCCGCGATTTTGCCTGGGTTGCGACGCAGGCGATTGCGGCGCTGGTGCTCTTTTTGCTTGCGCGGCGTTGGGCGCGTCGTGCGCTGACCTTTACATGGAGCCGGGGGACTGCGGCGGTGCTGCTTGTCCTGCTCATCGTGCCGACGCCGCTCTATCGTCACACAGAAGTCTGGCCCGAGGCGGCCGAGCGCAGTCTTTATGGCCTCGGTTGGGACCTGCTTTCGGCGCCGCCGCCCCCGCCGCGCCGCGCGCCCGCCTTGAAACCCGACGCCGACGCAGCGTCCCCGCAGCATATTGTCTGGGTTGTCGACGAGAGCGTCGCCGAAGAGCCTTTCCGGCGGCTGATTGCGCCGAAGCTCGCTGGCGTGCCGCACAGCGATTTCGGGATTGCCGCGTCGCTCGGGCATTGCAGCGCGCCGGCGCAGGTGGCGCTGCGGTCGGGGGTCGATGTCCGCCGCGCGTCGGCGGCCACCGATCTGCGGATGACGCCGTCGATCTGGGCCTATGCCAAGGCGGCAGGTTATACGACGTCGCTGATCGACGGCCAGGTAACGGGCGCGCCGCAAAATCTGATCCTGCCGCCCGAACGCGCGTTGATCGAGGATTACCGGCCGATGGTCGGCGGGATCGATACCGACCTGAAGATTGCCGACGCGCTCAACGCGCGGATGAGGGGCGCGGGACGCAGCTTTACCTATGCGGTGCTGCGCGGCGTCCATTTCCAGTACCGCGACCATTATCCAAAGGGCCGGATTCCCGCCAACAGTTCGGTTGCGCTGCAATATGACACGGCGCTCGCCTGGTCGAAACGCAGCTTTTTCGAGCGGTTGCTGGCGGGTGCCGATCGGGCGAAGGTCGCGATTGTCTATACGTCCGACCATGGGCAGAATCTGACCCCCGGCGCGCTGCCGCATTGCAGCCGAGAGGCGGTTGCCGACGAGTTTCGGGTGCCGATGCTGGCCTTCCTGCCCGACGCGATTGCCGCACCCTATGCCGCGGCGCCGCGATCGGGGCATTCGGCGAGCCAGATCTTGCCCGCGACGCTGATCTGGATGGGATATGATCGCGCCGCGGTCGAGGCGCGCTACGACCGCGATTTGACGCAGCCGACAGCGCGCTTCGTCTGGTTCGGCCGCACTGTAATCCCCACCGGCGGCGACGGCGCCGTCGATGTGACGGCGGGCCAGGATTTCCCCGGTTCATAGGCGCGCGCCGTTTCGGCGCCAGCGCGGCTCGGCCGCTTGCCGGGCGTAGGATGGGGGTGGGGATGGCGGCGGGGATGGGGTGGTCGGGCATCGGCGGCCGCCCGCGGGGGGGGGTAAGGGGCGGCGCCGATGCCTTCGCAAAGAGCAACCTGCCCGGGGCGCGATCGTTGCACCGCCCGCGCACCGATGCGACGGAGCGGCGCGCGCGGGCGACGAACGGCGGTGCAGCGGTCGCCGCGATCAGCGGTCAGGCCTCGTCCGCCGCCCTTTCTTCGATCCGCGCGAGTTCGCGCTCGCGCTGGCGGAGCGCCCGCCGGTCGTGGGTGTTGCGGCGAAGGTAAGCGACGCCGCCGATCAGCGCCGCCACCAGCAAGACGATCAGCGCATAAGCGATCAGGGTTCTCGGTTCGATGTCGTTTACTCCGGCAAGGGGGTTTGCCGAGTCTACCGATAGCCGGCCGAAAGGTTGCTCGGTTCACCGCGTCGGACGGGCCGCGCGGCGGGGGTGGCGCGGCGCGGCGGCGCTTCCTATGTAAGCGCGCGATGACAGGCGGGTATTCCAGACAGATCGTGATCGGGCGGCTGCGGGCCAAGCCGTTGCTGGCGGGGCAATTGCTGTGCGCGCTGGCGGCGGCGGGGCTGATCGTGCGGCAGGCGCATGGCGCGTGGGACTATGGCGCGGGCGAGGCGCTGCGCGCGGTGCTGTTCGGCAACCTGTTGGCGAGTGCGGGCATCGTCGTGGCGCTGATCGGCTTCGCGGCCTTTTATCGCGCGTGGCGGCGGCGCGATGCGTTCATCTGGCACGACGGTGCGCGGCTGTATCGCGGCACGTCGGAAAGCTGGCCGTTGCCGCTGATCCGCGACGTGGTGCTGGCAAAGAGCGAACTGGGCATCGCGTCGCTGCGCCTGGTCGTCGACGACGACAGCGAAGTGACGCGCGAGTTGGTGAAGCTGTACCTGCTCGAAGATTCGCCCGAGGCGGTGCGCGGCGGGGTCATGTTCGCGGTCGCCGGACTGCGCGGGTTTCCGGCGGGGTCGGTGATGAATTGAGGCGATCGAACGGGGCGGCGCCCCGGCCGCACTCGCGCCTTACCGATCAGGCTCGAAGCGGATGGTGATGGTGGTGCGTTTGCCCGCCGCGGGCCGGCCGTCGGTCAGTTTGGCGGGCACGCGTGCCGCGGTGCTGCGGCGATTGGCCCAATCGACGGGCAGGCGCTCGGCAATTTCGGGGGGCGACGAACCCGCGGGGCGGCACAGGACCGACAGGTCGGCCTGCACCTGACACAGGACGTCGATCGTCCCGCCGTCGCGGGCAAAGCGCGGCGGCAGTTCGTAATGACCCAGTTTGAAAAGCGGCGGCAGCAATTTGGCCGCAACCATCTCGCCCGTGTCCAGATTGACCGCGGGCCGCGTCGCGGGATCGATCCGCAGCGGGAAGCGGACATAGCGGCGCACCGCCGCATCGGCGCCGACGGCGGGATAGCCGGCGAGACGCGGCACCACCGATTCGACCTGGCGCCGGGCAGTCCGCGCGACCACGCTGTCGGCGTTCAGCCCGACCACGTCGCACCCGGCGCCGACCTGTCCCCCCGGCGCAACCGGGCACATCATCGTCACATCGACGGGCGCGGCCGGCAATGTGCCGGATACCGACCAGGCGATATGGCGGCGCGCGACCGTTGCGTTCGCGGCGGTCATCTGTTGCATCGGCAAGGACCAGACGCGGGCCTGATACGTCACGCCCTGCGGATCGGTATAGCGGGTCAGCGGCGGATCGCCGGCCTGTGCCGCGGCGGCCGAAGCGAGAAGGGCGAGCGGCGCGAGCAGGGCGATCGATGGGTCCATGGCGAAAAGCCTAAACGCGAAGTGCCGATTTCCAAAGCCGAATTTCCCTGGGGCTGCACGGCCGCGCAGAGACGCCGAGCAGGGCAAAGGGGGGAAGGTCCGCCCCGCCGACCGCATCTTTCACCAAAGTTCAGTAAAGGTCAGCCCCGCCGACGGCGCGGATTCGGCAAAGTTCAGTGAAGGTCAGCCTCATCGCGCGCCGCGGCGACGCGCGGCGGGCACGGCGAGCGGGGCGTCACGATCCTCGCGGTGCCAGGGCGGCAATTGGCCGTCGCATTGATCGGCGATGTCGAGCGCCATCGCGAGCTCATCGGGCGCCATCAGCGCGGCGGGCGCGGCCGGCGGCGCGGGGTGGAGGCGGACCAGCGCCTCGGCCACCGGAGCAGCTTCGGTTCGCGGGGCGGCGGCGCTGCGGAAACAGTCGGGGCCATAAGCGCGCAGCAGGAACATCAGCAATCGGTCGCTCTGGCGCAGGCGGCGGCCGACGCGGTTGCCGTCGCGGTCGAACACCGGCTCGTCGGTGCCGACGAGCGCGCGTTCAAAGGCGGCGTCGAGCAATTTCTTCGCCGCGGCGTCGATCGCTGCGGACCAGGCGCGGTCGAATGCCTCGGCGCCGGGTGAACGGCGCAGGCGATAGGCGGAGGATTCGGACATATCGACCTGCCGTGCCGCGGTGGCGACCGAGCCGCAATCGGCCAGCGCCTCGATAAAGGCGCGCTGCTTGTCGGGCGACCAGCCGTCCTTGCGGCGCTTTTTCAGCACCGGCACCCAGTCGTAGGCGGCGGGGTCGTGGCCGTGCGCGTCGAGCGCGGTGGCGGGTTCGGCGGTGGGGGCGATGGCCGCGTCGGGGGGCGGGATGGGGGCGATGTGGCTCATCCGCCAGTTTGGAGCATAGGCGAATAATGTAGGACAGGGGTTTTTGGGGTGGGGTGTGCGAAATAGGATTTTGGGTGTGGGCGTGTTGGTTCAGGCGAAGAAGCGAAGGGTCACCCGTCATTTGTCATGCCGGACTTGATCCGGCATCCATGTGGCGTAGGGTATTGGGGGTTAAGTAAACTGTCACCGTAATCCCACCGTAATCCCGTTACCCTAATTCCGCAGCTTCATTCTATCTATTTGATTTTTCGATATATATTATCAAATTTGACAATTTTCGAGAAAATTCATCCTCCATTCCTTCCAATGGATCGATTTTTTTCTTTGTAAGTTCCACGGCGATTTTCATTTTGTCGCTTGTGCGTCGATTTTGATCGACCGCCTCGCCAACCCAATAATCTATCGGTTTTGAAAATCTGTTCCCCTTCGCCGACGTGCTTATCGCGCTGGAGTGAACCGCTTTAATAGCATCGTCTCGATCCGAGTTTTTATAGTAATTTTCTATCTCACGGCCGTCGGTTACCCAAACGAAGCCACCAACACTTTCTATTTCATCTACGACTCGTTGCTTTGTTTTTCGAATTTCTTGTTCTGCGGATGACCGATCGCTGTCGATTAAAATTGCGGGGTGTCGACAAAGCGGTAGGAGTTGGATCATATTTTCAAATTCAGCATCGCTCAAAGAGAGGTGGCTCAGGAGTTTTCCACCGTAAAACATAATTGAGAAATGCTCAGCCTCTTGGAGGTGAGGCGCAGAACGTGAAAGCCAATCTAGAACGTATATTCTATCTGATGGCCCCTCGACCCAAATAACGCAATTGGCTTGTAGTAAGTCGCTGGACTTGAATCCCATTGTTCTACATGCTTCAAATTTTTCCTGAGATGTCAGGAGCCGTCTAATCTTCGCTATGCCATCATGAGAACTAATACCAAATATATGGGCTTCTGGGGTGTCAATTATAGCAGATGAATGCGTGGTTATAAAAAACTGATTCTCGGTTTCTTCTGAAATGAAACGCATGAGTCTTCTTTGAAGGGTTGGATGTAGGTGAACCTCGGGTTCTTCCAAGAGAATTATGTCGTTCGGTCGAGTGATGATCTCAGAAGCGAGTATAACAAGTTCGTGAATTCCAGATCCAAGCATTTCAAGAGGAAGAAAGTTTCTACCGCTCTTTATATTAATAGTTTTTTTATCGCTTGGAATTTGAATTTGAACATGATCGTCTTCGATCACTGTCGATACAAACCTTCTAAGTGATTCAAAGCGTTTTGTATCGTCCATATTCAAATAGCTTGGATAAGCGAGGTCGGCTAGCTTTTCAATTACGTGTTCTTTGCCTTGATCTTGAGAGTATTCATCAAAGAATTCTTCCACGCGCGTTGGAATCTGCCTAAAAGAGGGAATAAAAAAGCTCGAGTAGCTTTCTGATATCGATTTAGCAAAAGTTGCCATGGTTTGAGGGAACCAGTGAGCTTCGTAGGACCCCCTGCCAGATCCCGTCAAAGCACTCCACATTCTTTGAAAACTTGCTTGATGCTCTAAGCTGATTTCAGGTGCGGGAATAGGGTATTCCCGGCTGTTGTCTCGACGATGAATAGAGACGGCGACTGTCAGCAGCTGGTCTGTAGTTAAGACTTTGGCTGCTCTCAACGCGTTGGACCATTCTTTTGGCCAAGGGCTACGCTGATAGTAATCCTCCGGATCGAAGGGTATGGAGACCAGAATCTTATCTAGATTTGATCCAGATATCGGACGGTCCGCAGAAGCAATTTTTAGACGGGGCGGGTTAGGAGAAATAGATGGGATTAGAACGCGCTTGATGAATCTAAGTACATTCGATTTTCCGCAATTATTAGAACCGATAACTATATTTACTCTCGATAGCGGGCGTAGCCATTCTGGATCTTGACCGAAATTGCGAAAATCGGAGATCGAAAATCCGGTAAGCAAACTTCTACTCCGTCGTTCGTGCCAAGCTTGCCTCGCTCAAACCGAAAACCCGCCTGCATTCCGCCGGTTCGAGCTTGCCGCCAGCACCTTCTTGCCCTGCGGGGTCAGCGCCCATTTGGCGCCCTGTTTCACCACCAGCCCCAGCGTGACGAGTTCGTCGCGGATTGCGTCGGTCGGGAGCTGCGGGCGGCGGTTCGACAGGCCTTCGAGCGTTGCGCGCTGCGGTTGGCTGAGGATGATGAGTTTCTGTTTTTCGGTCATTTGGGTTCTTTCTCGGGGTTTCGGGCGTCGCGTCGTATCGCTGAACCCCACCCCGCTGCACTAAGCCAGCAAGCTGGCAAGTTTCGCTGCCCCTCCCGCTTGCGGGAGGGGTTTTAGTTAGGTCACTCCGCGGCGATGCCGGCTTGTTTGAACATATCCTCGCCATCGGCTTCGGCGGTGATCGCGGGGGCGAGGTCGTCGTTCGCCTTGGCTTTCTTGCGGTTGTCGAAGCTGGACCAGACATTGTTCCATTCGCCGCGGGTCGCGCCCTTGCTGTATTCGGTCGCGCGCGTTTCAAAGAAGTTGGCGTGCTCGACGCCGTTCAAGAGCGGGGCGAGCCAGGGGAGGGGGTGTTCGTCGATCATGTAGATCGGCTGGAACCCCAGCTGGCCGAGGCGCCAGTCGGCGATGTAGCGGATGTAGCGTTTGATCTCCTTCGGCGTCATGCCGGGGACGGGGCCTTGCTCGAACGCCAGGTCGATGAACGCATCTTCGAGCCGCACCGTTTTCTGGCAGGTGTCGATGATGTCTTCCTTCACCGCCTTGGTCAGGCAGTCGCGTTCCTTGGTGAAGGTGTGGAACAGTTTGATGATGCCTTCGCAATGCAGGCTTTCGTCGCGGATCGACCAGCTGACGATCTGGCCCATGCCCTTCATCTTGTTGAAGCGCGGGAAGTTCATCAGCATCGCGAAGCTGGCGAAAAGCTGCAAGCCTTCGGTAAAGCCGCCGAACATCGCGAGGGTGCGGGCAATGTCTTCGTCGTTGTCGACGCCGAACTGCTGCATATAGTCATGCTTGGCGCGCATCTCGTCATATTCGAGGAACATGCCATATTCGCTTTCGGGCATGCCGATGGTGTCGAGCAGGTGCGAATAGGCCGCGATATGCACGGTTTCCATGTTGCTGAACGCGGTCAGCATCATCTTGATCTCGGTCGGCTTGAACACGCGGCCATATTTGTCGTGGTAGCAATCCTGCACCTCGATATCGGCCTGGGTGAAGAAGCGGAAAATCTGGGTGAGCAGATTGCGTTCATGGTCGCTGATCTTTTGCGCCCAGTCGCGGCAATCCTCGCCCAGCGGCACTTCCTCGGGAACCCAATGGATCTGCTGCTGGCGCTTCCAGAAATCGAATGCCCAGGGATATTCAAAGGGCTTGTAGGTGTTGCGGGCTTCTAGAAGGGGCATGGGTTACTCCGGAAGATTGAAAGCTAGATCGTGATCGGCGAAGACGAGGAGCAGTAGAAACGCTCCTCCCAGAATATAGGGCAGGCCGGTGAGCGTGTTCCGATCCGGATTGCGCCATTCCAGATCGCGCATGTGGCTTGTGGTCTGGAACAGGCCGTAGCCGATGCAAAAGACGCCAGTCGCGAGAGTGAGCCACGCCTGAATTCCGCGTGGCGCCAGCTTGAGCAATTGCTGCGCCACGAGGATGATCACCAGCGTCAGCGCCAACCTTGCCAAGAAGTGCGCTTTGGGGCGCGCTTCCAGCCATTTGATCGGATTGATGCTGGAGAGATGCGTCACGCGATAGCGCTCCGCCGCTCTGGACCCCGGATCAAGTCCGGGGTGACGAGAGTAGGCGCGTGCGTCACTGGCACGCCAGACACTCGTCATAATCGGTGGTCTGCAGCTCGTATTTCGGGGCTTCCGACGTGTTGTCGGCCTCGACCCCGCCCGCGAAGCCGGCGCGCTGCACCGATTTCGAGCGGAGGTAATAGAGCGATTTGATGCCGAGTTCCCATGCGCGATAGTGGAGCATGAGCAGGTCCCATTTCTCGACGTCGGCCGGGATGAACAGGTTCAGCGAGGCGGCCTGGTCGATATAGGGGGTGCGGTCGGCGGCGAGTTCGAGCAGCCAGCGCTGGTCGATCTCGAAGCTGGTCTTGTAGCAGTCCTTCTCATCCTGCGTCAGGAAGTCGAGGTGCTGGACGCTGCCGCCCTTTTCGAGGATCGAGTTCCAGACATTGTCGCTGTTCTTCGCCTTGTCGACGAGCAGCGCTTCCAGATGCGGGTTGCGGATCGAGAAGCTGCCCGACAGCGTCTTGTGCGTGTAGATGTTCGCCGGGATCGGCTCGATGCACGCGCTGGTGCCGCCGCAGATGATGCTGATCGACGCGGTCGGCGCGATCGCCATCTTGCAGCTGAAGCGTTCCATCACGCCCTGATCGGCGGCGTCGGGGCAGGGGCCGCGTTCCTTGGCGAGCAGCATCGACGCCTGATCGACCTGCGCGCGGATATGCTTGAAGACGCGCAGGTTCGACGATTTCGCCATCGCGCCCTCGAACGGCAGGCCGCGCGCCTGGAGGAAGCTGTGGAAGCCCATGACGCCGAGGCCGACGCTGCGTTCGCGGCTGGCGCTATATTTGGCGCGCGCCATTTCGGGCGGGGCGCGGTCGATATAATCCTGAAGGACATTGTCGAGCATGCGCATCACGTCTTCGATGAAACGCTTGTCGCCGTTCCATTCGTCCCAGGTTTCGAGGTTCAAGGACGAGAGGCAGCAGACCGCGGTGCGATCATTGCCGAGATGGTCGCGGCCGGTGGGCAGCGTGATTTCCGAGCAGAGGTTCGAGGTGGTGACCTTCAGCCCCAGGTCGCGGTGATGCTTGGGCATCATGCGGTTCACCTGGTCGATGAAGATGATATAGGGCTCGCCGGTCGCGAGGCGCGTTTCGACGAGCTTCTGGAACAGCGAGCGCGCATCGACGGTGCCGCGGACGCTCTGATCCTTGGGGCTGCGGAGGTTGAATTCGGTGCCGTCGCGGACAGCCTCCATAAACTCATCGGTGATGAGCACACCGTGGTGGAGGTTCAATGCCTTGCGGTTGAAGTCGCCCGACGGCTTGCGGACCTCGAGAAACTCCTCGATCTCCGGGTGCGAGACGTCGAGATAGCAGGCAGCCGAGCCGCGGCGCAGCGAGCCCTGACTGATCGCGAGAGTGAGCGAGTCCATGACGCGGACGAAGGGGATGATGCCGCTGGTCTTGCCATTGAGGCCGACGGGTTCGCCGATGCCGCGCACCGCGCCCCAATAGGTGCCGATGCCGCCGCCGCGGCTGGCGAGCCAGACATTCTCGTTCCACGTGCCGACGATGCCTTCGAGGCTGTCGTCGACCGAGTTCAGATAGCAGCTGATCGGCAGGCCGCGGCCGGTGCCGCCGTTCGAGAGAACGGGGGTCGCGGGCATGAACCACAGTTTCGAGATATAATCATAGAGGCGCTGCGCATGATCCTGGTCGTCGGCATAGGCCGACGCGACGCGCGCGAAGAGATCCTGATATGATTCGCCGGGGAGGAGGTAGCGATCCTCGAGCGTTTCCTTGCCGAAATCGGTGAGCAGCGCGTCGCGGTCGCGTTCGGTGACGATGTCGAACCGGCGCGCGTGGACCTTCGCCTCGCTGCTGTCGTTGAGCTTGGCCGCTGGCGCCGATTCGCCCTTGCCTTCGGGAGCCGCCGGAGCGTCGTTCTTTGTCAGTTCCATCGTCGCCACGTCGCTCGTCTCCACCCGTTCCGTTTCCCGAAAATCCATCTTATTCGCCCCCGATATGAACGCGCACGCAGTGCGCTTTGTTCCTGTCTTGTTCGACTCGGGACGAAGCCCCGGTCTTAGCATCTAAACCTGTCCGCGTGGGCACTTTTTTGCGCGCAGGAAGGGTTTTCCCGTGTCCATATGCGATGGACGACGGAAATCCGCCACTTGCAGCCTGATACAATTTATTGGGGTGCCCCCGTGGTTGACCCACCACCTATAGTGCCACGTCGGCGGCACGATGCAAGAGAGTAAATGACAGATTGACGACTCAACTCGTCGATAATTTGATTCGTCTCGTCGCGGGTGATGGACGTTCGGAACCCGGCGGGCAAGGCATTCCGCGGGTTTCCGCCGCGCGCGCCCGAAGGCCTGTCAAAAGACCAAAATTTCGGCGATCGGATCGGCGCGCAGCTGCGGTGCGCGCCGCGTCGGACGGCGAGATCGGGAGCGGCGGAAAATAGGGCGCGGTTCGCGCCGGGCGCGTGGGCCGCGGACAAAAAGAAAGGGCCCCGGCAATGCCGGAGCCCCTCCCGAAACTTGTTTCCTGCTTAGGCTTGACCGCCACCGTTGCCGGAGCCGCCGCCGCCCAGGAATCGCCAAAACCAACCCATGACTTATCTCCTGTTCGTACTGCCCACGAGGAACAGTTAACGGAGTATATACCTTAATTGATAAGGTAAATCGAGTCTTAACTATATCCAATGCCGCCAGTTTGGCAGTTATGCGGAGCGGTTGCGCGGAAGGCCGGTAAGGGTCGCCAAAAGTTCGGAAAACAATTGCGGCTTTCCAAGATGATAACCCTGTCCGACATCGCAGCCGAGACCCGCGAGCAGGGTCATGGTTTCGGCATCCTCAATGCCCTCGGCGACCGCGACGGCGCCCAGGCGATGCGCCAGATCGATCGTCGATTTCACCACTTCGAGGTTCCGTTGCGAATCGCGCATGGTCATCACGAATCGCTTGTCGATCTTGATTTCGTCGGCTTCGATTTCGGTCAGATATTCGAGGTTTGACTGGCCGGTGCCATAATCGTCGATCGACAGGCGAATACCCGTCCGGCGCAGCTGCGCCAGCGTCTGGCGCGCCTGACGGCTGTTTTCGATCTGCGCCGTTTCGGTGATCTCGATCGTCAGGATTTCGGGCGGCAGGTGATGCGCGGTCAGCATCACCCGGATCGTGCCGACCAGGTCGCTGTGATCGAGCAGCGTCGCCGAAAGATTAACCGACATGTTGATGTGGACGCCGCGTTCGCGCAATTGCGCCGCCGACCGGATCGCCTGGTCCATCACGAACAGGGTGAGGCGATAGATGTCCTGGCTCTTTTCGGCCTGGACGATAAATTCGTCGGGCGGGATCGGGCCGCGCGTCGGATGGGTCCAGCGCGCAAGCGCTTCGACCCCGACGAGCGTCTTTGTCGCGATTTCATATTGCGGCTGGAACGCGACCCAGATGTCGCCGCCGGTCAGCGCATCCTCGAGCTGCGAATGGAAGCTCAATTGCCAGCCAGCGTCCTCTTTCTGGCGCGACGTATATTTGGTCCACAGCGAGCGCGTGCGGATCGCACGCTCGGCGGCGACGAGCGCGGCGGCGAGGCGCTGGGCGTTCGATCCCTCGAACTCGTCGTTCACGCCGAAGGCGATCGCCACGTCGACGCGCAACTCGCCGATCGTCAGCGGCGCGTTGAACAGCGCAGCGAGACCCGCCAGCTGCCCCTCGATCTGGCTGTGCTGATAATAAGGGACGAGCCAGGCAAAGGTGCCGTCGAGATCGTGGTGGAGCGTCGTGCCCTGCGATGCCAGCTGGAGTCGGCGCGTGACCTGTTCGACCAGCTTGCCGATACCGTCGCCGGGGATGAAGGCGGCAAGATCCTCGAAATTGACGACCTTGGCGGCGACGACGGTTGCGCTGCCGAAGGGCGGCAGCGACCGCAGCGCCTCGAAATTGGGCAGGCCGGAGACCGGGTTCTCGCGCTGTGCCGAGCGGCGGCGGCGGGTGCGCGACACATTGGTGCTGAGCACGACGGCGAGAAAACAGGCAGCGCCGATCTGCACCGAAATCAGCGACAGGCCGAGAAGGACTTTTGCCGCGATCAGCAGCAGGACGGTGCCGAGCGCGATGCGCGAATACCAGCGCGCGGCGCCGAGTGCGAGGGCGGCGAACAGGATGATCGATGCGGCGACCAGCGGCGGAATCCAGCCGATGTCGATCGGATTCCCGCGCTTCAGCGCTTCGCCCGCGATCAAATGGATATAGGCGCCATAGACTTTGTCGTGGCCGGGCAGATAATGCTGGTCGGGCGACGCCGAGGCGGTCGGTGCGAAAATGACGTCCTTGCCGCGCAGCAGTTCCGGATCGAGCTTGCCCGACATCAGGTCGATGGCGCTATATTGCGTGATCGTCCGGGTGTCGTAGGACAGGTCGAGCGCAAAGACCCCCGGCTTGTCGGGTTGGCGGTCGGCAAGCAGCGCCGAGAAGGTCGGGAGCAACTGGCCGTCGGCCGTGACCGCGAGCGGCACGCGCCACACCTGCCAGAAATCATATTCCCAGCAGATGCACGCCCGCGGCGCACGGGTGCCGAACGCGGCGTCGGGCCAATAGTCGACGACTGCCTTTGTCCCGTCGGTGTTGCTGCTCGGCACGGCGAGGACGATCCGTTTGTCCATGCGCCGAACGGCCTTCGCCAGCTGGGGAAACTCGCGGTCCTTGAGGCGGCGTTCGTAAGAAAAATCGACGAACAGCCGCTTGGCCGGGCTGGCATCGACTGCGCCGATCAGCTTTGCGTGGTGTGTAACGTCGAAATCGCGATTTTCGACGGCGTCCATCGTCTTGTCGTCGAGCGCGAGGATGACGGTGTCGCCCGAAACGGGCCGCCAGGCGTTCCACCCCACCGCGCTTTCGGCGATCCGGTCGATCGGTTCGGCGAGGGCCGACAGCCCTGCCGCGATGCTGAGCAACAGCGACAGTGCGATCGTTCGCCAGCTGATCATCAGGTTCTTGACCGGAATGGGCACGCACGTCTCCAGCAATTGCCGGTCGCGTCTAGTCCCAGATGGTTATCATCGCGTTAATTATGAATGAAATCCTGCGCCGCGCGATCGGGCGCGGGGCGCAGGATTCCAAGTGTTTCAGGCGATGGCCGGAAGCGGTTCGAGCGCTGCATCGCCGGCGAGCGCGGAGGCGGCGAGGCCGGTCGCCGCGGGGACGATCTGTTCGAGATAGAAGCGCGTCGAGACGATCTTCGCGTCGAGGAAGGCGCGGTCGCCATGGCCTTCATCGAGCGCGGCGCGCGCCGCCTTGTGCTGGATCGCCATCAGCCAGCCGCAGGTCGCGGTGGCGAGCATGGTGAGATAGGGATAGCTTCCCGCAAGCCGGTCGCCGGTGTTCGCGGCGACCATCCAGTCGGTGACCGCGCGGCACGCATCGACGAGCTGCTGCAACTGGGGGAAGTCGGCGGCGCCGTGCGCGATATCGTCGATCAGCGAGCGGACGAGATCGCCGCCCGCCATGCCGAGCTTGCGCCCGACGAGGTCGGCGGCCTGGATACCATTGGTGCCTTCATAGATCGGCGCGATGCGCGCATCTCGATAATGCTGCGCGGCGCCGGTTTCCTCGATGAAACCCATCCCGCCGTGCACCTGCACCCCGAGGCTCGCGACCTCGCAGCCGATGTCGGTCGCGTGCGCCTTGACCAGCGGGATGAGGACGTCGGCGCGCATCGCGGCGGCTTCGTCACCCAATTTGCCGAAGTCGATCTGCGCCGCGGCATAATAGGTCAGCGCGCGGGCGGCTTCGGTCTGCGCGCGCATCCGCCACAACATGCGGCGAACGTCGGGGTGCTGGTCGATCGTCACCGGGGTGCGATCGGGTGAACCCGCGAGCGCCGACTGGACACGCTCGGCGGCGAAACGCTGCGCCTGCTGCGTTGCGCGCTCGCCGACCTGGATGCCCTGGCATCCGATCATCAGCCGCGCATTGTTCATCATCACGAACATCGCGCGCATCCCGCCCATTTCGTCGCCGACGATTTCGCCGAGACAATCCTCGTCCTCCCCATAGACCATGACGGCGGTCGGTGAGCCGTGGATGCCGAGCTTATGTTCGATCGAGGCGCAATGGACGCCGTTGCTGATCGTCGGACGGCCCGTGTCGTCGAGGCGGTATTTGGGAACGACGAACAGCGAAATGCCGCGCGTCCCCTCGGGCGCGCCGGGGGTGCGCGCAAGGACGAGGTGGACGATATTGTCGGTGAGGTCATGCTCGCCGAAGGTGATGAAGATTTTCTGGCCCTTGATCCGGTAGAGCCCGGCGTTGGGGCCGTCTGTAACCTTCTCCGCCGTCGAGCGCAGCGCGCCGACGTCGCTGCCCGCGGCGGGCTCGGTCAGGTTCATCGTGCCGTTCCATTCGCCGGTGACCAGCTTGGGAAGCCAGGTCCGGCGCTGGTCCTCGGTGCCATAGGCCATCAGCGCGTGGATCGCGCCGGGGGTCAGGATGCTGCACAGCGAAAAGCCCATATTCGCGCTGCCCAGCGCCTCGATCACCACCGTCGCGAGGGTGAAGGGCAGGTCCTGCCCGCCATATTCGCCGGGGCCGTCGATGCTGCCCCAACCCGCCTCGACGAACTGTTTATATGCGTCCTTGAAGCCCGGCGGCATGGTGACCTGGCCGTCCTGCCACCTGGGATTGACTGTGTCGCCGACGCGGTTGAGCGGGGCGTAGACGTCGGCGGCGAACTCGCCGATGCCGGTGACAATCGCCTCGACCATGTCGGGGGTCGCGGCGGCGAATTTGTCGTGCGCCGCCATCGCGTCGATGCGCGCGATATGGTTGAGGACGAAAAGCTGTTCGGTGGTGGGCGGCGTGTAGGTCATGGCGGAAGCCGACTTTCTTGATGAATCTCGTTGCGCGGGCGCTATAGCGCGGCATGGCCGATCCCTCAAAGTCCACAATTACACTTCGGTTCGATAGCCAGACTATCACGGACGCGAAGATGCTGATCGGGGAGGGGCAACTCGTCGCGGTGCCGACCGAGACGGTCTATGGCCTCGCCGCCGATGCGCGCAATGCGGAGGCGGTGGCGCGCATCTATGCCGCGAAGGGGCGACCCGATTTCAATCCGCTGATCGTGCATGTGCCGGACCTTGCTGCGGCCGAGACGCTGGGCGTGTTCGGCGCGATCGAGCGGAGGTTGGCGGACCGTTTCTGGCCGGGGCCGCTGACCTTGGTCGTGCCGCGCAGCCCCGACTGCCCGGTTGCGAGCATCGCGACGGCGGGGCTCGACACGATTGCGATACGAGTGCCGGCGCACCGGGCGATGCGGGCGCTGCTGGCCGAGACCGGCGCGCCGCTCGCGGCGCCGAGTGCCAATGCAAGCGGGCGGGTGAGCCCGACAAGGGCAAGCCATGTGCTCGCTAGCCTCGACGGGCGGATCGCACTGGTGATCGACGACGGGCCGACGAAGGCGGGGGTCGAATCGACGATTGTGCGGGTCAAGGACGGCGCGGTCGAAATACTGCGGCCGGGGCCTGTGACGTCGGATATGTTGGGCGAAGCGAGCGGCTTGCCGGTATCGGGGGGGAAGGGATCGGACATCGTCGCGCCGGGGATGCTCGCGAGCCATTATGCGCCTGGCAAGCCGGTGCGGCTGGGGGCGGTCGATTTTGCCGCAGACGAGTTCGGGATCGGATTTGGGGCGGTCGCGGGGGACTATGACCTGAGCGCCGCGGGCGATCTGACAGAGGCGGCGGCGCGTCTGTTCGATGCGCTGCATGCGGGCGCGGCGAGTGCGAAAACGAAAATCGCGGTGGCGGCGATTCCGGTCGAGGGCTTGGGCGCGGCGATCAACGATCGGCTCGCGCGCGCGGCGGTGTGAATTTGTATGAGATTATTGTTTACGCCGCCGCCGGCTCCACGGGATCGCCGTGCGGCGCCTTGCGCGCGACGATCAGGCAGGCGGCGACGATCAGCACCGCGCCCGCCAGCGTCGGCCAGGTGACGGCTTCGTCGAAAAAGAACCAGCCGAACAGCATCGCCCAGAGGAAGCCGGTATATTCGGTGGTCGCGAGGATCTGCGTTTCGGCGCGGGCATAGGCCCAGCTCAGCAGCAGCAGCGAACTGGTCGCAAGGATTGCCGCGCCGACGATATTCGGGGCTTGTTCCGCACCGGGAACGGCGAGGAACCAGGGCGCGCCCAGCGCGAGGGTCGCGGCGACGAAGAAATTCTGGAAAAAGGCGATCTCCATCGGCTCGGCCATTTTCGCCTGCCGCCGCGCGAGGATGAGGTTGTAGGCATATAGCAACGCCGAGAGGAACACTGCGCCGACTGCAAGCAGCGCCTCGTCCGAATAGTCGCTGCCGCCAAGCTTCCCCGCGACGATGACGAGTACGCCGCACAGGCCCAGCATGGACGCGGCGATCGAGCGCGGGCCGATCTTTTCGCCGAGGAAGATCGCGGCCATATAGAGCGCCATCAGCGGCGCGACGAAGGCGAGCGCGATCGCCTCCGCCATCGGCAGCCGCGCGAGCGCCCAGAAGAAGCTCAGCGCCATGCCCGCGACGAACAGCGAGCGCCATGCGTGGATCCGCATCGTTGGCCGGTCGGGCCATTTGGGGCGGCTGGCGAAATAGAGCGCGCCCGCGAGCAGCGTGCCGGTGCCGGTGCGCCAGAGGACAGCGTTATAGGCGCCGATGTCGATCGACAGCCCCTTCATCAGCACGTCCATCGCCGAAAAGGTCGCGATCCCCGCGCAGGCGATCAGGAAGGGGATGACGGGCGAGGGCGAATCGGGGCGCATGGAGGCGCCTTAGCGAAAGGTCGCCTGTCCCGCGCCATCGATATTGAGTTTCTGGCCCGAGCAATAGCTGTTCGCGCCCGAGACGAACCACACCACCGCCGCGGCGACGTCGGCGGGGACGGCGACGCGGCCAAAGGGCATTTTTTCGTCGAGGTGATGGATGTCGGCCTCGCCGGTGATCGCGCGCGACAGTTTCTCGCCCATGTCGCTGACGGTGAGCGCGGGGGCGACGATGTTGACGCGGACGCCATTGCGCAGCTCCTCCTTCGCGAGGGTGAGCGCGAGGGCTTCGCCCGCCGCCTTCGCCATCGTGTAGGGGGCGCCGTTCGGCGAGTTCACATAGGTCGCGATGCTGGAGATGACGATGATGTCGCTGCGGGCGTGGGTGCGCAGCTGCGGCAGCGCGAGGCGCGACAGGCGGTGCGGCCCGGCGGCGTGGACGGCGAACAGCTTGTCGACCTCTTCGGGGCTGGTGTCGGCCACCGACAGCCCGCGGCTGGCGATGCCGGCGTTGTTGATCAGGATCGACATGGCGCCGAAGTCGGCCTCGATTGCGGCGACCATCGCGGTGCACGCGGCTTCGTCGGTCACGGAGGCTTGGTAGGCCTTGGCCTTGCGGCCGAGGGCTTCGATCGCGGCGACTGTTTCGGCCGCGGCCTCTTCGCCGCGCGTATAGTTGACCGCGATGTCGGCGCCCGCCTCCGCCAGCCCCAGCGCAATGCCGCGGCCGATGCCGCGCGACGCGCCGGTGACGAGCGCGACGCGCCCCGCAAGGTTCATCTCGGCCATGTCTCTCTCCCTAGTTCATCAGTTCATTATAGATGTCGTCGTCGCTGCGGCTGGCGGCGTTGCGCCATTTGGGCGCGGCCTTGCGGTTGAGGACGGTGCCCTCCGCATCGACGATCGCGACGGTCGGCGTCCCCTTGATCCGAAAGCGGAAGCGTTTCGCAACCTCGGGATTCCGGCCGAGGCCGCGGACATGCGGCATGCCGATGTCGGCGTAGACGATTTCGTAACGCGCGCGGACGGGGGCGAAGCGGTCGGTGGCGATGAGGTTGGCGAGCCAGGCGCTGTCATGGCACCCGCCGGTGCCCATCACCAGGAGCACCCGCTTGCCGGTTTGACCGGCTTTGGCGAGCGCCGCGTCGATGGAGGCCATCGGGTCCGGATCGAACGCTTCGCTTTTATAAGCATCCTCGACGCCGGGGAGCGTGCGCGGCTCGCTGGCCGCGGCGGGCGCGGCGGCGAGCAGCGCGACGGTGAAGGCGAGGGCGATAGGACGCGTCATGGGCCGACGATAGGTTTTGCATGACGTTTCCGTCAACGTAAGATAGCCTTTGCGCCATGAGCTGGGAAAAAGAGATCGACGAACTGGGTCAGCGCCGCGCGATGGCCGAGAAGATGGGCGGCGAGGAAAAGGTCGCGCGCCAGCACAGCCGCGGCAAGATGGACGCGCGGGCGCGGCTCGCGGCGATCGTCGATCCGGGCAGTTTTCGCGAGATCGGGAAGATCGCGGGGCGGGGGACTTACGGACCCGATGGCGAGCTGGAGGATCTGGCGGCGTCGAATTTCATCTTCGGGCGCGCCAATGTGGGCGGGCGGCCGGTGGTCGCCAGTGCCGACGATTTCACCGTGCGCGGCGGCGCGGCCGATGCGGCGCTGCACCGGAAATTTGTTCAGTGCGAGGCGATGGCGCATGAATATCGCCTGCCGCTGATCCGCATGATCGACGGCACCGGCGGCGGCGGGTCGGTGAAAACGCTGGAGGATATGGGCTATACCTATATCCCGCATGTGCCGGGGTGGCATGAGATCATCGCCAATCTCGATACGGTGCCGGTGGTGGCGCTGGCGCTGGGGCCAACCGCGGGGCTGGGCGCGGCGCGGGTCGTCGCGAGCCATTACAGCATCATGGTGCGCGGGCTGTCGCAGCTGTTCGCGGCGGGACCGGCGGTCGCGGCGGCGATCGGCGATACGCTGGACCGTGAGGAATTGGGCGGGGTTGACGTCCATACGCGCAATGGCGTCGTCGATGACGAGGTGGCGAGCGAGGCCGAGGCTTTCGCGGCGGCGCGGCGGTTCCTGTCTTACCTGCCCTCGTCGATCCACGATCGGGCGCTGCGGACCGAATGCAATGATCCGGTCGACCGGCGCGAAGAGAGCTTGCTGTCGGTCGTGCCGCGCGAGGCGAAGCAGGTCTATTCGATGCGGCGCATCTGTTCGGCGGTGTTCGATCAAGGCAGTGTCTTCGAGATGGGGGCGCGGTGGGGGCGCGCGGTGATCACCGCCTTTGCGCGATTGGACGGCTATCCGGTCGCGGTGCTCGCGAGCGATCCGTCCTATCTGGGCGGATCGTGGGACGCGAAGACGAGCGAGAAGGCCGAACGGTTCGTGAAGCTGGCCGACCAGTTCCGCCTGCCGATCGTCCACCTGGTCGACAATCCGGGTTTCATGATCGGCGGCGAGGCCGAGCGCACGGGGACGATCCGTTACGGGGTGCAGGCGATGAACGCGATTTACCGCGCGACGGTGCCGCTGGCGTCGGTTGTGGTGCGGCGCGCCTATGGGATCGCGGGCAGCGCTATGTCGAACGCCGAGCGGTTCCAGTACCGCTTTGCGTGGCCGTCGGGCGACTGGGGCAGCCTGCCGATCGAGGGCGGGGTCGAGGTCGCGTACAAGAGCGAGCTGGAGGCGGCGGAAGACCCGGCGGCGCATCTGGAGGCGATCCGCGAGCGGCTCAATCGCGTGCGCTCGCCGTTCCGCACCGCGGAGAAATATGGGGTCGAGGATATTATCGATCCGCGCGACACGCGGCCTTTGTTGTGCGAATTTGCCGAGTTGGCTTGGCGGGTGGTGAAATAGCCACTTCCCTTCCCGTTTACGGGAGGGGCAGCGAGACTTGGGCCTGCGTAGCAGGCGCTAGTCGCAGCGGGGTGGGCATATGGCGCGGCGTTGCCCGCCCACCCCACTGCGGCTAGCCAGCAAGCTGGCAAGCCTCGTTGCCCCTCCCGCTTGCGGGAGGGGATTGATCGGGAAGGGAATATGACCGGCGGACGCCACTACGGCATGGACTGGCTGCGCATCGCGGCGTTCGGCCTGCTGATCCTCTATCATATCGGCATGTATTTCGTGCCGTGGGGCTGGCACGTCAAAATCGCCGAGCCGCTCGATTGGGTCACCATTCCGATGCTCGCGACGAACGGCTGGCGCTTGGCGCTGCTGTTCCTTGTGTCGGGATATGCAAGCGCGGCGTTGTTTGCGAAACTCGGCGGCAGCGCGGCGTTCGCGCGGTCGCGCAGCGTGCGGCTGCTGGTCCCGCTCGTCTTTGGCATCATCGTCATCATCCCGCCGCAGCCGTGGATCGAACTGGTGGGGCAGCACGGCTACGCCGATGGCTTCCTGCATTTCTGGGCCCACGACTATTTCCGCTTCGGGTCGCTGGAGGGCATCATCCTGCCCACGTGGCAGCATCTTTGGTTCGTCGTCTATCTGTGGGTCTATACGATGCTCGCGGCCTTGCTGCTCGCGCTGATCCCGGAGCCGGCGCGTGCGAAAATCACCAGCATCGCGGCGGGGGCTTTGCGCGGGTGGCGAATGTTGGTCGCGCCGCTGGCGTTGTGGGCGCTGATCTATGTCCTGTTTCCGACGCATGACGAAACGCACGCGCTGTTCGACGATGGACCGTCGCATCTTCATTATCTGGTGCCCTTCTTCGTCGGCTGGCTGCTTCGCGTGCGGCCGGTGCTGTTCGAGACGGCGGCGCGATATTGGAAGGTGGCGCTGGTCCTGGCGCTGCTCGCCTTTGTGCCGGTTGCCTGGATCGAATGGACCTGGGCGGGCGGCACGGTCGCGCCCGACGCGGTATTCCCGCCCTATCATTTGATGCGGCTGGTCAACGGGTGGATGGCGATCGTTGCGTTCGTGGGAATCGCCGACCGTTTCTGGAACCGCGACCATCCAAAGCGCGCGATGCTCGCCGAAGCGGTGTTCCCCTTTTACATCATTCATCAGACGATCATCGTCGTCGTTGGCTGGTATCTGTTGCAAGCGGGCGCTGCGGCGCTGCCATCGTTCCTCGTCCTCCTGGTGACGACGACGATCGGATGCTGGCTATTCTACATCATCGGGCGCAACATCGGCTGGCTGCGGCCGCTGATCGGATTGCAGCGATAATAGGGAGGGCGACATGGCAGCATTGAAGGGCATTTTGGCGATCGTCGGCATTGCCGCGATCCTCGTCGGCGGACTGTGGGTGTTGCAGGGGCTCGATATCGTGCGCTGGCCGGCCAGCAGCTTCATGCTCGGCGACACGACGTGGACGCGCAACGGGGTGATCCTTGCGATCGTCGGGGTCGTGCTCGTCTGGTTCGCGCGGAAGAAATAAGGCAACCGACTACAAATGTAGTTGATCTGTGTTATTGATATGATACACGCCTTTCCGGCCGGGGCTGGATGGGAGATGAGGATGATTGTTTCTTCGCGTATTTTGCCCGCGCTGTTGCTCGCCGCCGGGATGGCGGTCGTGCCGATACTGGCGCCGCCGCCCGCCTATGCGGCGGACGAGGCGAGCGCCGATGGGGTTGCCGAAACATATGCGGCGTTGCTCGAACGCGACTATGTCTATCCCGACACGGGCAAGCGTTATGCCGCTGCGATCCGCGCGGGCATCGCGGCGGGACGCTATAAGTCGCTGTCCGGCCCGGCGCTGGGGGAGGCGATCGACGCCGATGTGAACGCCGTCGCACCCGATGGGCATTTGCGCATCCGCGTGCCCGAAGCGGCGCGCACGCCAGCGGCGACGACGCCGGGCGCTGCGGCGCCGGTGCGCCGCTCGCCGAAGGTGCCCGTCGAGCAGGCGGGCTGGATCGCGCCGGGAATCGCCTTCGTCCGCTTCAACGTCTTTCCGATGGATGCGACGGTGACCGCACAGGCCGCGAAATTCATGACCGACCATGCCGATGCGAAAGCGATCATTTTCGACATTCGCACGCATAATGGCGGCGGGCTCGACCAGATGGATGTGATTTTCCCGTGGTTGTTCGCCGAGCCGACGCGGCTGGTGACGATGGCGACGCGCGCGTCGGTCGATGCGCGCGGCGGATCGCCGATTGCCGGGCTGGCATCGATGCGCCCTGCGAAGGGCGACGCGGGCATGGTGACGCGCGAACATTGGGCAACGCCGAATGCCGATACGCGGCTGCACGATGTGAAAGTCTATGTGCTGACGTCGGGCGCCAGCGCGTCGGCCGCCGAGCATTTCGCGCTCGCGATGAAGCATACGCGGCGCGGCACGCTGGTCGGCAGCGCGACGGCGGGTGCCAATCATTTCGGGACCGGCGAGGATCTGGGCGGCGGTTATGCGGCCTTCATCCCGGTGGGACGCACTTATGATCCCGTGACCGGCAAGGATTGGGAGGGCGAGGGCGTGCTGCCCGACATCGCGGTGCCGCCGGCCGACGCGCTGCTGCGGGTGCTCACCGACCTTGGCGTCGCACCGGCAGACGCCAAGACGCTGTCCGATGCGCATATGCCAAGCTGGCCGATGGAGCGGCGGCGGCCGCGGAAATAAGCGACGCCCCACTTCCGTTCGTGTCGAGCGAAATCGAGACATCTCGAAAGGGTATATGATCCGCGGGCATCTCGCCGTCGCTCGATGCGAACGGGAATGGAGATCAGCTGTGGGCCAGCCGCGTCAGCGCATCGCCGTCGACGCGCATCACAGTCCATTCGTCCATCAGCTTCGCGCCAAGGCTCTGGTAAAAGCCGATCGACGGGGTGTTCCAGTCGAGCACCGACCATTCGAGGCGCGCGCAGTCGCGTTCGACGCAAAGCTCGGCAAGATGTGCGAGCAACGCCTTGCCGAGCCCCGATCCGCGGGCTTCGGGGCGCACGAACAGGTCTTCGAGATAGATGCCGGGACGCCCCTCGAAGGTCGAGAAATTGTGGAAGAAGAGCGCGAAGCCCTGCGCCGTGCCGTCCAGTTCGCCGATCACGACTTCGGCATAGGGGCGTGGGCCGAAGAGATTCTCGCCAAGCTTTGTTTCGTCGAAACGGACTTCGTGCGCGAGCTTTTCATAGTCGGCGAGGTCGCGGATGAACTGGGCGATAAGCGGCAGGTCGTCGGGAGTGGCGGGGCGGATATTTAGGGTCATGCGCGCGCTCTGTGGGGTGGGGCGTGCGCTGTCAACTTTCGACCGGAAGGCGACATAGCATTGATCGTCATCCCGGACTTGATCCGGGATCCACAGCGGTGCCGAAGTCATGGACCCCGGATCAAGTCCGGGGTGACGAGAGGGCGGAACGGACGTCCGCTCCCCACCCCAAAGCCGACGTCCGAGCTCGCAAAGGATATCCGTGTTTACGCCGCCTTGCCGTGCAAGGTGTCCATGCTCACCGCGCTGCCTGCGTCGATCTCGGCGGCCTTTGCTTCGACCAGCTTGACGATGTGCTGGATCATGTCGGCGTCCTCGACATGGTGATCGGTGACCCCCGACAGAAACACCATATGCTTGCCGTTGCCGCCGCCGGTGATGCCGATGTCGGTCTCGCGCGCTTCGCCGGGGCCGTTGACGACGCAGCCCAATACCGAGAGCGACATCGGCGTCTTGATGTGGCCGAGCGCCTCTTCGAGCGCCTGGACGGTGCGGATCACGTCGAAGCCCTGCCGCGCGCAGCTGGGGCAGGAGACGACGCGGACGCCGCGGGTGCGCAGGCCCAAAGATTTCAGGATTTCGTAGCCGACGCGCACTTCCTCTTCGGGTTCCGCCGACAGGCTGACGCGGATCGTGTCGCCGATGCCCGCCCAAAGGAGGTTGCCGATGCCGAGCGCCGATTTGACGGTGCCGCCGATCAGCCCGCCGGCCTCGGTGATGCCGAGGTGGAGGGGGCAGTCGACCGCGTCGGCAAGCTGCGCATAGGCGGCGACGGCGAGGAAGACGTCGCTCGCCTTTACCGCGACTTTATATTCGTGGAAATCATGGTCCTGGAGCAGCTTGATATGGTCGAGCGCGCTTTCGACGAGCGCCTCGGGGCAGGGTTCGCCATATTTTTCGAGCAGATCCTTTTCGAGCGACCCGGCGTTGACGCCGATGCGGATCGCACAGCCGTTGGCCTTGGCGGCGCGGACGACTTCGCCGACGCGTTCGCTGCTGCCGATATTGCCGGGGTTGATGCGCAGGCATGCGGCACCGGCGTCGGCGGCTTCGAGCGCGCGCTTATAGTGGAAATGGATGTCGGCGATGATCGGAATGCGCGCGGCGCGGACGATCTTGCCGAGTGCGGCGGTCGATTCGGTGTCGGGGCACGACACGCGGATCAGGTCGGCGCCGGCTTCTTCGCAGCGGCGGATCTGGTCGATCGTCGCTACGGCGTCGCTGGTCAGCGTGTTGGTCATCGTCTGGACGCTGATCGGCGCGCCGCCGCCGACGGGGACGGCGCCGACCATGATCTGGCGCGATGTGCGCCGCGCGATGTCGCGCCAGGGGCGCAGGCCGGGATTGTGATCGCTCATGGATGATGCTCGACAAAGAGGGGGTTATGCCGCTCTTTAGCCGTCCGTGGGCGGCTTGGCAAAGCCCCGCGATGCCGCCGATCGGCTGTTGCGCGAAAGACACACCCTGACGCAGATTCGGTCGATTGCGCAATTTTTGTTTGTGCGTCGCACCAAATTGGGCAATTTCGAGCCTGTTCGTCGTCACATGCCCGCACAAAGAGGTGTGAACGCGCACGCAGGCCGGGACGATCCGATTTTTTGTTAGGGGGGATCACCCATGAAGTTTCTTACCAAGGCATGTTACGGCATGCTGCTCGCCGCGTCCGCCATGTCGACGCCCGCCTTTGCGCAGGACGAAGAAGCCAGCGGCCCGATCTCGCTTTCGGGCGGCATTTCGGTCACATCGGACTATCGTTTCCGCGGCATCTCGCTGTCGAACGAAAAGGTCGCGTTGCAGTCGACGCTGACCGCCAGCCATGAAAGCGGCTTCTATGCCGGCGTCTGGGGTTCGACGCTTCCCGACAGCCCGCTCTACGGCAAATATGAACTCGACCTCTATGCCGGTTTCGCGACCGAGATCGCCCCCGGCACTTCGGTCGACATCGGTGCGACCTATTATATGTATCCGGGCAACCAGGACTTTGCCGGCCCCAGCGATTATGTCGAAATCATCGGCAAGCTGTCGCACGACATCGGCCCGGTCTCGGCAACGGGCATGGTGGCTTATGCCCCCGACCAGAACTCGCTGGGCAGCGACGACAATATCTACCTGAACCTGGGTCTGGGTTATGGCATTGCCGATACGCCGGTCACGCTGACCGCGGGGCTCGGCTATACCGACGGGTCGCTTGGCGCGCTGGCGCCCGGCGGCAATTATCTCGACTGGTCGCTCGGCGCATCCTTTGCCGCAGGTCCGGCGACTTTCACGGTCCAATATGTCGATACCGACATCAAGAAGTCGGGCATCAAGGCCGTCGATACCTTGTTCGATCCAACCGTGGTCTTTACGCTGGGCGTTTCTTTCTGATCGCCTAGCGGGTCAGCGACCACGCGCTAAGGGGGCGGCTTCGGGGGAGGCCGCCCCCTTTTTCGTGCGGTTTCCGTCGCCGCGCCTGTTGCACAAAAGTCGCATCGGGCGATCAAGATGCGCGAAAATCGGCGGATGCCGACTTTTCATTTGTGCAGCGCAGCAATTTCGATAACAAAAGTGTCACGCAAGACCGGATCGGCCCGAAAAGAGGCTGGCTGTCGTGCGGCAGGCAGGGACGATCCATCAATCTTGATACAGGGATCAGTCCATGAAAAATCTCTCCCGCGCATGCCTTGGCATGCTCATTGCCGTTTCAGCACTCCCCGCCACCGCCCATGCCCAGGACGAGGAATCGGGCGACGGCATCACGATCACCGGCAGCGCAACCGTCGTCAGCGACTATCGATTCCGCGGCTTCAGCCAGTCGGACGAAGAAGCCGCGATTCAGGGCGGCTTTACCGTCGGACATGACAGCGGCCTGTATGTCGGCACCTGGGGGTCGAGCATCGGTTTCAACAACGGCACCGAAATCGACGTTTTTGCCGGTTTCGCAACCGAAGTGTCGCCGGGGCTGACCGCCGATGTCGGCGCGACGCTCTATCTTTATCCGGGCGTTGCCGACACCTCGGTCATCGAACCCTATGCCTCGCTGACCGGCGCGATCGGCCCGGCGACGGTCAAGGGCGGCATCGCGTGGGCGCCCGGCGGCCAGGATTCGCTCGGCGATGCGAGCGCGATCTATCTGTATAGCGATGTCGGCGTGCAGATTCCCGACACGCCGGTGAAGCTGAAGGGCCATTTCGGCTATGCCAAAAGCGACAGCTTCCTTGGCGGGCTCGACGGCGAAGTGATCGACTATTCGGTCGGCGTCGACTTCACCTGGAAAGTGCTCACGCTGGGCGTTGCCTATGTCAACACCGATGCACCCAAGACGCTGGGTTACAAGGAAGGCGTCGGGGCCGACGGCGCCGTGGTGTTTTCGCTCGGCGCGGCTTTTTAAAAAGCCTGCGCCCGGAGGCGGCTTCGGGGGAAGCCGCCTCCCACCTTCATCGTCCGGACGACGAACGGCGCGCGACGGTCATGCGGACAGTCAGCGCCAGCGCAGATTATGGGGGCCGAGATCCGCGAGGGACCGGGCGCCCATCAATTTCATGCCGCGCTCCATTTCGGCGCGGAGCAGGGCGATCGCGCGCGCGACGCCATCTTCGCCCGCCGCGGCGAGCGCGTAGAGATAAAGCCGCCCTCCCGAGCAGGCCTTCGCGCCGACCGACAGCGCTTTCAGAACATGGGTGCCGCGCGTGATGCCGCCGTCGCAGATCACCTCGACCTTGTCACCGACCGCATCGACAATCTCCGCGAGCGCGTCGAAGGGGGCGATACTGCCGTCAAGCTGGCGCCCGCCATGGTTCGACACCATGATCGCGGTCGCGCCGATATCGGCGGCGCGCCTGGCATCCTCGACCGCGACGATGCCTTTCAGGCAGAAAGGGCCATCCCATTTCTTGCGGATCGCCTCGGCGCGTTTCCAGTCGAGGCTCTGGTCGAGCATCGAGGTGAAATATTCGGCGACCGATTTGGGGACGCTCGAGCCTTCGGACACATGCGTCGCAAGGTTCGGCAGGCTGAATTTTTCGCGGAGCATATAGTTGAGGCCCCAGCCGGGCTTGGCGGCATAGCTCAGCATATTCGAGGCGGTGAAACGCGGCGGCGACGTGAAGCCCGAGCGCAGGCAGCGTTCGCGGTTGCCGCCGACGATCGTATCGACGGTCAGCGCGACCGCGTCGAACTTCGCGTCGCGCGCGGCGTCGAGCATCGCCTTGTTCAGGCCCTCGTCGTGATGGACATAGAGCTGGAACAGCTTGGGACCGTCGGTGAGCGCGCCAGCTTCGGCGAGGCTGATCGTTGCGAGGCTCGAGATGCCAGCGACGGTGCCGGCGTTCGCGGCGGCGCGGAGGACGGCGCGCTCGCCCTGCCAGTGGAAGAGCCGCTGGAGCGCGGTGGGCGAGAGGAAGAGCGGCATCGCCATCTCGCGACCGAAGAGCGTTGTCCGCATATCGACGCTTTCGACCCCGGCGAGCACGCGCGGGATGAGGTCGCAGTCGTCGAAGGCGGCCCGGTTGCGGCGGCGCGTCACCTCGTCATCCGCGGCGCCGTCGATATAATCGAACACCGGCCACGGCAGGCGGCGCTTCGCGAGCGCGCGGAAATCGTCGATATTGTGGCAGTCGGTCAGGCGCACCTTATCCCCCGTTGTACCCCTGCGAAGGCAGGGGTCCATCACCCGCCGCCGCGTAACATTCCAGTTCGGGAGATGGGCCCCTGCCTTCGCAGGGGCCCAGGCTCCTCAGAAAACCGTCCGCGCCGCCGTCGTTCCCTTGGTAGCGAAGCTGAAGCGCGGTTCGACGGCGAGCTTGGCGTCGAGGATGTGTGCCGCGACGCGTTTGCCGACCGCGGGGCCGTTCTTGAATCCGTGGCCCGACCCGCCGCCGACGAGCCACACGCGTTCCTGTCCCGGAAAACGGTCGATCAGATAGTCGCCGTTCGAGCTATTTTCATATTGGCAGACGCGCCCGCCGATCAGCGGTGCCGATGCCAGGCCGGGGAAACGCCGCGCGAGATAGGCGCGCGCCTCCGCGATACCCTCGGCGGTCAATGTGCGTTCCATGGTGTCGGGGTCGATGCGCGGCCCGTGGCGGTCGATCGCGATCTTGAACCCCGCTCCTTCCAGATCGGGGATGCCGTAAAAGATGCCGCCATTGCTGTTGTCGGCCCAGACCGGGAGTTCGGGCGGTGCAAAGCGGCTGTCACCTTGCGGCGCGCCGAAATGATAGACTTCCTGCCGCGTCGCGACGATCTTGCCCCCCAGTTGCTGCGGGAAAAGTTCGGCGATCCAGGGGCCGGCGGCATAGACGAGATGGTCGGCGGTGCCGCCATCGGGGAGCGTGTGGCGCCTGATGCGTTTGGAAAATAGCGGTGCGGGCATCACGACGCGTTCGACCTCGATCTGCGCGTCGGCGATGACTTCCTGCACCCCGCGCCCGGCGATCAGCGCCCCGGCTTCGGTTTCGAGGATGCCCGTTTCGCCCTGATAGAATTGGATCTGGCGATATTTGTCCTGGAGCCAGCGGACGTCGCCATGTTCGTGGCCGACGCGGTTTGCCTGAAGCCAGGCAAGCGACTGCGCGGTATAGGCGTCGCCTGGCGGCGCGAACCACAGGACGCCGGTGTTGTGAAAGATCGGCGCGCTGGCGGTGTCGGATAACGCCTTCCAATAAGGCAGCGATTCGCGTGCCATCTCCGAATAGATGGTGTCGGCGCCGTACCCCATGCGGATGACGCGGCTCTCGCCGCCCGACGAGGCGCGCGCATGGCCCGCGCCATAGGCGTCGAACAGGCGGACCGACTGGCCCGCGCGCAGCAGGTGCCACGCGGTCCAGGCACCAAACACACCCGCACCGATGATCGCGACATCGACATGCTGGACCTTTGGCTTTGCGGGCTTGCGCTTCTTTGATCGGCGCTCCTTGCGTTCGGCGGCAGCTGCGGTCGCGGCAACCGGCAGCGCCGCCATGCCGGTCAGCAGCGCGCGCCGGGTCGGCGTGTCAGCGGCCAACGGTCGCCCCCTCCTTTTTCTTGTAATAGCGATAGCCGCCGATCCAGGTTTCGAGCGGGGTCATGCGGCGGATCTCGTCGGGGCTGGCGAGCATCGGGTCGGCGTCGACGATCAGGAAGTCGGCGCGCATTCCGGGCATCAGCGTGCCGATGCGATCTTCTGCGAAACCGGCGAAAGCGGCCGTGCGTGTGAAGCCGTCGAGCGCGGTTTCGCGGCTGACCGCTTCTTCTGGGCGCCAGCCGCCGAAGGGTTCGCCCCTGGCATCGGTGCGCGAGATCGCGGCGGCGATGCCGGGGAAGGGATTGGCGCTTTCGACCGGGACGTCGGACCCGAAGGCCAGCCGGGCGCCCGCCGCTTCCAGGCTGCGCCACGCATAGGCGCCTTTCAGCCGGTCGGGGCCAAGCCGCGCTTCGGCCATCAGCCGGTCGCTCGTCTGGTGGACGGGCTGCATCGAGGCGATGACCTTCAGGCTCGCGAAGCGCGGAATGTCGACGGGGTCGATGATTTGCGCATGTTCGATGCGCCAGCGACGCTCGCCCGGCAGGTCGGCGGTCAGGTCGGTGATCGCGTCGAGCGCCTCGGCATTGGCGGCGTCGCCGATCGCGTGGATCGCGACCTGGAACTTGTCCATCGACGCGCGCACCATCTTGTTGCGAAGCTGGGCGGGGGTAAGCAGAGGCAGGCCCTTTTGCCCCGGCGCATCGCTATAGGGCGATTTCAGCCAGGCGCCGCGCGAACCCAATGCGCCGTCGAGATAGAGCTTGACCCCGACCATGCGCAGCCGGTCGTCGTAAAGCCACGGCGTCGGTTCGGACCCGGCGATGATCGCCATATTGTCGATGTCGCCGCCATAGCTGAGGATACGCACGGCGAGCTGTTTCTTGTCGCCCGCGCGGCGAAACGCCTGCCAGTCCTGGATGGTCGTGCCCATGTCGGCGATCGCGGTGATCCCCTGTTCGAGCAGTTTCTGCTGCGCCAGATACAGCGCGCGGTCGAGGTCGCGCGCGAGCGGTTTGGGCTTGGCGCTGTCGATCAGGCTCATCGCCGCGTCGACGAAAACCCCGCTCGGCTTGCCGCCTTCCATCTCGATGCGGCCGCCCTCGGGCGACTTGCTCGCGGGCGTGATTTTCGCGGCGGTCATCGCCGCGCTGTTCGCCCAGCCGGCATGGCCGTCGACGCGTTCCAGCCAGACGGGGCGGTTCGGGACCGCAGCGTCCAGGTCGGCGGCGGTCGGGAAACGGCCGAGACCCCATTTTTCCTGATTCCAGCCCGACCCGATGATCCACGGCATTTCGGGATTGTCGGCGGCATATTTGCGGATCGCCGCCTGCGCCTCGGCAAGGCTGCCCGTGTTCGACAGGTCGAGCAGCATCAGCTGGAAGCCCAGCCCCATGACATGGCCGTGCGCGTCGATCAGGCCGGGGATCAGGGTCTTGCCCTGGCCGTCCTGTTTGAAATCGGGGCGTTCGGGGCGCTTGTCCTTGCGATCGAGCAACTGCTTGACCTTGCCCTGCGTGTCGATGACCAGCCCGGTGAAGCGAACGAGCTTGCCGTCCTTGTCGAGCGTGATGCCGTTGACATTGTCGACCAGCGTGTCGGCGTGCGCGGGGGTGGTGAGGAGGAGGGCGAGCGCGGCGGCAATCGCTCCCCTCCCGCAAGCGGGAGGGCCTGCGAGACTTGCGAGATAGTCGGCTTTGCTGAAGCTGAAAAAGCTGCGTGCTCCCGCGAAGGCGGGAGCCCATCTCCTGACGGCGCTATTTTGAACCGACCAGAGATGGGTCCCCGCCTTCGCGGGGACACACCTGTTCTTTTCTGTTTGCGAAAGCAGGATTGCGATGCTCCTCATTTCGGCAACCGCGTCACGAGCGCGCTCGTGTCCTTTCGTCCGCCGCCGCCCTTTTGGACATCGGCGTAGAACTGATCGACGAGGCTAGCGACCGGCAGCGTTGCGCCGTTGACGCGCGCCTCGTCGATCGCGAGGCCGAGGTCCTTGCGCATCCAGTCGACCGCAAAGCCGAAATCGAACTCGTCCTTCGCCATCGTGCCCCAGCGGTTGAGCATCTGCCAGCTGGCCGCGGCGCCGCCCGACACCGCCTCGAACACCTTGTCGGTGTCGAGCCGCGACGCCTGCGCGAAACGCAAGGCTTCGGACAGGCCCTGGACCACCCCGGCGATGGCGATCTGGTTGACCATCTTGGTCGTCTGTCCCGCGCCGGGGCCGCCGATATGCACCATGCGCGCGGCATAGGCCTGCATCACCGGGGCGGCGGCGTCGAACGCCGCCTTGCTGCCGCCGCACATGATCGACAGCGTGCCGTTCTGCGCCCCGGCTTCGCCGCCCGACACCGGGGCGTCGAGGCAGAGCAGCCCCAGCCCGTCGGCCTCGACCGACAACTGGCGCGCGATCCGGGCCGAAACGGTGGTGTGGTCGACGAACAGCGCGCCCCGCCGCATCGCCTTGAACGCGCCGTCGCGGCCGAGCGTCACCTGTGCCAGGTCGTCGTCGTTGCCGACGCAGGTCAGGACGACATCGGCGTCGCGCGCCGCGTCGGCCGGGGTCGCCGCCGCCGTACCGCCGTGCTGCGCGACCCAGGCATCCGCCTTGGCGCGGGTCCGGTTGTAGACGGTCAGTTGATGGCCCGCCTTGACCAGGTGGCCCGCCATCGGTCCGCCCATGACGCCGGTCCCGATGAAGCTGATGCGCAATGTCTGTTCGCTCATGGCCCAGTCCATAACCATGGTTGGCGCGGTCCGCTACCCGCCCGAGCGGAATCTTCAGCTTTCGGAAAGCGGCGGACGCCGCGTCGAGGGCAAATGTCGCGCCAGCCATGCGTTGAAGAATTGGAAGCCGAGCGCGTAGACCAGCAACGCCGCGAGCGTGACGCCGAAGGAAATCCAGCCTAGCGACAGCAATACCGCAAAAGCGGCAATCCCCGACAGACCGCTCAGCCAAAGATAGAAGCCGCCGTGCCCGTCATCATCGTCGTTGCGTGCGATCCGCCCGGCCACGGGCAGCACAAAGGTCGCGGCCGCCAGCAGGTTGGTGCAAGACCAGTCGTTGAGCCGGACGGCGGGCGCGGTTCCAAAATGGCCGAAGGCGCTAAAGAGCGCGAGCATCAGGCCCATCTCGATCCAGTCGCAAATCCCACGGAGCCAGCCGTAACGAGTCCGGTCGGTCGCGCCTTCCATATGCTGAAGCGCGAAATAGGCGGCGAGAAGGGCCGGCCATGGCGGCGCGGAGCATATGAATTCCGTGTCCAGCAAGGTGAATATGAAGGTGCCGAGCAGCGCCGGATAGAGCAGGCCATAGTTCAGCGTATGAAAGCGGATCACCGCATCGCTTGGTCTGGTCGCCATATATTCCCTCCGCTTTCGGAAGGCTAAACCCGGCGCTGCGCCGAAGGAAGTGCTTTCCCTTCCGATTTGGAACCACTAGTGCCGCACCGCTATGACTGATCAACTCACCCTGACCTCCGCCGCCGATTTTCCGGCGATCACATTGGACGATGTGCGTGCGGCGGCGGGGCGAATTAATGGCGCGGTCGTGCGGACGCCGACGCTCCATTCGCAGACGCTGTCCGAAATGGTCGGCGCCGAGGTGTGGCTGAAGTTCGAGAATCTGCAATTCACCGCCGCGTACAAGGAACGCGGCGCATTGAACGCGCTGTTGCTGATGGACCCAGAAGCGCGCGCGCGCGGCGTGATCGCGGCATCGGCGGGCAATCATGCGCAGGGGCTCGCCTATCATGGCAAAAGGCTGGGCGTTCCCGTCACCATCGTGATGCCGAGCACAACGCCGCAGGTGAAGGTATCGCAGACCGCGAGCCACGGCGCGACGATCGTTCTGCATGGCGAGAAGTTCGACGACGCCTATGCCCATGCGCGCGATCTTGAAAAGGAACGCGGCCTCACCTTCGTCCATCCCTTCGACCATCCGCATGTCGCGGCGGGGCAGGGGACGGTGGCGCTCGAAATGCTGGAGGACGTGCCCGAACTCGACACGCTGATCGTGCCGATCGGCGGCGGCGGGCTGCTCGCGGGAATGGGCACCGCGGCGCGCGGGATCAAGAACGACATGCGCCTGGTGGGCGTCCAGGCCGAGCTCTATCCGTCGATGTATGCCGAACTGAACGGCGTCGACATGGCGTGCGAGGGCGACACGCTGGCCGAGGGGATCGCGGTCAAGGAGCCTGGCGCCTATACGCGTAAGATCGTCGCCGAACTCAATGACGACATCGTGCTCGTCGCCGAGCGCCACCTGGAACGCGCAGTCAGCCTGTTGCTCCAGATCGAAAAGACGGTGGTCGAGGGCGCGGGTGCGGCGGGGCTCGCCGCGCTGCTGGCGCATCCGGAGGAATTTGCCGGGCGAAAAGTCGGGCTGGTGCTGACCGGCGGCAATATCGACACGCGGTTGCTGGCGAATGTGCTGCTGCGCGACCTGGCGCGGTCGGGCCGCATTGCGCGGCTGCGCATCCGGTTGCAGGACCGGCCGGGCGCGCTGTTCAAGGTGATGAAGCTGTTCGACGAGAAACAGGTCAATATCATCGAAATCTATCACCAGCGCATTTTCACGACGCTGCCCGCCAAGGGGCTGATCACCGACATCGAGTGCGAAGCGCGCGACCGCGAGCATCTCGACAGCCTCGTCGCCTCGCTGCGCGACGCGGGTTATATGGTGACCACCGTCGAACTCGCATGAGGGCGTTCACGCTCGAACTCACGGCGACGCCCGAGAGCATCGACGAACTCGGCCATGTCAACAATGCCGTCTGGGTCCAGTGGATCCAGCAGGTTGCGACGGGGCATTGGGACGCCGCCGCGCCGCAGAGCCACAAGGACGCCTATATCTGGGTCGTGGTGCGCCACGAGATCGACTATCTGCGCGCACTCGGGCCCGGCGAGACGGTGATCGCGCGGACGTGGGTCGCCGACAAGCCGCAGGGCGCGAAGTTCGACCGTTTCATGGAATTCACCGGCGCGGACGGCAAAGTGCATGTCCGGGCGCGAACGGTGTGGGCGCTGCTCGACAAGGCAAGCGGGCGGCCGCTGCGCGTGACGGCTGAGGTGGTGGCGCCGTTTGCTGGCTAGTCAGTCCGCGACCCTGCGATGCGCTCGCTCAACGGCCTGGCGTCGAGCGCATTCAGCGCCTTCAATATCGTTCCGTGGACGTCGCCGACCTCTGCGAAGAGCGCGCGATAGACCTCGCTGATCCGCGCGCTGTAGGCGTCGATGCGGGCGAGCTGGTCGCGGCCGGCATCGGTCAGCCGGAAAATCTTGCGCCGCGCGTCGGCGGGGTCGGCGTGCTGGGTGATCAGGCCGAGGCGGAGCAGCGCGGGGCATTTCTGGACGACCAGCTGGTGCGACTGGCCGAGCGCGCGCGCGAGGTCGGCGGCGGAGGCTTCGCCGGCCTCGCTGAGTGCGGTGAGCAGCGAGCAGGACCGCACGGGTACTGTGATGCCGGCGTCGTCAAACAACGGGCGCGTCTGTTCCTCGATCCGCTGGCTCAACGCTTCGCTGAGGCGACCGAGGAACGAGATGTCGTCAAGGTCGGTCGAGATGTCAGTTGAGGCGGGCATAGCTTTGGGTTGTTCCATCGCGGTCGATACGTTCGAGCGCGACGACCTTGCCGCCTTTGCGCACGATACGAAAGCGGAAGTCGCGCACGCCCTCGATCGCGAGCAGGTCGCCGCCGAGCGGTTCGAGCGTCAGGCGGAAGCGGTCGCGCCAGGTGTAAAGCAATTTGCCAGCGACGAGGTCGATGCGCCGTCCTTCGTAGCGGCCGGTGATGGCCTTGAGTGCGGCCGGGTCTGGGTGCGGGCGTTCGGCAAGCTGGGGCGCGAACCAGTCGGCGTCGGCCCGTTTCGCCGGATCGGCCTTGGCGAGATCGGCAAGGGCCAGACGGTGCGCGACGGCGAGCGCGTCGGCGGACGCGACCGGATGATCGGGCGTGACGCCCTGCCCCTCGAAATCGCCGCGGTCGACCGGGTCGCGGATCTGGCCGATCGGCACCTGCACGAAAAAGTCGGTGCCGACGGGTTTGCGGTCGACCGGATGCGCGCCGCCCGCGGTGCGTTCGCCGACCAGCGTCGCGCGGCCCAGTTTCTTGAGCGTATAGGCGAACCATTCGGCGGCGGAAAAGCTGGTCGATCCGGTGAGCACATAGACGGGCTTGCCGGTCAGCCGCTTTGAAGGCAGCGCGGGGAGCACCCATTGGCCGCGCTCGACCCGCCGGCCGTCGAGCGTGTAATAATAATCGAACAGCTCCTGATCCTTGTCGCCCGGAAAGAGCTGGCTCGCGAGCAATTGGGCCATCTCCAGATAGCCGCCATTGTTGTAGCGCAAGTCGTAAATCACCGCGTCGCCATTCTCGATAAAGCGCATCGCGGCCGCGGCGGCATCATATCCGGGTTCGGGGTCGGCGAAATGCGTCAGGTCGACATAGGCGATGTTGCCTTCGAGATAGCGCAGACCCGCAAATCCGAAATTTTTTCGCGTCTCTTCGCGCCGTTCGGCCTCGCGCAGCGCGGCGGCGCGCGCGGGGTCCTGTTTCGCGGCATAGTCTGCGACCCATATGGGATCGACCCCGACCGCAAAATGCAAATCCTTGCTCGCGGCGACCAGATCGTCGGTCAATTCGCTCGCGAACATGCGCCGGTCGGTCACCCTATCATAATCGCCGGCGTCGAGATGGCGGCGCAGGGTCGCCGCGATCGTCCTGGCCTTGTCGGGGTAGACATAGTTTGCCTCCAGCGCCTGGCCGAGCTGCTCCACCACCCCGCGCCGGTCGGCGGCCGAGAGCGGGGCTTCGTCCGTCGCGGCAACGGTCGCCAGCCATGCGGTCGTGGCGGCGAGTAGGAGGGGCCAGCGCGTATTTTTCATCCGATTTCCTGCCTGTGATGCGAATCATACAATATATTGCGCAATATATTGTAGTTATGCGTGGAGCAAGTGGGCGTCGACGATCGAGGCGGAGCGAAGTGCAGGATCATCGGCGGAGATCTGGTTTGGGAATCGGCCGTTTGGGGGTGGAGAGCGGACGCGAGCGCAATCTTGTACCCCAGCGAAGGCCGGGGCCCAGAGCGTTAAAGAGCTGGCGTTTGTTTAGTGCGCTCTGGACCCCGCCCTTCGCCGGGGAACAGAAATTTCCGGTCCAAACCCGCCCTCACGCATATGCCACCCAGCCGCGCCATGTGAACGCGGCGTAGAATTGTTCGACGCCGGTGAAGCCCGCGGCGCGCAGGACCTCGACGTCGGCTTCGGGGCTCAGCATCGCCACGTGCGTCGCGACGGCTGCGCGGCCCTTGGCGACCTGATCGGGTTCACCGCCCGACGCGATGGCAAAGGCGGCGTAGCGGTCGAGCCAGCGGTCGCGTTCGTCCGCGCCTTGCGGAAAGCTGCCGTGCGCCGCGACGAAGGGGGCGCCGGGTTTGAGGCGCGCTCGGATTGCGGCGGCGGTGCGGATACGTTCTTCGGTGTCGAGGAAATGGAGCGTGAGGAGGCAGGTCGCGCCATCGAAAGGCCCGGCGGGGGCGTCGTCGATCAGACCTTCGACCAGCTCGGCGCGGTGCGCGTTCGGCCCCATGACCTTGGCCGCGAGATCGAGCATGGGCCTCGCCGGGTCGACGCCGGTGAAGCGCCAGCCGGGATACGCCTCGGCCATCGCCTTCATCTCGCTGCCGCCGCCGGCGCCGAGGACGAGGATATGCGCGTCGGCGGGAACGCGCTCGGCGAGCAGCAGCCCGGTCATGCGGTGGAGCCCGTCGAGGCCGGGGACGAAACGGCGCGGCCCGTCCGTATAGCGCGCGACCGCTTCGGGGTCCTTGAAGCTGTCGAGGAAATGCTGGGCGCCTTCAGCCATGGATATGCTCCTGCGTCGTGGGGGAGAGGGAGCGCGCGGCCATGCGCGCGTGGAAATCGGCGGCGAGCTGCGCAAGCGTCACGTCGCCGAAGCGCGCGAGCAACAGCGCCTCGGCCTCCTGAAAGCTCGTGTCGAGCGCGGCGTTGACCGCTTGTTCGACGAGGCAGCCGGGCGCCTCGGTGCGGTTGCCCATCGCCATCAGGCTGGGCCGGCCGATCGCGTCATAGACGTCGCGCATCGTGATGGCGGTGAGATCGCGGGCGATCGTCCAGCCGCCGCCATGGCCCTTTTCGCTATGGACGAAACCCCCGTCGCGCAGTCCGCCCAAGATGCGGCGGATCACGACGGGGTGCGTCTGCATCGCCTTCGCAAGCTGCTCCGAGGTCATCGGGGCGCGATGCTCGGCCATATGGAGGAGGACGTGGAGCACGCCCGAAAGTCGGCTGTCGCGTTTCATGTAACTTCAAATAGTGCGAGAAATGCCAACGTCAAGGTGCGGGATTGACCGGCGGCGGCGGAGCGTTTAGCCACGGCGGCGATGACCAACGACCGATCCACCCGATTCAAGGCGTATTGGCGCTCCTTTACATAGGAGCGGCATGGCATCACCTGTGACCATCGCCGCCGTGTTCGGACAGGCGAATGGTCATCATCACACCACCAAACCTCCCGTCACGGCGTGCGCTTTTTGAAGAAGACGCGACATGACCGATACCTTGCTTGCCCTGTCGACCGACCATTGCCGCATCACGCCGCTGTTTGCCGATGATGCGCGCGCGCTGGCCGCGATCACCGACGAGACGGTGACCGCGCGCGTCCATTTCCTGCCCGCGCCGTTCACCGAAGCCGATGCGCGTGCGCTGATCGCCAAATCAGGCGGCGGCGACGTGTTTCACGCGGTGCGCGACGCCAGCGGCCTCGACCTCAACGGCGTGATCGGGGTGCACCGGCGCGTGGGTCAGGAGTATGAGATCGGTTACTGGTTCGCGGCGCGCGTGCGCGGCAAGGGCATCGCGACCGAGGCGGTGCGCGCGGTCGTCGAGGCGCTCGCCGCGTCGCGGCCGGGCTGCGCGATCGTCGCCGAATGCCACCCCGATAACGAACGCTCGCGCGCGCTGCTGCGGCGCATCGGCTTTGTATCGACCGGGCGTCCGGGCAAGCGGCCGGGGCGAGTGCTGATGGCGTGGCGCGCGGCGCCGGCCTATCGCATAGACGTCTGCTGATCCGGTGCGTCGACGCCGACCTCTTCGGTCAGCGCCTTGACGATCGCGGCGACCGAGGTCGGGGCATAAGCGAAGCCCATATGGCCGCAATCGACCTCGACCTGGCGGTCGCTTTCGTGCGGCAGTCCGCGCGCGCTGCTGACCGCGACGACGCCGTCATGTTTCGACCACAGTGCAAAGGTCGGCATTTCGGGGCGCGGCGCGGGATGGAAGTCGATCGGCGGATTGTCGACGGGGTGGCGTGCGACAAGGTGATAGAGCCGCCAGGCGCGATTGGCGCGGCGGCTGCCCGAAAAGGGTGAGCCGAGTGTGACGACGCGCGCGACCTTGCCTGGATGATGTTTGGCATATTCGCGCGCATAGATGCCGCCGAGGCTCCACCCGACCAGCGCGGGGGCATAGCCGGTGCGGTCGATGATCCACTGGACGCGTGTGTCGATGCGGTCGATGATGTCGGCGGTCGCCCCGCGGTTGAAACCGAGGCCCCAGGCGTAGCAACGAAAGCCTGCGCGGCGAAGGTCGGCGCGTAGCGCCTTTGTGGCCCAGTCGCCCGACAGAAAGCCGGGCAGCACCATCACCGGCGGATGCGCGCTGTCGGGGTTGGGTTCGGGCGGCAGCGGGCGGATGCGGCCGCCGACCGCGCGCGCCAGCGACCCGATCTCGCGCCACAGCAATGCCAGCGGCGGCAGCGCGTCGGGATCGGGAATGCGCGCGGGCCATTCGGCGCGCCGGGTCAGGAAACCGCGGATCATGCGGCCGCCCTTACCGTTTCGGAATCAGCTTCACCAGCTTTCCGTCGTCGCCGTCGGTGAGCAGCCAGACCGAGCCGTCGTCGCGCACCTCGACCTCGCGGATGCGGGTGCCGAAATCCCATCGGTCGGATTTGTGAAGCCGGTCGCCATCCACGGCCATGCGGATCAGACCTTCTCCCGACAAAGCGCCCATCAACAGGCTGTTCTTCCAGCCCGGATACAGGTCGCCGCCGTACCAGGCGAGCCCGCCGGGGGAGATTGCGGGGTTCCACCACAGTTTCGGCGCCGCAAATTCGGGGCGCGTCGGATGGTCGGGAATATCCCGCCCATCATAATGGTCGCCGTTCGACACAATGGGATAGCCGTAATTGGCCTTGGCCTCGACCAGATTGACCTCGTCGCCGCCCTTCGGACCCATTTCCTGGTTCCACAGCTTGCCGGTGCCATCGAACGTCAGGCCGAGGATATTGCGGTGGCCGAGCGACCAGATTTGGGCGGTGACCCCGCCTTCGCTGACGAAGGGATTGTCGGCGGGAACGCTGCCGTCGGGATTGAGGCGCAAGACCTTGCCCAAATTGGCGGTCATATCCTGTGCCGGGGTGAATTTCTGGCGCTCGCCCGACCCGATGAACAGATATTTGCCGTCGGGCGAGAAGGTCAGGCGGTGCGAATAATGGCCCTGTCCGGTGACTTTCGGCTCCTGTTTCCAAATGATCTGGAGCCCTTCCAGCGACGGGGCTGCCCCTTGTTTGAGCGTCGCCTTGCCAACGACTGCGCCATAAGTCTTGTCCGGCCCGGCTTCGGCCCAGCTCAGGTAAACGGTTCCGCTGGTCGCGAAATCGGGCGCGACGATCACGTCGCCCAGCCCGCCCTGGCCGCCATAAGCAACCGCGGGAACCCCCGCGACGTCGAGCGTCGGGCCGCTTTCCTGCCACAGCTTCAGCTTGCCCGATCGTTCGGTGACCAGCGCGGCGCGCGTGCCGGGGACAAAGGTCATGGCCCAGGGTTCGTCGAAGCTGGCGATTTCTTTGACCGTGAAGGGCGCGTCGGCAAGTGGGGTCGCCGGGTGATCGCCCGATGCGTCGAGCTTGGCGGCGTCGGCGGGCGCGGCCTCGGTCGAGGTCGGCGCGACCGAACAGGCGGCGAGTGAAAGTGCGGCGATCAGGGCGAGATGGGGCAGGTTTGTCATCGGGCAGGGGCTCGCTTGGCTGGGAAGAGGAATACCTGCAATCTGGCGCGTCGGCGCTGTAAAGTCGAGGGGCTTGGCGCCTTCAGCGGCTCGCCGCTTCGCGCCGCGCGGTGATCGTCTCGACGCTGTCCATGATGGCATCGACCGCCTCGCTTGCGGGCGGGGCGTCGGCGCGCTTTTGGGAAAACTGGCCGCTATTCATAATCTCTTCGAGCGCGGCGCGCGCGCGCGACACGCGGCTTTTCATCGTGCCAAGCGCACAGTCGCAGATGCTCGCCGCTTCTTCATAGGACATCCCGCCCGCGCCGACGAGGATCAGCGCCTCGCGCTGGTCCTGGGGCAATTCCATCAATCCGCGCTGGAGGTCGGCCATCTCGCCGCTGTCCTCCTGGCTTGCGGGGGTGGACATGGTGCGTTCGACCGCCGTTTCGTCATATTCGCCGACGAACTTGTTGCGGCGCATTTGCGACAGGAAGGTGTTGCGCAGGATGACAAAGGTCCATGCCTTGATCGACGTCCCGCGCTCGAACCGCTCGCGCGACGCCCACGCCTTGACCATCGTGTCCTGCGTCAGGTCGTCGGCCAGGTCGGGATTGCCCGACAGGCTGCGGCCATAAGCGCGCAAATGCGGAATGACGCCGGCCAGCAGCGTCTTGAATTCGCTGTCCGACAGGGTGTCGGCCTGCGGCTGCGACGCAGCGGGGATTTCGGTCATTATTGCTTCGGGCTTTTCTGATCGAGCTGGGAAAGAAGATCGAGCATGTTGTCGGGCAATTGTTCGGCGACGATATTGCCGTAGATCATGCGCAATTTCGCGCTGACCGGCTCGGGCGACTGCCGCCCTGTCAGCGTGCGGTGCCACTCGTCGCCGTTCGTGCCGGGGAAGCTGCCTTGCGAGCGGCGCGGCGCCTCCGCCGTGGGGGGCGGGCCGTCTTTGCCGTTGCTCCTGTTGTTGCCTTGCGTAGCCATGCCGAAGCAACGAGGAAGATGGCTTCGGGTTCCCGCACAGCTTGTTTTTTGCGACGAACGCGTTGCCAAGAAGCCACAGCGGGCCTAATCAGGGCGATGTGAGGGGTCACATCATGGCGGCCATAGGGCCGACAGCCGGAGCGTGACCATTTACCTTCTTGTGCCGACCGTGAAGCCGTCTGTCGTCGTCGCCCCGCCGTCGGCGCTCGTTCGTTAGTCGACGGGCACCCTTGCAATGAAATCACAGCGCGCTAAGCCAGTATCCGACCAGTGATGCCAGGCGTTCAGACAAAGGCCGTAATATTAATATTGTAACGCCTCAACCGCTCGACGACGCCAGCTTCAAGCAGGAATTGGCGGCCATGCTGCCGCATCTTCGCGCGTTCGGACGCAGCCTGACCGGCAACGCCGACCTTGCCGACGATTTGGTGCAGGAAACTATGCTGAAGGCGTGGAAGGCGCGCGCGCAATATGTGCCGGGCCCTGCCAGCATGAAAAGCTGGGCCTTCGTCATCCTGCGCAATTGTTTCCTGTCGCAGATGCGGCGCAAGAAATTCACTGCCGAATATGACGAGATGGCGGCCGAGCGGCTGCTCGTCGCGCCCGACGACCAGAACGACAGCCTGCACCTCGCCGATGTGCAGCGCGCGCTGCTGATGCTCCCCGTTGACCAGCGCGAGGCGCTGGTGCTGATCGGCGCCGGGCAATTATCCTATGAAGAAGGCGCCGCCATCTGCGGCTGCGCGGTCGGCACCATGAAAAGCCGCGTGTCGCGCGGCCGTGCGGCGCTCCAGGCGTTGCTGGACGGCGGCGAAATGCCGCGGCGCAGCGCCGACGTCGTGCCGTCGAGCGAGGCGTTCCGCACGATCATGGACAATGTCGACCAGCTGACCGCCAATGGGTCGGCCGGGGACTGAGCATTTTTGCCCGGCGTTCGCCGGGGAGCGGGCTGGTGCCGCCAATCAGATTTTACGCCGCAAGCTGCGGTGTGAAGAGCAGGCTCTGGCTGATCGCCGCGCGCACGGTGTTTTCGCGAAACGGCTTTGAAATCAGGAAAGTCGGTTCGACCCGCCCGCCGGTCAGCAGCCGTTCGGGAAAGGCGGTGATAAAAATCGCCGGCACCGGCGCAATCGCCAATATGTCCTGCACCGCGTCGATTCCCGATGACCCGTCGGCGAGCTGAATGTCGGCCAGGACCAGCCCGGCATCGGTGGCCTCGAAAGCGGCGACAGCGTCTTCATGCGTGGTCGCGATGCCGGCAACCCGGTGGCCGAGGTCGCGAACAATCTGTTCCAGTTCCATGGCGATCAGCGGTTCGTCCTCGATGATCAGCACGGATGTGCGCGATTCGCGGTCGAGGTCGCCGACGGCATCGGCCAGCAATGTCTCGACCGTGGCGCTGTCGGTGCCGGTGATCAGCCCGGCCTCTTCGACCGAAAAGCCTTCGAGTGCGGTGAGCAACAATATCTGCCGACCGAGCGGCGTGATCTGCGCGAGGCGCTGGTTGGCGGCGCGAACAAGCGGATGCTCGCCATCGTCGCTGCCTTCGCCATCGTCGATGTAGGCGCTTTCCCAGATGCGGTGGAAATTGCGGTAAAGGTCGATGCGGGTGTCGTTGCCGTCGTGAAATTCATCGGGCGCCGCGACGATCACTTCGAGGGTGGTGTGCACGAAATTGTCGCCATGCTGCTGGCTGCCCGTCAACGCGCGCGCGTAGCGTCGCAGATAGGGAAGGTGCCCGCGAATTTCGTCACCCAATGTCATCAATTGTCCTCCCTCTTTGAACGAGTGATACGCGTTTCGGCGTGGGTCGGTTCCCGTCCTTCGCACCGAAAAGCCCGTCGAAGGGCTGCAACTTGTCGCGCCGCAATGCGTAGAGTCAGCCGGGACGCGATGAGCTGCAATGTAAGTCAGTGGAATATCACCACTTTCCTGCTACGCAGCAACGATGCTTTTTTAGGGACCATTTTCATGGCAGAGCGGCGCCCCGGGGACAGGAACGATGCAGCGGCATCGCGCAGCAGCGAGGGGTGGATCTTGGCGGACGGCGGAGACGATGGGGCGTCAGGCGCCGAACGGCGCCGTCTCGACACGCTTCGCGAATATCGCATCATGGATACCCCGCCGGAGGCTGGTTTTGACCGGGTAACCAAAATGGTTGCGGATCTCTACGGCGTGCCGATCGCGCTTGTGTCGCTGGTCGACGATTGCCGTCAGTGGTTCAAATCCTCCTACGGCCTCGACACGCGTGAAACGCCGCGGGACTGGAGTTTCTGCCAATATGTCATTGCCGAAGATCGCCCGGTCATCGTCACCGACGTGCTGGGCGATCCGCGTTTCCACGACAATCCGCTGGTCACCGGCGAACCCTATATCCGCTTTTACGCCGGGGTGCCGCTTCGCGCCTATAATGGCGCCATTCTCGGCACGCTGTGCCTGATCGACCGCGACGAACGCGAGGGCTTGAGCGACACCGAATTGGAGCGGCTCGAAGATTTTGCCGGCATCATCATGGCGGAGGCCGACCTGCACCGCGTTGTCGCCGAGCGCGACGAAGCGCAGCGGATGCTCGAACGCGCACTCGACTTTTCGGGGATCGCGACATGGCAACTCGACCCGAACACCAACGGGATGCACTGGCACGGCGCCGTGGCCGAATTGTTCGGGGCCGATTATGATCATGCGTTGATCACCGCTGACGATGTGCTGGCGCGGATACCCGCAGACGATCGCGACCGGGTGATCGTCGCGCTCGAAGAATCGCGGGCCGGCGGCAACCCTTATTCGGTCGAACATCGTATCCAGCATCCCGAACGCGGCGTGCGGTGGATTGCCTCGCGCGGCGACTGGGACGTGAGGCTCGACGAGGCGCGGCTGACCGGGATCAGCATCGACATCACCGAACAGAAGAGCCGGCAGGAAAACGCCAATCTGCTGATGCGCGAACTCCACCACCGGATGCGCAACCTGTTCGCGACGGTCAGCGCGATCATCTCGCTGACTCGCCATGCTGCGCGCGACGTCGACGATTATGTCGAGCGGATCAACAGCCGCCTCGACGCGCTCAACCGCGCGCAGAATGTCCTGCTCGGCGCCAATTTCATGACGGGTTCGATGCATGCGTTGATGCGCGAGGTCGAGGCGGCCTTTCCGCGCATCCGCTGGTCGGGGCCCGACCTGCTGCTCCCCGAAAATGCGCTCGTCGCAATGGCGCTGACCTTTAACGAACTGTCGACCAATGCCGTCAAACATGGTGCGTTGACCAACGAAGGCGGCAGCGTCGACGTCCGCTGGTCGCAGGATGCCGAAGGCAGCGAGCCGCGGATGTTCCGGCTGACCTGGACCGAGACGGGAGCCAGCGGGGTAACCGCGCCCGACCGAACCAGCTTTGGCACCATGCTGATGGAACGCAGCGTCCGCAACAATCTGGGCGGCACGATCGACCGCCGTTGGGAGCCGGGCGGGCTGGTGTGCGAAATCGCAATGCCCGCGCGGTGGCGCGAGGCCTGACCCTGGCTCAGAATATTGTTCTTCTTATGTTCTCGTGCTAGCCATGAGGAATGTCCGCCAAACCGATTCTGGAAAAGCTGCGCATCCTGGCCGATGCGGCGAAATATGACGCGTCCTGCGCCTCGTCGGGGACGGTGAAGCGCGATTCGGTGGCAAGCAAGGGCATCGGATCAACCGAAGGCATGGGGATATGTCACAGCTATGCCCCCGACGGACGGTGCATATCGCTGCTCAAAATCCTGCTGACGAATTTCTGCATCTATGATTGTCGTTTCTGCATCAATCGCGCGTCGAGCAATGTCGAGCGTGCACGCTTCAGTCCGCAGGAGGTCGTGCGACTGACGCTCGATTTCTACAAGCGCAACTATATCGAGGGATTGTTCCTGTCGTCGGGGATCATCCGGTCCGAAGATTATACGATGGAGCAGTTGGTCGAGGTCGCGCGCATCTTGCGCGAAGAACATCGCTTTGGCGGCTATATCCACCTGAAAACGATCGCGGGCGCCGATCCCGGGCTGATCGCGCTCGCGGGGCTGTATGCCGACCGGCTGTCCACCAATGTCGAGCTGCCGACCGAGGCGGGATTGCAAAGCTTCGCGCCCGAAAAAAAGCCGGAGACGATCCGCAAGACGATGGCGTCGGTGCGCGTCGGCGCCGAGGAGGCGATCGAGGCAACCAGGGGCCGGCTGATCGGCAAGGCGAAGCCGCCGCGCTTCGCGCCCGCGGGGCAATCGACGCAGATGATCGTCGGGGCAGATGCGGCGCGTGACGACGATATCTTGAAGACCGCGACGAACCTCTATTCGGGCTACCAGCTTCGCCGCGTCTATTATTCGGCGTACAGCCCCATCCCCGACGCAAGCCAGGACCTGCCGCCGGTGCGCCCGCCCCTGATGCGCGAACATCGGCTGTATCAGGCGGACTGGCTGCTGCGCTTCTATGGCTTCGCGCGCGCCGAGATCATGGAGGGCGCGAACGGCGGGATGCTCGACCTCAGCATCGATCCCAAGCTCGCCTGGGCGCTCCAGCGGCGAGAGGTGTTTCCGGTCGACATCAACCGCGCGCCGCGCGAACTGTTGCTGCGCGTGCCGGGGCTGGGCACACGCGCGGTCGACCGCATCGTTGCGGGGCGGCGGCTCACGAAGCTGCGGCTGACGGACCTCGCGAAACTGACCGCATCGGTGAAAAAGCTGCTACCCTTCATCGTCACGCCCGACTGGCGGCCGGGAATGCTGACCGACAGCGCCGACCTCCGGGCGCGTTTTGCGCCGCCGCCCGAACAATTGGCGTTGGCGCTGTGAGGGAGGTCGTGCTTCAGGCCCCCGGCGATTTCGCCGAATGGCGGCGGGCCGCGCGCGGCTTGCTCGCGGGCGGAGTGCCTCCGGATGAGGTGAGCTGGCGCGGGAGCGAAGACGGCGCGTCCTTGTTCGGCGATGCGGCGGGGGCGACGCGGCAAGGCGCAGCATCGCTGCCGCGCGAACTCGTAGAAATCGCCGAGCGCGTCATCTGCCACCGCGATCCGGAGGTTCCCGCGCGGCTCTATCGCATCATCTGGCGCGCGGCGCGCGACCGGCAGTTGCTCGCGCGGACGACCGACCGCGATGTCGACTGGTTGCGGGGGGCGGACAAGGCGATCCGCCGCGACGTGCACAAGATGCACGCCTTCGTGCGCTTTCGCCGCCTCGGCGGGGAGGCAGGGCGCGAACGTTTCGCGGCGTGGTTCGAGCCGACGCACCGCATCCTGCGGCTGACCGCACCCTTTTTCCAGCGGCGCTTTTACGGGATGGATTGGGCGATCGTGACGCCCGACGCGCGCGCGATCTGGCACGATGAAACGCTCGCTTATGGTCCGGGCGGCATGAAGCAGGACGTGCCCGACAGCGATGTCGTCGAGGACCAGTGGCGCACCTATTATGGCGCAATCTTCAATCCCGCGCGGGTGAAGATCGACGCGATGCGCGCCGAGATGCCGAAGAAATACTGGCATAATTTGCCCGAAGCACAAGATATCGCGCCGTTGCTCGCGGGCGCCGAGGCGCGGGTGGAACGGATGCGCGAAGCGGCCGTTTCTCTGGCGAACCCGTTGACCGATAAATGGCGGACGCGCGTGCCTGACGAATTGGCTCTCGACGATGATGCAAAGACGCTGGGCGAGCTGGCGCGCGCGGTCGACCGCTGCACGCGCTGCCCGCTCTATTGCAACGCGACGCAGGGGGTGGCGGGCGAGGGGCCGGAGCGCGCGCGGATCATGCTCGTCGGCGAGCAGCCTGGCGATCAGGAAGATTTGCAGGGGCGGCCGTTCGTCGGCCCTGCGGGACAGCTGCTGAGCGAGGCGCTGGAGGAAGCGGGGCTCGACCGCGCGCGGCTTTTCCTGACCAACGCAGTCAAGCATTTCAAGTTCGAGCCGCGCGGCAAGCGCCGCCTCCACCAGAATCCGACGACGGGCGAGATCGACATCTGTCGCTGGTGGCTCGACAAGGAACGCGCGTTCGTTCAGCCCGACATGATCGTGACATTGGGCGCCAGCGCCTTGCGCGGCGTGATGGGCAAGAGCGCGAGCATCAAGTCGATGCGCGGTGCGGTGCACGAACTGGAAGGGGGCAGCAAATTGATCGCGACGATCCATCCGTCCTTCCTGTTGCGGCTTCCCGACCGCGAGCGCGCCGCTGAGGAGCGGGTAATGTTCGTTGCTGATCTCATCCGTGCACGGAAACTCGCCGCCTGATGGCGAAGGCCAAGTCCTGGATCGAGCCGCACCCGAGCGGCATCTATGTGAAGCCCGCCGACCTGTGGATCGACCCCTCGCGCCCCGCCCCGCGCGCCGCGGTGACGCACGGCCACGCCGACCATGCGCGCAGCGGCCATGACGCGGTATTCGCGACCCCGGAAACCCTGGCGATCATGGCGCTGCGTTACGGCGTCGATGTTGCAGCGAGCCATAATCAGGCGTTCGGCTATGGCGACGGGTTCGAGTGCGGCGGGGTGCGCTTCAGCTTCCATCCCGCCGGGCATGTGCTCGGCAGCGCGCAGATATTGATGGAATATGCGGGCGAGCGCATCGTCGTCACCGGCGATTACAAGCGGCGGCCCGACCCGACCTGCGCGTCGTTCGAGGTGGTGCCGTGCGACATATTCGTCACCGAGGCGACCTTTGGCCTGCCGGTGTTCCGCCACCCGCCGACCGCCGACGAGATTGCGAAGCTGATCGGCGCGGTGCGCGCGGAACCCGATCGCAGCGTGCTCGTCGGCGCCTATGCGCTGGGCAAGGCGCAGCGCGTAATCGCCGAATTGCGCGGCGCGGGATGGGGCGCGCCGATCTATATCCACGGCGCGCTCGAGAAGATGTGCCAGCTTTATACCGTGCACGGCGTCGATCTCGGCGAGCTACGGCTGGTCAGCGAAACCGACAAGGCCGAGATGGCGGGACAGATCGTCCTCGCGCCGCCTTCGGCGCTCAACGATCGCTGGTCGCGGCGGCTGCCCAATCCCGTCACCGCGATGGCGTCGGGATGGATGCGCGTGCGCCAGCGCGCGCGGCAACGGATGGTCGAATTGCCGCTCGTCATTTCGGACCATGCCGACTGGGACGAGCTGACGAGGACGATCAGTGAGGTGAACCCGAAAGAAAGCTGGATCACCCACGGCAGCGAAGACGGCCTGCTCCGCTGGTGCGAACTGCATCAGCGCAAGGCGCGAGCGCTGCATCTGGTCGGACGCGATCTGGAAGAAGAGGCGTGAAGCGTTTCGCGGCCCTGATCGACCGGCTGATCTACACCCGATCGCGTAACAGCAAGCTCGCGCTGATCGTCGATTACCTCCGCCACACACCCGATCCCGATCGCGGCTGGGCGATCGCCGCGTTGACCGAGAGTTTGGATTTTCCCGCGGTCAAGGCGGGGACGGTGCGGGCGTTGCTGGCGACCCGCGTCGATGAGGAGCTATTCCGCCTGTCGCGACATTTCGTCGGCGATACGGCAGAGACGGCGGCGCTGCTGTGGCCCGAACCTTTTCACCCCTCCCCTTCAGGGGAGGGGCTGGGGGTGGGGGCCATCGGCCTTGCACAAGGTATCGAGCCCGCAGCCCAAACCCCTCCCCTGAAGGGGAGGGGCTTAACTGTCTCCGAAGCGGTCGATGCGCTGGCAGCTACCACTCGCAGCGACGCCCCCGCCGTCGCCGCCTCTCTCCTTGACCGCCTCGATGCCGATGGGCGTTACGCCTTGCTCAAGCTTGCGCTCGGCGGGATGCGCGTCGGGGTGTCGGCGCGGCTTGCGAAACAGGCGTTCGCGCAGGCGTTCGACGTGCCGGTCGACGATGTCGAGGAGCTGTGGCACGCGATCGCGCCGCCCTACGCGCCGCTGTTTGCGTGGGGTGAGGGACGGGCGGAGCGACCCGACCTGAAGGACGTCGCTTTCTTCCGCCCCTTCATGCTCGCGCATCCGCTGGAGGAGGAGAGCGTTGACCTCGCCGACTATGCCGCCGAGTGGAAATGGGACGGCATCCGGGTGCAAATTGTGCGCGGTGGTAAGGGGGGCGGCGGCGAGACGCGCATCTACAGCCGCGGCGGCGAGGAGATCAGCGGCGCTTTCCCCGAACTGGTCGCGGCGTTCGATCAGGATGCGGTGATCGACGGCGAACTGCTCGTCCGCGGCGATGCGCAGGGCGGCGAAGCCGCAAGCTTCAACGCCCTGCAACAACGGCTCGGGCGCAAGACGGTGCCCAAGAAGATGCTCGCCGACTATCCGGCCTTCGTCCGCGTCTACGACCTGCTGGCGGTCGACGGCAATGACCTGCGCGGTCTGCCGTGGACCGAGCGGCGGCGCCAGCTGGAAGCCTTCGTCCCGCGCCTCGCCGACAGCCATTTCGACCTGTCGCAGGTGATCGACGCGACCGATTTCGACGACCTTGCGACCCGCCGCGCGGGTGCGCGCGATGCCGCGATCGAAGGGGTGATGCTCAAGCGCCGCGATGCGCCCTATGTTGCGGGGCGCCGCGCGGGGCTGTGGTATAAATGGAAACGCGATCCGCTCACCGCCGATTGCGTGATGATGTATGCGCAGCGCGGCAACGGCCGCCGCGCCAGCTTCTATTCGGATTATACCTTCGGTTGCTGGAGCGACGTGGGCGAATTGCTGCCGGTGGGGAAGGCCTATTCGGGCTTCACCGACGAGGAACTGAAGTGGCTCGACAAGTTTGTGCGCGATAACACGCTGAACCGCTTCGGCCCGGTGCGAGAGGTTGAAAAATCGCTCGTGCTCGAAGTCGCCTTCGATTCGATCCATGCGTCGAAGCGCCACAAGTCGGGCCTCGCCATGCGCTTTCCGCGCATTTCGCGCATCCGGCGCGACAAGCCGGCGGAGGAAGCCGACCGGATCGCGACGTTGCTGGCGATGGTGACGTGATTTTCGAGTATAAGCCGTGAGCCCCCGCGAAGGCGGGGGCCCATCGCCCGCCGGTTGAAAATGGCGCCGACCGGAGATGCATCCCCGCCTTCGCGGGGATGCACGGGGTTTTTTGATCGAGTCAGTCAGCAAAAATTCCCGGTCACGGGGTTGCAACCCTCGCACACGATACCGAGTTAAAGGCCGCAAACACCCCAAAACAATATGGAGACTGCCATGACGATCGCCCATCCTCCCCTGCCGTATGCCCAGGACGCACTGGAGCCGCATATTTCGGCCGATACGCTGGCGACGCACCATGGCAAGCACCACAAGGCCTATGTCGACAAGGTCAACGCCGCGATCGAGGGCACCGAGCTGGCCGACAAGCCGCTCGAAGAAATCGTCCACCACGCCGAAGGATCGGGCAACAAGGGCCTGTTCAACAACGCGGCGCAGTCGTGGAACCATGCCTTTTACTGGGAAAGCCTGAGCCCCGCGAAGACGGAGCCGAAAGGCGATCTGGCCGCGGCGATCGACCGGGACTTCGGCTCGCTCGCCGACCTCAAGAAAAAGCTCAAGGAAACCGCCGTCAATCATTTCGCATCGGGTTGGGCCTGGCTCGTCTCGCGCGACGGCACGCTGTCGGTCACCGACACGCATGACGCGGGCACCGAGTTGACCGCGGGCATCAAGCCCTTGCTCGTCATCGACGTGTGGGAACATGCCTATTATATCGACCGCAAGAACCTGCGCCCGGCCTATGTCGACGCGGTGGTCGACGAACTGCTGAACTGGGATTTTGCCGCGGCGAATTTCGCGCGCGAAGGCACTTGGACCTATCCGGCGTAAAAATTCTTCAAGGAAAAGGCCGTGTGTCCCCGCGAAGGCGGGGACCCATCTCCGGCCGGTTCCAAATTGCGCCGACCGGAAGATGAACCCCCGCCTTCGCGGGGGAACACGGATTTTTGGCGGCAGCTATTGGCCGCTATCGTCACGCTGTCTCCTCGCCTATAGGCGCGCCATGACGATCAGCCTGTTCGAACTCTTCAAAATCGGTGTCGGTCCCTCCAGCTCGCATACGGTGGGCCCGATGGTCGCGGCGCGGCGGTTTACCGTCTGGCTCGAGGAGGCGGGGCTGTTGACCCGGACCGCGCATGTCGAGGCCGACCTCTACGGCTCGCTCGCGCTGACCGGAAAAGGCCACGCCGCCGACACTGCGATTGTCGCGGGGCTGGCGGGCGAAATCCCCGCCTCGACCAGCCTGGCTGCGATCAAGGCGCATTGGGACCGCGCGACCAGCGAAGGTTTCCTCTACCTGCTCGGACGTCAGCGCGTCCGCTTTCAACCGAAAAGCGACCTGCATTTCCAGATGCGCCAGCGCCAGCCGTTCCACAGCAATGCGGTGAGTTTCTCTGCGCGCGACGCCGATGGCGAGATCCTGGCGAAGCGCATGTATTTCTCGATCGGCGGCGGCTTTGTCGTCGACGAGGAGGAGGCGGGACGCAACAGCCGCGGCGCCGAGGATGAGGTGAGTCTGCCTTTCGCTTTCACCTCGGGCGCCGACCTGCTCGCAATGGGCGCGGCGTCGGGCAACAGCTTTGCCGAAATGATGCTTGAGAATGAGCTGGCGCACCGCAACCTCGACGAAGTGAATGCAGGGCTCGACGCGATCGCCGCCGCGATGGATGCGTCGATCGATGCGGGCTGTTGCAGCACCGGCATCTTGCCCGGCGGGCTGAAGGTCAAGCGCCGCGCGCCGCAGATCGCCGACGACATCCGCAACCGCCACGAGGCGAATCTGACCGACCCGCTCGCGATGATGGACTGGATCAACCTGTGGGCGATGGCGGTGAACGAGGAAAATGCCGCGGGCGGCAAGGTCGTCACCGCACCGACCAATGGCGCGGCGGGGATCATCCCCGCGGTGATCCGCTTCTACCGGCGCGGCTACCGCGGCGACGATGCGGGGGTGCGCACCTTCCTGCTCGCGGCGGGCGCGGTCGGCGCGCTCTACAAACGCAACGCCAGCATTTCGGGCGCCGAGGTCGGCTGCCAGGGCGAGGTCGGCGTCGCCTGCTCGATGGCGGCGGCTGGGCTGACCGCAGCGCTCGGCGGCACCAACGCACAGGTCGAAAACGCCGCCGAGATCGGCATGGAACATAACCTTGGCCTCACCTGCGACCCGATTGGCGGGCTGGTCCAGATCCCTTGCATTGAGCGCAATGCGATGGGCGCGATCAAGGCGATCGACGCGAGCCGCATCGCAATGATCGGCGACGGCACGCATGTCGTCAGCCTCGACACGGTGATCGCGACGATGCTGCAAACAGGCCGCGACATGCGCGACAAATATAAGGAAACGTCGAAGGGCGGGCTGGCGGTTAGTGTGGTGGAGTGTTGAGAGGCGCGTATTGTTGCGAAAACCGTGTAGTCCCTTTACTCAGCTTTGATGAGCGAGGTCGTCCAATACATCCTAGCGCCGGACGGCCGCAGTCGGGTCAGCATTTTTCAACGATCAGATGGGCGCTACGAATATTCTCATGATAAATTCTATGTCGATGACAGTCCAGATATGATCTTCACATGGAATACTGGTCACCGGGACAACCGTCGGGGATTTTCGACAGTGTTGGAACGGCGAAGCGGGAGGCTTCGGTCGAGTTTCCTTGGATTGCCGACGCTGATGATGGATTGACGGCTGGCTGAACTAAGCCACGAATCATTGCACACGTATGTAGCCTAACTCCGCCGTAACGCCTCCGGCAACTCCGCGCGCAGCTTGTCGATCAACAGCCGCACTTTTGGCAGCAGATGCCGCCGCTGTGGATAGACCGCCCACACCGGCTCCTCCGGTGGACGGAGCGGGTCGAGGAGCGAGACGAGCGCGCCGCTTTGCAGATGCGGCATCACGTAGAAATCGGGAAGCTGGCATAAGCCATGGCCCGCGAGCACGGCTTCGGTGACCGCGGTGCCGCTGTTGCAGCGCCAGCGGCCGGCGGGGCGGTGGGTCACGTCTTTGCCGTTTGCGCGGAAATGCCAGGCGGGGGCCGTGCCGAGCAGGCATTCGTGGCGGGCAAGATCGTCGATCGACGTTGGGGTTCCGGCGCGCGCCAGATAGGCGGGCGCGGCGCAGAGGTGGAGGCTGCGCGAGGCGATGCGCGTCGCGACGAGGCCTGAATCGGGCAGCGTGCCGGTGCGGATCGCGAGGTCGAACCCCTCGGCGAGCAGGTCGACGACGCGGTTGGTGAGTTCGAGCGTCACGGTCACATCGGGATAGGCGAAGGCAAAATCACGGGCGATCTGTGCGACGAAACGCTCGCCCATCGCGATCGAGCAAGTCATCCGCACCTCGCCGCGCGGCACACCATCGTCGCCGACCGCCGAGAGAGCGTCGTTGCGCGCCGCAATCAGGCTGCGGAACTGTTCGATCAGCGTGCGCCCCGCCGGGGTCGGAACGACGCGGCGCGTCGTGCGCACGAAAACCTGCGCGCCGATGCGATTTTCGAGAGCTATCACGGCGCGGCTGATGTGCGAGGTTGAGGTACCGAGCCGCGTCGCGGCGGCGACGAAGCTGCCCGCGTCGGCGATTGCAACCACCTCGTCGATGCCGTCCCATGCGCTCATTGTTTCACCTTGGGGATAATATATTGCCTATTGGCCCCTTTATCTGCCTTTGGATCGGTGTAACAGGCGGAACAACAGATATTGCAGGAGTGCTCGCATGAAGACCCGCGCCGCCGTTGCGTTTGAAGCGAAGAAGCCGCTCGAAATCGTCGAACTCGACCTCGAAGGCCCGAAGGCCGGCGAGGTGCTGGTCGAGATCATGGCGACGGGCATCTGCCACACCGACGCCTATACGCTCGACGGCTTCGACAGCGAGGGCATCTTCCCGAGCGTGTTGGGGCATGAAGGCGCAGGCGTCGTGCGCGAGGTCGGCGCGGGCGTTACCAGCGTGAAGCCGGGCGACCATGTGATCCCGCTCTACACCCCCGAATGCCGCCAGTGCAAAAGCTGCCTGTCGGGCAAAACCAACCTCTGCACCGCGATCCGCGCCACGCAGGGCAAGGGGCTGATGCCCGACGGCACGACGCGCTTTTCGTACAAGGGCCAGCCGATCTTCCATTATATGGGCTGCTCGACCTTCTCGAACTTCACCGTATTGCCCGAGATTGCGGTCGCGAAAATCCGTCAGGACGCGCCCTTCCAGTCGAGCTGCTATATCGGCTGCGGCGTGACCACCGGGGTGGGGGCCGTCATCAACACGGCAAAAGTGCAGGTCGGCGACAATGTCGTCGTCTTCGGGCTTGGAGGCATCGGCCTCAATGTGATCCAGGGCGCGCGGCTTGCGGGGGCGAACCAGATCATCGGCGTCGACATCAACCCCGACCGTGAAGAATGGGGCCGTAAGTTCGGCATGACCGACTTCCTCAATAGCAAGGGCATGAGCCGCGAAGACACGGTTGCCGCGATCGTGCAGATGACCGACGGCGGCGCCGATTACGCCTTCGACGCCACCGGCAATACCGAGGTGATGCGCACAGCGCTCGAAGCGTGCCACCGCGGCTGGGGCACCTCGATCATCATCGGCGTTGCCGAGGCGGGCAAGGAAATCGCGACGCGGCCGTTCCAGCTGGTCACCGGGCGCAACTGGCGCGGCACCGCGTTCGGCGGCGCCAAGGGCCGCACCGACGTGCCGAAGATCGTCGACATGTACATGACCGGCAAGATCGAGATCGACCCGATGATTACCCACGTCATGGGGCTGGAAGAGATCAACAAGGGGTTCGACCTGATGCATGCGGGGACAAGCATCCGCAGCGTGGTGGTTTACTGAAGCGCGCAGCGAAGCGACGATAAGCTGGAGTGTCCCCGCCGTCGCGGGGGCACATGGAATTTGGGGACATACGGAATTGTTGAGCGAGGGGAATGAGGATTTGACCGGACCCTATGTCCTGACTTTCAGCTGCGTCGACGCGGTGGGCATCGTGGCCGCGGTCACGGGGCTGCTTGCGACACGCGATGGCTTCATCCTCGACAGCCAGCAATATGCCGACCTCGATTCGGGGCGCTTTTTCATGCGCGTCGAATTTCGCGGCGCGGGTCCGCGCTTTCCGGACGATTTGGCTGCTGTGCAGCACGCCTTTGCACCCGTGGTAGAGCGTTTCGCGATGGATGCGCGGATCAGCGACAGTCGGGTCAAGCCGCGCTTCGTCATCGCAGTGTCGCAGGGCAGCCATTGCCTGAACGACCTGCTCCATCGCTGGTCGACCGGCAATCTGGCGATCGACATCGCGGCGGTGGTGTCGAACCACGAGCATCAGCGGCGGTTGACCGAATGGCATGGGGTGCCGTTCCATCACCTGCCCGTGACCGACGCCAACCGCGCCGAGCAGGAAGCGGCGATCCTGCAAATCATGGCCGATGCGGGCGCCGAATATCTGGTGCTCGCCCGTTATATGCAGGTGCTGTCGCAGCATCTGTCGGCGCAGCTTTCGGGGCGCTGCATCAACATCCACCACAGCTTCCTGCCAGGCTTCAAGGGCGCCAAACCCTATCACCGCGCGCATGAGCGCGGGGTCAAGCTGATCGGCGCGACCGCGCATTTCGTGACCAGCGACCTCGATGAAGGGCCGATCATCGAGCAAGCGGTCGAACGCGTCGACCACCGCGACGGGGTCGAGCAATTGATCCGCATCGGTCGCGACACCGAGGCGCAGGTGCTGGCCCGCGCGGTGCGCTGGGTTGCCGAACAGCGCGTGCTGATCGACGGACGCAAGACGGTGGTCTTCCGCTGACAAGGCTGGCAAGGTTTCGGTCTCGATTCGCAACCAAAAAGGGAGAGAAAAATGTTCAGCCATG
>NZ_MIAM01000055.1:8149-23393 GCF_001830555.1 Sphingopyxis sp. RIFCSPHIGHO2_12_FULL_65_19 | reverse complement strand
AGTTGGTGGGAACGTCATGGGGTGCCGCGGTTGATCAAATGCGCCTGTTCGCAGGGGCAGATCATGAAATTGCGCAGCAAGGTGGTGCCGCACGCGCGCGGCCATGTGCTCGAACTAGGCTGCGGCGGCGGCATCAATATGGAATTTTACCGCCCGGGGCAGATCGAAAGCTTCAGTGGGCTCGATCCGTCGCCCGAATTGCTGGCGATGAGCGTCGCGGCGGCAGCGGCGCGCGGGATCGAGGCCGATATCCGCGAAGGGATCGGCGAAGCGATGCCGTTCGACAGCGAACAGTTCGACACGGTCGTCACCACCTTCACGCTCTGCTCGGTCGCCGATCAGGCCGCGGTGCTGCGCGAAATCCGCCGCGTATTGAAACCCGGCGGGACCGCGCTGTTCCTCGAACATGGCGCCGCGCCCGATGCGGGCGTCGCCAAATGGCAGCGGCGGGTCGAACCGTTGTGGAAACGGATCGGGGGCAATTGCCACCTGACGCGCCCGATCAGCGATGCGTATGAAAAGGCGGGCTTTGCCGTCGATCGGCAGGCCGCCGCCTATATGCCCCAGACGCCGCGACCTTTTGGCTGGGTCGAATATGGTGCGGCGCGCGCAGCCTAGCCACGCCAAAGCCCGTTGAAGAGAGGATTGCGAGATGATGCGATTCTGGTTTGTCACCCTCATCCTCCTGTTCCTGCTCGCGCCCACCGCGGCCGAGGCGCGGAAGGTCGCGCTGGTCATCGGCAATGGCGATTATGCCAATACCAGCCGGCTGGCGAACCCCGCCAACGACATCCGGATCATCGCCGCGTCCGCGCGCGCGGCCGGGTTCGACGATGTGACCGTCGCATCCGACCTGGCGGTCAATGATTTCCAGAAAGCGATGCGCGATTTTCGCGCCAAGGCCGACGGGGCGGAGGTCGCGATGGTCTATTATGCCGGGCACGGGATCGAGGCACAGGGCAAGAACTGGCTGATCCCGACCGACGCGCAGCTGAAATCGGACCTCGACCTGCCTTATGAGGCGATCAACCTCGATCGCTTGATGGAATCGGTATCGGGGGCGCAGATTCGCATGGTCGTGCTCGATTCGTGCCGCAACAACCCCTTTGGCCGGTCGTGGCGGTCGGGGACGCGCGCGGTCGAAAACGGGCTGGCGGGGGTCGAGGCCGACGATGTGCTCGTCATCTTTGCCGCCGCACCGGGACAAACCGCCGCCGACGGCACCAGCGGCAATTCACCCTTTGCCACCTCACTCGCCAAACGCCTGCCGCAGCCCGATGTGCCGGTGCAACTGCTGGGCGGGTTGATCCGCGACGATGTGCTGGCGGCGACCGGCGGCAGCCAGCGCCCGTTCGTCAGCGCGAGCATCACCGGCACGCCGGTCTATCTGGTGCCCCGCGCCGCGGCGCCCGCCCCGAAGGCGGCGGGCGACCGCAGCGGGTTGGAGGAGTTGCTGTGGAAGGGAGCGACGTCGGAAAACAGCGTCCGCGGCTTCAGCGCCTATCTCGCCGAATTTCCGGCAGGCAAATATGCGGGACAGGCGGGCGACAATATCAACCGGCTGCTGAAAGGCCCGGCTGCGATCGCAGCGCCGGTGACGATGACGGCGATGACCGAACCGGCCGCCGCAGCCCGTCCCGCGACGCGCAAATTCACCCTGTCGAACGTCCGCGTCGAATGCGTCAAGCTGACCGGCCGCCTTGGACTTGGCTTGCCCGACCAGCTGTTCCTGCGGTTCAACACGGGGCAGCGATTTCCCGAGGGCAAGAGCGAGATTTACTCGATCAAAAAGGGTGAGAGCTGGGTCGTCGACCAAAGTTTCGAGTTCGACCAGTCGGTGAGTTTCCAACTGCGCGAGTTCGACGACATCGGCGGTAGTGACAATATCGGGACGATCGACCTTGGCGATACGCCGGGGACGTTCACCCGGACGCTGGACGGCGATGCCAGCGATTACCGGGTGACCTATACGCTGACGGTGGGGTAGCGACCGGAAGCGGACATAATATCCTTCCTGTCGCGCAGCGATGGGGAGGGTTTTCTCTTCCTCGTCACCCCGGACTTGATCCGGGATCCATAACAGAACCGTCGTCATGGACCCCGGATCAAGTCCGGGGTGACGAAAGATAGTGAGTAAGCGGACACCGAACCGCTATTCCTTCTCGCCCACCTCGACCAGTCCGTGCCCCACGCTCACCCGCTCGTCAAACACGAAACAGCTGCCGTGCCAGCGGCTTTCTTCGGCAGGAACTTGCTCCAGATACGCCAATATGCCGCCCTTCAGGTGGACGACATCCTCGACGCCCTCGTGCCGCAGGAAAGCGGTCGATTTTTCGCAGCGGATGCCGCCGGTGCAGAACATCGCAACGCGCTTGCCCGCAAAACGGTCGGCGTTCGCGCGCCACCAATCGGGAAATTCACCAAAGCTTTTCGTGTCGGGGTCGATCGCGTCGTCGAAGCTGCCGTAACCGACCTCGAAGCCGTTGCGGGTGTCGATCAGCACCGTATCGGGGTCGTCGACGAGCGCGTTCCAGTCGGCGGGGTCGACATAGGGCGCGGCGTCGCGCGCGGGGTCGAGTCCCGCGACCTTCATCGTCACGATTTCCTTTTTCAACCGCACCTTCATCCGCTGGAACGGCATAGCGGCGGCGGTCGAAAATTTGACGTCGAGTCCGGCGCAATCGGGCAGGCCGCGAATATGGCCGAGCACCGCGGCGATTCCCGCTTCGGTGCCCGCGATCGTGCCGTTGATGCCTTCGCGCGCGAGGAGGAGCGTGCCCATCACGCCCTCAGCCGCGCACAGATCGAGCAAAGGCTGGCGCAGGGCGGCAGGATCGTCGAACGACGCGAAGCGATAGAGGGCGGCGACCTGGAACATGCGCGCGCCATGTAGGCGCGATTGCGGCTCAGCGAAAGGGATCGTGCCGCCCGGTCGCATATTGCGCCATCGCCATCGTCGTCCATTGCGCGTTGACGCGGATGCAGCTTGGGAAGGTGCTGGCATCGGTGACGAACACATTGGTCGTTTCGTGGACGCGGCAGTCGGGGTCGACGACGCCATGTTGCGGATCCTCATTGATCGCATTGCCGCCGTGCGGATGGCTGCTCGACAGGGTGACGTCATCCTGTTCGCGGATCGCATCGCGGAAAAAGGCGTCGACATCCATGTCGGGGGTGATCGTCTGTCCCTTGGCGAGGGCGGGATAGCATTCCAGCGCGCCCGCGGCGAAATGCACCTTCGTCAATGTCGCCATCGCGTCGCGCAGCACCGGCAGGTCGTCGCTGGCGTCAAGGCTGAACTTCAATTTGCCGTCGACGATCTGCCCGCGCCGGTCGGCGGGAAACAATATGCCCGCCGAATGGACGCGGCCGAAATTCTTCATGCGCGTCGCATGATCGCCGAACCAGCCGGGCATCAGCGAGGCCATCGACATCGGCGGTTGAAAATGGCTTTCGAGCAGGAAATCGCCGCAGTCGACATAGCTCGACATCTGGTCCTCGTCCCACGCATCGCCGCCGATACCATCGGGCATCAGCGCGACGACGGGCGAGGCGACGTTGAGCGACACCTGATAGCCGGTGCCGTCGATATCGCTGCGGTCGAGCAGTTTCGACGAAGCGATCGTCCCCGCCGCGACAACGACGCCGACACGCGCGCGGACCAGCGTCTTCGACCCGTCGGGCAGGATCAGTTTCACCGCCTCTGCCTCGCGCCGTCCGTCATAGGCGGTCTGCCAAACGATGCGATCGGCCTTGGTATTCGGCAGGATGCGCGCCCCGAAATCGCGGCACGCCTCTGGCAGATAGGTTTGCGCGACCCCCATGCGGCGGCCATAGGCGCAGCCCGAATTGCAATATCCGCAATAGGCGCAGGCGTTGACGGTGTTCGGCGGGCCGAAATTTTTGGCGAACCAGTCGGCGATCGCCCGCTGGTCGCGGGGGTCGTTCGACCCCGCGGCAAAGCGGCGCCACCCCTCGATCAGGTGCGGGCCGTTGTGACGTCCGCTGCGCGGTTCGATCGGCGCGATGCCGAGCTTCGCCTGCACAGCGTCGTAGCTGGCGTGAAAGGCGGCGGCGTCGACCGGCGCGCCAATGCTCGCCCATTTGGCAAGGACATCCTTCGCGTCGGGGTGGGTGCGGCCTGCCTCGTTGACGCGCAGGCAGATGCCGTTGTTGATCGTCGACGAGCCCCCGACGCAGCGCCCCTGAAACACGACGAAATCGCGGTTGGTGGAGGTTTGCAGCGCGCCATGCTTGTAAAGACTGGCGATCATGTCGAGCTCGTGATGCGTGATCGCGTGGCTGGGATAGAATGGCCCTGCCTCGACGATCAGAACCTTGTAGCCTTGCGCCGCGATATTATAGGCGGCGACCCCGCCCCCGGCGCCCGAACCGATGACGATCACGTCATATTCGCCTTCAACGCTGTCGGCATCGAGGATATGCGCGGGGTCGATCTCGCGCCCGCGCACGGGCTCCAGCGGCACGTCATAATTGCCGCGCTGGCGGAATTTCGGCAGGGTGAAACCGATCTGGCGATGCACCGGGTTGGCGGCGTTGGCACTCTGGTCGCCGGGTTCCAGCCCAGGCTGCCAATGGCCGTAATAGCAGGCATAGATGATGCCGCGCAGCCGCGCCATATCCTGAAACAGGTCGATCTGGCTGTTCTGGAGCCGGGCTTTGAGCTTTGCGGCGCGCCCGGCGACGTCATCCTCGGTAAAGAATGGGCCACCGAGCACCAATTCGGTCGCGGTCAACGACAGCTGGATCTCGTCGAGCTTGGTCCCGCCCACCTTGTCGAACAGGTCGCAGATATTGGCGACGACCTGATCGGCCGAAATGACCATGTCGGCGTCGTGAAACAATGCCTCGGTCAACGCCTTCAGAAATTTGAGCTGCCCGAAATTGAACGGTGCCGTCATCGCCCTGCCCCCAGTTTGCCATATACCGCAAATGCCGCGTTATAGGCGGACGGAGCAAGCTGTATTGTATCAAAGCGGCGGCGAGAGCGCACGAATCCAGATTGTCTTCCTTCGTCATCCCGGATCGGGTCCGGGATGACGAAGAGGAGAAACTACTTGGACCGGCCTTAGGCCGCCTTTTTCGCCTGGCGATATTTGTGCAGCAGCGGCTCGGTATAGCCCGACGGCTGGGTCACGCCTTCAAAGATCAGCGCGCGCGCGGCCTGATATGCGATGCCGTCGGGGGTCAGTTTTTCGTAGAGCGGATCGCCAGCGTTCTGCGCATCGACCTTGGCCGCCATGCGCGCGAGCGCGGCATCGACCTGCTGCGCGGTGCAGACGCCGTGGAGCAGCCAGTTTGCGAGTGCCTGGCTGGCGATGCGCAGCGTCGCGCGATCCTCCATCAGGCCGACGTCGTCGATGTCGGGGACCTTCGAGCAGCCGACGCCCTGGTCGATCCAGCGCACGACATAGCCCAATATGCCCTGGCAATTATTGTCGAGTTCGCGGGTGATTTCGGCTTCGCTCCAGTTACGCCCCGTCGCGACGGGGATGGCGAGCAGGCGGTCCAGCGAGGGCACCGCTTCGCCCGCGATTTCCGTCTGACGCGCGAAGACATCGACTTGATGATAGTGCAGCGCGTGGAGCGTCGCGGCGGTCGGCGACGGCACCCAGGCGGTGTTCGCGCCCGATTTGGGATGGCCGATCTTGGCATCGAGCATCGCGCGCATCAGGTCGGGCATCGCCCACATGCCCTTGCCGATCTGCGCCTTGCCCGACAGGCCGCAGGCGAGGCCGATGCGCACGTTGCGATCCTCGTAAGAAGCAATCCAGTCGCTCGCCTTCATCTCACCTTTCGGGATCATCGGACCCGCGCGCATCGACGTGTGGATTTCGTCGCCGGTGCGGTCGAGGAAACCGGTGTTGATGAAGACGATGCGGTCCTTGACCGCGTGGATGCAGGCGGCGAGGTTGGCGCTGGTGCGACGTTCCTCGTCCATCACGCCGACCTTGATCGTGTGGCGCGCGAGGCCCAGCATATCCTCGACCGGGTCGAACAGCCGGTTTGTGAAGGCGCATTCCTCGGGCCCGTGCTGCTTCGGCTTGACGATGTAGATGCTGCCCGCACGGCTGTTGGCGAGCGCGCCGAGACCCTTGAGGTCGTGGAGCGCGCAGAGCGAAGTAATCACCGCGTCGCACAGCCCTTCGGGCGCTTCGGCACCGCCGGGCAGCCGGATCATCGGCGTCGTCATCAGATGGCCGACGTTGCGCACGAACATCACGCTGCGGCCGTGGAGCGTGAATGCCTCACCCGACGGCGAGGTCCATGTCCGATCGGCCTCCATCGCGCGCGTGACCGTCTTGCCGCCCTTGTCGAAACTTTCGGTCAGGTCGCCGCGCATCAGGCCGAGCCAGTTGGTGTAGCCGAGCACCTTGTCTTCACCGTCGACCGCCGCGACGCTGTCCTCCAGGTCGATGATCGTCGTCAGCGCCGCTTCGAGCACAACATCGGCGATCCCCGCCGGATCGCTTTTACCAATCGCGCTTGCCGAATCGATCACCAGTTCGATGTGCAGGCCGTTGTGGCGGAGCAGGATGCCGCCGGGCTTGCTGCCCACCCATTGCGCCGGATCGGCAAGCGTCGGCTGTCCACCCTGCCAGTCGGCCCAGCTTCCCGACGCGAGCGGCACCGTCGCGTCCAGAAACGCCTTGGCGCGGGCAATCACCGCCGCGCCGCGTACCGCATCATAACCGCCCGGAATTGCGGGCGGCGCGTCGAGTGCGTCGGTGCCGTAAAGCGCGTCATAGAGGCTGCCCCAGCGCGCATTGGCGGCATTTAGCGCGAAGCGGGCGTTGAGTGCGGGGACGACGAGCTGCGGCCCGGCCATCGTCGCGATTTCGGGATCGACATTTTGCGTGCCGACCTGGAACGCCGCGGGCTCGGGAACGAGATAGCCGATTTCGCGCAGGAAAGCCTGATAGGCGGCCGCGTCATGCGCCTGTCCGACCCGCGCTTCGTGCCACGCGTCGATCTGCGCCTGCAAATCCTCGCGTTTCGCCAGCAGTGCTGCATTTTCGGGCGCGAATTTGCCGAGCAGGCCCGCGAAGTCGTTCCAGAATTGATCGGCGTCCAGCCCCGTCCCCGGCAGCGCGCGCTGCTCGATGAAATCGGCCAGTCGCGAATCGACGGACAGGCCGGAACGGTCGAGAAATTCGGTCATGCAAGCACCCTCTGGTCGGCGCGGCTGCGCCAGTGGACCCGGGGAGGAAAGGGCCAGCGCGCTATGCCGCGATTGGTTTCGATTGGCAATGGGCGCTTTTCAATGGGGGCCATGTAGTTTACGTTGCATCGCACAACGAAAAAATCTCTCTCCCCAACTGATCCGGACTCATGGACGACACACGACTGAAACTGATGGAAGCGATCGCCCGCAAACGTCTGGTGACCGCGCACTATAACGGCCAGGTGCTGACGCTGGCGCCGCATCTTTTGTTCGAGCGACGCGGCGACCTGTTCATCAGCGCGCTGAACCTCAACAAAAGCTGGCGATCCGACGAAGACCCGCGTCTCGGCCATTTCAAGCTCGGCGGGCTGGCATCGATCGAATTGAGCGACGATGGCTTCGACCCCCTGCCCGGCTTTGAAGCCGCGCCCCCGCGCGAGGAAGACACGCCGCTGCTCGCGGTCTGAGGTCAGGCGGCGCCGAGCGCCGCCGCGGGCGGCATTTCGCCCAGCGCGACGCGAACCTGGTTCCGCCCGGCGGCCTTGGCCCGGTACAGCGCGGCGTCGGCGCGGCGCGACAATTCAAACAGCGAATTGTCCGACGTCCGCTGGGCGACGCCGAAGGATGCGGTGAACCCGCGGTCGACGCCGAGGACCGGCAATCGCGCCGATGCAAAGGCGAGCCGCACGGTTTCCGCATAAAGCCGCCCGTCGGACAGCAAGGCATCGGGCAACAGGACGGCGAACTCTTCGCCCCCGATGCGCCCGACGATCGCCTTGGCAGGCGCGGCGTCCACCAGCATCGCCGCGAAATGCGCGATCACGCCGTCACCCGCCGCATGACCGAAACTGTCGTTGATATTCTTGAAATTGTCGAGATCGGCGGCGATCAGCACCGCCGCTCCCTCACTGCGCATCAACGCCTGTTCGGCATGATGTTCAAAGCCGCGCCGGTTGAGCACACTGGACAGCGGATCGGTTTCCGAACGTGCCACCATCTCTGCGGTCGTATCGCGCATGATCACGAGCAGCAGGACGAGCGCGATCGCCATCAGGGTGACGACGCTGCCGCTCTGCGAAATCGCGGCATATGTTGTCGCCATATAGCCCTGCGGTGCGCTGGCCGTGCCGACGATCGCCGCGACGAAGGGTTTGGCGACATAGATAAGCGCCGCCATCACTTGCAGGGCGATCAGCAACAGGTCGAGCGCCTGCCGCCGTCCCGAGCGCCAGACCACCAGCCCCAGCAAGCCCTGCATCGCGAAATAGGGAAGCTGATAGAGCATCAGCCGCGGTGTCGAGCCATAGGCCATGCTGAAGATCACCGGCACGGCCAGGATGGTTGCGACCCAGATCGCCGCCATCGCGCTCCACGGCGGTCGGGTGCGGTAATGATAGGCGGTGCCGATCAATGCGAAGCTGAGCGCGAGCAGAAATACCAGAAATATGCCGATCCCGACGGGGGTCGGGTCGACCTGCCGCGTCAACAGAAATTCGAGCGCGACATAGATGATGCCCATGCCATAGCCCGCCGCAAGCCAACGCGCCCCGCGCGCGCTGCGGTTCGTGGCCGCCACCACGGCGAACGCCACGGCAAAAACGCCGGCAATGGACATGTTGATGCCAAGCACAAAGGCGGTCGTCATCGGCTCACTCGCTTATCGGTTCGGCCAGCCTAGCGAAGCCGGCTCGAACTTTTCGTTAATGCGTTGCGATTCGGGGAAATAGAATGCGGACCTAGCCGAACCGGCGGCGGACGGCAGTGATTTACGGTATCGCCGTCGCGAAATCCGCCGTCGATCCGCGAGTGTTGCCACGCGCCGTGCCCAACCAGAAGACGACATCGACCGTGCTGCGCCGCGCCCTTGCCTGCCTTGCCCTCTTCATCGCTGCCGCCATCCCGCATTCCTCCTAAGCCGGGGACCAGGCAGAAGGGGCGTAAGGACGCGCGAGCGAACCAAAATCTGGCCGCGATCGAAGCCGAGCTTTCGCCGCGCGAGGCGGCGCAGCTTCGCGGCTACACCCCGCTGCCCAAACCCGCGCAGACGCGCTGACGCTTTGTCGGGGGTCGCCAAAAGGCCCTGCCCGCGTCTATAGCCGCGGCATGACATCCGTCACCGCAACCGAAACCGAACTGCTCGAACGCGCCGCCGATGCGCCGATGCTGTCACAGGTCGAGAGCTGGGCCGCGATCAACAGCGGCACGGGCAATCTCGCCGGTCTGAAAACTGTCGCGGGCGCGCTGGCCGATGCTTTTGCGGCGCTGCCCGGCGACGTCCGGCTGGTTACCGCCGATCCGGTCGAGAGCGTCGATAGCGCCGGCACCGTCAACACCATCCAGCGCGGCGACCACCTGCATGTGCGCGTGCGGCCCGAGGCGCCGGTCCAGTTGCTGCTGACCGGGCATATGGACACCGTCTTTGCCGCGGACCATCCGTTCCAGACGCTCAAATGGCTGGACGACGGCGTGCTCAACGGTCCCGGCACCGCCGACATGAAGGCGGGCATTTCGGTGATCCTCGCGGCGCTGACGGCGCTGGAAGCCTCGCCGCTCGCGGGCCGTGTCGGCTATGACGTGATGATCAACAGCGACGAGGAAACGGGAAGCCAGGCATCGGCGCGGCTGATCGCCGAACTGGCGAAGGGCAAGACCGCGGCGCTGACTTACGAGCCCGCGCTGCCCGACGGCACGCTGGCGGGCGCGCGGCCGGGGAGCGGCAATTTTTCCGTCATCGTCCATGGCCGCGCCGCACATGCCGGGCGCAATCCGCACGAGGGACGCAATGCGCTGCTCGCCGCCGCCGACCTCGCGCTGCGGCTTGGCGCGCTGAAATCCGATACGCTGAAGGTCAATCCCGCAAAGATCGACGGCGGCGGGCCGAACAATATCGTCCCCGACAGCGCGATCCTGCGCGTCAACATGCGCCCGTCGACCCCTGAGGCGATGGCGGCGGCCGAGGCAGCGATGCGCGATGCGATTGCGGCGGTGTCGCGCGACCATGACGTGCATTGTCACGTCCATGGCGGTTTCAACCGCCCGCCCAAACCGCTCGATGCCGCAGCGACGCGATTGTTCGAGCTGGTGCGCGACTGCGGCGCCGCGCTCGGCCTGCCGCCGATCAGCTGGAACGCGACCGGCGGGGTGTGCGATGGCAATAATATCGCGGCCTGCGGCGTGCCGGTCGTCGACACGATGGGACCGCGCGGGGGGGCGATCCATTCGTCGGACGAATTCCTGATCGTCGGCAGCTTGCCCGAACGCGCGCAATTGTCGGCACTGACCATGATAAGAATAGCGGAACGGGGGACTGTGTGAACTATGTGATCCGGGCGGCCAAACCGGGCGACCTGCAAAGCATTTACGAAATGGCGAAGCTGACCGGGGGCGGCTTCACCAACCTGCCCCCCGACAAAAAGGCGCTGCGCGCCAAGCTCGAACGCGCTGAAGGCGGCTTTGCGTCGGAAAGGGAATATCCTGCCGACGAGCTGTATCTGATGGTGCTCGAGGATCTCGACAGCGGCGAAGTGCGCGGCACCTGCCAGATTTTCGGCCAGGTCGGGCAGCGCTGGCCCTTTTATTCCTATCGCATCGGCACCGACAGCAAGCATAGCGAGCAGCTCGGCCGCACTTTCCATGCGCAGGTGCTGATGCTGAGCAACGATCTCAACGGCGCCAGCGAGGTTGGCGGGCTGTTCCTGCACCCGGCCGCCCGCGCGGGCGGGCTGGGGCTGCTGCTCGCGCGCTCGCGTTATCTGTTCATCGCGCGTCACCGGCCGCGCTTCGGCGACCGCATCCTTGCCGAGCTGCGCGGCGTGATCGACGAAGCCGGCGGTTCGCCTTTCTGGGACGGCGTCGCGGGCAAATTCTTTGGCATGAGTTTCCAGGAAGCCGACCAGTTCAACGCCGTCCATGGCAACCAGTTCATCGCCGACCTGATGCCCAAGCATCCCGTCTATATCGCGATGCTGGGCGAACATGCGCGCAGCGTCATCGGCGTGCCGCATCCGACCGGGCGCGCGGCGATGCGGATGCTGGAGAATGAGGGTTTTGCCTTTGAAAATTATGTCGACATTTTTGACGGGGGCCCGACCATGACCGCGCGCACCGATCAGGTCGCGAGCATTCGCGACGCCAAGCATGTCGATGTGACGGGCATCATCCCCGCCGGCCAGGATGCCGGCGAAGACGCGCTGATCGCAACCGGCCGGCTCGCCGATTTTCGCTGCTGTTTCGGAAAGGTCGGCGCCGATGCGACGATCGACGCAGAGGCAGCGCGGATCCTGGGCGTCGGCAAGGGCGATGCGATCAGCTGGATCGGCCGGTAACCGATGCTCACCGAAATCAACTTCGACGGAATCATCGGCCCCAGCCACAATTATGCGGGCCTCAGCCGCGGCAACATCGCGTCGGCAAACAATGCCGGCGACGTATCGCAGCCGCGCGCGGCGGCGCTTCAGGGCATCGACAAGATGCGCCACAATCTGGCGCTCGGGCTGCCGCAGGGTTTCTTTGCGCCGCTCGACCGGCCCGACGCGCCCTGGCTCGACACGCTCGGCACGACACCCGAACAGGCCGAGGGGCATTTGCGCGCGCAGGCGTGGTCGGCATCGTCGATGTGGGCGGCAAACGCCGCGACCGTGTCGCCCGCGCCCGACAGCGCCGACGGCAAATGCCATCTGACCGTCGCGAACCTTGTCACCATGCCGCACCGCAGCCACGAATGGCCGGGCACGCTGGCGCAGCTTCGCCTTGCCTTTGCCGATGCCGCCTTTGCCGTGCATTCACCCGTCCCCGCCCCCTTTGGCGACGAGGGCGCGGCGAACCACATGCGCTTGTGTAGCGGACATGATGCCGCTGGCGTCGAAATCTTCGTCTATGGGGTCGGCGGCGGCCGTTTCCCCGCACGCCAGCACCTCGACGCGTCGAAGGCGATCGCGCGGCGCCACCGGCTTGATCCCGCGCGGACGCTGTTCATCCGCCAGTCGGACAGCGCCATCCAGGGCGGCGCGTTCCACAATGATGTGGTCGCGGTTGCGAACGAGCATGTGCTGTTCACGCACGAAAGCGCGTTCGAGGATCGCGAGGCGGCGCATGCCGAAATCCGCGCCGCCTTTCCCGCGGTCGAGATCGTCGAGGTGCCCGCGAGCGCGGTGAGCCTGCCCGACGCGATCAAATCCTATCTGTTCAACGCCCAGCTCGTCAGCCTGCCCGATGGCGGCGGCATGGGGTTGGTGCTGCCGACCGAGGCGCAGGACACGCCCGCGGTATGGACCTGGCTGCAAGCCCATGTCGCGGGCAATGGCCCGATCCGCCGCCTGTTGCCGGTCAATGTTCGCCAGTCGATGGCGAACGGCGGCGGCCCGGCGTGCCTGCGGCTGCGCGTCGTCGCCGATCCGGCGACGGTCGATCCGCGCTTCCTGGCCGACGAAGCGAAGCTCGACCGGATCGCCGCGATCGTCGCGAGCCATTGGCCCGAGGCGATCGCCCCCGGCGACCTTGCGTCGGCGACGCTGGCGGGCGAGGTGCGGAGCGCGCGGGCAGCACTGCTCGAAACGCTCGGCCTCGGCGAACTCGTCTGACCTGCCCGTGAAGATGCGCGAACTGATCGGCACGGCGGCGGTGCCCGGCGGCGACGAGCTGCGGCTGTACCGGCGCGGCGGCGATTTCATCATCGCGATCGACCGCAATGAATTGATGAGCAGCCGGATGAGCGGGTCCGAGGAAGCGCTGGCGACGATGACGTGCGATCGGCTGCGCAGCCCCGACAAGGCGCATCTGTTGATCGGCGGTTATGGCATGGGCTTTACCCTGCGCGCGGCGCTCGCGCGGCTGGGGCCTGACGCGAAAATCACCGTCGCCGAGCTGGTCCCCGAAATCGTCGACTGGGCGCGCGGGCCGATGGCAGACCTTGCGGCGGGCTGCCTCGACGATCGGCGCGTCGAGCTGGTCATCGGCGACGTCGCGACGGCCATTGCAGCGGCTACGCGCCGCTACGACGCGATCCTGCTCGACGTCGACAATGGTCCCGACGGCCTGACGCACCCTGCGAACGACCGGCTCTATTCCCCTGCGGGGCTGGCGACGGCAAAGGCCGCCTTGAAACCCGGCGGCATCCTGGCGATCTGGTCGGCGGCGCCCGATGCACGGTTCAAGGCGCGGTTGGGCGCGGCCGGTTTCCGGGTCGAGGAAGTCGGCGTCCGCGCGCGGTCCAACGGCAAAGGCCCCCGACACGTCATCTGGTTCGCGCGCACGGCGTAGCGGCTCGTCCCACGCGAGAGACGGGCGGCCGGTTGGACGCAGCCCTTATCCGCCCGTCGTTTCGCAAGCGATCCCCCTCCCCATCGCTGTGCGACAGGAAGGATGTTGGCGGGCCTTCCTCTGCCCAGGACAGGCACCCCTTGCCCTCACCTGTCGGATTAACTTACAATTTACCATAAGCCCGGCGCGGCGATTCCCGCTTTTGCGCCGGTGGCACGGCTCTTGCTGGACAAAGGGTGATGCTGAAAAAAATCGGACGCCTGTTCGTCATCAAGACCCGCTTTGAAGCGTGCCTCATCATCTATGCCCTCGCCGTCGGGGCGATGGCGCGCGGCGCCGCCTATCTGCACGAATATCCGGGGCTTGGCGGCAAGTTGCTGCTGCTCGCCTGCACCGGGTCGGTTTTTCTGGCGGGCGCCAAGATTTTCGATTGCCTGCGTTATGAGCAGGCGGCGGAACCGGCGCGGCTGGCGGAGTAGGCCAGCGGTCTTTCGCGTGCCATCAAGATATGCGAAGGCTCCACGATGAGCAGGATCAGCGGCCGCCCCGCCATCACCACCCAGAATGTCTACGGCCTTTCGTTGCGCGTCGCGCGCTGGCGTGAAGGCGCCCCCGGCACGCCGCTGCTGTTCCTCAACGGCATCGGCGCCGATATCGTCGCCGCAGCGCCGCTGCTGGCGCAAATCCACGGCCGTGAAGTCTGGACGCTCGACATGCCCGGCGTCGGCGGATCGCCCGACGCGCTGCTGCCCTATGGCGCGCCGACCATTGCGGCGGTGGTGATGGAGATAGCCGACCGTCTGGGCCACAAGAGCCTTGACCTCGCCGGGTTCAGCTGGGGCGGCGCGCTGGCACAGCAGATCGCGATCCAGTTCCCGGGCCGCGTACGGCGGCTGGTGCTGATGGCGACCACGCCCGTCATGGGCGCGCCGGGGATCGGCTGGGCGGCCATGTTCGACGACGACATGGTCGCGAGCGGGCTCAAGATCCAGACCGCGACCCCGCTGGGCATCGCTTACCAGACCGCGGCGATGACCGGATGGAGCAGCGTCGGTTTCCTGTCCGGACTGAAAAACCTGCCGACACTGGTGCTGGCGGGCGAACGCGATGGCGTCATGCCCGCCTGTTTCGGCCAGATGCTGGCCGACCAGATCGACGGCGCGGTGCTGGATGTGGTGCCGGGATCGCACCTCTTCCCCTTCACCCATGCTGCCGCCGTTGCGGCGCGGATCAGCCAGTTCCTCGATCAGCCGGGGGCGGTGCAAGCCGCAGCTTGAGGAAATCGGCGATCGCCTGGGCGGTCGCATCGGGCGCTTCTTCCATCGGCAGATGGCCGATGCCGGGCAGCAGCACGACCGTCGAGCCGGCGATCCGTTCGTTGAAGGTCTTGGCCGCGGTCGGGTTGATCAGCCGGTCCTTGTCGCCGAACAGGATCAGCGTCGGCGCCTTGATCTCTTCGACGCGCGCCGCCATTTCGGGTTCGCGGTCCATCCGCGCGCGCAGGACGGTCGCGGCGCGATTGCCGGGAAAGCGCAGCAATTCCCAATAGCGATCGATCATCGCATCATCGACGATATCCTGTTTCTCGACCGACCCGCGCAGCGACTGTTCGACCAGCATCCGCGGCGTCACCCGGGTCGCGAGCCAGCGGCCAAAGGGATATTCGAGGATGCGGAAACCGACGTTCGATTCGGGGCGTTTTTCCCCCTTGCGCAGCGGCATTCCCGCGGCGTCGATCAACAGCAACGCGTCGACCCGCGCGGGCTGGGCCAGCGCATAGCGCCACGCCACCCAGCCGCC
>NZ_MIAM01000055.1:7672-7998 GCF_001830555.1 Sphingopyxis sp. RIFCSPHIGHO2_12_FULL_65_19 | reverse complement strand
GGCCCCGCGACAAATGCAGCATCGGTCCCGCCATATTTGGCGATCATCGCGTCGCGGTCGGTGTCGGGGGTCAGGAGCAGCAGAAAGCCGGCGACGATGGCGAGCAGGACGGCGAGCGGAATCAGGACCCGCTTGCGCCGAAAGATCGGACGCTGCGGTGGCGGCGGGTCGAAATCATCGTCGTCGGCAATCATCACGCCCCCCTCAAGGCTGCGGCGACCCTAGCGCGCGAAGGCGCGGGGTCAATGCGCGCTATTGATGGATCGAGCGGCGGAATGTTTCGGGCAGGAAGAACAGCCCAATGACCAACGTGATCGCCGCAATGA
>NZ_MIAM01000055.1:0-7666 GCF_001830555.1 Sphingopyxis sp. RIFCSPHIGHO2_12_FULL_65_19 | reverse complement strand
GTCGCCGCCACCATCGCAAACGCCGTCGTCGGCAGGAACCCGCCGAACCAGCCGTTGCCGATATGATAGGGCAGCGACATGGCGGTATAGCGGATGCGGCTGGGGAACAGTTCGACCAGCAGCGCAGCGATCGGCCCGTAAACCATCGTCACGAGCAGCACGAGGTAGAAGAGGATCGCGACGACAAGCACCTTGTTGATCCCCGCCGGGTCGGCCTTGGCAGGATAGCCGGCGTCGGCCAGCGCGCGTTCGAGATCCGACCGAAAGGCCGCGATGGCCCCGGCGCGATCCTCTTCGGCCAAAGCCCAGGGGTCGGGCGCAGCGAGAACGCGCGATCCGATGCGCACCCGCGCGGGTTCCCCCTTCATGCGTTCGCGGGTGAACGCCGTGTAATTGGCGCCGGCCCTTGCCAGCGTCGATTTGATGATGTCGCAGCCGCTGCCTTCAAACTTGTTGCGCCCGATCGGGTCGAACTGGAACGAACAGGCCCCCGGATCGGCAGCCATGATGACTGCGGCATTTTGTTGCGCCTTTGCCATTGCGGGGTTCGCGGCGGCGGTGAGCATCTGGAATGCCGGAAAATAGGTCAGCGCGGCGAGCGCGCAGCCCGCCAGGATGATCGGCTTGCGCCCGATCTTGTCGCTGAGCCAGCCAAAGAAGATGAAGAAGGGGGTGCCGAGCGCGAGCGCGATGGCGATCAGGATATTCGCGGTCGCGCCATCGACCTTCAGCGTCTTTTCGAGGAAGAACAGCGCATAAAATTGCCCGGAATACCAGACGACCGCCTGCCCCGCGACCGCGCCGAACAGTGCGACGATCACCCATTTGAGATTTTCCCAGCGGCCAAATGCTTCGGTCAGCGGCGCTTTCGATGTCGTGCCTTCCTCCTTCATCTGCTTGAAGACCGGGCTTTCTTCGAGCTGGAGGCGAATCCAGAGCGACACGCCGAGCAGGATCACCGAAATCAGGAAGGGAATGCGCCAGCCCCAATCGGCGAACGCCGCTTCGCCCATGACCGAACGAATGACGATGACGACGCCGAGCGCCGCGAACAGGCCAAGCGTGGCCGTCGTCTGGATGAAGCTGGTGAACAGGCCGCGTTTTCCCTCGGGCGCATGTTCGGCAACATAGGTCGCCGCGCCGCCATATTCGCCCCCGAGCGCGAGTCCCTGGACGAGGCGCAGCAGGACGAGGAGGATCGGCGCGGCAACGCCGATCGACGCATAGCTGGGCAGGACGCCGACGAGGAAAGTCGACGCGCCCATCAGGCCCATGGTGACAAGAAAGGTGTTCTTGCGCCCAACCAGGTCGCCGATGCGCCCGAACACAAGCGCGCCGAAAGGCCTTACCGCAAAGCCCGCGGCAAAGGCGCCAAGCGCAAAGATGAACCCCGTCGTTTCATTGACGCCGGAGAAAAACTGCGCCGAGATGATCGTCGCGAGCAGGCCGTAAAGATAGAAATCATACCATTCAAACACCGTGCCGAGCGACGAGGCCAGGATGACCTTTCGTTCACTCTGGCGGGTGTCGATGGATGCTACCGCTGCTTCGCCATTCGCCATCAACCACTCCCCTTATAGAGGAAGCAGCCCGTCAACTTCCGCTCGCCCTGAGCCTGTCGAAGGGCCGTTCTTCCCTAGCATGATGCCTAAGGAAAGGACGGTGGTTCGACAAGCTCAGCACGAGCGGTAATGAGAGATTTGTTCAGTGCGTCAACCGACGCGCTTCACCGCGCTCTTGTGTGCGCCGACGCTTTTGTTGCGCGGGCGAAAACGGCGCTTGCGCTGACCTTCGGCACCTTCGCCCGCCGGACCGTCGCGGCGCGGGCCGCGCTCGCCCTGCGGCTTGCCACCGCCGCGACCACGATTGGCCTCCTGGCGCTGGCGATTGGGGTCGCGGCCCTGGCTGCCGGTGTCGCGCGGCGGCGCCACGGGCTTGGGCAGGTTGCGCACCAGTTCGTTGAAATTTTCGGGCAGCGGCATCGGTTCGGACTTCGACCGGGTAACCCGCTCGATATCGCGCATGTAGGGCCGCTCGTCGGGCGCAATGAAGCTGATCGCCTTGCCCTCGGCGCCCGCGCGCGCGGTGCGGCCGATGCGGTGGACATATTGTTCGGGAACGTTCGGAATCTCGAAGTTGATGACGTGCGATACGCCCGACACGTCGATACCGCGCGCGGCAATATCGGTCGCGACGAGCAGTTTGATGTCGCCCGAACGAAACGCCTGCAAGGCATGGGTGCGTTGCGACTGGCTCTTGTTGCCGTGAATCGCCATCGCCTTGATCCCGGCGCCCGCCAGATGGCGCACGACACGGTCGGCGCCATGCTTGGTGCGGGTGAAGATCAGCGCGCGGTCGATATCCTCGCTGGCGACGATCGAATGCAGCAGCGCCTGCTTTTCCTTCTGTTCGACGAAGGTCGAAAACTGGCTGATCTTTTCGACCGTCGTCGCCGCCGGGGTCACCGACACGGTGACCGGGTCTTCGAGGAACTGTTCGGCCAGATGCGCGATTTCCTTCGGCATCGTCGCCGAGAAGAACAGGTTCTGGCGGCGCGACGGCAGCAGTTTGGCAACGCGGCGGAGCGAGTGGATGAAACCCATGTCCATCATCTGGTCGGCCTCGTCCAAAACGAAGATTTCGACATCGTCGAGGCGCAGCGCGCGCTGGTCGATCAGGTCGAGCAGGCGGCCAGGCGTGGCGACGAGGATGTCGACACCCTGCGCAAGGTCGCGGATCTGCTTGTTGATCGGCACGCCGCCAAAGACGGTCGAGACGCTGAGCTTGGTAAAGCGGCCATAGTCGCGGCAGCTCTGCGCAATCTGCGCGGCGAGTTCGCGCGTCGGCGCGAGGACGAGCATCCGGCAGCCGCGCGGGGTCGGGCGGTGCGGATAGGTCAGGAGGTGATGGATCGACGGCAGCGAGAAACCGGCGGTCTTGCCGGTGCCCGTCTGCGCGATGCCACACAGGTCGCGGCCCTTCATCAGCGGCGGAATCGCCTGCGTCTGGATCGGGGTCGGGACGGTATAATCCTTGGCGGCAAGCGCGCGATTAATGTCGGCGTGCAGGCCAAAGTCGTTGAAAGTCGTCATAAATTACTCACATAGAGCGACGCGCAGGCGCATCCGTTCGCATCGAACGGACGGCGCACGGGCCGCGGGTTCGAAACGACCCGCGTGAAAGGGTGCCTCTGGGGACAATAGCGCGGTTCCGGCTCGTCCCGCGCCTGAGATTGGGCGGGAAAATCACGCTGCCGGTGGCTGCGGCGGATCGATCCGCCATGCTGCGCTGCACAATATATGGCACATCCTCCGCAATTTTGCAAGCTGGTTACGAATGTAAGTGTCGTGCGGCTTGTCGCAGCGGCTTTCTTTTTGCATCACGGGCAAAAGAGGGAGAGTGATATGGCCGAGAAAATCATCGTCATCGACGAAGGCACGACGTCGACGCGCACGATGCTTTTCGCGGCCGATGGCACCCCGCTGGGCAGCGCGCAGCGCGAGATCGGGCAACATTATCCGGGCGCCGGGCTGGTCGAACATGACGCCGCCGAAATCTGGGAAGCGACCGTGGCCTGCACGCGCGAAATGATCGCACAGGCGGGCGGGGCCGATCATGTCGCCGCGATCGGCATCACCAACCAGCGCGAGACGGTGGTGTTCTGGGATCGCGCGTCCGGCGAGCCGCTGGCCCCCGCGATCGTGTGGCAGGACCGGCGCTCCGCCGCCGACTGCGCCGCGCTGAAGGAGGCGGGGCACGAACCGATGGCGCAGCAAAGGAGCGGGCTGCTGCTCGACCCTTATTTTTCGGGGACGAAAATCGGCTGGGGGCTAAAAAACTGGCCGCAGCTGGCACAGGCAGGCGACCGGCTGGCGGTGGGGACGATCGAATCCTATCTCGTTTACCGCCTGACCGGCGGCGTCCATATCACCGACGCGACCAACGCGTCGCGCACGCTGTTGATGAACATCAACGGCGCCGGCGGCTGGGACGACGAATTGTGCGACCTGCTCGGCGTGCCGATGGCATTGCTCCCCGAAATCACCGGCTGCACGACGCGCGTGGGGACCACCGATCCCGCGCTGTTCGGCGGTGCGATACCGATCTGCGGCATGGCGGGCGATCAACAGGCAGCGACGATCGGGCAAGCGTGCCTGTCGCCGGGGCAGACCAAGGCGACGTTCGGCACCGGCGCCTTCATCCTGTCGGCCAGCGGCACCAGGCGCCCGGTATCGGCAAACCGCCTGCTCGCGACGGTGCTGGTGCAGGAAGGCGATATTCGCTCTTACGCGCTGGAAGGGTCGGTCTTTGTGGCGGGCAGCCTGATCAAATGGCTGCGCGATGGGCTGGGCCTGCTCGCCAGTGCCAGCGAAAGCGAAGGCCTCGCGCGGTCGGTCGCCGACAATGGCGGGGTGTATCTGGTCCCTGCCCTCACCGGCCTGGGGGCGCCGCACTGGCGCCCCGACGCGCTTGCCGCGCTGTCGGGGCTCAGCTTTGCCACGGGCAAGGCGCATGTCGCGCGCGCGGCGCTGGAGGCGCAGGCCTATCAGGCGAATGATCTGAAATGCGCCTTTGCCGCCGATGGAGTCGACTGGGCCGACCTGCGCATCGACGGCGGCATGGCGGCCAACGACTGGATGGCGCAGGACCTGTCCGACATGCTGGACCTGACCGTCGAGCGGCCCGATTTTGTCGAGAGCACCGCGCTGGGGGCGGCGATGCTCGCCGCAACCGGCGCCGGATTATATCCCGACCTTGCGAGCGCGGCCACGGCGATGCGCGGCACCGCGACGCGGTTCACCCCCGCCGTCGACCCGCAGAAACGCAAAACGCGCCTTGCCGGGTGGCAAAGCGCGCTTGCAAAGGTTCTGGGCTGACCCCCGCTCAGGCAGGGGCAGACGCCATCAACGCTTGAGCGACAGACCGCCGAAACGCTTGTTGAACTTCGCGACCTGGCCGCCCGCGTCGAGCATACGGCCCGTGCCGCCGGTCCATGCCGGGTGCGCGGTGGGATCGATTTCGAGCGTCATCACGTCGCCCTCTTTGCCCCAGGTCGAGCGCGTCTGATATTCGGTGCCATCGGTCATCTTGACCGTGATCATGTGATAGGCGGGGTGAATGTCTTTTTTCATGTCTCTTGGCTCCTATGCCGCTGGTTACCGACCAGCCGCGTGAGTCTGTGCCTTCCCCGCTTTGGGGTCCGCGAAGCGGTCGCCCCTAACGGCGAATGCCTGATTCTGCAAGCCTTGCTTAGTCGCTCGGCGGATCGGCGATCATCGCGGTAAACTGGCATTCCGCGGCGAGCGCCTCGCCCAGCATCGCGCGGCCCTCGAACTTGCAGATGTTCCGCTTCGCCTGAACGATCGAGACATGAAGGTCGAGCAGCACGCCGGGTTCGACGGGTTTGCGGAACTTCACGCCGTCGATCGCCATGAAATAGACGAGCTTGCCCGATCCGCCCAAACCGAGCGATTCGATCGCGAGAATACCGCCGGCCTGCGCCAGCGCCTCGACGATGAGGACGCCGGGCATGATCGGCCGGCCGGGGAAATGCCCTTGGAAAAAGGGCTCGTTGATCGTCACCGCCTTGACCGCGTGGATCGAGGTGTCCTTCACCATCGATTCCACCCGGTCGACGAGCAGCATCGGATAACGATGCGGCAGCAGCGTCAGGATCCGGCGGATATCCACCGGCCCCATCGCGCCGTCCGGCATTTCCCCGTCCGCCATCTTGTTTAGCGGGTCGTCGGCGGGGTGCCCGCGGGGGCGGGGGTCGCGGGCCGTGCGCCACCCTGGGCGGCGCGCGCCTGGTCCATCAGCTGCTGGTTGCGCTGCTGGACCAGCTGGCCGGGCTGGTAACCGGCCGGAACGGCGATCGACACGTTGGGCAGGATGCGGTTCAGTTCGGCCACCACCGCATCGGTCATGTCGACGTTATTTTCGCGCGCGAGCACGGCGTCGGGGTTGAGCAGCAGGTCGATCTTTTTCGCGGTCATCGCCGCCTTGATCGCCTCGTTCATGCGGACGCTGATCTGATCCTCGACATAAGCGATGGCAAGGTCGACCGGCGCGCCGATCTGGCCGAGTTCGGTCTGGGCCGCCTGGCGCTTGTCCTGCACGGCCTTGGCCGCTGCCTGCAACGCGGCCTGGTTCTGCGGCGTTTTTTTCGCTTCTTCGTTATATTTCGCGATCAACACGTTGATTTCGGCCTGAAGCGTCTGGCCGCGCGACTGCTGCTGGTCGATCTGCGCCTTGTAGGTCGTCTCGATCTGGGTCGAGGCGGTCTGGAAGGCGTTCGAGCGGGCGGCGGCGACGCGGACGTCGGCGACGCCGACACCCTTTGCTTGGGCGATCGCGGGGGCCGAAAGGATAGGCGAAACCGACAGCGAGGCCATCGCGATCGCCGAAGCGACAAGAATTTTCTTCATTAGAATTGAGTTCCTACGTTGAATGAGAAGCGTTTGGTATCATCGCCCTCTTCTTTGCGAAGGGCGTAAGCGAAGTCGATCCGGAAGGGACCGAACGGAGAGTTCCAGTTGACCCCGGCACCGATCGAAACGCGCGGCATCCAGGTGTCACCGAAGAAGCGTTCCTCGAAGGGATCGAGGCGCGAGAAATCGGTCGGGCAGGTCGTGTATTGGCCGGTGCCCGTCGTGACGCCGTTCGACGTGGTCGTCGTTTCCGACGCGAACTGGGTCACACCCGTGGTCGCGTTGCGGCAAAGCGACTTGGTCAGCCCAAAGCCGGGAGCGTTGGGGTCGGTTTCCCGGAAGTTGGCGAGCGTGGTCAGCGTCGGACGCTTCACGCTGAACACCGAGCCGACGTCGACGAAGATCGACGGCCGCAGCCCCAGTTCCTTTGCGCCGCTGCCCAGCGGAATATCGAGTTCGAGGCGGCCCTGATAATAAGCGCGGCCGCCGAGGGCGTCGTCGATCTGGCCGCGGTCATTTTCACCGTCGGTGACGACGATCGGGTTGGCCGGATCGGTGTTGTCGACGCTGTAACGGATCACGCGCGGGCCGACCCCGCGAATGTCGAAACCGCGCATCTGCGGCTCGCCCAGGAAGAAGCGGTCGGTCAGGCGGACCTTGTCGCTGGTCGGGGTCGGGCGCCCGCCGAAGGGATAGATATAGCCGCCCTCGGCCGACAGGTTGAGGATGAAACGGCTGCCAAGATTGAAATGCTTCGACCCGTTGAGGCGGGTGCGGACATATTTGACGCTGCCGCCGAGGCCGGCGAAATCCTGGCTGAGCGAGAGCGACTGGCCGCGCGTCGGACGAATGCGGTTGTCGCGGTCGTCATAGGCGAGCGTATAGCCGAGCAGCGACGTCGTGCGCTTGCCGATCGCGTCGCAAAGATAGCGGCCGGCGACGAGCGGGTCGCACTCGTCCCCGAAATAATAGAGCGACCTGTCGAGCGTCACATCGTCATAGTTGAGGCTGTAACGCGCAAAGAAGGACATGAATTCGGTCAGCGGAACGCCGGCGTTGAGCTGGAAGCCGGTCGTGACCTGCTGGAACGTCGTCCGGCGATCATTGTTGATGAAGTTGAACGAATTGAGGTCGCGGCGATAGATGCTGCCGCCGACCGAGATGTTGCGATCGAACAGATAGGGTTCGGTAAAGCCGAGTTCGATCGACTTGGAATAGCTCGAATAATTGACCGA
>NZ_MIAM01000054.1:49631-52161 GCF_001830555.1 Sphingopyxis sp. RIFCSPHIGHO2_12_FULL_65_19 | reverse complement strand
CATATTGGATCACCCGCAAATGCATCGAATAAACGGCGATCCCGGCGAGCGGCAGCACCGCAGCGACCAGCACCGGCGCCGCCCAGCGCAGCGCCCGGTTCGTCGCGCGTTCGTCGCCGCCATTGCCGATCACCGCATTGGCAAGCAGCACCGCAAATGCCGCCACCCCCATCATCACCGCCGCGGTCGAAAAGCCCGAATCCCACAGCTTCTGCAAGCCCGTGCCCACCAGCGAGAGCAGGAAGAGCACGAGAGCGACCGCGAGCACCGGCGCGAGCACCGCGAGCACGATCATCACCAACCGCTGCAAGGTCGACACCAGCCGGTCGCGCTCGCGCAGCAGGCCGACCGCGCCGCCGAACGCCGCACCCGCCAGCATCCACCCGAACCATTCGTCACCCAGCAGGTCGAAAATCAGGTTGATCCCGATCAGCTTGAACATCTGACCGATCAGCACGACGAGCAGAAAGGTGATGCCGACGAATGCCAGGCTGGCCGCGCCGATTACCGCATCGGTCCACGCATGGCTGTGCAATCGCTCGTACGGCATCGTCCACAATTTCCAGAAGCGCCAGTCGGGCGCCACGTCGCGCCGCGTCTGGAACAACGGCGTTGCGACCAGAACCGCCAATATGCCCGACCAGAACGGCCATTCGACCGGCGATCCGCCGACATTATAACCCGCCGAATGCCAGGTGATCAGCCCCATCACCGCGCCCCACAACAGCGCAAAACCTATCGCCCAATGCCAGCGGCGCAGCTCGACTCCCAGCACGAACACGATGGTTCCGATCGCGACGAACGCCGCGAGCGCGTCGAACAGCGGCGCAGCTTCGGTGCCATATCGGCGATCCACGCACAGGTGGATGGCAAGCCCGGCGACCGCGCAGACCGCCGCCATGATCCACGGGCGCAGCGGCCAGGGCGGGTCATTGTCGTCGAGCCGGGCGGACGCAGAGGGCGAATCGGGGACGGTGGGCGCGATCATGTCGGTCATGGACCGCAGCCTATCCCGTAACTTCGTCATCCTGAACTTGTTTCAGGATCCATGGCCTTGGGCCGCGAATTGAGACCATGGATGCTGAAACAAGGTCAGCATGACGAGTTGTTTGTAGGGAGACGCGGGACCGGCTAGAGAGGCCGAAAACCCGTCTCCCCTCCCCCATGGAGCCCCGATTTGGCCCGCAAATTCCTCTATTTCATCGCCGCCATCATCCTGCTGATCGTTGCCGCCGGGGTCGTGTACCAGCTGTTCCCCGGCTGGATCGCGCGCACCGCTTTCGTCCCCAGCACCGAATTTAAGCCGCAGGCCGCCGTCGCACCCAACGCCTATGACGATCGGGCGATGTGGTTCGCACGGCCGGGGATGGAAAATGACCCGTCGGCGTGGCGCCCCGCTTTCGATGGCAGCGAGACCCCCGGCACCGACCTCCCCGGCGAAAAAGCCGCGGCGCCGCTGATCCCGCCCGCCGAGGCCGCGCAGACGGCCGCCGCAACGCCCTTCCCCAGGGGCGACGCTGCGGTCTTTTTCGTCCACCCGACCAGCTATTACAGCCGATCGAGCTGGAACGCCCCGCTCGAAGATCGCGATTCGGACCACCGTGCCAATCTGTTCGTGCAGGGCATGGCGAGCGCCTTTGCCGATGCCGGCGAAATCTGGGCGCCGCGCTATCGCCAGGCGACGCTCGGCGCCTTCCTCGCCGAAGATCGCGTGACCGCGGGCAAGGCGATCGATTCGGCGTATCGCGATGTCGAGGAGGCGTTCGATGCCTTCCTCGCCGCACAGCCGAAGGACCGGCCGATCATCCTCGCGGGGCACAGCCAGGGCGCGCTCCACCTCACCACCCTGCTCAAGACCCGCATTGCGGGCACCCCGCTCGCAAAGCGCATCGTTGCGGCTTATGTCATCGGCTGGCCGATCAGCCTCGAAACCGACGGTGCGGGCCTCGGTCTCCCCGCCTGCCGCACACCCGAACAAAAGGGCTGCATCCTCGGCTGGGCGACCTTTGCCGACCCCGCCGACCCTGAAATGGTCACCGCCGCCTATGACGGCACGATCGGTTTCGACGGTCGCCCGCGCGCGGGAACGCGGATGCTGTGCACCAACCCGATCACCGGCATCCCCGACACCGAAGCGCCGCCCGCGGCCAATCTCGGCACGCTCAAACCGACCGAGGGTTTCAAGTCGGGATCGCTGATCGCGGGCAAGATCGGCGCCAAATGCGACGACACGCGCGGTTTCCTGATGATCGGCGATGCCGAGATCGCGAAAAATTACGTCGTCGCAGGCTATGTGCTGCCGGGCAACAATTACCATGTCTACGACATCACGCTGTTCTGGGCGAACGTCCGCGCCGACGCGCTCCGCCGCCTCGCAACCTATGAAGGCAAGCCGTCGCCGGTGGCGCCCGCGGCGCCGCCACTCGCGCCAGCGTCTGCATCCACGCCCGTTCCCGCCTCCCCTGCCTCGTCACCCCGGACCTGATCCGGGGTCCCGTTTCTCAACCCGCTTGTGTCGAGCGAAGTCGAG
>NZ_MIAM01000054.1:43237-49582 GCF_001830555.1 Sphingopyxis sp. RIFCSPHIGHO2_12_FULL_65_19 | reverse complement strand
ACGCCGAAGTCATGCGCATTCCAAGCGTGTCTCGACTTCGCTCGACACGAACGGCTAAAGGGCAAGGATGATCACCACCGCCGCCCCCGACTTCGCCGCCCAATTCCCGGCCGGCGGGCGCCTGATGGGCCTCGACGTCGGCACCAAAACCATCGGCGTCGCCTTCTGCGACACCAACTGGAGCTTCGCGACCCCGGACAAGACGATCATCCGCAATAAATTCTCGGCCGATCTCGAAACCTTGAAAGCGCTCGTCGCGCAGCACGGCATCGTCGGCATCGTTGTCGGCCTGCCGCTCAACATGGACGGCAGCGACAGCCCGCGCACGCAAAGCACCCGCGCCTTCGCCCGCAACCTCGCACCACTGGCCCTTCCCTTGCTCCTCTGGGACGAACGCTGGTCGACCGCCGCGGTCGAACGCGCCATGATCGCCGCCGACGTCAGCCGTGCGAAACGCGCGGAACGCGTCGACAGCGCCGCCGCGGCGTTCATCCTGCAAGGCGCGATCGACGCCTTGATCCGCCAGTGAAGGCGCGCGCTTGACCGAATATATCGGCTATTGGCTCGGCGCCGCGAACGGCATCGCCTTCGGTCTGATGGTGGCCGACAAGCGCCGCGCCGAAGCCGGCGGCCGGCGTATCCCCGAATCCACCTTGCTGCTCTGGGCCTTCCTCGGCGGCGCCTTCGGCACGGTGTTTGCGGCGCGCCTCGTCCGCCACAAGACGCGTAAACAGCCCTTTGCGACATGGATGCTGATCTGGCTCTGGCTCGACATCATCCTGATCATCCTCTGGGCGTCGGGACTATTGGAACCGCTGCTCGCCTCGGCGCTTGCCAGAATCGCCCCGTCTGCGTAGACGCTCGGCTTTAATGACAAGCTCCACCATCCGACCCGCCAGCGACTATCCGCCCGGCGGCGATGCCTTTCGCCATCGCCACCTGATCGGCATCGCCCAGCTGACTCCGTGGGAGATCAGCTATGTCCTCGACGCCGCCGAACAATGGGTCGACCTCAACCGCAGCGGCGCTGCCAAGCATGACGACCGGCTTGCGGGCCTGACGATCATCAACGCCTTTTTCGAGAATTCCACCCGAACGCTTCTGTCGTTCGAGATTGCGGGCAAGCGCCTCGGCGCCGACGTCGTCAACATGCACGCCGCGCAGTCGAGCGTGAAGAAGGGCGAGACGCTGATCGACACCGCGATGACGCTGAACGCCATGCGCGCCGACGCGATGGTCATTCGCCATGCGTCGTCGGGCGCGGTTCAACTGATCGCCGACAAGGTCGACTGCCCCGTGCTCAACGCAGGAGACGGGCGCCACGAACATCCGACACAGGCGCTGCTCGACGCGCTCACCATCCGCCGCCGCCTCGGCCGCGTCGAGGGGCTTACCATCGCGATCTGCGGCGACGTCCTCCACAGCCGCGTCGCGCGGTCGAACATCCTCGCGCTGACCCTGCTCGGCAACGAGGTGCGCGTCGTCGCCCCCGCGACGCTGACCCCGCCCGCGATGGAACGGATGCATGTGACGACTTTCACCGACATGGACGAGGGCATAAGGGACGCCGACGTCGTGATGATGCTCCGCCTCCAGAACGAGCGCATGGACGGCGCCTATCTTCCGTCAGCGCGCGAATATCACGCCCTCTACGGCCTCACCCCCAAACGCCTCGAAAAAGCGAAACCCGACGCCATCGTCATGCACCCCGGCCCGATGAATCGCGGGGTCGAAATCGACAGCAGCATCGCCGACGATCCCGAACGTTCGACGATCACCCAGCAGGTCGAAATGGGCGTCGCGGTCCGCATGGCGTGCCTCGATATCCTGACGCGCCGCCAGCGGGGGGTCGCGGGATGGAACTGAAACCGCTCCTCATCACCAATGCGATGCTGATCGACGGCGACACCCCGCGCCCCGGCAGCCTGCTCGCGGTCGACGGCCGTATCGCGGCGATCGACCCCACCGAAACGCCCGGCGGCACCGAAACCGTGGATGCGAAGGGCCAGTGGCTCGCCCCCGGTATCGTCGACCTCGGCGTGTTCGCAACCGACAAGCCTGCCTTTCACTTCGGCGGCATCACGCGCGCGGCGCTGATGCCCGACAACGGCCCGCTCGACGGCGCCGGGCTGGTCGAGCGCGCGGCGAAGGGCGGCAAGCCCGACCTCTGGGTCCACCCCATCGCCGCCGCCACCAAAGGTCTCGCGGGCAAGGAACTCGCAGAAATAGGCCTGATGCAACAGGCGGGCGCCCGCGCCATCGCGACCGGCCGCACCCGCATCGCCGACAGCGGCGTGATGCGCCGCGTGCTGTCCTACGCCGCCTCGCTCGGTCTCGTCACGATCATCCATGCCGAGGATGAAGGCCTCACCGCCGGCGCGGTCGCGACCGACGGCGAGATGGCGACGCGCCTCGGCCTCGCCTCCGCCCCCGCCATGGCCGAATCGATGGCGATCGCGCGCGACCTCGCGCTCGTCGAGGAAACCGGCGCGCCCGTCCATTTCCGCCAGGTCACCACCGCGCGCGGGCTGGACCTGATCCGCGCCGCCAAGGCCAAGGGGCTGCCCGTGCTGTGCGGCATTACTCCGGCGCACCTGCTGCTCTCCGACACCGCGATCGGCGATTTCCGCACCTTCGCGCGCCTGTCGCCGCCGCTGCGCAGCGAGGACGACCGCCAGGCCTGCCTCGCCGCGATCGCCGACGGCACGATCGACATATTGTCGTCGGGCCACGACCCGCGCGGGCCCGAGGACAAGCGCCTCCCCTTCGCCGAGGCTTTGCCCGGCATGGCGGGCGCCGAAACTTTGCTCGCGCTCGGCCTGAACCTTGTCCGCGACGGTCATGTGTCGCCCGGCCGCCTGTTTGAACTGCTTGCGGGCACCCCCGCCTGTCTGCTCGGCGTCGATGCTGGCAAGCTCGCGGTGGGCAAGGAAGCCGACCTGATCCTCGTCGAAGAAGGCACGCCGTGGCAGGTCGATGCGAAGAAGATGGCGGCCTGGGCCGGCAACACCCCCTTCGACGGAATGCCGGTGCAGGGCCGCGCGACGATGATGTGGAAAGGCGGTCAGCGCATCCGTTGATTCGGTCTTTATCTTGCTGATTTAATTCGATAGCTCTTGGATCAGCGTTCGATGACCAGCGAGGAAACACCGATGCACCGCCTTGCCCTGACAACTCTCGCGACCGCGCTGTTCGCCGCCACCGCCGCGGCGCAAATGACGCCGGTTCAGGGCCTGCCATGCGCTCAGGGCTTGCCGTGCAACGCCCCGCCGCCGCAGGTGCTGCAACAAATATATGGCAGCGGCACCAGCGCGTCGCCGCCGGGACAGGTCATCCCGTTCGTCCAGGAAAAACAGGAATATGTCGGCGGCTATATGGCGAGCAGCTTCGCTGCGATCGCCTTCTGGCGCTCGGCGTCGGGGCAACCCGGCTACTCCTATGGCGCGCTGCGCGGCGACAATCGCGAACAGGCCGAACAATATGCCATGACCGCCTGCCGCGAGGCGGGCGGCCAGGGCTGCGTCGTCGGCCTGTGGGGCGCGAACGGCCATTTTGCGATCGCGCGCGACAAACAGGGACAATATTATGCCGGTTTCGCGGGCACCCCCGGCGGCGCCAAGCGGTCGGTGATGGGCAGCTGCAAAAGTGCGGGCGCCAAATGCAAGATCGTCGAAACGCTCGACAGCATGCCCTATTTTTTCCGCTTTTAAGCGCCGCGTCGCCACGGCGCGTTCAGAAAACAAGCGCCACTCCCCGCCGCGCCCCGCTCTGTGGTTCGGCTTCAGAAATTCTTCAGAAGTCCGTCAAGACCCGCCCGGCCTACCCGCCTAGGCCAAACCACACCCATCGGGTTCGGTTTCGGTCAGGGAGGGTCGGATGCAATTGAAATCAGGCATGGCTATTGGGGCAGCGATGATGATGCTCCTGGCGGGATGCGGCGACGGTCCCGGCAATGAGGCCAAGAACAGCAATGGTGAGACCGTCGATACCGCCTCCGTCGCCCCGGCGGCATCGGGCTGCCCCAAGGCGCCAGCGAATGCACCCACCATCCAGGGCGTGGCGATCGGGATGACGGGCGCCGAAGCCATCGCCGCCCTCAAATGCGCCGACGCCGGCTATCGTGCCGACTATGCGCCGCGCAGCGGGTCTGGCGTGCCTTGGCTGCCCGACGGCACCTATATGCGCGTCAGCATTGCTGGCGGTCGCTCGGACGACAAGTGGCAGGACAAGGTCAATGTCGAGCTCTACGGGCTGAAGGGCGAGGAGCGCGTCATTGGCGTCTCGCGTGAAATCTTCTTCTATCCTGGCGGCCAACCGTTGATCGACAAGACCAAGGAGCAGCTTGCGGAAAAATATGGTGCGCTGGAAAGCATCGCCCCGCCCGAAATGTCGAGCGCCCTGTCCGAAGAGATCGGCATCGCGCGTGACAATAGCGGCGCGCCGCTGCCGCGGACGAGCGACGGCCGGATACCCGGCCACTGTTGGGGCAGCAACGGCTATGCGGCGCGCGACGCGCAATGCGGGGTGAGCATCTCTGCCCGGATCGGCATCGATTCGAGCAACCCCAGGCTGGCGTCGAACATGCAGCTGAGCCTCGACAATGGCAGCTATGCCGCCAAGGTCATCCAGGAAACCGACGCGAAGATCGCGGCGACGCAGCAGCAGGCGAAAAACGCCGATACCGCGGCCGCCGCCGACCGGACGCCGTCTTTCTGAATCCGCGGGCGCGCCGCCCTCTCAGGGGGCGGCCAGCCCTTACCCCAGCACCCAGCTGCGCCGCGGATAGCCCTGCGCCCATAACAGCGCGGTCAGGTCGTGGTGGCGGACCACCGCCGCCGCCGCTTCGCCGGCGGCAGGATGCGGGTGATAACCGATACCCAGCCCCGCCGACGTGATCATCGGGATGTCGTTGGCGCCGTCGCCGACCGCCAGTGTTTCGGCCAGCGGCAGGCCGTGCTTCGCCGCTTCGGCCTTCAGCGTCTCCAACTTCGTGCTGCTGTCGACGATCGGTTCGCGCACCTTGCCGGTCAGCTTGCCGCCCGCAATCTCCAGCTCGTTTGCGACAACCTTGTCGAACCCGATCGCCTCCCCCACCGGGCCGGCAAAGGCGGTAAAGCCGCCTGAAATCAGGATCGAGTGCGCGCCATGCGCCTTCATCGTCTGCACCAATGTGCGCGCGCCGCGTGTCAGGCGCACCCGCTCCATCCGGCAATCGACCAGCGTCGCTTCGGGCATCCCCGCGAGCAGTCCGACGCGCTCGACCAACGCTGCGCGAAAATCGAGTTCGCCGCGCATCGCGCGCTCGGTGATCGCCGCAATCTGGGGCTTCAGCCCCGCATAATCGGCCAGTTCGTCGATGCATTCGACGGTAATCATCGTCGAATCCATGTCGGCGATGATCAGCTTCTTGGTGCGGTCGCCCAGCGGCTGGACGACGATGTCGAGCGCGCCATGGTCCATATGCGCCAATTCCTTGCGCGCGCTGACCAGGCTGCCCTGGAATACGATATCGGCGGCGTCATGCTCGTCGATCCAATGCGGGGCGCCGACGTCGTGCCCCGTCGCAGCCAGCCGGTCGATCCCTTCGCGAACCACCTCGTCGGTCAGCTTTCCTGCTGCTATCAGCGTCGCGACGAACATGGCATCTCCTTCTTTCTCGACCGCCGATGCGCGGCTGCCCGTGGCACTTATCGCCGGACCCACCGCCAGCGGCAAGAGCGCTTTGGCGGTCGCACTCGCAAATTCTCTGATCCAGACGGGCAGCGACGCGATCGTCGTCAACGCCGACGCCAGCCAGGTCTATGCCGACCTCGCCATCCTGTCGGCGCGGCCCACCGACGACGAGATGGCGGGTGTGCCGCACTGCCTGTTCGGCCATGTCGATGCATCGCAAGCGCATAATGCGGCGCGCTGGGCGGATGAGGCGCGCGCCGTCATCGCCGCCGCGCACCGCGGCGGCGCCATCCCCATCCTCGTCGGCGGCACCGGCCTCTATCTGCGCACGCTGCTCCAGGGCATCGCGCCGGTGCCCGAAATCGACCCCGCGGTGCGTGATGCGGTCCGCGCGCTTCCCGTCGCCGACGCACATGCCGAACTGGCAAAGGCCGACCCCGACGCCGCCGCGCGGCTGAATCCCGCCGATGTGACGCGCATCGCCCGCGCGCTGGAGGTCGTCCGCGCGACCGGCCGCACGCTCGCCGCGTGGCAACAACAGCGCGAAGGCGGCATCGCCGACGCCATCACCCTCGTCCCGCTCATCCTCCTGCCGCCGCGCGACTGGCTCCGGGACCGCTGCGACACGCGCCTCGTCCAGATGTTCGATGGCGGCGCGATGGCAGAGGTCGA
>NZ_MIAM01000054.1:38969-43210 GCF_001830555.1 Sphingopyxis sp. RIFCSPHIGHO2_12_FULL_65_19 | reverse complement strand
GAGGCGGCGCAGGCCGCCACCCGCCAATATGCGAAGCGCCAATTTACGTGGTTCCGCCACCAATCGCCCGCCGACTGGCCTCGTCACACAGAATCATTAAACGTCGATTCTATAGGTGAATTAGCAATTATATTACGTGATAAGCTGTTGACAGGATAGAATCATACACCTATTGCCCGCAACCCTGTTGCAGCGCACAAGCGCTGCTTCTTTGTATCGGAAGGAGTTTTGTCGTGACGGAAATGAGCGGTGCCGACATGGTGGTTCAGGCGCTGGTCGACCTCGGGGTCGACACGGTGTTCGGCTATCCGGGCGGCGCGGTGCTTCCGATCTATGACGCGCTCTACAAACACCCGACGATCAAGCACATTCTCGTCCGCCACGAACAGGCGGCGACGCACGCGGCCGAAGGCTATGCACGCTCGACCGGCAAGCCCGGCGTCGTGCTCGTCACCTCGGGCCCCGGCGCGACCAACGCCGTGACCGGCATCACCGACGCGCTGCTCGATTCGATCCCGATGGTTGTGCTCACGGGCCAGGTGCCGACGACCTTGATCGGTACCGACGCGTTTCAGGAATGCGACACCGTCGGCATCACGCGCCACTGCACCAAGCATAATTATCTTGTCATGGACCCCGACCGTTTGGGGCCGATCATGCACGAGGCGTTCCATATCGCGACGCATGGCCGCCCCGGCCCGGTGGTGATCGACATCCCGAAAAATGTGCAGGTCGCGACCGGCACTTACAGCGTGCCCGAATTTATCCAGCACAACAGCTATCGCCCGCAGGTCGAACCCGACGCCGACGCCATCGCACAGGCCGTCGCGATGATCGCCGCCGCCGAGCGCCCGATCTTCTACACCGGCGGCGGCGTGATCAACGCCGGTCCCGATGCCAGCGCCGCGCTGCGCCAGCTCGTCGCGCTCACCGGCGCGCCGGTCACCTCGACCCTGATGGGGCTTGGCGCCTTCCCGTCGGACGATGACAAATGGCTCGGTATGCTCGGTATGCACGGGACGTTCGAGGCGAATATGGCGATGAACCGCGCCGACCTGATCATCGCGGTCGGCGCGCGCTTCGACGACCGCGTGACCGGCCGTCTCGACGCCTTTTCGCCCGACTCAAAGAAAATCCACATCGACATCGACCGCAGCTCGATCAACAAGATCGTGCCGGTCGATCTCGCGGTCGTCGGTGATGCCGGCCGCGCGCTCGACGCGATCATCGCGGGTTGGCAGGCGGCGGGACACAAGGCCCGCGACCTTGGCGAATGGTGGCGCCGGGTCGACGGCTGGCGCGCGACGCGCTGCCTCGACTTTCCCGAAAAGAAGGAGCCGGACGCCGACATCATGCCGCAGCGCGCGGTGAAGGCGCTGTTCGACGCGACGCGCGGGATGGACCCGATCATCACCACCGAGGTCGGCCAGCACCAGATGTGGGCGGCGCAGCATTTCGGCTTCGCCGCGCCCAACCGCTGGCTCACCAGTGGCGGTCTCGGCACGATGGGATACGGCTTCCCCGCCGCGGTCGGCGCCCAGATCGCGCATCCGGACCGCCTCGTCATCTGCATCGCGGGCGAAGCCTCGCTCCAGATGAATATCCAGGAAATGGGCACGGTCAGCCAGTATCGCCTGCCGGTAAAAATCTTCATCCTCAACAATGAATGGATGGGGATGGTCCGCCAGTGGCAGGAATTGACCTATGAAAGCCGCTATTCCAACAGCTATTCGGACAGCCTGCCCGATTTCGTGAAGCTCGCCGATGCTTATGGCTGGACAGGGCTGCGCATCGACAACCTGGGCCAGCTCGAGGATGGCATCCGGAAGATGATCGAGACACCGGGTCCGGTGATCGTCGACTGCCGCGTCGCGCAGCTCGCCAACTGCTTCCCGATGATCCCGTCGGGCGCCGCGCACACCGACATGATCCTCCAACCGAACGACATCACCGGCACGATGGACGACGAAGCCAAGGCACTGGTGTAAATCATATGAAAATCAAAACCGAAGCCGGCGAGCGCCATGTGCTCGCCATCACCGTCGACAACGAAGCCGGGGTGCTCGCCAAGATCACCGGGCTGTTCACCGCGCGCGGCTATAATATCGAAAGCCTGACCGTGGCCGACATCAGTTCGGACCATGCGCTCAGCCGGATCACGATCGTCACCAACGGCCCGCCGCCGATCATCGACCAGATCATCGCGCAGCTCGACCGGCTGGTGCCCGTGCACCGCGTCGTCGACCTCAACGACGCGGGCGAGGCGCATGTCGAACGCGAAATCGCGCTGGTGAAGGTCGCGGGCACCGGCGACAAACGTATCGAGGCGCTGCGCATGGCCGACGTGTTCCGCGCCAAGGTCGTCGACACGACGCTGTCCAGCTTCATCTTTGAAATCACCGGGAACAGCGACAAGGTCGACCGCTTCATCGCACTGATGCGCGAATGCGGGCTGGTCGAGGTCGGCCGCACCGGCGTCGTCGCCATCGCCCGCGGGTCGGAGGCGCTCTAGAATTACAGAATGACGTTTCAACCTTCGTCACCCCGGACTTGATCCAGGGTCCATGGATGCCGGATCAAGTCCGGCATGACGAATGAAAATAAGGGAAGAATGACATGCAGGTTTATTACGATCGCGACGCCGACCAGGATCTGATCAAGGGCAAGAAGGTCGCCGTCGTCGGCTACGGCAGCCAGGGTCACGCGCACGCGCAGAATATGCGCGACAGCGGCGTCAAGGAGGTTGCGATCGCGCTCCGCCCCGGCTCGGCCACCGCGAAAAAGGCCGAAGCCGCAGGCTTCAAGGTCATGTCGAACAAGGAAGCCGCCGAATGGGCCGACGTCATCATGATCGCCGCGCCCGATGAAGCCCAGGCGAAGATCTACGCCGACGACATCGGCCCGAACATGAAGCCCGGCGCCGCGCTCGCATTCGCGCACGGCCTCAACATCCACTTCGGCCTGATCGACGCGCGCCCCGACATCGACGTCTTCATGGTCGCGCCCAAGGGCCCCGGCCACACGGTGCGCAGCGAATATCAGAAGGGCGGCGGCGTCCCCTGCCTGATCGCCGTCGCGCAGGAAGCCCAGGGCGCGGGCGCGTCGGGCAACGGCTTCGCGAAAGCGCTCGCCCTCTCCTACGCCAGTGCCGTCGGCGGCGGGCGCAGCGGCATCATCGAAACGACCTTCAAGGAAGAGTGCGAAACCGACCTCTTCGGCGAACAGGCGGTGCTGTGCGGCGGCATCACCCATCTGATCCAGGCGGGTTTCGAGACGCTGGTCGAGGCGGGCTATGCCCCCGAAATGGCTTATTTCGAGTGTCTCCACGAAACCAAGCTGATCGTCGACCTCCTCTATGAAGGCGGCATCGCGAACATGCGCTATTCGATCTCGAACACCGCCGAATATGGCGACATCAAGACCGGCCCGCGCATCATCAGCGACGAGACTAAGGCCGAAATGAAGCGCGTCCTCGCCGACATCCAGTCGGGCCGCTTCGTCAAGGATTTCGTCCTCGACAACCAGGCCGGCCAGCCCGAACTGAAGGCCAGCCGCAAGGCCGCCGTGGCGCACCCGATCGAACAGACCGGCGCCAAGCTGCGCGCGATGATGCCGTGGATCGCCAAGAACCAGCTGGTCGATAAAGCGAAGAACTGACGGCCCAACACCTAAACTCCGTCATCCCGGCGAAGGCCGGGATCTCGCCATTGCGTTCAACTGCGACGGTGAGATCCCGGCCTTCGCCGGGATGACTATAAGGGCTAGCGATGCCGCAATCTCCCTTCGACACCCACCGCAAGGATCTCGCGGCGCTGGCGGCGCAAAGCCGCCGCCGCAGCCTCGCGCCGCGCGCCGGCCGCGATTTCGCGTCGAACGACTATCTCGGCCTCGCCGACAGCGACGCACTGCGCGCTGCGATGGCCGCGGGCATCGACCGCGGGCTTCCCGCGGGCTCGGGCGGTTCGCGGCTGCTGCGCGGCAATCACGCTGAACATGAAGCGCTCGAAGCGCATGCCGCACGCCATTATGGCAGCGAGGCCGCGCTCTTCTTCCCCACCGGCTTCGCCGCCAACGCCGCGCTGTTCGCCACGCTCCCCCAGCGCGGCGACCTCGTCATCCACGACGCATTGATCCACGCGAGCGCGCACGACGGCATGAAGCTAGGCCGCGCGGGGACCGTCGCCGCCGCGCATAACGACGCACAGGCGTTCGACGACATCATCGCTCGCTGGCGCGCCGGC
>NZ_MIAM01000054.1:0-38844 GCF_001830555.1 Sphingopyxis sp. RIFCSPHIGHO2_12_FULL_65_19 | reverse complement strand
TCCACACCTGCGGCAAGGCCTTGGGCGCCGAGGGCGCATTGCTCTGCGCCCCCGCGGTCGCGACCGACTTCATCGTCAACCGCGGCCGCCCCTTCATCTTTTCGACCGCGCCGTCGCCGCTGATGGCATGGCTAGTCCGGCAGGCGATCGAGATCGTCGCGAACGAGCCCGAGCGTCAGGCGCGCCTCCACGCCCTCGTCCGCCACGCCGCCGAACGCCTCGTTCCGCTCGGCATCCCAGCCAGCGGCACCCAGATCCTGCCCGTGATCATCGGCGACAACGACCGCACGATGCGCATCGCGGGACGCCTGCAGGATGCGGGTTTCGACATTCGCGGCATTCGGCCACCCACCGTGGCGCAGGGGACCGCGCGGCTGCGCATCGCGATCACGCTCAATGTTGACGAAGCTAACATTGATGATCTGGCCGACGCACTCGCCGCGGCGATGGCCGCCGCATGACGCGCTTCGTCGTCACCGGCACCGACACCGGCATCGGAAAAACCATATTTTCCGCGGGCTTGGCGCAGGCGACCGGCGCCGCCTACTGGAAACCGATCCAGTCGGGGCTGGAGGAAGAGACCGACAGCGAAGTCGTCGCGCGCCTCGCCGGCGTGCCTGCCCGTCCCGAAGCCTATCGCCTCACCACCCCCGCCTCGCCGCATATCGCCGCCGAAATTGACGACGTTAACATCGACATCGAAAAGCTCACGCCGCCGCCCGGCGACCTGATCGTCGAGGGAGCGGGCGGCGCGCTCGTCCCCGTCACGCGCACCACCCTCTACGCCGACCTCTTCGCACGGTGGCAAATCCCCGTGATCGTCTGCGCGCGCACCGCGCTCGGCACGATCAACCACAGCCTGCTCACGATCGAGGCGCTCCGTGCTCGCCATGTCCCGATCCACGGCCTCGCTTTCCTCGGCGACGCGGTGGAGGACAGCGAGGCGATCATCGCGAAGCTCGGCGGCGTCCGCCGCCTGGGCCGGTTGCCGATCGTCGACCCGTTGGAGAGCGCAACGCTGGCAGCGGCGTTCAAAGCAAACTTCGACCTCACCGACTTCCTCTAATCTTTGCCATCCCCGCGAAGGCGGGAACCCAGCTCAAACAAGAATTTCAGCCGCAGGGTGACCATCTGAACCTTGATGGCAGAACCGGGTTCCCGCTTTCGCGGGAATGACGAAGGGGTATAGAGCACGCCATGAGCACCCCCACCTCCCCCATCTGGCACCCCTTCACCCAGCACGGCCTCGGCGATCCCATCCCGCTGATTTCGCACGCAAAAGGCGCGACACTCTACGCCGCCGACGGCACCAGCTGGATCGACGGCATCTCCAGCTGGTGGGTCACCACCCACGGCCACGCGCACCCGCGCATCATGGCCGCAATCCGCAGCCAGTCCGAAAAGCTCGACCAGCTCATCTTCGCCGGCTGGACGCACGAGCCCGCCGAAAGCCTCGCCGCCGAACTGATCCGCATCACCCCCGATCCGCTCACGCGTGTCTTCTTTTCGGACTCGGGTTCGACCAGCGTCGAGGTCGCGCTCAAGATGGCGCTCGGATATTGGTATAACATCGGCGAGCCGCGCCACCGCATCCTCGTCCTCGACCACAGCTATCATGGCGACACGATCGGAACGATGTCGGTCGGCGAACGCGGCGTCTACAACCGCGCGTGGCAGCCCTTGCTGTTCGACGTCGACACCATCCCCTTCCCGCACGAAGGGATGGAGCAAGCCACGCTCGACGCGCTCGAAGCCGCCTGCGCCCAAAAACCCGCCGCCTTCATCGTCGAACCCTTGATCCTCGGTGCGGGCGGAATGCTGATCTACCCCGCATGGGTGCTCGCCGAAATGCGCAGCATCTGCGCGCGCCACAATGTCCTGTTCATCGCCGACGAGGTGATGACCGGCTGGGGCCGCACCGGCACGCGCTTCGCCTGCGACCAGGCGGGCGTCATCCCCGACATCGTCTGCCTGTCGAAAGGCTTGACCGGCGGCGCGCTCCCGCTCGCGGTGACGCTCTGTATCGAGCCGATCTTTGCCGCGCACCTCTCGACCGACCGGGCGAAAACATTTTATCATTCAAGCAGTTATACTGCCAATCCGATCGCCTGCGCCGCCGCGAACGCCAACCTCGAAATCTGGCGCGACGAGCCGGTGCAGGCGCGCATCGACGCGCTCGCCGATGCGCAGGCGGCGCACCTCGCCCTCCTCACCCACGACCCGCGCATCGCCAATCCGCGCCGCATCGGCACCATCGCCGCGCTCGACATCGTGGCGCCCGACGGCGGCTATCTGTCGAACCTCGCGCCGCGCCTGATCGCCTTCACCCGCGACCGCGGCGTCCTCCTCCGCCCGCTCGGCAACACCGTCTATGTCATGCCGCCCTATTGCATCACGCCCGACGAGCTGGCGCAGTTGTGGGACGCGATCGCCGCGTCGCTCGACGTAATCTAGGAACGGGAGGTTGCGAGCGATTGCGGACGTCGTTTCTTCGTCATCCCGGACTTGATCCGGGATCCATCACGGCGCCGAAGTCATGGACCCCGGATCAAGTCCGGGGTGACGAGAGGACGGAACGAACGCCCGCTCGCCACCCCAAAACCAACGCTCGCCCTTATCCGCCAAATTTCGCATCATCGGGCACCACCGCCCAGTTCTTTTCCGCAGCGGCGATGAATCCCGCGCGGTCCTTGTCCCATTTCGCCTTCACTTCCGCGTTGAAATTCAAATATAATTTGCCGTCCACGATCGCATAGGCCAACGGGTCGCCGGGCGCGAGATAGCCGCGCGACATGGCCCAGGCGCAATGCCCGCCGTAACGTGGCACGAACGCATCGGGATTGGCCTGGAACCGCGCCGCACGGGCGGCATCGGCGAAGTGATAGACGGCGCCATCATGCTCGACGGCAAAGGCCGCGTCGCCCTTCACCGGCACGCCCTCGCCATCGAAATAGCTGGTCGTATCATAGCCGCCGACGGCAATGTTATCACCGTCAACACCGACATAGACCGGCTTCGCCTCCGCATCCGCAGCGGCGGCCGCCAGCGATAGCGGCGCGATCGCCACTGCAAGCAAGGCGAACAGGATTTGGTTCTTCATCATCGACCTCCATGGCAGGGACATCGACGCTGTGCCGCTCGCCCCATCGCTCCCCGGTTCGTGCCGAAAGCCCAGCAGGTTACGTCCGCAGTTCGGCTTAGGTTCATCTACGCCGGCCAATCTGGGACGCAGGGGATATGGGGTCTGGGAACGCGAACGACATGATGACAAAGGCCGGCCTCCTCCTCCCCCTCTTCGCGGCGCTCGCTTTCGCCGCACCGGGCCATGCCCAGGACGATGGCTCGCTGGCCCAGTCGGGCCAGCCGCCGCAGCGCACCTCGGTCCTCTACACCTATGGCGACGAACCCTGTCCCGAACCCCAGGGGGACGAGATCGTCGTGTGCGCGCAGCAACCCGAATCCGACCGCTACCGGGTGCCAAAGGATTTGCGCGAGGAGTTGAAGGAAGACACGGCGGTCGGCGGCGGCAGCTGGGCCTCGGCGGTCGAGGGTTATGACAATATCGCCCGCGCCTCGCGCCCGAACAGCTGCTCGCCGGTCGGTTCCTACGGCTTCACCGGCTGCGCCGCCGCCGCGCTGCGCGACTGGTTCGAGGCGCGCCGCGCGCCCTGACAAAAATCGCGCGCCTCCGGAACCATACCCCTGACGGGGTATGAAATCCGCCTAAATCAATGATATTCCACGTTTCATAGCGCGCTGCAACGTGCCGACGGCATGATGCCAGGCGTTGCTATGCACAGAATCAGCTTTGGCGGCGAGCGATCTCGACGGTCGGCAGCCGGTGCCCGTGTGGCGCAAAAGAAGCTGAGGTCATCTTGGGAACTCCGAATGAACATTTTGCCTCTCGCCACAGCCGCAGCAACAGCCATTGCTTTCTCCGCTGCTCCGTCCGCAAACGCTTTTCAGGCGGCGGCCCCTGAAACGCTCATCAGCGAGGCCGAGGCCGCGAAGCTCTTTCGCGCCATCGCGCCATTGGTCGGCACGCGCTGGAACGACGGCACCTCCGAAACCTATTCGATCAGTTGGAAGCAACCGGGCCAAATTCTGCTTGTCCGCCGCGAAGGGCTTTTCGGCACTTACGAAACCATGGTCATGCCCAGTGCCGACAAAAAGGCGCTCCGCTATTTGTCGCACAATGTCGGCGCCGGCAGCTTTGGGGATGTTGTCGTTAAAGGCAGCGGCAAATTGCTGCTCGAAAGCTCCCCGCGTCGGCGACTGGAGTGCAAGAATAAAAACGGCAAATTGCAATGCCAGGAATCAACGTCGGACAATGGGCGCTGGACCGCGGCCGGGCAACGCGTCCTGTCGCCCACCTCCGAAGCGGGAGCGAAGGCGCTGATCGCAAAATTGCCCGCGCAATATCCCGACCTGCCGACCGGCAGCTTCGACCCCGCGCTTGGCGTCCTGTCGGCGATGCAGGGACACTGGCGTGGTGATACGACAAAACTGTTCATCGAAATCGGGCGTGATGCCAAAGGACCGACGGTTCATCTTGGCATGACCGACGTGCCATCGCGCAGCCTCCTGTTCCGGGCCGCTACGCCCGGCGGAAAACTGATCGCCGACCGCGCCTATCCGACCGAACAGAATCCGGCCGGCAGGGCGACGGTCGAACTTGCCGTGCAGCCATCGGGCAAGATCCAGGCCTGTGGTTGGCAGGGCAAGCTCAAATTCTGCTACGACATCTGGCTGAGCGCCGATCGCGATCTTGCCCTGCTGCAATATCGGAACGTCGTTTCGCCGTACCCGATCGACTATACGCTGGGCATAACCAGGTTGATGAAACGGCTGAAGCCGACACGCACACTCGACTTCGGGCTTCTGGCTAGCCTCGATGGACGATCCTTCATGACGAAGTCGGGGCAGTTGTTCCAAATCCAGCATTTTGGCGGCGGCTCGGTGTTCCTCGAATGGTTCGGCGCCCGCGACTTGCCCCTGACCTATTGCTCGGGATCGAGCGCCAACAACAAGATGGAATGCACGAACAACGCGGAAAATGCCAAATCCAGCCCCAAGTATAAAGGCGATGGGCGCGACTATTTCATCTTTGGCGATGCCGAATTTCGCCTGTCAAACGATGGATCGCTGATCCGAACGCAGGGCGGAACCCGCGAGGTGTGGCAGGCCGTCTCTCCCGGCACTGCCGCCTTCATCCGGCAACGCGGCGCCGACGCCGAAAAGGTTCAGCGCGCGCGCAACCTTCGCGAACAGACGCGGAGAGCCAACGCTCGTTTCTGGAGCCAGCTGAACAGCAGCATAGCGTCGATCGCCGCCGACTATGGCACGCAAATGGCAAGCAACCCTGCATTCGGGACAACCGACTGGTCGGCGCGGCTGTCCAACACGTCCGCTGGGTCACCCCCGGGCTACGCATCATCAATGGGCTCGTCGGTGGCCGTTGCCTTGCCAAAAGCCACCCCCGAACAGCTGCGGATGCAGGATGAATGGGCGCGCTATCAGGTCCGGCGCGAGCTCTATGGAGAAACGGCACCCTCGACCGGCCGCCGGGCGTCGCCCTCGCCCGATAGTGCGCCGCCTGCTGCCAAAGCGGCGGAGCGCGAACTCCACGTCTATTGCTATACGGTGCGCAAAGCGAACGTCTTGCGGGCCGATCCGCAAAGTCCTGGTCAAAAATATGTCGAGAAGACCATCGCGATTTTCTACTCATCGCGGTTCGGGACGATGCCATGGACAAAAGACTATGGCGCCGCGCTCGACCGATTGGGACGGCAATTCGCCGCGATGCTGCCGCCCGTGAGCAATCCGGCGTGGTATGTCACGGTTCCCGGCAGCGGGACCTGCGTCAGCAGGCAAAGCTGGGACGATTTATCCTATGCCTATAAGGACGGCCGGGATTTTTTCCTGACCAGCAACAAGTCGAGTTCGACCAGCGTTGAAACGATCGAGTGGACGCCTGGCTGACAGGCAACGCCGACCCAAAACATTGTTTTTCCCATCCGCTGAACGCGTTCGAGGCGCGCGGCGCGCCCTGACAAAGCGACGGGCTGCGGACATCATACCCCGAACGGGGTATGTTGCTTTCGTAAATCACTGATATTGCGCCGCCGGACAGACGCATTGCGTGGGGGCAATCGAAAACCGGGCGCGGTCACTTCGGTGACGCGGCCGTCCGGCTGGGGGATATCGGCGGTTGCGACCCACCGTCGATATCCTTTCCAGTCCGGTGTTTGCGGGCCCGCCCCACGCGAGGCATTACCGCAGGATGCGGTTGACCAGCGCCGCCAGCTCCGCCTCGCGCCCGACGTCGCTCTTGCGCAGGATCGACTTGATCTGCGTGCCCAAAGTTTGCGCGCTCGTGCCGCGCCCCGCCGCAATATCCTCGCGCGCCTCCCCATTCGCCAGCCGCAGCGCAATCTCGGCCTCGGCCGCGGTCAGGCCCAATGCGGCGCGCAGCGGTGCGGCCCGCATGGCGGGGATGTCCGCCGCCCGCCGCGCGACCACCAGCACCCGCGGCTCAAAACCGAAATCCCATTCGCGGCGCGGCAGGCGGAACAATTCGCACAGCACCCCGCCCTCGCCCTCCGTTGCCGACCCGATCCAATGTTGTTGCGCGCCGCTGCCCGCCGATCGGCCATTCAGCGCGCGGGCGATCGCGGCCTGCAACACCGGGTCGGTGTCGCGCCGCGCCGCGCCCAGTCGCCCCCGGCGCAGCGACAGCGCGCCGTCCCCGTGCGCGCCGACCATCGTTTCGGCGGCGGCCGACAACGCCGCCACCGCGCCGTGCCGATCGATCAGGAATGCGGCGACGCCGATCGCGTCAAAAGCGCCGACGGTCATCGCCGCCCCGCGCTGTGCCATCGCCTGCTGCATCCGCACCGCGGCCAGTGCATGGGATGCGCCCACGGCGAACAGCTTGCGGTCGCGCACCTGCGTGCGGCCTTCGCGCTCGGACCGCAGCGCCGCCAGCCCGACCAGCAACCCCTCGCCCTCGACCAGCACGGTCTGACAACCATGAACCCCGCCCCAGCGGTGGACATGCTCCTCATATGCGGTGGTGCCGCTGTGCTGGCGCGCGACGGCATAATGCGCCTCGCTCAATATCTCCAGCGGCCGTCCGCCCACCGCGACGCGCCAGTTGACTTCGGGCCGCCAGCCTTCGATCTCCAGGAATTCCTGCTGATAGCCGGGGTCGATGTCGGGCATGAAGTTGAACAGCGTCGCCTCGTCGCCAAGGCCCAGCAATTGCGCACGCGACGACGCCGTGCGGCGCGCCAGCAGGCGCAGCGCGATGTTCCAGCCGTCCGCCTCGAACGGCGCCGCCAGAAAGGCGTTCTCGACCTCGCCCGCTTCGCGGGCAAACAGACTATCCATGGACGCAGGCCCCCCAGCCTTCGTGCTTCGCGCGCCTTCCAGCATGAATCGGCGCAGGGCACAAGCCGGTTGCGACGACGTGCAGGGGGGACGCGCGATCCGAAACGCTGCGTTTCCCAAGGCCTTGTTGACGCCGTCGGGCTGATTCGCCTAGCTTCAGCTTCCCCAACAGGAGTTTTCCCATGCGCCGCATCCTCCCTTACGCCGCCGCCGCTCTTGTCGCCGTCGTCGCGACCCCGATCGTTCTTGCGCAGGGCGGCACCGCCCCCGGCGCCCCTGACAAATCGCGCGTCGCCGCGGGCACTTACGCCGCCGACGCGGGCCACACGATGGTCGTGTGGGAAGTCGATCATTTCGGTTTCAGCAAATATAGCGGCATTTTCGGCGACGTGACGGGCACGCTGGTCATCGACCCCGCCAATCCCGCCGCGGCCAAGGTCGACGTCACGATCCCGGTCGCCAAGGTCACCACCGCCAGCGCGGGGCTGACCGGCCACCTGCTGCGCGCGGGCAAGGATGGCGGCAAGCCCGACTTCTTCGGCGCCGCGCCCGCCGACGCCAAATTCGTCTCGACCAGCGTCGTCCTCGACGACGACGGCGACGAGGCCAAGGTGACCGGCAATCTCACGCTCAACGGCGTGACCAAGCCCGTCACCCTCGACGTCGATTTCCACGGCGCGGGCACCAACCCCTATAACAAGAAGGCGACCGTCGGCTTCCAGGCCGAAACGACGATCCGCCGCAGCGATTTCGGCATCGCCTACGGTATCCCGGCGGTCAGCGACGCCGTCGAGCTGGAAATCCACGCCGCTTTTGAAAAGCAATAAGCGCGCGCCAATCTGTCACACGCGCCGTTTATCAGGGGGCGGGGCCAGCGATGGTCCCGCCCTTTTCGTGCAGGAGCCCGCGTGATGAGCGAACTGGTACGCGAAATTGTCGAAGTGCATGCGTCGATCGACGGCGACGAGGAAAACCCGCTGCTGATCGTCGAGGCAGAGGGGCTGGCCCCCACCCCCGGCTGGGCAAACGTCCGGCTCGACCCGCATGTCTATATCACCCCGCCCGATGACGGGGTGCAGGATTTCGACCTTGTCGGCGATCGCCCTTCGGACGGTGGCGGCGATGCGCTCTCCCCGGTCGAGGCCGCATGGGAAGGCCCGCTACAGCATTGGTGCATCGCCGTGCGCGTCCACGCGGTCGACAATCTGATCGAGGACGAGGTTTACGAACCGTGGGACGAGGACGACGACGAAGCGAGCGAAGCCGCCTGAGCCGCCCGCCCCGCAACCACCCCCTGCACTGCGCCGGGCCGTGGGGCCTCCCTGCGGCCCGGCGACATTTTCGGTTCATCGCCCAGCCAGCCGGCGCGGCCTAGTCTCCCCGCACCATATCGAGGGAGGATCATCATGCACCGCGCCCTGTGTCTCGCGCTCGCACTCATCGCCGCGCCCGCTTTTGCGCAAGCGAACCCGCAGATCGACTATCCTGGGTTCCAGGCGCTCGCCGCCAGCGTCGCTCCCGCGCGTGTCGAGCGCCTTATCGCCTTCGACGCGTTCAAGGCGGAGGCGGCGAAACCCGGCACGCTGCTCCTCGACGCCCGCTCGGCCGACGCCTTCGCGCGCGGCCACATCAAGGGCGCAGTAAACCTTCCCCTCACCGATTTCACCGCCGACAGCCTCGCCGCGGTGATCGGCGCGAACCCTGATCGCCCCATCCTCATCTATTGCAACAATAATTTCTCGAATCATCGCAGCCCGGTGCCGCTCAAACGCGCGCCGCTCGCGCTCAATATCCAGACCTTCATCAACCTCGTCGGCTATGGCTATCCGAATGTCCGCGAACTCGCCGACGTCGTCGACTTCACCGATCCGAAGGTCGAATGGGTGACGGGCTGACCGCCCGAAGCCATGCCCACCCCCAACCCCTCCCGCAAGCGGGAGGGGAGCGAGACTTGCCGCGCCGCAGGCGCGCTAGTCGCAGCGGGGTGGGCACGCGACACAGCACAACCACGCAATTTTCGCATCTCCCCCTTGCCAAGCACGACATTTTGCATCACTAGAGCCGCCATGCGCGGCAACGCCCTTCTTCTTCTGCGACTTACACGCCCTTGGGCGTGACACTGGCTGCGCGCTAGTCGCGGCCACCCGCTCAAGGGTCCGATCGACACATATCGCAACCACCCGAAGAAGAAGCCAAACCCATGACCATGCTCCGCGACCCCTCGGTCAAATACAGCGCCTTTCCGCAGATTCCCTTGGGAACCCGCGAATGGCCCGGCCGCACGATCACCAAAGCCCCGATCTGGCTCTCCACCGACATGCGCGACGGCAATCAGGCGCTGATCGACCCGATGGATGCTGAGAAAAAGGCCCGCTTTTTCGACCTGCTCGTCCGCATCGGCCTCAAGGAAATCGAAGTCGGTTTCCCCAGCGCCGGCGCGACCGAGTTCGACTTCATCTCGGGCCTCGTCCGCGATGGCCGCATCCCCGACGACGTCACCCCGCAAGTCCTGACCCAAAGCCGCGCCGACCTCATCCGCACCAGCTTCGACAGCCTCGCGGGCGCGAAAACCGCGATCGTCCACGTCTACAACGCCGTCGCCCCCGCGTGGCGCAAGATCGTCTTCGGCATGGACAAGGCCGATATAAAACAGATCGCGATCGACGGCGCCAAGCAGCTGCGCGACAATGCCGCGCGCTTGGCCGATACCAACTGGCGCTTCCAGTACAGCCCCGAATGTTTCTCGACGACCGAGATCGATTTCAGCATCGAGGTCTGCGAAGCAGTGATGCAGGTCCTGCAACCCACCCCCGACAACCCGATCATCCTCAACCTCCCCGCGACGGTTGAGGCGGCGACCGCGAACATCTACGCCGACCAGATCGAATATTTCGGCAAGAACCTTCCGAACCGCGACGCGGCGATCCTGTCCTTGCACACCCACAACGACCGCGGCACCGGCGTCGCGGCGGCCGAACTCGGCCTGCTCGCGGGCGCCGACCGCGTCGAGGGCTGCCTGTTCGGCAATGGCGAGCGCACCGGCAACACCTGCCTCGTCACCATCGCGCTCAACATGTACACGCAGGGCGTCGACCCCCGCCTCGACTTCTCGAACATCGACGAGGTCATCCAGACGGTCGAATATTGCAACCGCCTCCCCGTCCACCCGCGCCACCCCTATGGCGGCGAGCTGGTCTACACCGCCTTTTCGGGCAGCCATCAGGACGCGATCAAGAAGGGCTTTGCCGCGCGCGAGCGCCAGAATGACGAACGCTGGGAAGTCCCCTATCTGCCCATCGACCCCGCCGATTTGGGCCGCAGCTATGAAGCGGTGATCCGCGTCAACAGCCAGTCGGGCAAGGGCGGCGTCGCCTGGGTGCTCGAACAGGACAAGGGCCTGAAACTGCCCAAGAAAATGCAGGCAAGCTTCAGCCATGTCGTCCAGGCCTTGGCGGATGAAACCAGCCGCGAACTCGGCGCTGAAGACATCTGGCACGCCTTCGAGCGCGCCTATCTGACCACCGAAGCCAAACGTTTCCAACTCGTCGACTGGTCGGAGAGCCACGCGGGCACCGACCGCATCTTCGCCGGCAAGCTCACCATCGACGGCACGCCCCGCAGCGTCAGCGGCCGCGGCAACGGGCTGATGAGCAGCGTCATCGCCGCGCTAGCAGAATCCGGCGGTCCGGTGATGGATATCGTCGATTACAGCGAGCACGCCATCGGCCAGGGCAGCACCGCGCAAGCCGCCGCCTATGTCGAATGCCGCACCGCGGACGGCAAAAGCGTCTTTGGCTGCGGCCTCGACACCGACGTCGCGACCGCCAGCGTCCGCGCGATCCTCAGCGCCGCCAACGCGGGGTAAAAGGCGGCGGCCCTTACAATGGGACCGCCGCCACCCCATATCATGCTCATCGCGGCACGCGTTTTCGTAGGCCGCCGCGGCTGAGAGACGTGCGCGCTCCCGCTTACGCCAGAGGAGCCGCGCCCTATGAATCCCAAAGCCCTGCCCGATACCGCTCTTACGACCGCAAAGTCGCACTCGAGCCGCCTCTTTCGCCCGAAACGCACGCCGCTGCCCCGCGACGATGCGCGGCGCCAGGGCAATATCAGCAGCCTCGCCTTTCTGACGATGGGCGGCCGTGACCCGGCGCTGGCGTTCCTCAACGAAGAAAATCCCGCGCTCGGCGGCCGCCCCCTCGCGCTCGCGACCGCCAGCGCCGAAGGCTATGCCCGCGTCGCCGACGCGATCCGCGCCTGGTCGCCGGGCCCGGCCGCCGCCGAATGAGCCGCGCGATGAACCTCGCTTTGCCCGAAAGCGAGGTGAACGCCCTCTGCACCGCCGCCGGGATCAGCGTCAGCGCGATCGAGCCGCTGCCATCGGGCGGCACCCACCTCGTCTGCACGACGGGCGCCGGTGCCGACGAAATCCGCCTGCGCCTCGCCAGCCACCTGATCGAGGGCGCCGTCACCCGCTACCGTTTCTATCGCCCGCCAGGCCGCTAAAGGCACGCCGCGGGCGGGCGCAGCCAACGGAACCGCGACGCCCCCGCTCCCCTCTTCCGCAGCGCGTCACTGGCCGGGCGCGGCGCCCTTCGCCTTGGCGACCGCCGCCGCGAACTGCTTGCCCGACAGATTGGCGGCCAGCCCGGTCTTGGTCGCGAACAGCATCGACCGCGGCAGCGTCACGTCGCCTTTCCCCGTCGCCAGCACCGCGGCGTCGGCGTTCACCGCCTTGACCTGCCCCAGCACGCTGTTGCCGCCGGCGCTGCTGACATTGGCCCCGACCTTCAATTCCTTGTCGAGCGCGGCAGCATTTTTCTGTGCGGCCTGCTGGACCGATGCGACCAGCTCGGCCTTCGTCACGTTCAGCGCCGGCCCCTTGCCGGTCTGCACAAAGGCGTTGGCGGGCACGACGATCCCATTGTTGCCGACCGCGACCGCAACCCGGCCGCCTTCGACCTGCACGATCGTCCCGACGACCTCGCCGGCCGAGTCATGCACTTTGGTGCCCGGCGTCAGCATCGACGCGGGCGCGGCGGTCGGTGCGGGATTGCCCGGCGCCGCCAGCACCGGCGCTCCATAAACGGCCGTGCCCGCAAGGCACAGTAATGCGATAAAGCCGAACGGCTTTTTCATGGCGTGTCTCCTGTTTGATGGTTGGGAAAGCCGACCATGACGGCGCGCGGCGGCGCTGGCTAACGACGGGCCGCCTGGCCGTGGCGCGCATGGGACGAACCGAGCCTTGCGGGGCGCAGGGCGGTGCCGCCCACGAAGCTGTTGCCACAACGGCATCTCCGGCGGCGAGCGTCGCACCAATTTCCCGCCGCCCGCCGACGACGAAACGCCGCGTCAAAGCGCGAGCAGCTGACCCCGGGCGCGGTGCTGGGCCGCCGGTTGTCCCAGGCTGCGGCGTCAGGCGTTCAGTCGACGACCCAATAATCGGGCGCGTCGCCCGGTTCGTGGCCGCGGCGACAGATCAGCGCGCCGTCCTGCGTCAATTCGGCCCAATCGCCGATCGGCTCGCGCTCCATCATCGCCAGCGCCGCGGCGACATCCTCGGCCTCGAACGCCACGCGCTTTTCCATGCCGAACCACGCGTCGCGGTATCGCAGGACAAAGGTCGTCAGCGTCGGCGCCGCGACCGGCGGCGATTCGGGGCGCGGCAGGCAATCGCAGGGGCTGCCGCCCGAACTGCCGGAATGGGATTGGGGGAACTTCATGGGAAAAAGGCCTTCGGTGGGGGAAACGAAGGGGACGGTTGCGCGGCCTGTCGGGCCATGACCGCCGCCGGGGCGAAAAATGGGTCGGCTGTATGTCTCCTTGCCGCGCCATGGTCCGCGCAGACGTCCGGACCGTGCGCCGGAAATCGGCGGCGAACCGGGAAAAGATATAATATTTCATTGCCATACCCGTCGCCGTCCCCGCCCCGGCGTTCGACGAGCGGCACGATCGAATCGACAAACAACTTGACGATCACGCCGCGCCGCGCGCCCCGGCTTCGCTTGCCCGGACGCTAACCGATCGACAGGAATCCGGTCACCGTCAGCCGCCCGGTGCGGGCGTCCGCCGACAAGGGATTGGCGGGCGAGATCGCCCCGCTGTGGAGATTCCAGCTGCGATAGAGCAGCGCGCGGTTATACTGGGCGGGTTCGGTTCGGATGCACGTGAACAGGGGCGTGTCGCCCCGCACATATTCGGGCGGCGGCACCCCGCCATGGCGCATCTGCATGTCAAGGTGACGGAAAAACAGGTCGCGGCGGGCCGTGTCGACCGTCTCGAACCCCGTCGCCCGGTGCTGGAAAAATGCCGTCCCATCGCCGCCCTCCGGCGACAGATAATGGACCAGCGCGATGCGGTCGGCGGTAAAGGCATCGACATGTGGCAGCCGCTGCGCGATGCTCAGCGCCTCGGCGGGGGTCGACACGATCGAAAAGCTGGCGTCGACCACCTTGACCGGCCCGGCGACCCCGAACGCTTCGCCCGCCGCCGCCGCAATGACCGGCAGCTGGTGGTGCAGATAGGCGTCGGGCAGCGCCGCCCGAACGCCGGGAAAATGGTTGAGCGCCGGGGTGAAATCGGCCGCCATGGCAAAGCGCCGCAGGGCGTCGGGGTCGGGGGCAAAATCGTCGAGGATCGCCAGCGGCTGCGCCTCGGCGCCGATCGTCTCGATCCGCATGCCGGTCACCGTGTGCACGCTGCGGCGCGATCGAGCAGGAACGCGCGCTCGCGCTCGTTGCCGGTCAGCGCCGCCGCCGCCTCGAACGCCGCCTGCGCTTCGTCGCGGCGTCCGGCGCGAAACAGAAAATCGCCGCGTGCCGCGGGCAAGGGCGCATAGTTGCGGAGCAGCGCCGCGTCGGCGATCTCGTCGACCAGCCGCAACCCCGCGTCGGGGCCGAACGCCATGCTGTATGCGACGGCGCGGTTCAGCGCGACCACCGGCGACGGCATGACCTGGCCCAGCCGGTCGTAAAGCGCCGCGATCCGCGCCCAGTCGGTCGCGTCCGCGGTGCGCGCCCGGGCATGGCACGCCGCCAGCGCCGCCTGCAAAACATAGGGGCCGTCGCCACCGCCCAGCGCCTCGGCGCGGTCCAGCGCGGCCAGCCCGCGGCGGATCAGCAGCTGGTCCCAGCGCGCCCGGTTCTGTTCGGTCAACGGCACGAAGCGCCCATCGGGTCCGGTCCGCGCCGCCAGCCGCGACGACTGGATTTCGACCAGCGCCAGCAATCCCAGCACGTCGGGCTGGTCGGGCATCAACGCGGCAAGGATGCGCCCCAGCCGCTGCGCTTCGCCGCAAAGCGGCAGACGGACGAGCGACGGCCCTGCGGTCGCCGCATAGCCTTCGTTGAAGATCAGGTAGATGACTTCCAGCACCGACCCCAGCCGCTCCGCCAGTTCGGCGCCCCGCGGCACCGCAAACTGGACCCCGGCCTTGCCGATCGCCTTTTTGGCCCGGGTGATCCGCGCCGCGATCGTCGCCTCGTTCGACAGAAAGGCCCGCGCAATTTCCTGGGTCGTCAGCCCGCCGACCAGCCGCAGCGTCAGCGCCGCCCGTGCTTCCGGCGAAATCACCGGATGGCAGGCGGCAAAGATCAGCCCCAGCAATTCGTCGCCCAGCGGATCGTCGAGCGCCGCCCCGACAGCCTCGCCGCTCATTTCCTGGTCCGCGGCCAGTTCGCGGGCAATTTCGGCATGTTTGCGCTCCCGCATCGACCGATGCCGCACGCCGTCGATCAACCGCCGTTTCGCGGCGGCGGCCAACCAGGCGCCGGGCCGGTCGGGCACGCCGCTCCTGGGCCAATCGGTCAGCGCAATCAGCAGCGCCTCCTGCGCCAGTTCCTCCGCCCGGTCGACGTCGCCTGTCATCCGTGCAAGCGAGGCGATCAACCGCGCCCGCTCGATGCGGAACACGGCCTCGATCGCCCGGTGGCTGGGGTCCGCCGCCATGCGCTACGCGGCGCGGCGCATGGCGGGCGCGATCATCGGATCAGCGGTTCGCAAGCTTCTCGCCCACGCCATCGTGGATCGCGGCGGCTTCGTCCGGGATGACATCACCGAAATCCTCCATTTCGTAAAAGGGACGGATCTCGATGTCGCTCGGCCCGAACATCGGGTTGGGACAGCGTTTCACCCATTCGACCGCCTCGTCCATGTCCTTGACGTCCCAGATCCAGTAACCGGCGACCAGTTCGCGCGTTTCGGCGAACGGCCCGTCGATCACGGTGCGGCTGGGGCCGTCGAACGCGACCCGCTTGCCGAACGACGAGGGCTTGAGCCCGTCGCCCGCGACCAGCACGCCGGCATTGACCAGTTCCTCGTTGAACTTGCCCATGTCGATGAACATCTGGCTGAGCTCGGGCGACGGTTGCATACCCTGTTCGCTGTCCTCGGTCGCCTTTACGAACACCATCACACGCATCGTCTCTCTCCTTTTTGCCGGGCCAACAGCGGCTCCTGCCCATATGACGAACGACCTGCCGCCAAATCGACACGAGCCCGGGAAAAAATTTCAGGCGACCTCCGCCAGCGACCGCGGGGTCGAAAAACGCTGCCGATATTCGTGCGGCGACAGCCCGATCAGGCGGTGGAACAATTTGCGGAACGCCGCCGCATCTTCATATCCCACGGCCCAGGCGATCTGGTCCACGGTGCGCCTGGTAAATTCGAGCAGCTCGCGCGCCTTGCCGACACGCAGATGCTGGACATATTCGACCGGGGTCATGCCGGTCGCAGCCTTGAACCGGCGCTGGAAGGTCCGCTCCTCCATCCTTGCCTCGCCGGCCATTTCGGCGACCGACACCGGCCTCGCGCCGCGCGCCTGCAACCAGTGCTGCACCTTCAACACCGGCTCGTCGCCATGCGTCAGCTTCGGCGCAAAGCTCGCATAATTCTTTTGTTCGCGCCCCGACGGATCGATCAGCAGGAACCGCGCGGTTTCCATCATCACCGTCGGTCCGAGCAGCCGCTCGACGATGCGCAGCCCCAGGTCGGTCCACGCCATCAACCCGCCTGCGGTGACGATATCGCCGTCATCGACCACCATTCGGTCGGCCTCCATCCGCACGTCCGGAAAGCGGCTTTTGAACTCTTCGGCAAAAAACCAGTGCGTCGTCGCGGGGCGCCCCGCAAGCAGCCCGGTCGCCGCAAGCGCAAAGGCACCGCCGCAATTGGACGCAAGCACCGCGCCGTTTGCATGGCGGTCCAGCAGCCAGCGGGCATAGGGCTCGACCTCGCCCGGCTCGAGCAGCTTGTGCAGGCTGCCCGGCGCGATCAGCACCGCCGGGGCGTTGGACACCGGTTCGGCAGGATGGCTGTCATGGCATCGCGCGAAGCCGCCGCCGTCCATCAATCGCCAGTAGCTCGCGCGGATCGGGCGACGCCCATGCTCGACCGCAAAGCGCCCGGCGACGTCGAACAGGTCGGTGATGCCGTGCACCATGCCCATCTGGCAGTCGGGATAGGTCATCATCCCGACCTCGACCAGCGGCACATTCGCGGCGTCGGGGACCTTCAATCTGGGCATGGCGGCTCCTTTGTCGGAATCGGCCCGGATAATGTCGTATCCGCCAATACCGCGCAAGAGCGACGCGGCGTATTTCCAGATCACCGGGACGGACACCCCGCCCGCCCCATCGAAAGGAACCATATCATGACCACGATCACCACCAAGGACGGCACCAACATCTTCTTCAAGGACTGGGGTCCGAAGGACGCACAGCCGATCGTCTTCTCGCACGGCTGGCCGCTGTCGGCCGACGCCTGGGACGCCCAGATGGTCTTCTTCGCGAACCAGGGCTTCCGCACCATTGCCCACGACCGCCGCAGCCACGGCCGTTCGGACCAGGTCTGGGACAATAATAATATGGATCAATATGCCGACGATCTTGCCGAACTGATCGAACAGCTGGATCTCAAGGACGTCATCCTGGTCGGCCATTCGACCGGCGGCGGCGAAGTTACCCGCTATATCGGCCGCCACGGCACGTCACGGGTCGCCAAAGTCGCTCTGATCGGCGCGGTGCCCCCGCTGATGCTGAAGACCGAAGCGAACCCCGACGGCCTGCCGATCGACGTCTTCGACGGCATCCGCAAGGGCACGTTCGACAACCGCCCGCAGTTTTTCAAAGACCTGACGCTGCCCTTCTACGGCTATAACCGCGACGGCGCAGCGGTCAGCGAAGCGGTGCGCGACGAATTTGTGCGGCAGGGCATGAACGGCGGCCTCAAGGGTCTGCTCGACAGCATCCGCGCCTTTTCGGAAAGCGATTTCAACGAGGATTTGAAGAAGTTCGACAAGCCAACGCTCGTCCTTCATGGCGACGACGACCAGATCGTGCCGATCGGCGCCGCGGCGCTGGCGACCGTCCAGATCGTCAAGCAGGCGGTGCTCAAGGTCTACAAGGGCGGCAGCCACGGCCTGACGGTGACCGAACAGGACCGCTTCAACGCCGATCTTCTCGACTTCATCAACAGCTGATAAGGCAGAGGCGCGGGCCCCAGGATTTTCTGGGATGGGCCGCGCCTCCTCGCCTTTCAAGGAGACGTGACATGATCCTCGGTTTGACCATTCCGCAATTCACTGCCCTCCATGTCGCGATCAGTTTCGTCGGCATCGGTGCAGGCCTCATCGCCCTCCCGGCCTTTGCCCGGGGACGCATCCTGCCCCGCACCATGGGCATCTTCCTCTGGACGACACTGCTCACCAGCCTCACCGGCTTTCTTTTCCCGATCGTCGCCTTCACCCCGGCGCTGGGCACCGGAATTGTCTCGACGCTGGTGCTCGCGATCGCTTTCTGGGCCTGGTACGGACGCAAGCTCGTCGGGCGCGCGGCGCCGGTTTTTGCCGTGACCGCCACGATCGGGCTCTGGCTGAACCTGTTTGTCCTCGTCGTGCAGTCCTTCCTGAAAGTGCCGGCGCTGAATGCCCTGGCGCCCAATGGAACCGAGCCCCCCTTTGCCGCTGCCCAGGGCGCTCTGCTGCTCGCCATGCTTGCCCTTGGCTATCTGGCCTTCAAGTCAAGCCGTCGCCCCATGGCCGCCTGATAGTCTGGAAAATATGGAAAAGGCGGCGTGGCAGCCGCCTTTTTCGCGTCAGACAACAGGCCGATCGGGCACGGGACCAGCCGGAAGCTCTTGCACCGCTTTCCGTTTACGTTAAGGTTAGTTTCAAATGGCAACCGGAGAGTGATTCATGGCCCTTCCCCCGATTTTCGACCGCCTGCGCCTGCCCGTAATCGGATCGCCGCTGTTCATCGTGTCGGGACCGGAACTCGTGATTGCCCAATGCAAGGCCGGCGTCGTCGGAAGCTTTCCCGCCCTCAACGCGCGCCCGCAGTCGATGCTCGACGAATGGCTGCATCAAATCACCGAAGAGCTTGCGGCATGGGACCGCGCCAATCCCGACCGGCTGTCGGCGCCCTATGCCGTCAACCAGATCGTCCATAAATCGAACGATCGCCTGCTCGAAGACATTGCGACATGCGAAAAATGGAAAGTGCCGATCACCATCACCTCGCTGGGCGCGCGCGAAGAACTTAACCAGGCGGTCCACGGCTGGGGTGGCATCACGCTGCACGATGTCATCGACGATCGCTTTGCCCGCAAGGCAGTCGAAAAGGGCGCGGACGGCCTGATCCCCGTTGCTGCGGGCGCGGGCGGCCATGCCGGCCGACAATCGCCTTTCGCGCTGGTGCAGGAAATTCGCGAATGGTTCGATGGCCCCGTCGCGCTTTCGGGAGCGATCGGCCACGGCCGCTCGATCCTCGCCGCGCAGGCGTGCGGCGCCGACCTCGCCTATATCGGCAGCGCCTTCATCGCGACCGCAGAGGCGAACGCGGATCAGGGTTATAAGGACGGGATCGTCGAGGGCCGCGCCGCCGACATCGTCTATTCCAACCTCTTCACCGGCGTGCATGGCAATTATCTGCGCCAGTCGATCGTCGCGGCGGGGATGGACCCCGACAATTTGCCCGAGGGCGACCTCAAGACGATGAATTTCGGTTCGGGCGGCAATACGAAGGCAAAGGCGTGGAAGGACATCTGGGGTTCGGGCCAGGGCATTGGTCCGGTTTCCGCCGTGCGCCCGGTCGCCGAATTTGTTGCAGAACTCGAAGCGCAATATCTCGCGGCCCGACGGGACCTCGAAGCAAAGGTGCGGCTTTAAGGTCGAGCGAACCCCGCCGTTCGGCTATGTTCGTCGTGGGCGGTAAGCGGGCTTTGCGCCAGCGAGTTGATTTCCCCTCCCGCCTGTCGAAGCGGCCGCAAGGCTAGCCAGCTTGCTGGCTGGCACAGGCCGGGGTATTCAAGGGGCTAGGGTTTAATTCTGCTTGCTGGCCCCGACGGTCGCAACGACCGGCTTGGGAACGAGTGCTTCGGCCGCGACGACACGCTTCGATGTGCTCGACGCGATCGTCTTTTCGAGCGCGGCGACTTGCGGGCATTTGGTATCGCAAATCCGCTGCGCCTCCGCGAGTTTTTCGCGCGCGAGTTCGAGCGCGCCCTTGTCGGCCAGCGCCTCGCCCTGCCCGGTGAGCGCGACGACGTCATTGGGTTCGAGCACCAGCGCCTCGCGATAGAGACCGATCGCTTTGCCCGGCAGGCCCTGCGCACGCGCAACCTGCGCAAGCGCGATGATCGCCGATCGGTTGCGAGGATCGGCGGTGAGCGCCGATTCATAAAGGTCGACCGCCCGGTCGAGATCGCCCGCATCCTGTGCCTTGTGCCCTTCTTGCTGAAGCGCGATCGAGCGGGGGAAGATATCGTTATCGGCGCGCTGGGCGTCGGATGCGGTGGGCAGGCTGGCAAGGATTAATCCCGCCGAAAGAGCCAGAAAGCCGACACGCATCGCATTCTCCCATCGCTTCATTGCGGAGGATGCTAACATGGTGACGTCAGTCGTGCGAGAAAAAATCCGTCGCACCCGTCACGGCCGGGCGTGAGCAGAAAACCACGCCCCGCGGCGCGGCCGATGCCGTCGGGCAAATAGCCGGAATCGGCGGTCCAGCTCGCGTGTCGGTTCAGAAATTCGTCCACCTGTGCCCGCCCCTCGCGCGTGATGACCGAACACACCGCATAAAGAAGTTTGCCGCCGGGCGCCACAAGTTCGGCGCCGATATCCATCAGCCGGGCTTGATCGGCGAGGTGGCGTTCGAGCCGCGCGGGGGTCAGGCGCCAGCGCAGTTCGGGGCTGCGCCGCCAGGTGCCGCTGCCCGAACAAGGCGCATCGACGAACACGCGGGTCGCCTTGCCCTGCCAATCGGCGAGCATCGACACTTCCTTGCCGGGGTTGAGCAGCCGGGTTTCGATACGCGTCGCCCCAGCGCGTTCGGCACGCGGCGGCAGTTGTTGCAGGCGGGCACGGTTCGTATCGCAGGCGAGGATGGTCGCGTCGTTTCCGGTGAGCGATGCGATGGCAAGCGTCTTGCCTCCTCCGCCCGCACAAAGATCGATGATGGCCTGTCCGGGCGCGGCATCGAGGGCGGCGGAGGCATATTGGCTCGCCGCATCCTGCACCTCGAAACGACCCTCGCCATAGGCAGGATGCTGCGCCGCGGCGGTTTCGGGTGGCAGACGCCAGCCGTCGGGTGCGCCGGGGATCGCCTCGCCCTCGGGAAAAAGCGCCGCCAGATCGCCTTCGCGCGACGTGATCCGGTTGGCGCGCAGGTCCAACGGCGCCCGCGCAAGCATCGCTCCGCGTTCATCTTCGCCGACCAGCGGGTCGAACAGGTCGACCAGCGCCTGTGCGGCCAGGCCGGTGTCGGCGCGCGGTTCGTCGGCGGCGATAGGCGCCGGGCCGTAGGCCGAGCCGTCGAACAGGTCGGCCAGTCCCGGTTGATCGTCGACAAGTGCGAGCATCGCGGCGCGCCCAGATGCGGGGGCCGAACGGACAACACGGATCGCGTCATAGACATGGGCCCGGATCGCGCGCCGGTCCTTCGACCCTGCGTAACGCCGCGCACGCATCGCTTCGGCGAATATCGCGTCGGCGGGCGCTCCGCCCTCGCGCGCAGCCGCAGCGATGGCATCGAGAATTTCGATCGCGGCCTGAACGCGTGCAGCAGGTGTCATCGCTCGGCCTCAACTGGCCGGATAGTTCGGCGCCTCGCGCGTGATCGCGACGTCATGGACGTGGCTTTCGCGCAGCCCCGCGTTGGTGATGCGCACGAACTTGGCGCGCTCGCGGAAATCCGCCAGCGTGCGGCTGCCGGTATAGCCCATCGCGGCCTTCACGCCGCCGACCATCTGGTGAATGACGTCCTTGGCGGGCCCCTTGAACGGAACCTGGCCTTCGATGCCTTCGGGGACCAGCTTCATCTGGTCCTTGATATCCTGCTGGAAATAGCGGTCGGCCGAGCCGCGCGCCATCGCACCGACGCTGCCCATGCCGCGATAGCTTTTGTAGGTGCGGCCCTGATAGAGGAAGGTCTCGCCCGGCGCCTCGGCGGTGCCCGCCAGCATCGACCCGACCATCACGCTCGACGCGCCCGCCGCCAGGGCTTTGGCGACGTCGCCCGACGTGCGCAGGCCGCCGTCGGCGATGACGGGAACGCCCAGCTTGGTCGCCGCTTCGACGCTGTCGAGGATCGCGGTCAGCTGGGGCACGCCAACGCCCGCGACGATCCGCGTGGTGCAGATCGAGCCGGGGCCGATGCCGACCTTCACACCGTCGGCGCCCGCGTCGATCAACGCCTTGGTCGCGTCGCCGGTCGCAACATTGCCCGCGAGCACCTGCACGCGGTTCGAGAGTTTCTTGATCCGTTCGACGGTCAGGCCAACGCCCTTGCTGTGCCCGTGCGCGGTATCGACGACGATCAGGTCGCATTCGGCTTCCAGCAGTGCTTCGGCCCGCTCGACTCCGCTGTCGCCGGTGCTGGTCGCTGCCGCTACGCGCAGGCGTCCGCTGCCATCCTTGGTCGCATCGGGGAAATTGACCGCCTTTTCCATGTCCTTGACCGTGATCAGGCCGATGCAGCGATAATCGTCGTCGACGACCAGCAATTTTTCGATGCGACGCTGGTGCAGCAGCTTGCGCGCCTCATCCTGCCCGACGCCGGGGCGCACTGTCGCAAGATTTTCGGCGGTCATCAGCTCGCGCACCGGCTGGCCGGGGTTGTCGGCGAAGCGCACGTCGCGGTTGGTCAGGATGCCGACCAGCTTGCCGCCCGTTTCGACGACCGGAATCCCCGAAATCCTGTGCTGCGACATCAATGCGGTCGCATAGGACAGCGGTGCGTCGGGGGTGATGGTGATCGGGTTGACGATCATGCCGCTTTCAAAGCGCTTTACCTGCCGCACCGCCGCTGCCTGTTCCTCGACCGTCAGATTGCGGTGAAGCACCCCGATACCGCCAATCTGTGCCATCAGGATCGCCATGTCGGCCTCCGTCACCGTGTCCATCGCCGACGACAGGATCGGGATGTTGAGGGTGATCTCGCTCGTGAGTTGGGTCGACAGATTGGCATCCGATGGCAGGATATCCGACGGCCCCGGCACCAGCAGCACATCGTCGAAGGTCAGGCCGGTGATGATTTCCATGGGTGCCACTTTCTGGTGCGGGCGGCGCCGACCCCGGACGGCGGGGACGCGCACGCGATTCGTTTGGTGGCGGCCCATGTAACCAGTCGAGCCCAAGCGCGCCAGTGGGCGAGAACGAATATTTCGCAGGGGACGGGATCATACGCCGGGGACCGGCGGACCGCCGCCGGACATGTCGCCGTGTAACCGGTTGCATTGGCTCCGGCGTCTCGTTAGACCCACGGTATAACAGAGTTTCGGTGAAGAGGATATCTGCATGGACGAGCCCAGCCAGGCGTCCGCCAACATGGGCGGACGGTCGAACGCCGTGGCGGCATTTGCCGCGGTGACCGTGCTCTTCTTTGCCTGGGGCTTCATAACGTCGCTGATCGACCCGCTCGTCGCCGCGGTAAAAGGCATCTTCACGCTCAGCGATGCCGAGGCGCAATTGTCGGCGTCGGCCTTCTTCATTGCCTACGGGTTGATGTCCTTCCCCGCTGCGGCGCTGATCGCGCGCTTTCACTCCGTGCCGTCGATCCTGACCGCGTTGTCGACGATGGTCGTCGGCTGCCTCGTCATGCTCGCGGCGGCGAACCTCGCATTTTATCCGCTCGTGCTCGCGGGCCTCTTCATCCTGGCGAGCGGCATCACCATCCTGCAAGTCGCGGCGAATCCACTCGCCGCGGCGCTGGGCGATCCCAAACGCAGTCATTTCCGCCTGACCTTCAGCCAGACGTTCAACAGCTTCGGCACCTTCCTCGGCCCGCTGATCGGCGCGCATCTCTTCCTCGAAGGGGTGGAGGTCAAGGAAGGCACGGTGGTTACCGAGGCGGTCCGCGCGCAGGCGCTGGCCGGTATCGATTCGGCCTATTTCTGGATTTGCGGCCTGATCGTGGCACTGCTGCTCTTCTTCTGGGTCAGCCGCCGTATCGTCAATGAAGCGGTGCCGCCCGCCCCGATCGGCAATCGAGCCGGCGTGGGCGAATTGATCCGCGAAGCCTTTTCCTCGCGCTGGGCGCTGCTCGGCGGCCTCGCGATCTTCCTCTATGTCGGCGCCGAAGTCGCCATCGGCACCCAGATGGCGCTGTTCCTCAACAGCGATGCCGTTTGGGGCCAATCGGACGCCGCGTTCGGCCCGTTTGGCTGGATCATGGGCAGCGACGGCGTTCCCGGCGTTTCGCTGCAAGAGGCTGGAAAGGCCGTTGCGCTTTATTGGGGCGGCGCAATGGTCGGCCGCGCGGTCGGATCGATTCTCCTGGCGCGCTTTTCCGCGTCGAAGCTGCTGGCGGTCTTTACCGCCATCGCGGCGCTGCTCTGCCTTTATGTCGTGGCGGTGGGCGGGGTGAGCGGCGGCTTTGTTGCGCTGTCGATCGGCCTGTTCAACTCGATCATGTTCCCGGTAATCTTCACCCTGACGCTTGAACGATCGACGGCACGCGCCGAAGCGACGTCGGGGCTGCTCTGCACCGCCATCGTCGGCGGCGCGGCGATCCCCTATCTCGCCGGTCACCTTTCCGATGCGGTGGGCTATGCGGCGGCGCTCGCCTTGCCGGCCGGCTGCTATGTCGCACTCTGCGTTTTTGCGATCGCCGCTGGGCGCGCACCCGCGCGCCAGGCGAGCGCGGGCGTCACGGTTCACTGAACGCGGCAGGACGGGGGATAGGAAAAGCCATGGCCGGATTGTCGATCCAAGCCGCGCGCAAGAGTTTTGGCGATACCGAGGTGCTGAAGGGCGTGTCGATCGACGTCGCCGATGGCGAATTCACGGTCATCGTCGGCCCGTCGGGGTGCGGCAAATCGACGTTGCTGCGTGCCGTGGCGGGGCTTGAAGAACTGACCGGCGGCCGCATCCTGATCGGCGAGCGCGATGTCACCGCCTTTGCGCCATCGGCGCGCGGCATCGCGATGGTGTTCCAGTCCTATGCCCTCTACCCCCACCTTACCGTCTTTGAAAACATGGCCTTCGGGCTGCGCATTGCCAAGGCGGACAAGGACGAAATCGCGCGGCAGGTAAAGCGTGCGGCGGACATATTGAACATCGACGGATTGCTCGACCGCAAACCCGCCGCGCTGTCGGGCGGCCAGCGCCAGCGCGTCGCGATCGGCCGCGCGATCGTCCGCCAACCGCAAATCTTCCTGTTCGACGAACCGTTGTCGAACCTCGACGCCGACCTTCGGGTGCGGATGCGGTATGAATTTGCGGCGCTCCATCGCACGCTCGGCACAACGACGCTTTATGTCACGCACGACCAGGTCGAAGCGATGACATTGGCGGACCGGATTATCGTGCTGCGCGACGGGCAGGTCGAACAGGTCGGCACCCCGCGCGACCTCTACGCGCGCCCCGCAAACATCTTTGTCGCGCAATTCCTCGGCACCCCGCGGATGAACGTCGTGCCGGTGACGGTTTCCGGCGCCACGCAAGCGGCGCTCGCCGACGGACGCGTCATCGCCCTGCCCGCCCGTGCCGCGCCGCTGGCGCCGGGAACGCGTCTGTCCGTGGGCGTGCGGCCAGAGGACATAGCGATCGGTGCCGCGCCCGGCGCGCTGCCCCACCGGATCATTTTCATCGAACGGCTCGGGGGTCTCGCAACCCTTCACTTGCAGGGTCCAGAGGGCAGCGAACCACTGGCCTGCCAGCTTCGCGACGACGGCAGCCTCGTCGAAGGCGATGTCGTGCCGGTTCAGCTTCCGCCCGACCGTCTGCACATCTTCGATACCGATGGCCGCGCGCTATATGGGGAGGCGCGCGAATGACCTTGCATTGCGGCCTTGTAACCGGTTACCGTGTGAACGTTCCCGCGCCCGGCCACAAAATGACAAACGGCGTCGCGGCGGCGGCCCGGCGTCATCGGAGGGAAAGGGGATCGGCGGCATGGCGACATTGAGGGACGTCGCGCGCGAGGCGGGAGTTTCGGTCGCCACGGCGTCGCGCGCAATCAACGGCCTGGGCAATGTCACCGCACCGACCCGTGCGGCGGTGATGGCAGCGGTAAAAAAGCTGAACTTCGTCCCGCACAGCGGCGCACGCAGCTTGACGCGGCGCAAGACCGACACGGTCGGCGTGATCCTGCCGGACCTGTTCGGCGAGTTCTTTTCCGAAATCATCCGCGGCATCGACCTCGTCGCCCATGAATCGGGGATGCACCTGCTGCTGGGCAACATGCACGGCAGCACCCACGAAACCGCGGCGGCGATCGCCGCGATGCGCGGCCGCGTCGATGGGCTGCTCGTCATGCCTCCCGACCTTAAGCCCGAACTGCTCGCCGACTATCTCGATCCCGCGCTTCCCACCGTGCTGCTCAACTATGACGCGGGGCCGCTCGACCTGCCCTTCGTCGCAGTCGACAATTATCAGGGCGCCTATGCAATGACCGCGGCGCTGATCGCCCGCGGGGCGCGGCAAATCGTCCATATCGCCGGCCCCAAGCACAACCGCGACGCGCGCGACCGCCAGCGCGGCTTCGTCGATGCGATGAGCAAGATCGGCGGTGTGCGCAATCCGGCGATCCTTCCCGGCGATTTTTCGGAAGAAAGCGGCGCGCAGGCGGCGCGGCTGCTGGTGCAGGGACAGCTTCCCGCCGACGCCGTATTCGCGGCCAACGACCAGATGGCGGTCGGGCTGATCGCGGGACTGGCCGAGGCTGGAAAGTCGGTGCCCAAGGACGTGATGGTGGCGGGTTTCGACGACATTCCGCTTGCGCGCCACCTCAATCCGTCGCTCTCGACGATGCAGGTGCATATCGACCGGCTGGGATCGACCGCCATGATGATGCTGCTGCGCATCCTGCGCGGCGAAACGCTGGGCGCTGCGAGCGCGACGATCCTGACCCCCGAATTGATCGCGCGCGGCACGACGGCCGGCGCAATTCATCAGGAATCGGCAACGGCCGCCCCCCGCGCATGACCTGTGTTGGCGCCCGATGCAGGTGACGCGGCGCCAGTTGACGGGCGCGCTCGCCGCGCTGCCCCTGCTCCCGACGCTCGGTGCGTGCGGGGCGCGGCGTGATGGCGCCCTGACGATCTGGGCGATGGGCAATGAAGGCGCAAACCTGCCAGCCCTGCTGAAAACACTCACGCTGCCCGCGGCTATGCCACCGATCGAGGTGCAACCGCTTCCCTGGACCGCCGCGCATGAAAAATTGCTCACCGGCTTTGCGGGTGGGTCGCTGCCCGCGATCGGCCAGGTCGGCAACAGCTGGATTGCCGAGATGGCGGCCATTGGCGCGCTCGCCCCGGTTCCGCCATCGGCGCAACCGATCCTTGCCGACCAGTTCGCGGCGGTCGTGGACACAAATCGTATCGCCGGAAAAATCTGGGCGGTTCCATGGTATGTCGACACACGGCTGCAATTCTACCGGAAAGACCTGTTCGCGCGCGCCGGTCATGCCGCGCCGCCCGCCGATTGGACCGGCTGGAAGGCGGCGCTGCACCAAGTGAAGCGGCAAGCCGGAGAGGGCAATTACGCCCTGCTCTACCCGCTCAACGAATATGAACAGCTGACGACGCTCGCCCTGTCGGCGGGGGCCCGAATGCTGCGCGACAATGGCGCGCGCGGCGCCTTTTCGGACCCCGAGTTCAAGGCCGCGCTCGCCTTTTACAAATCGCTGTTCGACGAACGGCTCGCGCCCATGGCCTCCGCGGCGCAGATTTCCAATGTGTGGAACGAGTTTGCGCGCGGATATTTCAGCACCTTCCTGTCGGGACCGTGGACGATCGGCGACATGGAAAACCGGCTGCCCGCCGCCATGCGCGGCAAATGGGGCACCGCGCCCAATCCGGGCCCGAACGGCATCGGTTCGGCGGCGCCTGGCGGATCGAGCCTTGTCGTTTTCGCCGGCACCGAAAATCCCGGCGCGGCGTGGGACGTGTTGACGGGCCTGCTGTCACCCGCGGCACAACTGGACTTTCATGCGCTGACAGGCAGTCTTCCCGCGCGCCGCTCCGTTTGGCAGGCAGCGGGCCTCGCAAGCGATCCGGCCGTCGCGCCCTTTGCGACACAGCTCGACCGGGCGACCCCATTGCCCAAGGTTCCCGAATGGGAACGGATCGTTACCGAGATGCAGGTGGTCGCCGAACGCATGGTCCGCGGACAATATGGCGTCGATGAAGCCGCTGCCGAAATCGACCGGCGCGCCGATCGGCTGCTCGAAAAGCGGCGCTGGATGCTCGACAAGGGAAAGGCGCTGTGAGCGCGGTCGGCCGTTGGAGGGAAGCGCGCGCCGGCTGGGTAATGAGCGCGCCGGCCCTCGCCGCGATCGCGGTCTTCTTCGCCATCCCGGCCGTCGCCTCGCTATTCCTCAGCTTCACCGATTTCGACATTTACGCGCTGGCAGATTCCGGCAACCTGCGCTTTGTCGGCCTCCAGAACTATCAGCGGCTGGTCGAAAATCCGTTGTTCTGGAAAGCGATGGGCAACACGCTGTGGTTCGTCGCCTTCGGTGTCCCTTTCATCGTCACCCTGTCGCTGTTCGCGGCAATGCTCGTCAATTCGCGCTGGCTGGCATGGCGCCCGGTGTGGCGGGTCGCGCTGTTCGCGCCTTATGTCACGACACTGGTCGCGACCGCCGTTGTGTGGCGCTACCTGCTCCACACCCGCTACGGGCTGGTCAATTATCTGTTGTCGCTGTTCGGCGTCGCGCCGATCGACTGGCTGGGCAGCCCGCACGCGTCGCTGCCCGCGATCCTGATCTTCGTGGGTTGGAAAACCTTCGGCTACAATATGATCATCTTCCTCGCGGCGCTCCAGACGGTGCCGCGCGAACTGGAAGAGGCAGCGCGGATCGACGGCGCCGGCTGGTTCATGCGGCTGCGCCACGTCATCCTGCCCGCGATCGCGCCGACCGTGCTGCTGGTATCCGTGCTGACCGTTGCGGGGATGTTCCAGCTGTTCGCCGAACCCTATGTGATGACACAGGGGGGGCCAGCCCAGTCGACCGTCACCATCCTCTATTTCATGTATGAGGAAGGGTTCAAATGGTGGAACCTCGGGTCGGGCGCTGCCGTGGCCTTCCTGCTGTTCCTCTGCATTCTCGCGGTGACTTTGGTCCAGCTTCGGCTCGCCAGGAAGGGCGGCGCGATATGAATCTGCGTCGCTGGTCCATCACCTTGCTCGCGGCTCTCGTCACGCTGGTCACCGTTGCGCCCTTGCTGTGGATGCTCTCGGTCAGCTTCATGGCGCCGGGCGAGGCCGCGCAATTCCCGCCGCCGCTGCTCCCGAAAAATCCCGGTCTCGAAAACTACCGCACGCTGTTCGGCACCTTCGGCATCGGGCGCTTCCTTGCGAACAGCCTGCTCGTCTCGACCCTCGCGACCGCATTGGCGCTGCTATTCACGGTCCCTGCGGGCTATGCCTTTGCCAAACTGCGCTTCAAGGGGCGCGACGCGACCTTTCGCCTGCTGGTCGCGGCGCTGGTCATTCCGGGGCAGATCGGGATGCTGCCGCTGTTCCTGGAACTGAAGGCGATGGGGCTGGTCAACAGCTACGCCGGGGCGTTGGTGCCCTGGCTCGCGGGCATTTTCGGCATTTTCCTCGTTCGCCAATACTGCCTGTCGATCCCCGACGAGATGCTCGAGGCAGCGCGCATCGACGGCGCGAGCGAGGGGCAGATATTGCGCCAGATCGTGCTGCCGATCCTGACCCCGATCATCGTCACGCTCGCCCTGTTCGTGTTCCTCGGCAGCTGGAATGACTTCATGTGGCCGCTGATCGTCCTCGCCGATCAGGACCTCTACACCCTCCCCGTCGCGCTCGCTGCGATGAGCCGCGAACATGTGCAGGACAATGAACTGATGATGGCCGGCGCCGTCGTCACCACCCTTCCCGTGCTCCTCCTCTTCCTCGCGCTCCAGCGATTTTACCTGAGCGGCCTGCTGACCGGGAGCATCAAGGGATGAGCCGCCTACCAAGGATTATAGGATGAAATACTGGACCGCCGCGGCGCTGGGCCTCGCGCTTGTCGCATCGCCTGCCGCCGCCAGGACGAAAGCGCCCCCCGTGGTCGAGGGACAGACACCGCAACCACCCGTCGAGGCGGGAAATTACCCCTATCAGCTGTTCGTGCCCAAGGGCTACCTGGCCGATCGGTCGACGCCCTATCCGCTGCTGGTCTTCCTGCACGGGTCGGGCGAGCGCGGCGACGATGTCGCGAAGGTCAAGGTCCACGGTCCGCCGAAAATCGCCGACCGCGACCCTGCCTTCCCCTTCGTCACCGTCTCGCCCCTGCTCGGCGCCGACCAGGATTGGGATATCGAAAAGCTCGACGCGCTGGTCGATCATGTGACCAGCACCTATCGTATCGATCCCGCCCGCATCTACCTCACCGGCCTCAGCCGCGGGGGTCACGCGAGCTGGCGCTGGGCGATCGCCGAGCCGCATCGGTTCGCGGCGATGGCGGCGATCGCGGGGCGCGGCAATCCCGGCGAGGCGTGTCGGTTGATGGATCTGCCCGTCTGGGCGTTCCACGGCGACCGCGACGATGTCGTCATCCCCGAAGGCAGCTTTGCCATGGTGCGCGCGATCCGCGCCTGCGCCGGCCGCAAGGTCCGCCTGACCATTTATCCCGACCTCGGCCATAATGCCTGGGACCCCGCTTATGACGACCCGGCGCTTTACGCTTGGCTGCTCGAACAGAAACTTCCCGCTCCCCAGAACATCACCAAGGACAAGAAATGACGCAGACTGTTTTCCCCGACGATTTCCTGTGGGGCGCGGCCACCGCCGCCTATCAGATCGAGGGATCGCCGCTTGCCGACGGCGCGGGGGCGAGCATCTGGCAACGCTTCAGCCATGATCCGCGCCTGATGGCGGCAAAGGGCGACACCGGCGATATCGCATGCGACCATTATAACCGCATGCCCGCCGACGTCGCACTGATGAAGGAATTGGGGCTGAAAGCCTATCGCTTCAGCGTCAATTGGGGCCGTGTGCTGCCCGAAGGCATCGGGCGTGTGAACGAACCCGGCTTCGATTTCTACGAGCGGCTGGTCGACGAGTTGCTGAAGCACGACATCGAACCGTTGCTGACGCTGCACCATTGGGATCTGCCCGCGGCGCTCGACGACAAGGGCGGCTGGCTCAACCGCGACAGCGCCGACTGGTTCGCCGAATATGGTTCGGTGATGTATCGCCGCCTCGACGGGCGGGTAAAGAAATGGGTGACGCTCAACGAGCCATGGGTGATCACCGACGGCGGCTATCTGCACGGCGCGCTTGCGCCCGGCCATCGCAATCTGTTCGAGACGCCGATCGCCAGCCATAATCTGATGCGCGCGCACGGCCGCGCGGTGCAGGCATATCGCAGCGAAGGCGCACATGAAATCGGTCTTGTCGTCAATATCGAGCCGAAATATCCGGCGAGCGACAGCGCCGACGACGTGGCGGCGACCGCGCGCGCCCACGCCTATATGAACCGCCAATATCTCGACCCGGCACTGAAGGGCAGCTACCCCGCCGAATTGGCCGAGGTGTTCGGCGAAGCCTGGCCCGAATGGCCCGCCGACGATCTGAAGGACATCTGCCAGCCGGTCGATTTCATCGGGATCAATTATTACACGCGCAACGTGGTAAAGGCCGACCCGACCCAGTGGCCGCTCGGCGCGTCGCCGGTGAAGCAGATCGCGACGCACACGACCACCGACTGGGAGGTCTATCCGCCGGCGCTGACCGACATGCTCGTCTGGTTCCGCGACACCTATGGCAACATCCCCGTCTATATCACCGAAAATGGCGCGGCATTTTATGATCCGCCGACCGCCGGACCCGACGGCATCGACGATCCGCTGCGCTGCGATTATTTGCGCACCCACATCGCGGCGATCGGCGACGCCATCAGACAGGGCGTCGACGTGCGCGGCTATATGGCCTGGTCGCTGCTCGACAATCTCGAATGGTCGCTGGGCTTTTCAAAGCGCTTCGGCATCGTCCACGTCGATTATAAGACGCAGGTGCGAACGCCGAAGCGAAGCGCGCGTTTCTATAGCAGCGTGATCGCGGCGAACGGCGGGAACCTCGGGTGACGCGCTGGCTGCCGATCCTCGTCGCGATGCTGCTCGCGCCGCCCGCGGCGGCAAAAGAGCGCGTCAGCCACGTCAGCGCGATGACCTATAATATCCGGCTCGACATTGCGTCGGATGGCGACAACGCATGGCCGCACCGGCGGAGTGCGCTGACCAGCCTGGTCGCTTATTATGCGCCCGACCTCGTCGGGATGCAGGAGGTACTGCTGAACCAGAAGCAAGCGGTCGAAACCGACCTTCCTGCCTATCAATTCGTTGGCGCCGCGCGCGACGATGGCAAGGACAAGGGCGAATTTTCCCCGCTCGGCTTTCGCCGCGACCGCTTCACGCTCCTCGGCACGGGAACATTCTGGCTGTCCCCAACCCCCAATGTGCCCGGCAAGGGTTGGGACGCCGCCTATCCGCGTGTCGCGAGCTGGGCGCGGCTCAAAGACAAGTCGTCACGCCATGTCCTACTGGTCGTGAACACCCATTTCGATCATGTTGGCACGACAGCGCGCCTCGAAAGCGCGCGGCAGATCCGCCGCTGGATCAGCGACCAGCGAAAAAAGGAGGAGACGGTGGTGCTGATGGGCGATTTCAACAGCCCCGTGGACAGTCCAGCGCATGACGCAATCACCGACGCCGCGCCGGGCCAGATCGCGCTCCGCGACACGCTCGAAGTCAGCCGGACGCCTCATTTCGGGCCGCTCGGCACCTTCACCGGCTTCAAGACCGAACAGAATCCGCCCAGCCCGATCGACCATATCTTCGTTGGCGAAGGCGTGGCGGTGCTGCGCCATGCAACGCTGACGCAGCAGACCGGGGGCAAGCTGCCGTCCGATCATTATCCGGTGCTCGCCGATCTGTGCATCGGCAAGGGTTGCTGACGATGGTGCGGTGGCCGACGATATTATTCGCGTTTCTGGTCGCCGCCTGTACCGCCAACCCGCCACCGGCACCGATCGTCGCCGCGCCGGTTGCTCGGATGACGACTGACCTCGCGGAAGGGTGGCAATTTCGTTTCGACGACGGTCTGACATCGGAAACCGCAACCGCCCTGCCCGACGGCGAATGGCAAGTGGTCGCGCTACCCCACACATGGAACCGGCTGGGCGAATATCGCATCGGGCGCACCGCGGCGACCGACAACCGGCAGGGCACGGGCTGGTATCGACTGCGGCTCGACGGCGCCCGGCTGCCGCCGGGGAGACGCCATGTGATCGAGTTCGACGCCGTCGGCAATCTCGCTGATCTATGGGTGAACGGGCGGCACGTCGGTTGCCATGCCGGGGCCTTCTCGCGCTTCCGCTTCGACCTGACCGATGTCCTTGATCTTTCGGCGCCGAACATCCTCTTGCTTCGCGCCGACAACAGCAAGCCCGAACCGGGCAGCGCCACCCAGCATATCATCCCGCTCGACGGCGATTTCTTCATCCATGGAGGCATTTATCGCCCCGCGCGCCTGCTCCATGTCGCGCCGAGCCATATCGCCCTCGACGACCATGGTGGACCGGGCGTCTATGCTACGCCGATGATCGAAAACGGGTTGGGCAAGCTGGCGGTGCGCGTGAAGCTATCGGGCGCGATCGACGGACAGAGCCTGGTCGCGATCCTTCGCGATGCCACGGGCCGAACCGTGTCGGAGGTGACGACGCCGCTGATCGAGCAGCAGGACGAAGCGGCGCTGACACTCGACGTTGCCGCCCCGCGGCGTTGGAACGGCCGCGCAGACCCTTATCTCTACCGCCTCGAAACGCGGCTTTCCGACATTGCGACCACGCTCGACAGCGTGACCGTTCCCGTCGGTTTCCGCGAATTCCGCGTAGACCCGAACACCGGCTTCTATCTCAACGGCAAGTCGCTGCCGCTGCATGGAGTCTCGCGCCATCAGGACTATCTGGGCAAAGGCTGGGCGCTCGCAACCGCGGACCATGAACGCGATATGGCGCTGATCGCCGAAATGGGCGCAAACACCGTGCGTTTCGCCCATTATCAGCACGCGCAGGACTGGTTCGATCTCGCCGACCGTTACGGGATGATCGTCTGGGCCGAATTGCCGTTCGTCAATCGGCCGTCGAACGACGGATCGACCGGCGCGCCGGAACTGGTTGCCAATGCGAAGGCGCAGATGGTCGAACTGATCCGCCAGAATTACAACCACCCCTCGGTCGTCACCTGGGGCATCGGCAATGAAGTCGATCTGGACATGGTCACCGGCCGCGCTCCGCAAAGCGCCGATGCTCGCCCGCTGCTGCGCGAACTCCACGCGCTGTCAAAGGCCGAAGATCCGTCGCGCCCCACCGTCATCGCCGACTGCTGCGAAGCGACACACGAAGGCGTGGCTCCGGCGGGCGAGCGGCCGCACCAGCCGGTGCTGACCGGGCTTGCCGACCTGATGGGCTATAATCGCTATTTTGGCTGGTACTACCGCGGCATCGCCGACCTCGGCCCGCATCTCGACCGGCTCCACGCGCGCTATCCCGGTATCCCGATCTCGGTCAGCGAATATGGGGCGGGCGGTGCACTGAGCCAGCATGTCGAGGACGGCGCGGCGCACAAGATCGCGCACGCCAGCCGGATGCATCCTGAAGAATTCCAGAGCTGGTATCACGAACAGAGCTGGCCGCAGCTTCGCGATCGTCCCTATTTATGGGCCAACTGGATCTGGAACATGTTCGATTTCTCGTCGAAAATCCGCCAGGAAGGCGACGCGACCGATATCAACGACAAGGGCCTCGTCACCTATGACCGCAAGGTGAAGAAGGACGCATTCTTTTATTACAAGGCGCGATGGTCGGCGGAGCCCGTCGTCCATATCAACAGCCGCCGCTGGACCACCCGCACCGAACCGCTGACCCGGATCAAGGTCTATAGCAATGCGCCGAGCGTGACCGTGACGCTGAACGGACAACCGCTCGGCACCATCGCTTGTGCCGAGCGTATCTGCGAGATCAGGGACGTCCGCCTGGTGCCTGGCGCGAACCGCGTCACCGCCCGCGCGACGTTCGGCGGCAAAGACGTCACCGACGCGGTCGACTGGATATTGGCGCCTTAATCGGCCGCCTTTTCCAGCCAGCCCCCCTCGAATCCGATGCGCTTCAGCCCGCGTGTGATATGCGGGTTCTTGCGCATCACCTTCCACACGAAACCGCTGCGATGATTTTCCATCATCGCAAGGATCGGCCCCTGGTCGATACCCAGATAGTCGTTCGCGACCCAGCCGTAGGCTGGATCGACCGCGCCGCTGCGCGACCCCGCATCGGTGAAGGTGAAACTGGGGTTGAACGCGTCCTTGAAACCGTAACGGGTGTAAAGACGCGTGCCATATTGTGCGCGCATCGCCATCAACGCCGGGATCGTCACTTCGGGCGCGAACGGCACCGAGCCCCCCGCCGCGGTCGGGACCACGGTGCCGTCATCGACGACACGGATCGCGCTGGCGCCCCGTGCCATATAGCCGTTGAACGACCGCGAGCTGCCGTTGACGCTATATTTGCCCTGCGAATATCCCGGCCCGTCGGACGCGGTCCAGCCCCAGATGTCGGCGCCATAGCCCGTCCACTTGTTCGGATTGTCAACGCCATAGGCGCGCTGCGCCAGCGTCGCGCGGCGGCTGTTCTCAAAATAATCGATGCCCTTGCCGCGCATGAAGGCGTCGCGGATACCGCGAAAATCAACCCAGACATGGCTATACTGATGTCCGAACAGCGGTTCAAATTGCAGGTGCTGCTGCCCGTAATAGCTGCCCCAATCCTTTTCGAGGTCGGCCGCCCAGCCTTGGTCCCACGCATCCTTGCCGACCGGATGCGTTGGCGAGCCCATTGCGAGGATATAGACTAGCATGCCCTCGTTATAGCCAACCCAGTCGTGCGTCCCGAAATCGCCTCGATCGCCGCGTTCGGGATACCAGCCCATTGCGATCGCTTTCTGCCCACCGCCGTTGGCGGAGGGAATCCGGCTTTTTTCACGCTGGACAAAGGTCCAATCGACGCGCGCATAGATTTTCTCCGCCAAGTCGCGGATTTCGGCTTCAACCGGCGTGTCGGCATCATAATAGCTTTGTGCGAACAGCACCCCGCCAAGCAACAGCGCCGTATCGACGGTCGATAACTCGGTATTGCCGCGCCGCGTCCCATCTTCGTTGTTCAGGAAGTGATAGAAGAACCCTTTGTGCCCGGTCATGCCGACCGCGTCGGGACCCTGCGGCGCATCCCAGTAGAACCGCAGGCAGTCGCGCGTGCGCGACGCCGCTTCGGCCCGCGTTACATAACCGCGCTCGGCGCCGATCCCGTAAGCCGTCAGCGCAAAACCCGTCGCGGCGATCGAGGAAAATGGATTGCTGGGCCAGCGGTCGGGCGCCAGGCAACGCTGGGTGTCCGTGGTGTCCCAGAAATAGCGGAAGGTCCGCTCAGTCAACTCTTCGGAAAAGGCCGCTTCGCTAATCGGTGCGAGCGCCGCCGGAGACGCGGCTGCCGTTTGGACCGGCGCGGGGGTAGCGGCGCAGGCGGCGGTCAAAGCCACGAGCGGCATGGTGAGCGCACCGATCCGGAACGACATTCTATACTCCAATAATTCGGCGCCCAGCCCGCGGGAGGGGGGGGGGAGCGGGCCGGGCGCCTTTCAGCCGGTCAGAAAGAGAATCCGGCCGATACCTTTACCGTGCGCGGCGGATTTCCGCCAACGCCATTGCCCGAAATGCTGAGATAGTTGGGCGAGCTCGGATCATTGTTGAAATCGACATAGTTCCGATCGTTGAACAGGTTCAAAATATCGACGCGGAGCCGCAGCCGCGATTCATCGGTGATGAACCGAAGCGGGATATATTTGGTGATCGCGACGTCCATCTGGCGGAAACCCCAGCGATCGCCATTGCCGTCCACCTCGTTCGAGACGATATCGCGAACCGGATTGGCTCCGCCGATGTTCAGAAATGCTTTCCGATAGACCGGCGACGCGATCTGGAATTTGCCCGACAATGTGACGCCGATCGGTAGATCGACCGACCCGGTAGCGACCAGGCGATGCTTGCGTACGCCGCTCGATCGCGTGACGGGATAATCGTCGATCGACGGGAAATCGAGGCTGAACGTCTCGCCAAACTGACGGTTTTCCTCTGCCTGCGTATAGGTATATGTCGCCGAAAAGCTCCACGGCGAAGCCACCGTGTAGTTTTTGACCAGTTTCAGATAGCCCGTGTCGGCACTCGTCTCGATCCCGTTGGTGCCGATGATGATCGACCCGAATCCCGGAGGCGCAAAACCGAAGGGCGAGTTGGGCGCCGCCGGTGCTGGCGGAAAGAAGGTGCCGTCGGGGCGACGATTGCCGAGCAGATAGGCAAAGCCGTCCTTCGATTCGATGTGGCTATAGCCGACCTCGGCCTCGAACAACGGTGTGACCTTGGCGCGGAAGCCCAGGCTGAACTGGTCGGAGTAAGGGACCTTCAGGTCATTACTGATAAAGCGCAACTCGCGCCCACCGCCCGGCCCCGCCCCGGCGAGCAGCTGTGCACGGCCCTCTTCGGTCAGGTAGATCGGGTCCCACGCCACACAGGTCGGCCCAGGGGCACAGCTATTGTTCGGGTCGCCGGTGTTGAAGTTGAATGTCCGGGTTGTGTAGGATCCGGTGCTGATTTCCTGTTGCAGGAAGTCGAACTGGTTGCGGTCATAGGAACGGCCGAACCCGCCGAACACCACATAGCGCGCGTCTTCGTCGAGTTCGTAGCTGAAGCCTATGCGCGGTTGCCAAGCGCCCGTGAAGGCCTTGCGCTCGCTGCCCGTCGAGATGAAGTCGCGGATGTTGTAATCGGCGTTTACCAAGTTCGGATAATTGGCCGGCGACACCGCATTCACCGCATCAGCGGGATGGACGAAATCGAGGAAAGCCGGGGTGCGTTCATAATCCCAGCGAACGCCGAGATTCAGCGTCAGTCGATCTGTGACCTCCCAGTCGTCCTGCACATAGATGCCGAACTGGAAATTCTTGGAATTGATGATCGGGCTGCCGTTGCCGGTCGAGGCGCCGAACTGGACGCGGTACGGCACATCGTCGTTGAAGGTGCCGCCACCGGGGTTGAACGCCGTGTTATAGGTATAGACGGGGTTGAAACCGTTGAGCTGCAACGAGTTGAGCTCAACCCATTTCGCCTTCGCGCCAACCTTGATCGTATGACCTTCGATGCCGGTCCAGGTAAAGTCGTTCTGGACGCCCCAACCCTTCTGGCCCTTTTCCTGATAATTGCTGCCACCGCCGATGCGCAGGATGTCGCCGCGAACGACGACGCCGGGTTGCGGGTTCGTCGGCGACGGGCCGGCATAGGCAAAGAGGAAGCCGTTGTCGAAGACGGTCGGCGTCGGCGCCCACTTCACATCTTCATAAGTGACCTTGAAATCGTTGATCCAATTGTCGGCGGTATGCTCCCAACGGCCAGTGACGCGCAGTTCCTCGACGTCCTGCGAACTGATCGTCTCACGCGCATTGATCCCGGTGCCGAGGAATTCGCCACTTTCCTTGCGATATTTGCCCGAAAGCTCGATCAAGTCGCTGTTCGACGGCTGGAAGCTGAGCTTGCCGAAATATAGATCCTCGTTGAAGGTCGCGTTCGTCGGCCCGAAAACCCCCTGATATTCGGAAGGGAAATAGGTGACCGGCAAGGAAAGCCCGGGTCGGATATCGATCGGATTTTCCTGACGCTTGCCTTCATAGGTCACGAAGAAATGCAGCATATCCTTGATGATCGGGCCGCCCAGCGCACCGCCAAACTGGAAATCCTTCGTCTTGACCTTGGGAACCGTCAGTTCGGACGGGACACGGTCGCGGAAGCTCTGATCGGTGTAGTCAACGAACGCTTCACCGTGAAACTCGTTCGTTCCCGACTTGGTCACCGCCGAAATCGCGACCGAACTGACCTGGTCGAATTCGGCCTTATAGTTGGACGAAATG
>NZ_MIAM01000053.1:51726-56253 GCF_001830555.1 Sphingopyxis sp. RIFCSPHIGHO2_12_FULL_65_19 | reverse complement strand
ATTTCAAGCGCGCGACGATGATCGAGAGCCAGTTCGGTAGCGCGGACCATCATATGGACCGCTATGAGCGGATCACGCTTAGCGAATGACTGCGTCTTAAAACGACCGATTGCGGCCGCTCTTCTCCCCTCCCGCTTGCGGGAGGGGCCGGGGGTGGGCATCGACGTTGCGATGGCCCACCCCGCTGCGACTAGCCAGCAAGCTGGCAAGTCTCGCTGCCCCTCCCGCTTGCGGGAGGGGATGGTCACGTACTTCCTAAATGCCCGCTTCCTACCGCAAAACCGACATTCGCTAATATGCGACGTCCACCGCGATCCGGAGTGTGCGCGGACGCAGCGGGGTCAGGAACCCCTCGTTACCCTCGACAAAGGGCGTGCCCAGCGAAAAGCGATTTCCGCGCGAATCGAACAGGTTGGTCAGCGTCAGCGAAAGGCCTCGGCGCTCGTCGCCGACGCGCATCGCCACGCCGGTGTCGACATAATCGCCCTGGCTTTCGCCCAGCACGGGTCCGATCCCGAGCCGGGACGGGCCGACATAATTGGCCCAGCCGTTTATGCGAAAGGCCTCTTCGCCGATGACCGTCGCATAGTTGATCGAACCGCGCACCGCATGGCTCGCCACATTGGGAATGCGGCCGAGGCGGCCGGGCGCGGCGCTGTATACGGGCAGAATCTGTGGTGACAGATCGTCGACCCGGCTGTGGTTGTAGACGGCGCCCAGCTCAAAGGTCAGGGTTTCGGTCGGACGAACGGCCAGGGCGCCCGACAGGCTGGTGATACGACCGTCGCCGATGTTGGCGGTGGTCGGGAAACCCGTGCTGTCGATGAAGTCCGCCTGGATATTGCGCCAGCGGCTGTGCGAAATCGAAACGCTGGCGTCGAACAGGCTCTGTCGCTTGTCACCGAACCGCATCCCCGCTTCCCAGGTGCGGACCTGGTCGTTCAGGAAGCGCCGCACGAAATTGCCGTCGACCGCCAGGCCGCCGGGCCGGAACCCTTCCTGGTAGCGGGCATAGAGCCGGACATTGTGCAGCGGCGTCGCGAGCAGGGAAAAGGACGGCAGGAGATCGGTTTCATTGCGCGATGCGGTCGTCGCTCGTCCCGCCTGCGACAGCGCGAAGGAAACGCCCTCTGCCTCGCCGCCCAGCCGGGCGTGCGACAGGCGAAGGCCGCCCGACGCGATCACATCGGGCAATATTTCGGCCGTTGCCTCGGCATAGCCGGTGAATTCGGTGATGCGGTTGGTGACGCCCGGCAGGATGGCACGCAGGGGGCCATAGGCATAGTCGCGCTGTTGCCGGGCGCGGTTGTCGATGAAACTCGCGCCGACGACCCAGCCCAGCCCATCCTGATAGGGGCGCGACAGGCGATTTTCGCTCGCGAACATGCGCGTCGCATTCTGCTGGTCGAGCGCGCGCGGGACATCGTTCATCGCGGTGACCTGGAGCGGTGCAAACAGGCGCTCCACATCGACGGTTCCGACCGAGGGCGGGAAGGGGGCGCCGCCGTTCGACATGTCGGCGCCCTGCCGCGCCTCGGGAAGGCTGGCGTCGAACCGCTCGAACAGGCGGTGGTCGATGAAGGCGTTGGACGACTGGAAATGCAGGCCGTCCCAATCCTTCATCACGACGACCGTGCCCATCGCGTAACGCGCGGTCGCATTTTGTTCGACCATCGAGCTGCGCGTCAGCGGCGGCCCATCCTTGTCCGCATATTGCGCATCGTCCGAGGTGATCGCCTGGTAAACGCCGCCCAAATCGACGGTCCAGCCGTCGCCTGCCTCGAACCGGAAGGTGCCGCGCCCGCCGCGCACATGGACGCGATTGACGTCATTCTGTCCGCGCAAGGGGTTGTCGATATAGCCGCCATCGGTCAGCATATAGCCGACGAGCCGGAGCGCATGGCCGTCCTCGCCGACGGGAAGATTGGCGATCGCCGCAATATCTCCGCCCGGGTCGCCATGCTGGGTGATCGAGACGCCCGCGATCGCCTGCACGGTCATCGCACGCGGATCGGGCGCCTTGGGAACGAGCCGAATGATCCCGCCGAGCGAGCCCGCACCGTAAAGCGTTCCTTGCGGCCCTTCGAGGATTTCGACAGTGTCGACATCATAGAGACGCAAATCGGGGTCGGGCGCATTGTAGCTGAGGCGGATGTCGCCCAGATATTGCCCCACGGTCGATTGGGTCGGGCCAGTGAAGCTGGAATCGGCGATGCCGCGAATGAACAGCTTGTTGCGCCCCGAACCGAGGTGGGTCGAAGACACCGTCGCGGTCCGCGACAGGATCGAATCCATCCCGCGTTCGCCCCCGAACGCCAGGTCGCCGCCCTCCAGCCGGGTCACGACGCCGGCAAAATGCGCCAGGGGAAGGTCGGTCTTGGACGCGGTGACGATGATTTCGTCCTGCGCCGCCGCGATCGTGTCCTGCGACCGTTCGGGCCCGCGCGGTGCTGGCGACTGCCGCGGCACGGGGGCGGCGCGGGCGAGGTGCGAGCGGGCGGGACGACGCTCGATACGCCAGCTTGTCGCGCTCACCCGCACGGCGCGCGCGTCCGATCCGTCGAGCAGGCGCTGGATTGCCTTTTCGACGCTCATCCGTCCGCGCACGCGCTTGACCCGCGCCTGCCACAGCTTCGCGTCGACGACGCTGATGCTGACCCCCGCCTGTCGGCTGACCACCGGCAAGACGGCCGACAAATTGCCTTTGGGCACGTCGAACGCGCGTTCTTCCGCCGCCAAAGCCTGCGCGGGCAGGCTCAGCGCAATCGCTGCGGCGAGAGAAAGGCGCAGAGGCATGGTCAGCGTGTCAATATCCAGCCTTCGCCCTGTCGTTCGGCCCTGGTGCCGGAGAGGGCAGCGAGATCGGCGATGGTGCGGCCGCGGTTCTTGTCGATGATCAGGGCGCCGCGGAACGACAATGCGCTGGCCTCGGGGGCGATGCGGACCTGCATCCCCGCGGTTCGCTTCAGATCTTCGGCCACCACGGCGAGCGGCGTCCCATTGTATACGAGCAGCCCGGTGCGCCAGCTGCCGACGTTCGCGACATCGACATCTTGGACAATAGGAGGCTGGCGGTCGCCGTCCTGCGCCGCGATTCCCTTGCCGGCAACCAGGCGGACATTGTCGCGGTCGGGGTTGTAGAGGACGATGCCTTCGGAGACCGCGACCGACGTCTGGCGATCGCGGCGCACGACATTGAAAGCGGTGCCGAGGTCGACGATCCTTGCGCCGCCCGTTTCGACGACGAAGGGGTCGTTGTCGCGGTGGACGACATGGAACATCGCTTCGCCCGTTTCCAGCCGGGCAAACCGCGGACGATCGGGGTCGATCTCGATCACCGACCCGCCGTTGATGTCGATCTTTGATCCATCGGCGAGGGTGATCGAGCGATGCTCGCCCGCCAGCGTTTCGATCCGTTCCGCATTGCCGAACAAGCCGAGGCTCGACAGGCTGACCGCGCCGACCATCGCCGCAGCGATCGCGCCGCCGAACCAAGAGCGCCGCGACGGACGAGGCGGCGTCGTGGCAATGTCGGCGATCACGGGCCGGGGCGCCGCCGGAAGCGCATCCAGATCCTGGTCGAGGCAGGCCAGCGCATCATAAACGGCGGCGTGGCCCGGGTCCTCGGCCAACCAGTCGGCAAATCCGTCCCAGTCGTCAAAGGATGGATCGCGCTGGCGGATCAGCCAGTCGATCGCGCGGGCTTCGGCGTTGGTCGGGTCAGCTTGCATCGAACTGCCTCCGAACCATGGCGAGCGCCGCATAGACCTTGCGCAAATCGGATTCGACGGTGCTCAGGCTGACCCCCATTTCGACGGCAATGTCGCGCTGGCCGATACCATCGACCCGAAATCGGCGAAAGATTTGTGCGGGGCGGTCGCCGGTCGCCGCGATCGCCGTTTCGACCAGCCGAAGCTGCTCGCGCGAGATGAGCGACGTTTCGCTGGACGGCGCATGTGTGGCGGCGGATGCTTCGCCCCATGCCTTGTCGCGCAGGTCGCGCTGCCGCGCCGAGCGGTAGCGATCGAGCATCAGATTGTTGGCGGCGCGCATGATATAGGGCAGGGGATCGGCAATCGGACCGCTTTGCCGGTCGGTCAGGCGCATCCACAGATCCTGAAACAGGTCTTCGGCCCCATCACCCGCGCCACGCACTTCCAGAAAGCGGACGATGCGGTCGCGGTTGGCGAGCAATACGCCTTCGATGCCCTGGACGGCGTCGGTTCGATCACGCGGTTCGGTCATGGATTGCTTGCTTTGGAACGCCATCTGCTGTCGGTCAGCGCCCGTTTTCCCTGCGCCATACGTCCCCCTGATGGCGCCGTCATATAGCGCGATTGACCTGCGGTGCAACCGCGGTGGGGGGAGAGCTGTGATGGCTAATGCTCGCATCGCTTTTGTCATTCATCCGGCTAGGCGAGGGGGAAGCGTGGGTAGGGGTAACGCTTCCCCCTCGCGGGCGGGGCCGGCCAGGGGGGCTAGAGGCCGACCCGCAGACTCGCACGGAAAGCCCAGCCGATGTGGCTT
>NZ_MIAM01000053.1:49600-51407 GCF_001830555.1 Sphingopyxis sp. RIFCSPHIGHO2_12_FULL_65_19 | reverse complement strand
CCTGATAGCCGTCTTCTTTCAGCTTGAAATAGTCGACCGCGACCATGGGACGGATGGTGAGGCCGCCCGCACGGGCATCATAGGCGAGCGAGCCAGAGGCCGACCACAACGTGCCGTCCCATTTGCCCTTCATCGTTTCTTCAATGTCGTCCGCCCCGGCTTCGGCACGGAAGATGCGCGTGCCCTTCATGCTGATCGGCGCGCCCGAAACCCGGGCATTCGCCATGAAGCCGTCCGAGCGCAGGCGCCAGTGCAATGCCCCTTCAAATTGGCTGGTGCTGACCTCGTTGGCATTGCTGCCGTTGCCGTCCTTGCCGCTGAGATAGGCGATGGAGCCGCCGAAGTTGCCGATATCGCTCTTGATTTCGGCGCCGCCGGAAATGCCCCAGCCGCTGACGTCGTAGCTGGCGGTATCGCCGACGCTCTTTGACGTTCCCCACACGGCCTGGTTCACCCAATAGCCCCATTTTCCTTCGTCCTGGAACGGTGCGTTGGGGTCCTGAAGGTAACGCGACAGCGCCCGCGAACCCGATGTGACGGTTTCAAACACGCCGCCTTCATGTTCGGGCAGCATCTGGCCGAGCTGGTTCCGGAATTGCGCGCCATCGGTAATGCCGAGGAACACATCCTCGATCTTTTCGTCGGCAATCACCGCGTCGAGCACGGCATCGAATGCGCCCGATTCCGAACGGTTGAGTCCGAGTTCGGTCGTCGATTTGCGCGACACGTCGACGATCAGCTGGGTGGCGTTCGAGGTCAGCGTGCCCTTGTAGAGGAAGGGCAGCAACGTCTGCGACGCGGTCAGGTTGCTGGCGCCGGTCAGCGTGCCCGCAGTCAGCACGACATGCTGGCCCTCCGCCTCTTCAATGCTCGACAGTTTCAGTGCGAGTTTCGATTCGGCGCCAAAGCTGGCGTTGCCGGTGACCTGGAGGTTGGTTCCCGTGTTGCCGGTATCGAGCATCACGCCAAGGATGCCCTTGTCGGTGATCGCGAGCGACGAGATCGTCGCGGCACCGCCGACATCGAACGCACCACCCGCGACCGAAACCGCCAGGCCCTGCGAATTGGCAAGGGTGCCCGAAAAAACCGACGTGCCGCCGATGGTCAGCGTATCGGTGCCGCCGCCGAAATCGGCAAGGCCGGTGAATTTCGACGTCCCCGCCAGCGTCATCGCGTCATTGCCGGCGCCGAAACGGGCATTGCCGGTATAGGCTGCATCGCCCGATAGCGACAGGCGATTGTCGCCGGCGCCGAAGAAGCTGTTGCCCTTCACCGTGCCGTCGGCAATGTCGAACAGATCGTTTCCGCTGCCGAAGCGGACATCGCCGACGATGCTGGGCGCGGCGATGCCTGTCGCCACCGCGGTCTGCTTGACCGCAGCACCATTATTGTTCGCCGACAGGTCGATCGCGATATTGCGATCCGAGGTCGCGAGGGCGCCGGTGGCGCTGATCGTGCCGCTGTTTTCGACCGTTCCCACCATGCCCGACAGGTCCACGATGGCGCGCGCGGTGCCATTGTCGCCGCCGGTCTTGGCGCTGATCGTGCCGCTGTTGCGGATCAACGGAACATTGCCGCCAGCCTCGACAAGCACCGCGGTCGCGATCGAATTGGCTGCGTTGCCCGCGGTCGTTGCGTCGATCTTGCCCGCATTGCGAAGTTCGGGGGTGGTCGCCCCGCTGCCGATACGGATCGCCGTGGCGGCCGTATCCTTTGACAGCGCAAGGACGCTGCCCGTCGCGCCGATGCCGATACCGCCCGCAATATTGACCGTGCCGCCGAGGCCGCCGATCTGCATGCCGTTGCC
>NZ_MIAM01000053.1:45266-49587 GCF_001830555.1 Sphingopyxis sp. RIFCSPHIGHO2_12_FULL_65_19 | reverse complement strand
ATCATGCCAAAGCCCGTTCCGGTTCCCGCGACGGGACCGATTGTGACGGCCTGCGTTGCCGAGCCGATGCGCACCGCCGCCGCCGATCCGAAGGAGCGAACGACCGCATTCCCTTCCTTGTCGTCGTCGAGGCCGTCCTTGTCCTCATCCTTGTCGTCGGGCTTGGTGTCTTTCGGCGCCGCGGCAAAGATGATGCCGCCCGTCACATTGCCTTCGACCGACAGTGCGTTGCCACCGATCAACAGGTCGTCGGCATCGAGTTTCGACGGGTCGGCGGGCGGGCTGGTGAAGCGATAGCCGGTGGCGGTCAGATTGCCCTGAACGACAAGCGCGCCGGTGATGTTGCCGGCCAGCCGCGCGCCGGTTGCATCGAGCCCGGTGGCCGCGATGGTTCCCGCGAGGCGGACGTTGCCGGTGACGTCTTGAAGTCCGACACCAAGCGCCCGGTCGCCGAGCACGCCGATCGTGCCGTCGTTGGTGAAATTGCCGGTCAGCGGGCCGCCGAGACGGATGCCGGCCGAATCATTGCCTTCGATGGCGATCGCACCGCTGTTGACGATATTGCCGGTAAAGGCGCCGCCGGTCGCGATACCCACGCGGCCCGAACCGATGGCAAAGGCGCCGTCGATGTCGCCATCATTGTCGATGTCGGTCGGCGCATAGGTTTCGCCGATGGTGATCTTGCCCGGCGCCGCATTGGTGATGCCGCCCGATGTGCCGGCACCCGCGAGAACCCCGGTCGCGCCATCGACATTGCTGAACTCGATCGTGCCTTCGTTCACCAGCTTGTGATTGCTGTCGATGGTGACCGCCGGCCCAGCCGTCGTCGGCTTGATCGAGCCTGCCGCGGTGATCTTGATGTCGTCGGGCGTGCCCGTCTTGATGGTCGACGTCCGCACCGGCGCCGTTGTCGCGGTGGTGATCGTCGTTTCGGCATAGGCGGCGGTCGAAAGGAGGGTGGCTAGGCAGGTGGAGGCCAGCAAGGTCTTGCGCATCAGATTCCTCTTGTGATCGGGGGCCGGGACATCTGTCCGGCGACAATCACAAGACGGAGCGGGGGCGATGCAGCCTTGGAAAAAAATATGGGGTCGGGCGGCGCAAGGGTTGCGGTGCCTGGCTGGTTACAGGCGGCAACGACATCCTGGCCCCCGGACGCGCATAGCTATGCCTTGTTGCATCGCGCGAGGGCATGCGACATTCCATCCAACGTCCGGCCGCATCGGGACCGGAGAGGGAGAGTCATGAGCGAGCAGATCGTCACGGTGGACATTGGCGGCACGCATGCGCGCTTTGCGATCGCCGAGGTCGAGGGCGGCCGCGTCCTGTCGCTGGGCGAGGCGACGACCTTGCACACCAAGGACCATGCGAGCTTTCAGACCGCGTGGCAGGATTTCGAGCGCCAGCGCGGTGGGGTGTTGCCCCGCGCGGTGGCGATTGCGATCGCGGGGCCTACGCGCGGTGAAATCATCCGCTTTACCAACAATCCCTGGATCATCCGTCCGGCGTTGATCGGCGAAAAGCTGAATGTCGACCGCCATGTGCTGGTCAATGATTTCGAGGCGGTAGGCCATGCCGTCGCACAAGCCGACGCCAGCTATTTCGAGCGTTTGACCGGCCCCGATGAACCGCTGCCCGCGACGGGGACGATCAGCATCATCGGCCCCGGCACCGGCCTGGGCGTTGCCCATATCTGGCGCGACGGGAGCGATTATCGGGTCCAGGCGACCGAGGGCGGGCATATCGATTTTGCGCCGCTGGACAGCATCGAGGATGCGATCCTGGCGCGGCTGCGCAAACGGCACCGCCGCGTGTCGATCGAACGCATCGTCTCAGGCCCCGGTATCGTCGATATCTATGAGACGCTTGCCATGCTCGAAGGTCGTGCGGTGACCCCGCTAGACGACAAGGCGATCTGGACCAAGGCGCTGAGCGGCGAGGACAGCCTGGCCGCGGCGGCGGTCGATCGGTTCTGCCTTTCGCTGGGCAGCGTTTCGGGTGACCTGGCGCTGGCGCAAGGGGCAAGCGCCGTCGTCATCGCGGGCGGGCTTGGTCTGCGTATCCGCGACAGCCTGGTGCGATCGGGCTTTCCCGAACGCTTCATCGAAAAGGGACGGTTTGAAGGTTTCATGGCGGCGCTGCCCGTGAAGCTGATCACGCACCCGCAGCCGGGCCTGTTCGGCGCCGCGGCGGCTTTCGCGCGCCAGCATGGCTGAAATTTCGCTGGCGCTGGCGCGCTAAAATCGGCAGCGTGGCGGCATGTCGCAGCGCCCCGTCCTCGGTATCATCGCATGCAACCGCACGGTCGGCGTGGAACTCGCGCAGGCGGTAATGAACCGTTATGCCACCGCGGCCATGCGGCATGCCGATTGCGCGGCGCTGATCATTCCGTCGTTGCCCGAATATATGCGCGCGTCCGAGGTCGTCGGTCGGCTCGACGGCGTCCTGCTGACCGGCACGCCGTCGAATGTTGCGCCGGCACTTTATGGCGATCCGGGCGGGGGCGAGGGGCCGTTCGACGGCGACCGCGACCGCATGATGATCGAACTGGTCGACGCGGTGATCGCGGCGCAGCGCCCGCTTTTCGGCATTTGCCGGGGTTTTCAGGAGATCAATGTCGCGCTGGGCGGGACGTTGCGGCGCGACACGTCGGCGAGCGACCAATTGCTGGCTCATCACGCACCCGACGGCGCCGATTTCGACGCGATGTTCGATCATCGTCACCGGGTCGAACTGGTCGACGGCGGGATGCTCGCCGCGGCCTATGACAAGGCATCGCTCGACGTGAACTCGGTCCATTTTCAGGGGGTCGGCGACCTCGCCGCGGGGCTGGCGGTCGAGGCGCGCGCACCCGACGGGCTGGTCGAGGCTTATAGCGCAAGGCCCAATGGCGCGCCTTTGCTTGCGGTGCAGTGGCATCCCGAATGGCAGACCGATGCCAATGCGGACAGCCAGACCTATTTCCACCTCCTCGGACGCGCGCTAAGAGGCGAATTATGAACTGCCGCGTCACTCGCTATGACCGCTATCTCGCGCGGATCAGCTTTTCGCCCTGATTTTCCGGACCCGGTTTCTTTCGGTTTCCAGACAATCAGGAGTTTTTTCATGCCTCGCAATCACGACATCGCCGAACTGCGCCGCCTCGACGTTGCGCACCACCTTCCCGCGCAGGCCGATTGGGCCGAAATCGAACGGCTCGGCGGCAGCCGTATCATCACGCACGCCGAGGGCTGCTATATCCATGACGGCGACGGTCACCGCATCCTGGACGGGATGGCGGGGCTTTGGTGCGTCAATGTCGGTTATGGCCGCGAAGAGCTGGTCGAGGCGGCGGCGACGCAGATGCGCGAGCTGCCGTTCTATAACACCTTTTTCAAGACCGCGACGCCGCCGACGGTGACGCTGGCGGCAAAGATCGCGTCGCTGACCGGCAATCGCCTGCCGCACATCTTCTTCAACGCATCGGGCAGCGAGGCGAACGACACGGTGTTCCGCATGGTGCGCCATTATTGGAAGCTGAAGGGCGAGCCGAAGCGCACCGTCTTCATCAGCCGCTGGAATGCCTATCATGGCTCGACCGTTGCGGGCGTGTCGCTGGGCGGCATGAAGGCGATGCATGCGCAGGGCGACCTGCCGATCGCGGGTGTCGAACATGTCCGCCAACCCTACAGCTTCAACGAAGCGCAGGGAATGGACGAAGAGGCGTTCTGCGACGCCTGCGTGCAGGCGATCGAGGACAAGATCATCGAGGTCGGGCCGGAAAATTGCGCGGCCTTCATCGGTGAGCCGGTGCAAGGCGCGGGCGGGGTGATCATTCCGCCCAAGGGTTATTGGCCGAAGGTCGAGGCCGTGGCGCGTAAATATGGCCTGCTGATCGTCGCCGACGAGGTCATCTGCGGCTTCGGCCGCACCGGCAAGATGTGGGGGCATGAAACGATGGGCTTTACCCCCGACCTGATGCCGATGGCGAAGGGACTGTCGTCGGGCTACCTGCCGATCTCGGCGACCGCGGTCGCGGGCCATGTGGTCGACGTTCTCAAGACCGGCGGCGATTTCGTCCATGGCTTCACTTACTCTGGCCATCCGGTCGCGGCGGCGGTCGCGCTCAAGAATATCGAGATCATCGAGCGCGAAGGGCTGGTCGAACGCACCGGCAGCGTCACCGGACCGCATCTGGCGACAGCGCTGGCGACGCTGAACGACCATCCGTTGGTCGGCGAGACGCGCTCGGTCGGCTTGCTCGGCGCGGTCGAGATCGTTGCCGACAAGGACACGCGTGCGCGCTTTGGCGGCGCCGAGGGGACCGCCGGGCCGATGGCGCGCG
>NZ_MIAM01000053.1:251-45254 GCF_001830555.1 Sphingopyxis sp. RIFCSPHIGHO2_12_FULL_65_19 | reverse complement strand
CCGGGCCGATGGCGCGCGATGCCTGTATCGCCAATGGATTGATGGTGCGCGGTATCCGCGACAGCCTGGTCATGTGCCCGCCGTTGATTATCACGACGCAGCAGATCGACGAGATGGTTGCCATCATCCGAAAATCTCTCGATGAAGTGATGCCGAAACTCCGCGCGCTCTAAACAGGAAAGACCCATAATCTATGCCCTCCGGCCTTTTTGCCCTGCTCGACGACATCGCGACGATCGCCAAGGTCGCCGCTGCGAGCATCGACGATATCGGCGCGGCGGCGTCGAAGGCCGGGGTTAAGGCGGCGGGGGTCGTCGTCGACGATACGGCGGTGACGCCGCGTTATGTCACCGGCTTTACCCCCGACCGCGAGCTGCCCATCATCTGGCGGATCACCAAAGGGTCGATTTTCAACAAGCTGGTGCTGATCCTGCCCGCGCTGTTGTTGCTGTCGGCGGTCGCCCAATGGGCGATCACCCCGCTGTTGATGATCGGCGGCGCCTATCTTTGCTTCGAGGGGGCGGAGAAGGTTCTTCATGCTTTGCAGAAGGACAAGACAAGCCTGGCCGAAGATGCGGAGATCGTCGCCGATAAGGACCATGAAGAGGCGATGGTGAAGGGCGCGGTGCGCACCGATTTCATCTTGTCCGCCGAAATCATGGTGATTGCGCTGAACGAGGTGCTCGACGAGCATTTTGCGATGCGCGCGGCAACGCTCGCGGTGGTCGCGATCGCGATCACGATTGCGGTCTATGGCGTCGTCGGGCTGATCGTGAAGATGGACGACATCGGACTGCATATGGCGAAGGAAGGCAATAGCGCGCGGCGTGCGATCGGGCGCGGTCTGGTGGCCTTCATGCCCAAGCTGCTCGCCGCGCTGGCACTGATCGGCACCGCGGCGATGCTGTGGGTCGGCGGACAGATTTTCCTCCACGGCCTCGACGAATATCATATTGGCAACATCGGTCACGGCCTGCACGATTTCGCGCATAAGGTTGCGGGCGGCTTGCCGGGCGCCGGCGTGTGGGAATGGCTGATCAACGCGGGTGGCGCCGGGATTTTCGGCCTGTTGCTCGGCGGCGTGATTGTCGGCGTGCTGCACCTGCTTCCGGGAAAAAAGGCGGCTCACTAGCTTGTCATCCCGGACTTGATCCGGGTGCGATGACTTCGGTGTTGCTGTGGACCCCGGATCAAGTCCGGGGTGACGATGGAGGATTACCCCAGCAAAACCACCGGACTGTCAGCACGCCAGTGCATGCTCACCTTGTCGTCCCAGGTGAAATCTTCCTGGTCGTGGCGTGACAGGTTGGGGCGCGAGACGCGGATACGCGCGCCGGTTTCCAGCTCGATCTCGAACAGCGTGATATCGCCGAGATAGGACATGCCCTTGATCTTGCCGCGCGCGAAATTATGGCCGTCGGGCGCGTCCTGTGCCGCGGCGTTGACGGCCTTGCCTGCGCCGGGAACGTGGAGATAGATTTTTTCGGGGCGTAGCGCGACCCACACGTCGGCGCCGTGCGGGCCGGTGACGCCATGGTTCAGATAGACCTTGCCGAGACCGGGGCAGTCGACCGCGGCCTTGTCGGGCTCGTCGAGGATCAGCTTGCCCTCGAAAATATTCACTGAACCCACGAAATCGGCGACGAAGCGGTTCGCGGGATATTCATACAGGTCCGACGGGGTTGCGAGTTGGGCCACCTCGCCCTTGTTGATCACCCCGATGCGGCAGGCCATCGACAGCGCCTCGTCCTGATCATGGGTGACGGTGACAAAAGTGATGCCGACCTTTTCCTGCAAATCCGAAAGCTCGAATTGCATCTGGGCGCGCAGCTTTGCATCGAGCGCCGACAGGGGTTCGTCGAGCAGCAGCACCTTTGGCCGCATGACGAGGCTGCGGGCGAGCGCGACGCGCTGGCGCTGGCCGCCCGACATCTGGTCGGGCATGCGCGTCTCGAACCCGCCCAGCTTGACCAGTTCGAGTGCTTCGGCAACCCGATCGCGGACTTCGCCCCCCTTCACGCCGGCGATTTTGAGGCCATAGGCGACATTGTCGGCGACGCTCATGTGCGGGAACACCGCATAGCTTTGGAACACCATGTTGACCGGGCGCTTGTTCGGCGGAATGCCCGCCATATCCTGTCCGTCGATCAGGATCTTGCCCTCGGTCGGCAGCTCGAAGCCCGCGATCATCCGCAGCAAGGTCGTCTTGCCGCAGCCCGAGGGCCCAAGCAGCACGAAAAATTCGCCGGCGTTGATGTCGAGGCTGACATTATCGACCGCGGTCACTTTGCCAAAACGTTTCGAGACATTCTGGATCTGGATGATCGGTTTGGCGGGTTCGGTCATGGTTAGTGGGTTTCCGCAATGGCTTTCACGCCCTGAGCCTTGAGCGCGACGAAGGTGAGGATGACGGTCAAAATGATGAGCAGGGTCGATGCGGCGTTGACCTCTGGCGTCACCGAGAAGCGGACCATCGAATAGACCTTTACCGGAAAGGTGATCGTATCGGGGCCGCTGGTGAAATAGGTGATGACGAAATCGTCGAGGCTGAGCGTGAAGGACAGCAAGGCCCCGGCGACCAGCGCGGGCTTGATGTGCGGGATCAGAACGTCGCGGAAGACCTGCCACTCGCTGGCGCCCAGATCCTTTGCCGCTTCTTCCTGTTCGCGATTGAAGGTCGCGAGGCGCGAGCGCACGACCATCGTCACAAAGGGGAAGCAAAAAGTGATGTGCGCGATGGTGATCGCGCCGAGGTTGAACGGCCAGACCGGGTCGGTCGGCCAGCCCACCGCGGCAAAGAACATCAAGAAGGCGACGCCGAGGCAAATTTCGGGAACGATGATCGGCAGCGAAATCGTGCCGTCGACCGCACCCTTGAGCGGGAAGCGGAAACGCCAGAGCATCACCGCGGCGACGGCGCCGAGCAGCAGGCTGGCGACCGTTGCGAGCGCCGCGATCGTCAGCGAGTTGAGCAAGGCTTCGACAAGCTGGTCGTTACCCAGCGCCTTTTCGTAATATTTGGTCGTGAAGCCCCGCCAGACAACGTTACGCTTGCTGTCGTTGAAGCTGAAAATCATCAGCACGACCAGTGGCGCATAGAGAAAGACCATCACCGCACCGACCCACAGCCGCATCCACAGCGTCCGGCTATATTCCAGCGGTGCTATGGGGGCGCGGGCGAACAGGGCCATCAGCCGACCGCCGGGACTTTGCGGCGCATCGACTGGATCGCGATCAGCGCGAACATGGCATAGATGAGCAGAAAGGAAAGGGCGGCGCCGAACGGCCAGTCATTCGCCTTCTTGAACTGGCGCTCGATAACGTTGGCGATCATCTGGCTGTCGGTCCCGCCCATCAGGTCGGGGGTCAGATAGGCACCGAGCGCGGGGATCAGCGTGATCATCACCCCCGCCACGATGCCCGGCGCGGCGAGCGGAACGACGATCCGCATGATCGTGCGAAAATGCCCGGCACCCAGGTCGAGGCTCGCCTCGATCAGGCTGCGGTCGAGCCGGTCGAGCGCCGCGTAAAGCGGCAGGACCATGAAGGGCAGGTGGACATAGACCAGCCCGAACACGACCGCGAAATTGTTGAAGAGCAGTTGCACCGGCTCCCAGGTCGGGAGCGGCTGGAGCCCGACGAGCGTCTTGATCCAGCTCGTCCCCTCCCACAGCGCGCCGAGCCCCTTGTTCGCGAAGCCCTGCGTGCCGAGCAGCATCATCAACGCATAGGTGCGGATGAGCAAGTTGGTCCAGAAGGGCAGCATGATGCCGAGCAGCAGCCACGGCCGCCATTTCTCGCTCGCGAAGGTGATTGCCATGGCGACGGGGAAGCCGACGATCAGGCAGATCAGGGTGACCAGCGCCGCGACCGCGAAACTTTTGCCGAAAATGGTCAGGTAGAGCCACTCGGTCGCGCGCTTGTAATTGTCGAGCGTGCCCGAAATGTCGATTTCGGTCAGGCCCTTATTCTCGCCGAAGCTGTAAAGCCAGACGATCGCCATCGGGATGAGGAAGAAGAGGATGACCCAAAGGAGCGTCGGCAGCGACACCGCCGCAAACACCCCCCTGTTCGTTTTCCAATCCTGTTCGGCCACCCCCCAATGCCTCCTTCAGGCCGTCAGGCCGCCCGGACGCGCGTAAACGCCTCTTCGTAAAGCGGCTGCAGTTCGGGGTTGAAGCGCGCATATTCGCATTTCGCCAAGGCTTCGGCGGGCGGGAAGATGACCGGGTTGTTCTTGTAACTGTCGGGCATCAACGCCTTCGCGGCCGCATTGGGGGTTGGATAGAGGATCGTCTCGGTGATTTCCTTGTCGACCTGGGCATCGAGGATATAGTTGATGAAGGCGTGGGCATTTTTGGGATGCGGCGCGCCCTTCGGGATGCACAGATTGTCCGAATTGAGCTGGCTGCCTTCCTTTGGCACCACAAAGTCGATGTCCTTGTCTTCGACCATCGCCTGCGCAATGTCGCCATTATATTCGAGCACGACATCGACGTCGCCCTTGAGCAGCAGGTCCTGCCCGTCATCCTCGTGGAATTTCTTCACATTGGGCTTTTGCTTGATCATCATCGCTTCGATCGTCGCAATGTCGGCGGGCGTCAGCGCGTTGACCGATTTGCCCAGATATTTGCCATAGAGGCGGAACATGTCGCCCGCTTCGGACAACCAGGCGATGCGTCCGGCATATTCGGGACTGTCGAACAGAACTTTCCAGCTGTCGGGCGTCGCCGACACTTTCGACTTGCGATAGCCAATGCCGAGCGCGAGCCAGGTGTAGGGCATCGAAAATTTGCGTTGCAGGTCATATTCGACGTTGATGTAGGCCGGGTCGATATTCTTCTTGTTCGGGATCAGGCTGTGGTCGAGCGGCAACAACATGTCGGCCTTGCTCATCCGTTCGACAAAGTCGTTCGACGGCACGATGACGTCATAACCGGGATTGCCCGCCTTGAACTTCGCGAACAGCACGTCGTTGCTGTCGAACAAATCCATCGTGACGTCGACGCCGGTGGCTTCCTTGAAATTGTCGAGCGTATTCTCGCCGATATAGGTGTCCCAGTTATAAAAGTTGAGCTTGGCTTCCTCGCCATTGGCGAGTTTCTTGCCGCCCTCCTTGCTACATGCCGCAAGGCCGCCGAAGCTGATCCCGATCGCCGCGACGCCCATCGCCTGGAGGAGCGAACGACGTCCACGGGTTTGCTTGATTAATTCGATCGGGTCCATGTGCTGCCTCCCTGTTTGCGACGCCAAGCTGACTCAATAAACGCGGCTTGAAAAGAGGTTATTTTGCGCTGCACCAAGAATCTTTGAAACTATGTTCCAACGATCAGGCATTGCGCAGATACCAGTCATAGTCGAGCGTCGGCACGACGCTGAAATAATTATCCTGCTCGACGCGTTTCACGATGCTGAACATGTCGACGAAACGGTCCCCCAGATAATGGCGCATCAGCGCCGACGCGTGGAAGCGATCGACCGCGGCGAACCAGTTTGACGGCGGCTTGTCGTCGCCGCTGTTGTCGCGGTCATAACCGTTGCCGACGACCGCGGCGCCCGGGTCGACCTTGTTCGTCATGCCGTGATGCATACCGGCGAGCACGGCGGCGACCGCAAGATAGGGGTTGGCATCGGCGCCGCATGCGCGATGCTCCACATGGCGGCTCGGCGGCGGTCCCGCGGGAATGCGGAACGAAACGGTGCGGTTGTTGACACCCCAGGTTGGCGCGACGGGAGCATAGCTGTTTGCCTTGAACCGCCGATAGCTGTTCGCATGGGGGGCAAAGAGCGCAAAGCCGTCGCCGACGCTGCCGATCATGCCGCCGATCGCATGGCGCAGCGCAGGAGTGCCCTCTGGATCGTCGCTGGCGAAGATGTTGCTGCCCGCCCGATCGTCGACCGAGACATGGATGTGCATGCCGCTGCCCGCCTGATCGGCGAAGGGCTTTGCCATGAAGGTCGCCTCCAGCCCCTGTTGCTGCGCGATGGCCTTGACGAGCCGCTTGTACATGATTGCATCGTCGCAGGCGCGTAGGGCGTCGGGCTTGTGGCGCAGCGTCAGCTCGAACTGGCCGGGCGCAAATTCGGAGATCGCGCTTTCGAGCGGCAAGCCCTGCACGTCGGTCGCCGCATAAAGGGCATCGAAGAAGGGGCGGAAGTCGTCGAGTTCGCGCAGGCCATAGACCTCGACATTACGCGGGGTGTCGCGGCTGTAGCCGGGACGGGCGGGGCGAATGGAGCCGTCGCGGGCGCGGCGCGGGTCGACGAGGTAGAATTCGAGCTCGACCGCGAGGACGGGGGTAAGGCCGTCGGCGACATAGCGGTCGATGACGCGGCCCAGCACATGCCGCGGATCGAGGTCGTGCGGGGTGCCGTCAAGCTCGTAGAAATCGACGAGGAATTGCGCGGCCGTCTCGCCGCCCCACGGCGTGCGGACGAGCGTGCCCGGGATCGGCTTCATCGATCGGTCGGCGTCGCCATCTTCCCAGACGAGGCCGGTTTCGACCGTATCCTGTCCGGTGATGTCGACGACGGTGATCGAGCCGGGGAACATGCGGCCGCTGTCATAGACGGCGAGCACTTCATGCTGGCGCAGCCGCTTGCCGCGCGGAACGCCGCCGAAATCGGTGTAGATCATTTCGATCGAATCGACGTCGGGATTGGCCTTGAAAAAAGCCTCCGCCTCTGCACGGCCCGCGACCACGCCCGATGATTTCGACATCGCCCCTCTACTCCTTCAATGCGCGCACGCAGTCGGCGAAAGCGCCGACCAGCCGATCGATCTGATCGCCCGTGGTAACCGGGCTCACCAACATCATATTGTGAAACGGCGCCAGCAAAATCCCGCGGTTGGCGAGGAAGAGGTGGATCGCCGCCTCAAGTTCGGGATTCATCGCCGCTTTCGCCTCGCCGCCATCGCGCGGCGGGGTGGGGCAGGTCAGGAACTCGACGCGGGCGCCGACCTGCGTCACATGCCAGTCGAGATCGGCAGCGGCGATTTCCTGCTCCAGCCCCGCGACCAGTCGTGCCGCGCCGCGCAGCATAGGATCGTAGGCGGCGGGCGTGATGACGTCGGATAGCATCATATCCATTGCGGTGATCGCGAGCGCGTTGGCCGACAAAGTCGTGCCGATGCCGCTATGCCCCGAAGGACGCGATGTGTTGAGCGCCGCCATGCGTTCGGCGACTTCGGCCGAGAAGCCGTAAACCGCGCAGGGGACGCCGCCGCCGATCGACTTGCCGACGACCATCAGGTCGGGCGCGGGGCCATGCGCGACGCCATGGCCGCCATAGCCCGAGGAGATGGTGTGGGTTTCGTCGAAGACGAGCAGCGTGCCCGTTTCGTCGCAGAGTTTGCGCAGCGTCGCCAGAAAGCCCGGCGCGTCCCGAACCATGCCGACATTGGTCATCACCGGCTCGGCGAGCACGCACGCGATGTCGCCGCCGCGCAACGCAGTTGCAAGCGCCTCTTCGTCGTTGAACTCGATCACCGTGGTGGTGTCGCGAAGATCATGGACCTGGCCGACCAGGCTTGCGCGCATCGTCGGCACGCCGCCGTTGAGGTCGACGAACGCATCATCGACCGCGCCATGATAGGCGCCGTTGAACGTCAGGATTTTCGGCCGTCCGCTGATCCCGCGGCACCAACGGATGACGGCGCGATTGGCCTCGCTGGCGGTCGTGGTGACCTGCCATTGGGGGAGGCCGAACATCGCCGCGAGACGATCGGCCAGCGCCGCGCCGCGGGTCGTCGGGAGCATGTAGCTCAGCCCCTGGCTCGCCTGCTGTGCCAGCGCGACGGCCAGGGCGGGCGGCGAGTGGCCGAACAGGCTTGCCGTGTCGCCAAGGCAGAAATCATCGTAGGTCTGCTCGTCGATGCTGGTCAGTGTGGCGCCGGTGGCCGACGCGGCGACGATAGGCACGGGGCTGGGCCAGTCGCGCATCCAGTGGAAGGGGACCGACTGGAACCAGCCCGTCGCCGCCGCATGATGCGCGAAAGCGCGGGGATTGGCGGCGCGAAAATGGTTCGCTTCGCGCGCGGCAAGGCGGGCGATGGCGGCCGCGGCGATCATCCGAGCCGGTCCTTCAGCGCGTAATAGAGCAGCCCCAGCGTTGCGAGCGGACGGCGCAGCCACTTGCCGCCGGGAAAGGGGCGAGCGGGCAGGTTAGCGAGAAGGTCGAAGCGTTCCGCGATCCCAGCCACCGCTTCGGCAATCAATTCGCCCGCGATCGTCGTTACCAACGCGCCGTGACCCGAAAACCCATGCGCAAAAAAGACGTTCCCGCGCCGCCCGATGTGCGGCAGGCGGTTCATCGTCACGGCGACCGCGCCGCCCCAGCCATAGTCGATCGGCGCGTCGGCGATCTGCGGAAAGACTTCGGCCATGAAAGGCCGGACGAACGCGGCGATGTCGCGCGGCGGGGTCTGCGAATAACGCTCTCCCCCGCCAAAGATCAGGCGCCTGTCGGCCGACAGGCGGAAATAGTTGAGGACGAACCGGCTGTCCGCGACCGCCGCGTCGCTGGGGAGCAGCTCATCGGCGTTCGCAAGCGGGGCTGTCGCGATATTATAGTTCATGATCGGCACGGTGTAGCGGCCGAGATCGGGCTCGACATGCCCGATCCAGCTGTCGGTTGCGTCGATGATGTAGTGCGCGGCGATATGCGCCCGATCGGTGATCAAGCCGGGACCGGCGCGATTGTCGGTGATGCGATAGACCCGTTCATTTTCGAGAATGCAGACACCGGCCCGTTGCGCAGCCTGCGCCAGACCGATTGCATAGTTGAGCGGGTGGAAATGCCCGCCCTGCGGATCATGGACACCGCCATGATAGAGGGGGCTGGCGATATGGACCGCCATATCCTGCTTCGCGACGATATGGCTTTGATAGCCGAAACGCTTGTCCAGGAAGGCGGCTTCGCGCTGCATCGCGTCGAAATCCTTTGGCGTCCACGCCGCCTCCAGATGGCCGGGCTTCAGGTCGCAATCGATGCCATGTTTGGCGATCCGCGCCTCGACGCGATTGCTGCGCCAGCACAGGTCGAACAAGGCGTCGGCACGATCGCGGCCAAATTCGGATTCGAGTTCGGAGGCGGTCCAGCGAAGGCCCGGTATCAATTGCCCGCCGTTACGCCCCGATGCACCGAAGCCGATATGCTCGCGCTCGACCAAAACCACCGAAAAACCGCGTTCGGCGCAGGCCAGCGCCGCGGACAGGCCGGTGAAGCCGCCGCCGATGACCGCGACGTCGAACGAAAGCTCTTCGCCCATGTCATAGGCCGAACGCCAGCGATGCGCGGTCGCGGCATAATAGCTGTTGGCGAGCGGATCGGTCACGGCGGGTGCCCGGATCAGACCCGCATCAACAGATGTTCGCGTTCCCAGCTCGACACCACCGACTGGTAGTTGAACAGTTCATAATCCTTGACCGCAAAGAAGATTTCAAAAAAATCGTCGCCCAGCAGGTTGCGCACCTTCTTGCACGAAGCGAAGCGGTCGAGCGCGGCTTCGAGCGTGCGCGGCAGGGTGCGTGCGCGGTTATAGGCACTGCCGGTGATCGGCTTCGCCGGCACCATCCGATCGACCATCCCGATATAGCCGCAGATCAGCGACGCCGCGATGGCGAGATAGGGGTTGCTGTCAGCGCCCGGCAGGCGGTTTTCGACGCGGCGGTTGGCCTTGTCGGAAATCGGCACGCGAAATCCGCACGAGCGATTGTCTTCGCCCCACTGGACGTTGATCGGCGCCGCGCTGTCGGGGCGCATACGGCGGAAACTGTTCACATTGGGCGCCCACAAAGGCGAGATTTGCGGCATGTAGCGCACGAGGCCCGCAATATAGCTGCGGAACATCGCGCTATCGCGCCCGTTGGCGGTGGAAAACAGGTTCTTGCCGGTCGCGGCGTCGACCACCGATTGGTGGATATGCATCGCGCTGCCCGGCTGGCCTGCCATCGGGTTCGCCATGAAGGTCGCGTAAACGCTGTGCTGTTTCGCGACGTTGCGCACGACGCGCTTGAACAGAAACACCTCGTCGGCGAGGCGCAGCGGGTCGCCATGCTCGAAATTCACCTCCAGCTGCGCGGCGCCCATTTCGTGGATCATCGTGTCGATATCGAGCCCCATCAGCTCGCAATCGTCATAGATATGATCGATGATATCCTCATATTCGTTCATCGCCTCCAGCCCATAAGGCTGGCTCGCGGTTTCGCTGCGCCCCGACTGGCCGACGGGCGGGGTCAGCGGGAAATCGGGGTCGGCGTTCTGCGAGACGAGGTAGAATTCGACCTCCGGCGCGATGATCGGTTTCCAGCCCTTTTCAGCGTAGAGGCCGAGGACTTTCTTCAGGATCGTGCGCGGCGCGATGTCGACCTCGCTGCCATCGCCGTTATAGGCATCGGCGATGACAAAGGCGGTGGGCGAGGTGAAGCCCGGCGCGACGCAGATCGTATCGGGATCGGCAATCAATATCTTGTCGGGGTCCTTGTCCCAGATGTCGTCGATGTCCTCCGGATAGTGACCGTCGATCGTACAGATGAACACGCTGCCCGGAATGCGCAGCGACTTGTCCTTGACCGACGACAGGAACTTCTTGGCCGGCAGCACCTTGCCGCGCTGAACCCCGTTGATGTCGGGGACGATACATTCGACTTCGTCGATATTATGGTCGCTGATCCATTGTTCCAGATTGACTGACATGCGCCCCCGATTGGGCCAAGGAGTCGGCCCGTTATGGAGCGGGCAGCGTATCGCAAGCCGTGGGGGAGCGCCAGAGGGGGGCGCTGTTCGGCCAATTTCGGCATGATTATATGCTGGATCGTTTGATCGTGCGAAAGCCCGTTGTCATTGCGAGCGAAGCGAAGCAATCTCCAACCCTCGACCACAGCTTCGGCCGAGGGCTGGAGATTGCTTCGTTGCTGGGATCCTTGCAATGACATGTTTGAAGGAGATCGCGATGCGGGGTGAAAACGACCAAATGGCGTCATTCTGGATGCCGTTCACGGCCAATCGGTCGTACAAGGCGAACCCGCGCCAGCTCGTGTCGGCCAGCGGGATGCACTACCAGTCCAGCGACGGGCGAACGATCCTCGACGGGACGTCGGGGCTGTGGTGCAGCAACGCCGGCCATTGTCGCGCCGAAATCACCGATGCAATCGCCAAGGCAGCGGCAACGCTCGATTTCGCGCCGACTTTCCAACTCGGGCACCCGCTGCCTTTCGCGCTGGCGCAGCGGTTGGCGGCGCTGATGCCCGAAGGACTCGACCGGATATTCTTCACCAACAGCGGGTCGGAGTCGGTAGACAGCGCGCTGAAGATCGCGCTCGCGGTGCAGCGGGCGAAGGGGCAGGGGACGCGCACGCGGCTGATCGGGCGCGAGCGCGGCTATCATGGCACCGGCTTCGGCGGGATCAGCGTCGGGGGGCTGGTCAACAATCGCCGGGCGTTCGGCGGCGGGCTTCCCGGCGTCGATCATCTGCGTCACACCCACGATATCGGCCGCAACGCCTTCGCGCGCGGTTTTCCCGCGCACGGCGCCGAGCTGGCCGACGACCTCCAGCGGCTGGTCGACCTGCACGGCGCCGACACGATCGCGGCGGTGATCGTCGAGCCAATGGCAGGATCGACGGGCGTCCTGATCCCGCCCGTGAACTATCTTCGGCGGCTGCGCGAAATTTGCGACCGCCACCGCATCATCCTGATCTTCGACGAAGTCATCACGGCGTTCGGCCGCGTCGGCGGCGCCACGGCCGCGGGGCAATGGGGGGTGACGCCCGACATCATCACGATGGCAAAGGGGCTGACCAATGCTGCGGTGCCGATGGGCGCGGTCGCGGTGCGGCGCGACCTCCACGATGCGGTGCTCGACAGCGTGCCGGGCGGCATCGAATTATTCCATGGCTACACCTATTCGGGGCATCCGCTCGCGAGCGCCGCGGGACTTGCCACGCTGGATCTTTATGCGCGCGACGGCCTGTTCGACAAGGCGAACGCGCTTGGCGCCTATTGGGAAGATGCGGCTCATAGCCTGAAGGGCCGCCGCCATGTCATCGACATCCGGACGATCGGTCTGGTCGCGGGAATTGAGCTCGAACCGCGCGCAGGCGCGCCGACGGCGCGCGCGATGGAGTTGTTTCACGCCTGTTTCGACGAGGGATTGCTCGTTCGCGCGACCGGCGACATCATCGCGCTGTCGCCGCCGCTGATCGTCGAAAAGACGCAGATCGACGAGATGTTCGGAAAGATCGGAGAATTGCTGGAGAGCATCGACTGACGAAAATCGTCAGTCGGCGGCCGCATTCGCTTCGATCCGGGCCGCGGCGGCCGCAACCTGTCGCGCGCGCGTGGCTTCGGTCTGGATCAGACGTTCGGCCATCGTGCGCCACGCCTGTTCGGCGCGCAAATTGCGGTCGCGGACCTGCGACAATGTGCTTTCCGCCGCGTCGGACGCGCATTTGTCCGCCTGGATCAGGTAGAAATCGCTGGTGTTCGACATGGCGGAAATCCTTGGATTGAGAAGTGGAGGGTCGGCCTGGAGAGTTTAGTCGACCATTTGGGCAATGAGGCGGCGCAGTTCGCGCCGCGACAGCGTCGGCGATCGCCGTTCTGCTTTGTCGGCCTGCGCCTCGATGGCGGAATAAGGCCGGAGAAGAGAGGGGAATGCATTCAATTTAAAGTTCATAATATCCTGTAATTTTTCTTTTATTTTCGTTGTTGGCGTCAACGACGGTTGCCCTTGCGGGGGCCGCCGCCAGCCGGACCAGCGCCGCGGTCGCGATACACGATACGGCCCTTGGTCAGGTCATAGGGCGTCATTTCGACGCGGACGGCATCGCCAACGACGGACCGGATGCGAAAACGTCGCATCCGGCCTGCCGTGTAAGCGATGATCCGATGATCATTTTCCAGAATGACGCCGAAACGTCCGTCGGGAAGAATTTCATCGATCTGGCCGTCGAGGGTCAAAAGCTCCTCTTTCGCCAAAAGATCAGGCCTGCTGGATGTTGACGGCGGCAACCTTGCCGCGCTGGTCGGTTTCCAGGTCATAGGAAACGCGCTGATCCTTGTTCAGCGTCGACATCCCGGCGCGTTCGAGGGCGGTGATGTGGACGAAGCTGTCGCCCGAGCCGTCCTCATTGGCGATGAAGCCATAGCCTTTTTCGGTGTTGAAGAATTTTACGGTGCCGATGGGCATGGGTCGTTCCTTTCACGGAAGCGGAGTTACCACCGGCTCATGCCGATGGCGCCAGGTAGCGTGAAGATGGAAGTGTCCGCCAATCAGGCAAAAAAATCCGTCGCAGGCGACGATAGCCCGCCCAAGATGGGCGCGATTGGGCCAAAAGTCAAGGATAAGGCCAGATTCACGCTTTGACGACCGCGACTTAGCTGTCGCCCGACAGTGGGAATGTCACCGAAACGCGCGTTCCCTTGCCGACTTCGCTTTCGATGTCGAGCTGGCCCTGATGCCGCTCGCTGATGTGCTTGACGATGGCAAGGCCAAGGCCGGTCCCGCCCACCGAACGGCTGCGCGCTTCGTCGACGCGGTAGAAACGTTCGGTCAGCCGCGGCAGGTGATCGGGGGCGATCCCGTCGCCTTCGTCACTGACCGACAAGCGGACGCGCCGCCCCTCGCGGACAAGTTCGACGGTGACCGGCGTATCGGCGTGACCATATTTCATGGCGTTGGAAATGATGTTGTGCGCCAGCTGCTTCAACTGGGCTTCATCGCCCAGCATCGGTGCGGGGTCGTCGCCGATCCGGGGCGCAATATCCTTTGCGCGCGCCTGTTCGCTGTCGCGCAGCTGCGCGATCGTGGTGCGGACGATATTTGCCAGATCGACGGGCGTCGTCGGCCGCCGAAATCGGTCGGCCTCGACGCGCGAGATCGACAGAAGGTCGATGACCAGCTGTTGCATCCGCCGCGCCTCGCGATCGATGATCGACAAAAAGCGGTTGCGCGTCGGCGCGTCGGCTTCGCCGTTCATCTCCTGCAATGTTTCGACATAGCCGAGAATGGCGGCGAGGGGCGTGCGCAGTTCGTGGCTGGCGTTGGCGACGAAATCGGACCGCATCCGGTCGGCGGCGTCGATCGCCGAACGATCGGACAGAAAGATGATCCGCTCGCTTCCGGCAAGCACCGCGGTCCGCATCGTCCAACGCTGCCCCGGACGCGGGAAGTCGATCAGGCTGATCGTTTCGAGCGGCGCGTTGCCGTCGATACGCGACAGCCAGTCGGTCGCGGCGGGATGGCGGATCGCGGTGCGGACGTCGGCGCCCACGATATGCCGACCGAGGAGCCGGATTGCGGCATCATTGGCGATGGTGACGATATTGTCGGCCGTGCCGATCAGCGGTTCCTTTTCCTGGTCCACCCAATGCGCGAAGTCGGGATGGCGAAGCAGCGATATGGCGGGCGTTTCCGCCAAGGGCGGCGCGCTGCCACCCTGCATGTCCGGCAGCGGCGCGGGCAGCGCGCTGTAAACGGTGGCGGCCGCGACGAAACCGGCAACCAGCATGATCGCGATCGACAGCGGGTCGCCCCCGGAAAGCGCGGCAAAGATGGCCGCAATGGCGACGAGCGTCAGGGCGATGACCAGGCTGGACAAACGATCGAACATCGCGGCGGGCGTCGCACGAAGCGGTGGCGGGACGCAAGGATGTTTAGGGCAATTAACGCGTCATTTGCGAATGTCCCAAAGCGGGAAGGCCGAACGCGGCGGCGGTCTTTTGCTTTTCCTTGCGCCATCATTGGGTTATGCGCGCGTGATGGATGCCAGCGACCAGCCCGCAGAAACCGGCGAGACCGGAGAGACCATTCCCACGCGCCGCCATATGCTGGCGCTTGGCGCCGTCGGTGTCTCGGCCGCGCTGACGATCCGTCCTGCCTTTGCGCAGACCGCCGTTTCGGTCATGAATTGCCAGATTCCCGTGCCCGGGCCGACCGGCGCCGGGAAATATATCGACACCGCGGGCAAGCTGGTCCCGCCGGGCACCAAGGGGGCTTTCCCCGGTTCGGCGCGGCCGTTCACGGGCGAGGAAGTGAAGCGCGCGTTCCGCGGTCAGACGCTGCCGGGAACGACCTATAACCAGTCGCAGGCCTATCTTCAGTATATCCGGCGCTTGCAGGCGGGGCAGAGCGGCTTTACCTGTTTCGCATCGATCACGACGTCGCGCTGATTGTCGCTCCTTTTCAGGCGATGTCGGTCCAGCCGCATCGTCAGGAAAAGGAAAATTCGTGAAGCTAGCATCGCTCAAAAAAGGCCGTGACGGCCGCCTTGTCGTCGTTTCGGACGACCTTGCCTGGTATGCCGACGCGGGGCAGATCGTCCCGACCATGCAGGCGGCGCTCGACAATTGGGCCTATGCCGCGCCGCGCCTTGCCGCGCTGGCCGAAGACCTGAACCATGACGCCATTCCCAAGGAGCGGTTCCACGAACGCGACGCCGCATCGCCGTTGCCGCGCGCCTATCAATGGGCCGACGGCAGCGCCTATGTGAACCATGTCGCGCTGGTGCGGCAGGCGCGGGGCGCCGAAATGCCAGACAGTTTCTGGCACGATCCGCTGATGTATCAGGGGGGCAGCGACGCCTTTCTGGGCCCGCGCGATCCGATCCCGCTGGGCGACCCGGCATGGGGATGCGACATGGAAGCCGAGATCGTCGTCGTGACGGGCGACGTGCCCGCCGGCATCGACGCGGTGACGGCGCGCGACAAGATATTGCTCGTCGGGCTTACCAACGACGTTTCGCTTCGCGGCCTGATCCCGGCCGAACTCGCCAAGGGCTTTGGTTTTTTCCAGTCGAAGCCGTCGAGTGCGATGTCGCCGGTGTTCGTGACGCCCGATGCGCTCGGCGACCGCTGGAAGGACGGCAAGCTGCACGGCGCCTTGTGCGTCGACCTCAACGGCCAGCCGCTGGGGCGCGCCGATGCGGGCGTCGACATGACCTTTGATTTCGGTGCGCTGATCGCACATGCCGCGAAAACGCGCGATCTGGGGGCCGGCACGATCATCGGGTCGGGCACCGTGTCGAACCGCGATGCCGACGGCGGGCCGGGCAAGCCGATCAGCGCGGGCGGGCTGGGTTACAGCTGCCTGGCAGAAGTGCGGACGGTCGAAACGATCCAGCAGGGCGAGCCGAAAACCCCCTTCATGCAAAAGGGCGACACCGTTCGCATCTGGATGGATGACGACCGTCACCACAGCATTTTTGGCGCGATCGAACAGCAGGTCGGCTGAACGAAAAAGGGGCGGGATCGCTCCCGCCCCTCCTTTGTCATGGGTTGCTGCGGGATCAGCCGCCGCCGAAGCTGCCGCCCGAGAGCGCGTCGCTGAGCGCGCAGGACGCGGGCCCCAAAATGACGATGAACAGCACCGGCAGAATGAACAGGATCAGCGGAACCGTCATGATCGCGGGCAGGCGCGCGGCCTTTTCTTCGGCGCGCATCATGCGTTCGTTGCGGAACTCCGCCGACAGCACGCGCAGCGCGCTGGCGAGCGGCGTGCCGTATTTTTCGGTCTGGATCATGGTGGTGACGACGCCTTTCACCGATTCCAGATTGACCCGATAGGCAAGATTTTCAAACGCCTGGCGCCGTTCGGTCAAAAAGCCGAGCTCGATCGAGGTCAGGGCAAATTCTTCGCCCAGTTCGGGATAGGCGCGGCCCAGCTCCTTTGACACCCGCGAGAAGGCGCTGTCGACGGTCAGTCCGGCCTCGGCGCAGATGACGAGCAGGTCGAGCGCATCGGGCAGACCCTTGCGGATCGCGTCGGTGCGCTTCTGGCGCTTGTTCTGCACAAACAGGTCGGGTGCCTTGTAGCCGAGGAGCAGCGCGCCCATCGTGATGCCCGACCGTTTGAACGGCGTCATGTCGGGCCACATGTCGAGGCCATAGATCAGGAAGGCGGCGAGACCGCCAAAGACGATCGGCAGGACCATGCGGCCGAAAATCACGGCGACGGCCAGATCCTTCGACCGGATACCCGCCTGCGCCAGTTTTTGCTGGACGTCCTTGATCTGTTCTTCCTGCAACACCTGGAGCTTGCCCAGGAAGGTGCGCATCTTGTCAGCATGTTGGTTTTTGCGGACCAACCGGGCGCGGCGTTTCGCGGTCGAGGCGGTGATGCCGGCCTTGAGCTGTTCGCGGCGTTCGTTCAGCGCCTTGACCCGCTTGGTCATCGGATTGCGAACCGTGAGCGCGTTGTAGATCGCGAACAGCACGGCGAAGACGCCGACCGCGGCGAGCATCGTGCCCGCCCACACGACGTCGACGCCAAGGACCATCGGTCCCGCGGGCGTGCCGGTGAATGCCGAGGAAAGAAGGAGACTGCTGTTCACTTGTCCTGCCCCTTCAAATTTCAAAACTGATCATCTTAGCCATGATGCCGGCACCGATGCTCATCCAGACGAGGCCGCCCAGACCCGTGACAATCAGACGCTGTTCGGTGAAGAAACCGGCCAGATAGCTGGGGTTCATCGACCAGACGACGCCGAACACGAAAAAGGGCAGGGCGCCGACGATATAGGCGGACGCCTTCGCTTCCGACGACATCGCCTTGATCTTCAGCTTCATCTGCGCGCGCTTGCGCAGGACTTCGGACAGGTTGGCGAGCGTCTCGGCCAGATTGCCGCCCGTTTCGCGCTGGATCTGGATCGTGATGCAGAAGAATTGGAATTCGGGCGTTCCGAGCATGTCGGCCGATTCCTGCAACGCCGCTTCCATCGTGTTGCCGATACGGATGCGTTCGACGACGCCCTTGAATTCCTCGCCGACCGGGCCCGGAAGCTCCTGGCTCACCACCTGAAATGTTTCGGTGACGGGCAGGCCGGATTTCAGGCCGCGCACCAGCAGGTCGATGGCATCGGGAAAGCGCGCGTTGAATTTCTTGACGCGCTTTTTGATCGCCATGCCGACAATCATGTAGGGCAGGCCCAGGCTGATCATCAATCCGACGAGGCCGGCCATCAGCATCGGTGCACGCAGCGCCAGCAGGGCGCCGGTAACGACGACGAACAAGGCCATCGACGCGAACATATACTGGCTCACCGTCCAGCCCTTGCCGGTCCGGCGTATCCGCTTTTCCAGTTCCTCCCGACGTGGGAGCAGGTTGGTCAGCGTCGACTGGCCCTGCGCCGATGCAATCGTCTTGCGCATCTGCGCTGCCACCACCGCTTCGGTGGACGCCGCGTGACGGTCCTTGACCATCGCCAGTCGCCGCGTCTTCGCCTTGCCGGCCGACGGCCCGCCAAGCAGGATGACGATAAGGGCAAAGGCCACAAAGGCCCCGGCGATGATAAGGATGACTGGCAGATTCATGGCTGGCTGATGTCCGCTTCTATCGCTGGTGGTGGTGACGGCGCGTCAGGCGCGCCGTCATGCCGCCTGTTTCGTGCCCTTTTTGGTCATCAGGCCAAGCTTGCCGAGCAGCGAGCCGCCCGATTTGCCCTTGGCCGCGGCGATCTGGGCCTCTTCGGCTTCGACATCGGCGCCGTCGAGAATGAGCCGCATCAGGTTCGTCCAGACCTGCGCCGACTTCGTTCCCTTGCAGATTTCTGCATAGGATTTGCCGAGCTTTGCCGACTGGCTGACCATTTTGGGATCGAACGGAATGACGATGTCGATCTGGCGTTCGATCGACGATTCAAATTCCTTGCGCGACAGTTCGCCGATGGCGTTCTGAAACTTGTTCGCGACGAGGATGACGCGCGCGCCCGGCACATTCTGTTTGAACCAAGACAGCAGGCGGATCGTGTCGCGCGCCGCGGCAAGCGTCACGTCGCTGACCAGCAGGATCGTGCCCGCTTCCGACACCAGGTGCGGGAAGGGGATCAGGACCTGGCGCGGGATGTCGACGATCGTCATCTCGAACGCGCCGCGAAGTTCTTCCTCAAGCTGGAAAAAGGCCGAGCCGTCGGTCATCACTGGCTGGTGGATCGGCGCCTCGGCCGACAGCAGGCTGAGCTTGTCCGAAGCGCGCACCATCGCGCGCTCGATGAACAGGCCGTCGATGCGGCTGGGGTTGTCGATCGCGTCGATCAGGCCGCGGCCGGGTTCGAGGTCGAGCGTCAGCGCGCCGGTGCCGAAATGGACGTCGAGGTCGAGCAGCGCTGTCTGGCGGCCCGCCTGTTCGCTGATCGCCCATGCGAGCGAGGTCGAAACCAGCGAGGCGCCGACCCCGCCGCGCACGCCGACGACGGCCATCATGTGATGCGGCTTGTCGTCATGCATGTCGGCGTGTTTCGGAGCGGTGAGCATCGCCTGGGCCATGGTCAGCGATTCGCGGACCTGTTCGAGCGACAGCGGCTTCAGCAGATAGTCCTGAATACCCGACGACAGAAGATCGCGGTACAGCCGGACGTCGTTCACCTGGCCGGCGGCGATGACCACCGTGCCGGGTTCGCAGACTTCGGCGAGCGCATTGATGTCGTTGATCGGGTCGCCCGATTCCGACATGTCGACGAACAGGATGTTGGGGCTTGCCGACACCGACAAGGACTGCACGGCGTTGCGCAGGCCGCCCTTGTTACATTTTTCGATGGGCCAGCCCATGTCGTTGGCGGCGGCGCGGATCAGCTCCAGCGTGTCGTCGTCGCAGACGAAGGCGTTGAAGGGGTCGCGCAGACCTGCGGATTTGAAAGGAGCGTTCACTTGCCGTCTCCGCTCGTTGAGACGTTGGTCAGTCCGCCAGCGCCGGTTTGAGGTTTGGTGCGATAGGTTTTGATCGCGCGTGTCGCTGCCGCCGAATCATTGCCCGAGGCGCTGGCGCCGCGGATCAGGTCGTTCGGATCGGCAACCATCGAGGCGATGTTGCTGTTGACCGAGCAGCCATAATTCGACGACGTCGCATTGACGGGATTGAACGACGAATTGCTGGCCCAGTTCGGGCAGCCCGGCACAAAGGCCGCCGCGCGGGTGACGATGATGCGGAGATGGTCCTGCGGCACCGCGCCGGTGGTCACCGGAACGTCGCTGCTGAGCAATAGCCCGCGGCGTTCGACCATCGAACGGACGGTGGCCTGGGCCGATCCGGCGCCATAGGCCGAGCCATCCTCGATCGCGACGCGGTCGCCATAGCGGACACCCATCGCGTCGAGCCAACCTTGCAGACGGCCCTGTTCGCTGGGCGGCAGTTCGCCGTTCGAGGCGGCGACATCGAATTGATAGATGCTGTTGCGAACGACCGGCTGGTGCACCGAATCAAGACTGCGGTTGCTGTAGGCAGCGCCCGTGCAGCCCGCGAGCGACGTGGCAAAAGCCAGGATCGTCCAAGTTGCGATTTTCTTCATCACTTTGCTCCTGAAATCCGCCGCGTCACTTGATGCTGAAGCCCGGCGACGCATCGCCGGTGCCGCGCGGGCGATCGACATCGCCAACGCTGGTGTCGAGCCGCGGCTTCGGCCGGTCGCCGCCGGTCACGCCATTGCTGGTTTGCCCGAGGAGAAGGCGTTGCAGGTCGTCCGAATCCTGGAAGGCGTCGGTCGGCAGCTTGATGTCGTTCGCCGATACGGGCTGGACCAGATAGGGGGTCACGACGATCACCAGTTCGGTCTCGCCGCGGCGGAAGCTGTCCGATTTGAACAGCGTGCCCAGCACGGGAATGTCGCCGAGCCCCGGAATCTTGTCGATCGCGCCGATCGAACGGTTGTTCAGCAGTCCGGCGATCATGAAGCTTTCGCCCGAACCCAGTTCGACGGTCGTTTCGGCGCGGCGCACCGTCAATGCAGGAACCTGAAATCCCTGGATCTGGATCGCGCCTTCGGTCGAAAGCTCCGACACTTCGGGACGAACGCGCAGGCTGATCCGCCCGTTCGACAAGACCGTCGGGGTATAAGCGAGGCTGACGCCATATTGACGATATTCGATCGTCGTGCCCGCGAAATTGCCGGGGATCGGAACCGGAAATTCGCCGCCCGCGAGGAAGTTGGCGGTTTCGCCGGAAATCGCCGTCAAATTCGGCTGGGCCAGCGTGGCGACCATGCCCGACCGTTCGCCGACGTCGAGCGAGGCGATCAGGTCGAGGCCGAACAGGCGGCCGGCGCCGGCAAGGCTGTTCGTTCCCGACGGCGTGTTGACGACGAAATTCGTCGAGCCATCGGGGTTATAGGTGATCGTCCCCGCCGGGCGGCCGCGGAACACGCCGCCCAGGAAGCCCCCGGTGCTGTCGCGCGTCAGGACGTTGCCGCTGATTTCCTTGACCAGGGTGCGGTTTACTTCGGCGATGCGAACCTGCAGGTTCACCTGCAAGGGGGTTGCCGTGCGCAGTCGCGACAAAACCTTGGTCGTCTCGCCGACAAAGGCCTGCACCAGCCGTTCGGCTTCGGCCGCATCGTCGGGCGATTCAACCGTTCCCGTGAGCAGCACAAAGCCGTTCATCGTGTTCGCCGAAATGCTCGCGCCCGGCATCGCCAGCGACAGCATCTGGTCGATCGTTTCGATGTTGTTGCCGACGCGGGCGACGGTCGAAAAGACGACCCGGCCGCTGGCGTCGGTGGCATAGATGCTCGTCTCGCCGGGTTTTTTGGCGAAGATGTAGAGCTGGCGGTTCGAGCGGACCTGGACGTCGGCGACACTGTCGTCGGCGACGAAGATGTCGGACATCGAAGCCGGGAGGCTGACGAGGCGGCCGCGACCGACCGACAGGTCGATGCTGCTGCTGGCGTTCTGCACGGCCTGCGCGATTGCAGGCGTCGACGGCGCGCCGACCAGGGTCGCGGTCATCAGACCGATCGCCAGGGTGCGGGCCAAGGCTGCTGCCTTGAAATTGGCTTTGCTGTTCATCTTACTTACCCCCAACCGGAACGACGGTCATCTTGTCGCCGCGGGTCACCCGCACGACCGGGCCAGCCGGCGCAGCGCCACCGCGATCCCCGTAGGACGGCGCGGGATTGGTGTTGCCGGATGCCTGCGGCGGGGCCGACACGCGGCCGCGAACGGGAATCCAGAAGCGCGACACGTCGCCGCCCGTCGTCGCCGACGACCGGCTGGCGGTCGGGCGTGCGGCCGCTTCGGCGAGCATTTTGCGTTCGGCGACGGCGCCGCCCTTGGCGGGCACATTGATCTCACCCGAAGCGATGGCGCTTTCGAGGTCGCCGGTGCTTTCGGCGAGCGGACGCAGCGCCAGCGACAATTTGCCCATGTCTTGCGCCACGGCGATCTTCTCGGCGATTTCCGGCGTGGCTTCCAGAGTCACCGAGCCGAAGGTGCGAACCGGGGTCTTGCCCGTTTCATCCTCGGCATCGTAACGCTGGTCGGTTGCCAGGACGCGCACGTTGCGAACGATCGTTTCGGCGGTGAAGATCTGTTTGTCGGGATAGGCGCTGCCTTCCTGGACCTCGATCGTCTGCGCCAGCATCACATCGACGCGGTCGCCCGGAAAGACGAAGCCGGCGACGCCCTGTTCCTGGCTGACCTTGACGGTGACAGCCCGCATGCCCGGCCCAAGCGCCGCAGCGAGGAAGCCGCGATCGTCGGGATGGACCAGTGCGCCTTGCGTCAGCGGCTGGCCGGCGGTGATCGGATAGCGCACGACGGTTCCGACCAACGTGTTGACGTCGGTCTTTTCCTTCATGAAATAGGCCTTCTCGACCAATTCCTTCGGCCATGGCTGGAACCGGAAGCTGTCCGGACCGACGATCGTGCCGACGGGGAGCTGCCGCGTCGCCACCAAAATCATCGGACCAGTAATTTCCGGTGCCGCTGCTGCACGAGCCTGCGGCGCTGCCGCTCCGCGCATCATCAGGTTGACCCCGAACGCCGCGCTGATGGCAATCACCAGCGCGCCGACGATCAGCATAATCTTTCGCGTATCCATGACGATTTTTCGCCTCCTCACACCAACCAGACACGGCGGTGCTTGCCCTCAGGTTCAACCGATAGCCTGAAACTGGTTAAGATAGTGTTGGTGAAGCGCCCAAAGGCCTGCGGCCGCGATGGCGACCCCATAGGGCACCTCCACGGCTTTGTCCGAAGGTCGCAATTTCATATAGATAAGCATGATGGCGGACAGGATTCCGCCGCCCACGGCCATTACCGTCAGTGCCGGCAGGAACAGCGGGAGCGGGATCCACAGCGTCACCGCGCCAATCATTTTCACGTCGCCGCCGCCCATCGCGCCGATGGCGAACAGCCCGGCGAAGACCAGGAAGACGGCAAAGGCCGCCGCGAACTGGATCGGCATATCGGGCCAGGGCGCAAGGTCGCTGGCAATCCAGAAGGGGATCGCGAGCAGCGCCATCGCGACGTTGAGTTCGTTGGATATCGTTCGCGACCGCACATCGCTGATCGCGGCGGCCACCATCAATATGCCGAGCAGGAGCATCAAGCCAAGAGAGATCGTGCCGCTTTCCATCGGTTTTCCCCTACGCATTATGGCTTACCAAAGGGTAACCATGGCGCAGGGTACGCGCGACTTGCATTCCGCGGTCCAGCGGATATGCGGCGGGCATGACCGCTGCGCCGCCTTCCGTCACCGATGTGCTGATTGTCGGCGCCGGGATCGCGGGCGCCAGCCTGGCCGCGGCGCTGGCACCCTGGCGCCGCGTGATGGTCGTGGAGGCGGAGGATGCGCCGGGCTATCACGCGACTGGCCGATCGGCGGCCTTCTGGCACGAAAGCTATGGCGGGGTCGGGGTGCAGCCGCTGACCCATGCTTCGCGCGCGACGCTGGAAAACCCGCCCGCCGATTTTTCCGAACAGGGTTTCCTGTCGCCGCGCGGCGCCCTGACGCTCGGTCGGCGATCGGATGCGGCGGCGGTCGATGCCTTTGCTGCCAAATTTTCTGCGCAGGGTGTCGATGTCGTGCGGATGTCGGGCGCCGCCGTCAGCGATCGCATTCCGGGCCTTCGTCCCGAATGGAGCGAAGCCGCTTATGAGGCGGCGTGCCGCGACATCGATGTCGGCGGCCTTCATGCGGCGTATCTGCGCGCGGCCCGGCGGGCCGGGGCGACTCTGGTCACGCGGGCACCGTTGCGGCGGGCGCGGCGCGTTACCGCCGGGTGGGACGTCGAATTGGGCGACGACCGGGTCCGCGCCAGCCTGATCGTCAACGCCGCGGGGGCCTGGGCGGACGAGGTCGCTGCGGCTTGCGGCGTCGCGCCGGTTGGCATCCAGCCCTATCGCCGGACGGTAATGCAGGTTCGGCTGGGGGTGCCGGTCCCCGCCGACCTGCCGCTGGTCATCCATGTCGGCGGCGAGTTCTATTTCAAGGGGCAGGGCGAGAGCCGCGTGTGGTTGACCCCGCATGACGAGACGCCGACGACGGCGCACGACGCAGCGCCGGAGGAGTTCGACGTTGCGCTGGCGATCGACCGGATGCAGTCGGTCGTCGATTGGCCCGTAGTCGCAGTCGAACGAAAATGGGCCGGGCTGCGCAGCTTCGCGCCCGACCGGCTTCCCATGTTCGGCGTCGACCGGCACGACCCCGCCTTTTTCTGGTGCGCGGGGCAGGGCGGGGTCGGCATACAGACCTCACCCGCAATCGCCGCGCTGCTCGCGGCGCAACTCGGCGCGGCGGTTCCGACGGGGGCGATCGGGCGGATCGACCCGGCCCCTTTCGCGCCATCGCGTTTCCGCTGAGCCATCTACCGGGTTGCGCGGCGAAGCGACGGGATTACCATGGATATGGCCGTGCCACCCCCGGCATGGCCTGACCTGTGGAGGATGGCATGGCCCATTATTTCGAGATCAAGAAGAACAAGGCCGGCGAATTTGTCGCCTATTTCAAATATAATAGCGAACCGATCTTCTGGACCGAGGGCTATAGCAGCAAAGCCTCCGCAAAAAATGCCATCGAGTCGATCCTGAAAAACGGTCCGGGCGCGGAAGTCCGCGAAGCCGAATGATCTTTATCGCGCGGGCGTCCGGCGCGCCCGCGCGACTTCCAGCGCGGCATCGCTTGCAAGCGTGTCGGCGAGTTCATTGTCGCCGTGCCCAGCATGGCCCTTCACCCAGATCCACTCGACCCTGTGCCGCGCATTTTCCTTGACCAGTCGCTGCCACAAATCGGCGTTCGCGACGGGCTTTTTCGCCGCCGTCTTCCAGCCGTTTTTTTGCCAGCCGAATATCCATTTGGTGATGCCGTCGCGAACATAGACGCTGTCGGTGGACAGTTCGACGTTGCAGCTGCGCTTCAGCGCGGCAAGCGCCTCGATCGCGGCCATCAATTCCATGCGGTTGTTCGTCGTATCGGGCTCGCCCCCCGACAATGTCTTCACCACATCGCCCCAGCGCAGCACGGCGCCCCAGCCGCCGGGGCCGGGATTGCCCTTGCACGCGCCGTCGGTGGCAACGATCACGGTCCTGCCGCTGCCTTCGGTCATGCAATGGCGAACAGGTTTGCGGCGTCGTCGGCGCTGTAGCGCCGCAGGCGGGCGAGGAAGGGCGAGGGGTCCTTGCGCGTGACAAGCGCGTCGGCAGGCGTATGGATCCAGTCGTGCGCGCGCGTCAGCAAGAAACGCAGCGAGGCGCCGCGCGCGAGCAGCGGCAGGGCAGCGATCTCCGCCTCGCTCAGCGCGATCTCGCTGGCATAGCCGCGCATCAATGCCTGGGCTCGTGCCGGGTCGCAATGCTGTCCATCGGCTGAAAACACCCAAGAGGCATGGGTGATGACGAGGTCGTAGGCGCGAAAATCGCTGGCGGCGAAATAGAAGTCGATCAGTCCGGTGACGCGGTTGCCGAGCATCAGCACATTGTCGGGAAACAGATCGGCGTGAATGACATGCGCGGGCAATCCGACCGGCCAACGCGCGTCGAGCCACGCCAGTTCGTCATCGACGAGACGCTGGAGCCCCGGCAACACGCGGTCGAGATCGCCCGCGGCTTCCGCGATACCGCGCCAATGGCGATGGCCCATGCTGTTTTCGCGCGCGTCGGCATAGCCCTCGAGCGCGCGGTGCATCCGGCCGAGCGCCGATCCGGCCGCTTCGCATTGTTCGGGGGTCGGATGGGTCAGCGAAATGCCCGGCAGGAACTGGATGACGCAGGCAGCGCGACCGGAAACCTGCTGGATGGCGATGCCGCTTCGGTCGCGGATCATCGCCGGGACCGGGCAGTCCGCGCGGGCGAGATGGTCGAGCAGGTCGACAAAGAAGGGCAGGTCGCCTTCGCTGACCCGCTTTTCATAGAGTGTCAGAATGAACCGGCCGCCGGTCGTTTCGAGCAGGAAATTGCTGTTCTCGACGCCTTCGGCGATCCCCTTGCACGAGACAACGGTGCCGATGTCGTAACGCGAAACAAGTGCGGCAAGGTCATCGGGCTCGACGTGGGTGTAGACCGCCATCAGCTGAGTTCGAGACCGCGGGGCAGTTTGAAGATCATATTCTCTTCGGCGGTGACGACGATGTCTTCGACGATCCGCCGATGCGTCGCAACCGCGGCGATCACTTCGCGGACCAGCGTTTCGGGCGCGCTGGCGCCCGCCGTGATACCGAGCGTCCCGATGTCCGTCAGCCACGCGGGATCGACATCGACACCGCGCTGGACCAGATGCGCGGGCGTTCCCAGCCGCTCGGCGACCTCGACGAGGCGCAGGCTGTTCGAGCTGTTCGGCGCGCCGATGACGATCAGCCGATCGCATTCGCCCGCGATCGCCTTCACCGCTTCCTGGCGATTCGATGTCGCGTAGCAGATATCCTCGCCCCGCGGGCCGGAGATCGCCGGAAAGCGGTGCTGCAATGCCGCGACGATATCGCGGGTGTCGTCGACCGATAGTGTCGTCTGTGTCAGGAACGACAGCATGTCGGAATCGGGCGGCGACAGGGCCGCCACATCGTCGACCGATTCGACGAGTGTCATCGCGCCGTCCGGCAATTGGCCCAGCGTGCCGATCACTTCGGGATGCCCCGCATGGCCGACGAAGATGATGTGGCGTCCGGCCTCATGGGCGCGTTCGGCCTGGCGATGCACTTTCGACACCAGCGGGCAGGTCGCGTCTATATATTCCAGACCGCGCAATTCGGCCTTTGCCGGAACCGCCTTGGGCACGCCATGCGCGCTGAATACCACGGGAACCCCGTCGGGAACCTGATCGAGTGATTCGACAAAAATCGCGCCCATCGCTTTCAGCGATTCCACCACATAGCGATTGTGGACGATTTCGTGACGGACGAATACCGGCGCCCCATATTTCTGGAGCGCGAGTTCGACGATGCGGATCGCGCGATCCACTCCGGCGCAAAAACCGCGCGGGGCGGCGATCAAAACCCTGAGTTCTGCCGCTTCGCTGCTGCCCACAGGGGCGATATGATGGGGTGCATTCATCTCGCGGCGGCTCTAGCGCAGCGCGCGCCATGCGGTAAAGCCACTTCGCACCGTTGCGCCTTGTTCATCGCACCGATAAGAAGCGGCGCGCATGAAGCGGGACCAGCCGTCCCGACGCCTGTCAAAGCGCCTGTTTGGAAAGCCCGTTTATCATGATGCCCATTTCGTTCCCGTCGCGTAAATTCCTGACTGTGCTGTGCGGCACGGCAGCCATGGCGACGGTGGCGGGCTGCGCGAAGGATAATGAAATCGACCTTTCGGGCGGGGTCGGGATTACATCGACGCGCAGCGCATGCCCCGCTGTTGCGGTGCCGCTGCACACCGGCGACGTGACGCTGTTCGACCCCGCGACGAGCCGCGACGCGCGTGCCGTCGATGTCGTGGCGGCGATCACCAACGTGACCCCGCAGTGCAACGATGCCAGCGAAAAAGTCTATCAGCTCGCCAGTTTCGACGTTGTTGCGACGCGGCGCGACGCCGGCCCCGCGCGGACGGTAACCCTGCCTTATTACGCCACCGTTTTGCAGGGCGGCACCGCCGTGGTCGCAAAACGGCTGGGCAATGTCGCGGTGACCTTTGCCGAAGGGCAGGTGCGCGGCACGGGCCGGGCGCAGGCTTCGGCCTATGTCGACCGCGCCGCGGCGACATTGCCCGCCGATATTCAGGACCGGATCACCCGCAAGCGGAAAGCCGGCGACCAGGATGCCGCGATCGACCCATTGGCGCTTCCCGAAGTGCGTGCGGCGGTGCAGCGGGCGAGTTTCGAGCTGCTCATCGGTTTCCAGCTGACGCAAGACCAGCTGGAATATAACGTCCGACGATAAGTCCAGCGGCGGCGCTTCGGTGCCGTTCGCCCCGTTCAGGCCCTGCGCGCCGATGGTGACGCAGGGCTTTTCGCGTGCCCCAAGCTGCGATAGGGCGCGCGCAAGTCATTTTCCGATCGAAGATAGGCCCCGACCGTGACCCTGTTCAGCCGCTTTTCAGACCATATCGACACTGCGCTCGACGCGCTGGTCGCCCGCAACGCCCTGCCTGAAGGTCTCGACCGTTCGGCGGTCAGCGTCGAGCCGCCGCGCGACCCCGCGCATGGCGATATCGCGACCAACGCGGCAATGGTGCTTGCAAAACCAGCGGGCATGAACCCGCGCACGCTGGCCGAACTGCTCGTCGCCGAGCTCGCCGCGCTTGATGAGGTGACCGAAGCAAGCGTCGCGGGTCCGGGCTTCATCAACCTGCGCCTCGTCGATGACAGCTGGCGCGACGAACTTGCCGCGATCCATAGCGAAGGCTGCGATTATGGCCGTTCGACGATGGGGAAGGGACGGCGCGTCAACGTCGAATATGTTTCGGCGAACCCGACCGGCCCGATGCACGTCGGGCATTGCCGCGGCGCCGTTGTCGGTGATGCACTCGCCGCGCTGCTCGAATATGCGGGCCACGACGTCATCCGCGAATATTATGTCAACGATGCCGGTGCGCAGGTCGATGTCCTCGCGCGGTCGGTCCACATGCGCTATCGCGAAGCGCTGGGCGAGGACATTGGCGCGATCCCGGAAGGGCTCTACCCCGGCGATTATCTGATGCCCGTCGCGGACAAGCTTGCCACCGAATATGGCGACCGCTTTGTCGGCGCGCCCGAAAGCGCCTGGCTGGGCCTGTTCCGGGCCGAGGCGGTGAGCGCGATGATGGACATGATCCGCGCCGACCTTGCCAAGCTGGGCATCCACCATGACCTGTTCTCGTCCGAAGCCGAGCTCCAGGCCGAGGGCAAGCCCGCCGCGGCCGAGAAATGGCTGCGGGACCATGACCTGGTCTATGACGGCGTGCTCGAAGCGCCAAAGGGCGAAACGCCCGAAGATTGGGAGCCGGTCGAACTGCCGCTGTTCCGCTCGACGCAATTCGGTGACGATCAGGATCGTCCGATCAAGAAATCGGATGGCAGCTGGACCTATTTCGGCGCCGACCTCGCCTATCATTTCCAGAAAAGCCAGAATGCCGATGAGCTGATCGACATCTGGGGCGCCGACCATGCGGGGACGGTCAAGCGGATCAAGGCCGCGGTGGCCGCGCTGACCGGCGGCAAGACGCGTTTTGACGTCAAGCTGGTCCAGATGGTCCGCTTGCTCAAGAATGGCGAGCCGTTCAAGATGTCGAAGCGCGCGGGCAATTTCGTGACGCTGGCCGATGTCGTCGACGAAGTCGGCAAGGATGCGGTGCGTTTCACCATGCTGACCCGCAAGGCGGACGCCCAGATGGATTTCGACTTTGCGAAGGTGGTAGAGGCGTCGCGCGACAATCCGGTCTGGTATCTGCAATATGCCAACGCCCGTATCTCGCGCCTGCGCAAGAAGGCGGGGGAGGCGGGGATCGCGTTGTCGGCGCCCGTTCCGGCGCGCCTCAACATGCACGAGCTCGGGTTGATCAAGTTGCTCGCCCAGTTCCCGCGGACGGTCGAGGCCGCCGCGTCGGCGCGCGAGCCGCACCGGATCGCATTCTACCTGGCTGACGTCGCCGCGGCATTTCACGCCTGGTACAATCTCGGCAACGACGACCCCGGCCTTCGCATCGTGATCGACAATGATCCCGAACTGACTGCGACGCGCCTTTATTTGGCCGACGGAATCGGGCAGGTTATCCGCAACGGGCTGAACCTGATGGGGGTCGAGGCGATCGAGGAGTTGGTTTGATGGCCGAGAATAGGGGCGCCGGACAGGCGGATGCGGGGCTGGGGCTGGAGGATGATGACCGACTGCCGTGGCTTGAAGCCGCCGACGGGTTCGAGGAGGATGGCGAAGTATCGCCCGCGCGCCTGCTCGTGATGGTGCTCGGCGGGCTGCTCCTGATCGGGGCGGTGCTCGGCGGCCTGTGGTGGGTCCAGAACGGCGGTGCGCGGGGTAAGGGCGAACTGATCGCCGCGCAGCAGGGCGACTACAAGGTCGCCCCGAAGAATGACGGGGCCAAGACGTTCGATGGCGAGGGCGATGCGAGCTTTTCGGCCAGCGAAGGCGCCGAACCCGCCGGCAAGGTCGACCCCTCGCGGATGCCCGAAGAGCCGGCGGTGACACCGCAAGAGCGCGAAGCGGCGGCGGCCAAGGCGACCGCCGATAAAACCGCGGCGGCGCAGGCGACGAAAGCCGCACCAGCGGACAAGGCGAAAGCCAAGTCGGCTGCAGTGTCGGCAAAGACGCCCGATGCGGCCGCGAAAACGGCGCCTGTGGCATCGGGCGGCGCGATGATCCAGCTCGGCGCATTCAGCAGCAACGCGGCGGCGGCCAAGGCATGGACCAATTTGTCCAAGCGTTTCGCCTATCTGGCCGAACTCAACAAGTCGGTATCCCCCGCCAAGGTCGGCGACGGCACCGTCTATCGTTTGCGGGTGGCAGCGGGGACAGCCGCAAATGCCGCGAATTTGTGCGGAAAACTGCGCGTCGCCGGTGAAAATTGCGTCATCGTTCGCTGATTCGGCCCGTTTGGCCGCAGACTCCGTTGGAGCTATCGAGCCGCTATGGCATGATCGGACCTTGGTCGCGGTCTGACAGGGCGGTGACCGATGGAGTTTGACGCACGATGATACCCGCGATCTTTGGCCTGTCGGGCCTGACCCTCACCGATGATGAGCGCGCCTTTTTTCGCGACAGCGATCCGGCGGGCTATATCCTGTTCGGGCGCAACATCGAAAACCGTGAACAGGTCCGGCGCCTGACCGACGAACTCCGGTCGATCGACGGGCGTGCCAATTTGCCGATCCTGATCGACCAGGAGGGCGGCCGTGTGGCGCGGATGAAATCGCCCGAATGGCCCGCTTTTCCGAGCGGCGCGGCGTTCGACACGCTGTATGAACGCGCGCCGGCGAGCGCGATCGAGGCGGCGCGGCTCAACGCCATGGCGCTCGCCGCGATGTTGTCCGAAGTCGGCATCACGGTCGATTGTCTGCCGCTGCTCGACGTCCGCCAGCCGGGCGCAAGCGACGTCATCGGCGACCGCGCGCTGGGCAGCGAACCGATGCGCGTTGCGGCGCTCGGCCGAGCCATCCTCAACGGCCTGCAAGACGGCGGCGTGGTCGGGATCGTCAAGCATATTCCGGGGCACGGTCGGGCCTTGCTCGATTCGCACAAGGAACTGCCCGTGGTCACGGCACTCGACCGCGATCTCCAGACCGATCTTGCACCCTTTGCGGCGCTCCGCGACGCGGCGATGGCGATGACTTGCCATGTCGTCTTCACGGCGTGGGACCCCGACCGGCCTGCCACGCTGTCGCCGGTCGTCATCGACAGCGTGATCCGCCAGCGTATCGGGTTCCACGGCCTGCTTCTGAGCGATGATCTGGATATGGAAGCGTTGTCGGGCGATGTCCCTTCGCGCGCCGCCGCGGCCGTGGCGGCGGGGTGCGACATCGCGCTCAATTGCTGGGGCAAGATGGACGACATGATCGGCATCGCCAATGCGCTCGATCCGATCAGCACGGTGTCGCGGGCGCGCCTCGAAGGTGCCATGGACCGGGTTTCGGGCGGCGGCGGCGATCGGGCCTTTGCGACGCTGGTCAACCAGCGCGATGCGCTGCTGGCGATGGCCTGACGCGCCGATGGACGAACTGCCGCTCGATTTCGAGATTGCACCGGCAGCGCCCGAACGCGACGACGCATTGCAGCTTTCGCTCGAAAGTTGGGAAGGCCCGCTCGACCTGCTGCTGGCGCTCGCGCGCAACCAGAAGGTCGACCTGAAGCAGATTTCGATCCTCGCGCTGGTCGAACAATATCTGACCTTCATCACCGAAGCGCGCGAATTGAAGCTGGAGGTCGCGGCGGATTATCTGGTGATGGCGGCGTGGCTGGCGTATCTGAAATCCGCGCTGTTGTTGCCCAAGGACCCGCTGGAAGACCCGTCGCCCGATGAGCTGGCGTTACGCCTGCAACTGCGGCTCCAGCGGCTCGCGGCGATGCGCGATGCCGCGGCACGGCTGCTCGCGCGGGACCGGATCGGACGCGACGTTTTTCTGCGCGCCAAACCCGAAGGATTGCACGACGTGCGCGTACGCCGCTGGGACGCCAGCCTCTATGACCTGTTATCGGCCTATGGTCAGGTCAAGCTGCGCGCCGAACCCGTCGTCCACATGGTTTCGCGGCGTCCGGTGATCACGCTCGACGCCGCGCTTCATCATCTTCAACGGATGCTGGGGGTCAAGCTCGACTGGGCCGAGCTTTCGGATTTCCTGCCCGCCGATTATGATGGGCCGCTTCGCCGCTCTGCCATTGCGTCGAGTTTTGTTGCCGCGCTCGAACTGGCGCGGCAAGGCCGGGTGCAATTAAAGCAGGACGGCGCATTCACGCCACTTTTCCTGAAGGCAGCGGCGATGGAGCCAGGGGCATGATCGACGATCTTGAACGCGCTATAGAGGCGATGCTTTTCGCCAGCGACGAGGCGCTCGACGCGCGTCAGGTGGCGAGTCGGCTGGGCGGCGAGATAGCCCCGGGCGATGTCCGGGCGATCATCCAGGCGATCGCCGCGCGGCATGCCGGAAGCGGAATCGAACTGGTCGATCGCGGCGGGCATTGGCATTTCCAGACCCCCGCTGATCTGGCCCACCTGCTGCGCCGCGAGCGCGACGATCCGCGCAAGCTGTCGCGCGCCGCCGCCGAAGTGCTGGCGATCGTCGCCTATCACGAACCCGTCAGCCGCGCCGAAATCGAAGCGATCCGCGGCGTCCAGACGTCGAAGGGAACGCTGGACGTGTTGATGGAGGCCGAATGGATCGCGCCCGCAGGACGGCGCGAAGTGCCGGGGCGGCCACTGATTTACAAGACGACCGACGCGTTCCTGCAACATTTCGGTCTCAACAGCCGCAAGGACCTGCCGGGTATCGAGGATTTGCGCGCGGCGGGGCTGCTCGACCCGGTCGACCTCGCTTTCGAGGAAGCGATGGGCGAGCTGGACCTAGTAAAAGACGGCGAAGAGGCCTAGATGACGGCCTCAAGGAGAATTTAAGATGGGTAGCTTCAGCATCTGGCACTGGCTCGTGGTCGGGATTCTCGTCCTGCTCCTGTTCGGCAAGGGCCGTTTTTCGGACATGATGGGCGATGTCGCCAAGGGTATCAAAAGCTTCAAGAAGGGCATGTCGGAAGACGACGGCCCGACGACGCCCGCCCCCAAGCATATCGAAGGCCAGCGTGCGCCCGACGCGGCGCCGATGCCGACGGCCGAGCACGACAAGCTCTGACCATCGTCCGCTTGCGGGGGAAGTTTTAGTTCATGTTTGACGTTGCGCCCACCGAGTTGCTGCTCGTCGTGGTGGTGGCCCTGGTGGTGATCGGCCCCAAGGACCTCCCCAAAGCGATGCGCTTCGTCGGGAAATGGATGGGGAAAGCGCGCGGGATGGCGCGCCATTTCCGTTCCGGGCTGGATACGATGATGCGCGAGGCCGAGCTGGAAGAGCTCGAAAAGCAGTGGCGCGAACAGAATGACGCGATCATGCGCGAATTCCCCCGCATCGATGGCGCCGACCTTCCCGCACCCTCTGCTCCGGTCAATATCCAGAAAGACGATCGCGAACGGCCCGCGGAGCCAAATCCTGCGGAACCCGAAACGCATGACGTTCCCCCGCGCGACGGACCATTGCCATGAGCGAAGAAACAGTCGTGACGCCCGGCGACGACGATGGTGCGGGCGGGAAGATGCCGCTGCTCGATCATTTGATCGAATTGCGGTCACGCCTGCTTAAATCGCTGCTGGCGATCGCGGTGGCCTTTGGCGTCTGCCTCTATTTCGCGGAGGATATATTCCGCGTGCTCGTCCAGCCTCTGGTTGCGGCCGGGCAGGGCCGGATCATCTATACCCAGCTGTTCGAGGCGTTTTTCGTCCAGATCAAGGTCGCGCTGTTCGCGGCCATGATGATCGCGTTTCCGGTCATCGCCAACCAGCTCTGGAAATTTGTCGCCCCCGGCCTCTACAGGCAGGAAAAACGCGCATTGCTGCCCTTTCTGTTCGCGACACCGGTGCTGTTCGCCGCGGGCGCGAGCCTGGCATATTTTGTGACGGTGCCCGTCGCGCTGCGATTCCTGCTCGGTTTTCAGGGCGATCTGGGCGGTATTCAGCAAGAGGCGCTGCCGTCGGTCGCCAATTACCTGAGCTTCATCATGCAGTTCATCATGGCGTTCGGCATCTGTTTCCTGTTGCCGATCCTGCTGATGCTGCTCGAACGCGCTGGCATCGTCACGCGCGAGCAACTTGTGTCGGCACGGCGTTATATGGTCGTCGCGGCCTTTGCGATTGCCGCCGTCGCGACGCCGCCCGATATTTTGAGCCAGTTTCTGCTCGCGGTGCCGTTGATCCTGCTATACGAAATTTCGATATTTGCGATCTGGTTCACGCAGCGCCGACGCAAAACAGGCGCCCAAGAGGCGCCTGTCGAGCCTCTCGAAGAGGCTTAGGGTAAGCGAGTAAGCTCGCGGCGGTCGCCCGATCAGTCGATGGCGTCGCTGCCTGCCTGACCAACCGATTCGATATCGCGGCCCGCACCCTTGACGGTGTTGCAGCCGGTAACGACGACACTTGCCAAAACGGCGAGAATGATAGCGCGGAAACTCGTCATTTTTTCAAACCTCTCTGGATGCGATGCAAAATGGCCCGGCACGCTTTCGAGGGGGGGAGGGAAATGCGGACCGGGCCAATGTTGCTGAGCAGCGCTGCGGGGGGGCGATGACCGCTGCTCGAATGGGAAACGACCGGAACAATCGATAAGTTCCCCAAAAAAATCGCATCGTTGAAATTTTTTTCGACCGATCAGGAATCGCCCGGATTCCAGTGGTTTGATTTCAAAGCGTGGTCAATCCGCTGAGCACCGCTAGGCCGAGGAAGGCCAGAAAACCCATGGAATCGGTGGTCATGGTGACAAAGATCGAACTCGCGACGGCGGGGTCCTGGTCGAGCCGGTCGAGCAATAGCGGGATGGCGACCCCCGCAACGCCCGCGACAAAGATGTTCACGATCATCGCGGCAGCGATGACGCCGCCGAGCTGGGGATTGCCGAACCACAGCGCGGTTGCGGTTCCCGCGATCAAGGCGATCGTCCCGCCGTTGAGCAGTGCAATCTTCATCTCACGCAAGATCGCCCGCCAGCTGTTGGACTCGGTCAGCTGGTTCATCGCGAGGGCGCGCACGGTGACCGCAAGCGTTTGCGTTCCTGCGTTCCCGCCGACCCCCGCGACAATCGGCATCAGCGCGGCGAGCGCGACCATATGCTCGATCGCGCCGCCGAAAAAGCCGACGATCGAAGAGGCGAGGAGCGCGGTGCCAAGATTGGCGACGAGCCAGCGGACGCGCGCGCTGTAGGTTTCGCGGATCGGTTCGTTGATGTCGCCGTCGCCGGCGCCGGAGAGGCGCAAAATGTCTTCGCCCGCTTCTTCCTGGATGATGTGGACGATGTCATCGACCGTGATCATGCCGACCAGTCGCCCGCCCTTGTCGACGACCGCGGCCGAGATCAGCGCATATTTCTGGAACCGCAGCGCAACCTCTTCCTGGTCCATGTCGATCGGGATCAGCGTCTGCTCGCGCTTCATCACGTCGCTGATTGCAATGTCGCGCGGGGTGCGAAGGATCCAGCTCAGCTGGCAGGTGCCGACCGGACGGTGCATCGGATCGACGACATAAATTTCCCAGAAGTCGCTGGTCAGGTCGGTGTCTTCGCGCAAACGGTCGATGACGTCGCCAACGGTCACATGCTCGGGCACCGCGACCAGGTCGCGCTGCATCAGGCGCCCGGCGGATTCCTCGGGAAAGGAGAGGGCGTCTTCGATCGCGGCGCGATCTTCGGGTTCCATGGCCTGGAGTACGGCCTGTTGCTCGTCCTCCTCCATGTCCTCGATGATCGCGACGGCGTCGTCGGTGTCGAGTTCGGCCGCCAGTTCGGCGACTTGCTCGGGCGCGAGCAGGTCGATCAGTTCCTCGCGGACATAATCGTTCATTTCCGCCAGCACGTCGGCGGACAGCATGTCCCCCAGCACCGCGGCGAGCATCGGACGCTCGTCGGCGCGGGCCAGCTCGAACAGGTCGGCGATGTCGGCGGGGTGGAGGCGGCCGATCCGTTCGCGCGCGGCCTCGCCTTCGCCTGCCTCGGCAAGCTCGATGACGTCGCGGACGAATTCGGGTTTCAGCCGATCATCCTCGTCCAGTTCGGTTTCGATTTCGCGCGGCGGGGGGTCGCGGCTGCGATCGTCGGCGATGACCGCATCGTCCGGCGGCAGGGAATCTTCGCGTTTGTCCATCGCGCGGTCCTCCCTGGTTTCTTGCGGCGTCCGATTTTGCCCTAGTGCCGTGACCGGCCGATGGCAACGTCGGGAACGCCTTTTCCGCATTTAATGCGTGGCTTTGGCGGCGGCGGCGGCTATGGGACCCCCCAACACAGACCGCAGGAGTTCACCCATGTCCGAAACGCTCACCCTTTCGCTGTCGACCGGCGACGTCGTCATCCGTCTTCGCCCCGATCTCGCGCCGAAGCATGTCGAACGCATCTCGTCGCTCGCCAGCGAAGGCTTTTATGACGATGTCGTCTTCCACCGCGTGATTCCGGGTTTCATGGCGCAGGGCGGCGATCCGACCGGCACCGGCATGGGCGGCAGCGAACTTCCCGACCTGCCCCAGGAATTCAGCAGCGAGCCGCATGTTCGCGGCGTCTGTTCAATGGCGCGCGCGCAGAACCCGAATAGCGCGAACAGCCAGTTTTTCATCTGCTTTGACGACGCACGCTTCCTCGACAACCAGTATACCGTGTGGGGCGAAGTGATCGAAGGCATGGAAAATGTGGACGCGCTGCCCAAGGGCGAGCCGCCGCGCGAGCCCGGCAAGATCGTCAAGGCGACCATCAGCTGATTCAGGAAATCCCCGCTTCGGCGGGGATTTTTTTGACTAGTCGCCGATAAAGCCGTTGAGCCGTTCACAGGCGGAGATCCAGTCCTGCTTGAACTCCTGCACGACCTGGCCGGCGCCCATCGCCTCGTTCATCAGGCCGACGCCCTGGCCGACCCAATAGGTGGCGAGCGCCTTTGCGCCTTCGTGGCCGCCCTCTGACAATTTATCGACCTTGCGCAGCGCCGGTTCGCTAACCAGCGATTGCAGCGGCATGGGCAGCGGCTTGGGTGCGCCCTCGGCTTCCCATGCATCGGTCCAGGGCGAGCGGAGCTGGCGCGACGGTTTGCCGGTACGGCTTTTCGATCGGACGGTGTCGCGCGAGGAGGCGGCGAGCATCTTTTCCTTCACCACCTGGTTTATTTCGGCCTCCGCCGTCGTCAGCCAGACCGACCCGGTCCATGCGCCATGGGCGCCCATCGCCATCGCGGCCGCCATCTGACGTCCGGTGACGATGCCGCCCGCTGCCAGGATCGGCGTGTTCGCGCCGACCGCTTCGACCGCCGCCGCGACTTCGGGCACCAGCACCATCGTCGCGACCTCGCCGCAATGTCCGCCCGCTTCGCCGCCCGCGACGACAAGGATATCGACACCCGCGTGAACCTGCGCCAATGCATGGTCGCGCGTCCCGACCAGTGCGGCGACCGGCACCTGGTGTCGCTTGCCGAGTTCGAGCATCAGCGGCGGCGGCACGCCGAGCGCATTTGCGATCAAGCCGATCGGATGGCGGAAAGCGACTTCGAGCAGCGCAGCGGCCCCTTCGTCGGTCATATTTTCGCCCAGTCCTCCGCCGACCGCGGGAAGCGACAGATTGCCGTCATCGACACCATGTTTTTCGAGCAAGCCGGCGACGAAGGCCTGATGCTCAGCCGGAATGGCGGGCATCGCGCCGCGGGCCTCGCCTTTGCCGGCGAAGCTGTTGGGGACGATCAGATCGACGCCATAGGGACGCCCACCGATATGCGCGTCGATCCACGCAAGTTCTTCTTCGAGCCGCTGGGGTGGGAGCGAGGCGGCGCCGAAGACCCCCATGCCGCCGGCCTTTGACACCGCGACCACGACGTCGCGGCAATGTGAAAAGGCGAGCAGCGGAAATTCGATGCCGAGCATCGTGCAGATAGGGGATTGCATAGGACCTCTCCGAAATCGGCTTGAGCGCCGGTTGACACTCATGTCAGCGTTAGTTGACGTAAACGTCAAGTTGATTTGCGGGGCGGCGGCGGTAACGCGGAAGGCATGACCGACTTTACCTTGCCCGATTTCGACCTTGATGCCTTTGTTCGCGCCACTTTGGCCGAAGACCTGGGCGCAAAGGGCGATATCACGTCGATGGCGACGATCCCCGCTGACGCCCGTTTCGGCGGCGCAATGGACAGCCGCGATGCGATTACCGTCGCCGGCCTGCCCATTGCCGAGCGATTCTTTCGCGCGCTCGACCCCGCGATGGAGATCGAGACATTGGTCGGGGAAGGGGCGCAGGCAGCGCCCGGCAGCGATTTGATGCGCCTTTCGGGCAATGCCCGTGCCATGCTCACCGCCGAACGATCGGCGCTGAATACGGTCCAGCACCTGTCCGGCATCGCGACGATGACCCGCCAATATGTCGACGCGCTCGCCGGCACCGCGGCAACGTTGCTCGATACACGCAAGACGATCCCGGGACTGCGCGTGCTGGAGAAATATGCGACGCGAATGGGCGGCGCGAAAAATCACCGCATGGGCCTGTGGGATGCGGCGATGATCAAGGACAATCATGTCGCGGTGGCCGGCTCCGTCGAGGAGGCCGTTGGGCGCGCGGTTGCGGCGGGGATCGCCAGCATCATCGTCGAGGTCGACCGCGTGGCGCAGGTCGAGCCCGCTCTCGCTGCCGGTGCGACGCACCTGTTGCTCGACAATATGACCCTTGATCAGCTTCGCGAATGTGTCGCGTTGGTCGGTGGGACGGTGCCGACCGAAGCGTCGGGCGGGGTGCGGCTCGACACCATCCGGGCGATCGGCGAGACGGGTGTCACCTATGTGTCGGTGGGCCGTCTGACACAATCGGCGCCCGCGGCGGATATCGGCCTCGCCTTTGCGCTGGCCTAAACTGCTCCTGTTCGGGTTGGCTTTCGTTCCGGCGGCCGCCGACGCGCAAGCCCTGACATGCCGCGCCCCCGATCGCGTCCCGGTGCCGCGGCTCGAACAGCCCAAGCGGGGCGAACCCGTGCGCAATCCCAAGACGACGGGTTATTTGCTGAGCATGAGCTGGTCGCCGCAGCATTGCGCGGGCGTCCGCAACCCCAAGGATGCGCGCGACCGTTTTCAATGTTCGGGCGAGGGCGGGCGGTTCGGTTGGGTCTTGCATGGCCTGTGGCCCGAAACCGACAGTCCCGGTTATCCGCAATGGTGCCGCCCGGCAAAGATCGTCCCACAGCCGGTGCTGCGCCGACATATGTGCATGACCCCGTCGGCGCAGCTCATCCAGCATGAATGGGCGAAACACGGGACCTGCATGAGCCCCAATCCCGCTGCCTATTTCCGGGCTGCCGAGATATTGTTTCGTGCGGTGCGTTTTCCCGACATGAAGCGGCTTGGTGCGAGACCGCAGACTGCGGGGAGTATCCGCCGCGCCTTTGTCGCGGTGAACCCCGGCATATCGGCGCCGATGATTGCGGTGTCCGCGGACAGGCAGGGCTGGCTCAAGGAAGTGCGCCTGTGTCTTGGCGCGCGAATGAAGCCGACACGGTGCAAATCCTTTCAGACCGGACTTCGCGACAGTCGTCCGATCCGCATCAGGGCGCTGCCGGGCGCTTAACCCGCGCCAGCAGAAGCGTCCCGTGCCGGGACGCCGCCGCGTTAACACTCTTTTAACCTTATCGACTCGTTAACATCGTCCTAGCTTTGGCGGCATGGATTCGGACGATCATATCGACATTCGCCGCCTGATCCGGGCACATGGCGCGCGCCAGCTGACGATCGCGCGGCTGAACGCGCCCAAGGATTGGCAGCGCGAGTTGCGAACGGCCCTCGCAGCGCACCGCGAGCCGGTGTCGATTTTTTCGGGCAGCGATCTGAAGCTGTTTTTGCAGAGTTTCGCGGTGTTCTTCACCGCAACGATGATGTTCTTGATCTGATCAGACCCTAATCGCACGCCTTGTGAAGCTTCCACGCGAGAACCGCGGACACGAGGCACATCGCGGCGACCATCAGCAGTGTGTCGTCGATCGTCAGGCCAATTCCGATCAGCACGCTGAGCAGCAGCGTCGCCGCCACCATGAAGCCTGAATTGACGATATTGTTCGCCGCGACGGTGCGGGCGGTCTGCGATTTCGCGACCGTGGTGGTCAGAAAGGCATAGAGGGGGACGACGAACATGCCGCCCGCAATCGCAATGCCGAGCAAGTCGAGGATGATGCGATCGCCGGCGGTCAGCGACAGAAAGTCGCGCCAGTTCATCAGGCCGGTGCCGACATGGTGCCATCCCCGGACATTCCACCACAGGTCGAGCACGAACAGCCCCATCACGATCACCGACCCCGGCGAATAGCGCGCCGAGACGTGACCCTTGAGCAGTCGGTTGACGACGATCGACCCGATGGCGACGCCGACCGAGAAGATCGCGGTGAACAGCGTCGCGACCGTGTTGTCGGCGCCGAGGGCGTTTTTGACGAGCGGCGGGAACTGCGCCGCGAGGATGGCACCGATGGCCCAGAAGAAACTGATCGAGAGGATCGCGAGGAACAGCCGCGGGATGTGCATCGTCGAATTGACGATCTGCCACGACGATCGAAGGACATTGCGGTCGATGACCATCCCCGCCGCTTCTTTTTCCGGCGGCGCCGCCGGCACATAGGTCGCGGTCAGGCGCCCAATGATCGCCACCAGGATAATGCCGGGAATGGCGATATGCGGCGGGGTGAGGCCCCCGACGATCGTGCCGCCAAGGATCGCGATATAGGTGCCCGCTTCGACCCAGCCGGTCCCGGCGAGCACTTCGTCCTCCTCCAGATGTTGGGGCAGGATCGCGTATTTGATCGGGCCGAAAAAGGTCGAGTGCATCCCCATCGCAAAGAGCGCGAGCAGCATCACGGGCACGAGGTGAAACCAGATCCCGATCGCGCCGACGATCATGATGAAGATTTCGGCGGTCTTGATGACGCGGATCATCCGCGTCTTGTCCGTGCTGTCGGCGAGTTGTCCCGCAAGTGCGGAAAAGAGGAAGAAGGGCAGGATGAAAAGACCGCCCGCAAGCGCGTTGAACCACGCCTCGGTTTCCGGGTCCTTGTAGATGGTGAAGGTAACCAGGATCACCATCGCCATCTTGTAGAAATTGTCGTTGAAAGCGTTGAGGAACTGTGTCGCAAACAGGGGCAGGAACCGGCGTTGCTTCATCAGCGCAAAGGAACCGGTCATTGAAAATCCACTTTTATGTCCCGACATCCGGACAACGCCCGCCCCGTGGGGCAATAAGGTTGTCGCCCGGCGGGCTTATCGGTTAGGGGAAGCAGGGTCAAAGCCCATTTTGGGCTGCATATAACGCGCGCGATGGAATCAGGGACCATGCTCAGCCTTCCGAACATCCTGACTTTGTCGCGCATATTGGCGGTGCCCATCTTGCTGTTCCTGCTGTGGCCGGGGGTGATCGAAGGATCGCACCAGCCCAAGCCGGTCGACTATGCGCTCGCCTTTGGCCTGTACTGCCTGATGGGCATTACCGATTATTTTGACGGTTATGTTGCACGGTCGCGCGGTATCGTGTCGCGGCTGGGTGCCTTCCTGGACCCGATCGCCGACAAGATCATGATTGCGGCGGTCATCCTGCTGCTGGTGTTTACCCGCGATATTTCCGGCTATCATGTCATTGCGGCGCTGATGATCCTGCTTCGCGAGATTATCGTGTCAGGTCTGCGCGAATTTCTGGCGACGTTGCAGGTCTCGATGCCCGTCACCCAGCTTGCGAAATGGAAGACGACGTTCCAGCTCGTCGCCTTTGGCGCGCTGATCCTTGCCGGGGCGCTTCCGGCGATGGCGTGGATCAAGACGGTCGGGCTTGCCTCGCTGTGGGGCGCCGCGGTGCTGACGCTGATCACCGGCTGGGATTATCTGCGCGTCGGCCTGAAGCATATGGATTGATGCGGCGATGGCGCTGAATATCGCCTATTTCGCGTGGGTGCGCGAGCGGATGGGGGTGGCCGAAGAGGTCGTCGATGTTCCGGCCGGCATGGCCGACGTCGCCGCGCTGGTCGCTTGGCTGGCGGCGCGCGACGATCGCGGGGCGCTCGCCTTTGCCGACCCCCTGCGTGTTCGGGCGGCGATCGACGGGGTGATGGCGAGCCCCGGCTCACCGTTGGCGGGAGCCCGCGAAATTGCGCTTTTCCCGCCGGTGACGGGCGGGTGATCCGCGTCCTGGTCCAGACGGCGGCCATCGATGTGGCCGCCGAACTCGATCTCCACGATGCCGGGGGCCATGGCGCGAGCGCGAGTTTCATCGGCCGGGTGCGCGGCGACGACGGTCTGACCGAGCTGTTCCTCGATCATCATCCGACGATGACCGGGGCAGGGCTGGCCGATCTCGCCCATGGCGCGGTGGACCGCTGGCAGATTGCGGCGCTGACGCTGATCCATCGCGTCGGTGCGATGGCACCCGGCGACACGATCGTCCTTGTCCTCGCGAGCAGCCCGCATCGCGCCGAGGCGCTGGCAGCATGCGAATATCTGATCGACCGGCTGAAAACCGATGTCATGCTGTGGAAGCGCGAGACTTTTGCCGACGGACGTGTAGCCTGGGTCGAGCAGCGTGACGGCGATGCGGCGCGGGCGGAACGGTGGGGATAATCGTCCTTCCCCCATGACTGGGGAGTGAAGCCGTCCTAGCTGACCTGATGCTTGCGAAAAATATCGGCCAGCATCCTGAACTCTTCGGCGCGCGGGCTGCCCTTGCGCCATACGAGCGCAATCGTTCGCCAGTCGTGATCCGAATCGAGCGGGCGCGTGTCGATGTCGGTGTGATCGAGGATGCCCGCCTCGATCGCCATTTGCGGCAGCATCGTGATGCCGAGGCCATTGTCGACCATCTGCACAAGCGTGTGGAGCGAAGTTCCCATCATGCGTGCGCCCGCGCGCAGTTCGGGGCGGTTGCACGCGGCGAGGACATGGTCCTTCAGGCAATGCCCGTCCTCGAGCATCAGCATTTGCGCGGGGTCGATCTGGTCGGCGCTGACCATCGCGGGCAGATCTTCGCTCTGGTCGCCTGGGAAGGCGACAAACAGCGCATCGTCGAACAACGCCTCGCTCTCGACGTCGCCGCACGCATAAGGCAGCGCGAGCAGCACACAATCGACGGTGCCGTGGTGGAGCGATTCGCACGCTTGTGCGCTGGGCTCTTCGCGCAGGAAGAGCTTGAGCGACGGGCGTTCCTTGCGCAGGCGCGGCAGCAAGCCGGGGAGGAGGAAGGGCGCGATCGTCGGGATGACGCTCATCCGGAGTTCGCCGACCAGCGGCGCGGCGGCGGCCGCCGCCATGTCGGCCAGTTCTTCGGCTTCGCGCAGGACACGATGCGCCTTGTCGACGATCGCATTGCCAAGGCCGGTGAACCGAACGACGCGGCGGGTGCGTTCGACCAACGTCTGGCCGAGCAGGGTTTCAAGTTCCCGGATACCCGCCGACAGCGTCGATTGGGTCACATTACAGGCGTCGGCGGCGCGCCCGAAATGACCATGCTCGTGCAGCGCGACGAGATATTGCATCTGTTTCAAGGACGGAAGATAATGTTGCATTGATCGAATGTAGCAATCATTGAGGCAAATTCGAGAGGGTTATTCGATTAAATTTCCGCTCCAGAATGGCGGCGCTTATTGTGGCGCCATGCCGCATCGTGATAGCTAGTCCCGACAACCGGGGGCGGAGGTGCGGATGGCGATTTCCCGTTTTTTGGTCGGCGGCGTGGCGAGTGCGCTGCTGCTGACGGGCGGCTTGTTCATGTGGCAGGGCCATACCCAGATCGCCGAGGAAGAAGTTTTGCCCGATCCACCGCCGGCGTTGCCTGCCATTCCCGTCGCAGCGGCGGGTGCGCCGAAGCGCGGACCTGCGCCGCCGGCGCTGCCCGCCGCCAAGGAGGCATCGCGCGAAGAACGGCGATTCAACCGTTTCGACCGCGACCGGAATGACAAGATCAGCCGCGTCGAACTGATGTCTTCACGGACATCGGCGTTCCGCAAGCTCGACCGGGACGGCAACAATTTGCTGACCTTCGAGGAATGGGCCGCCGCGACGGGCGAGCGATTTGCCGGCGCCGACCGCGACAGGTCGGGCGACCTGACGCGGGCCGAGTTCGCGACGACCGCGCCGAAGCGAGCTGCCAAACCGAAATGTAGCTGTTAGGCCGCGACCCCGTCGGCAAGTTTGACCCAGTCGGCCAGCGCCCGACCAGCGCGCTGCGTATATCCCAGTTTGCGGTCTTTTTTGCGGACGTCGTCCGCGAGCGGCGGGAAGAGGCCGAAATTGACGTTCATCGGTTGATAGCTTGCCGCATCAGCGCCGCCGGTGATGTGCCCCAGCAAAGCGCCCAGTGCGGTCTCGGCGGGTGGCGGCGGCAGATCGCGCCCCGCAAGTTCGGCAATCGCGAAGCGGGCGGCGATCAGCCCGATCGCGGCGCTTTCGACATAGCCTTCGCAGCCGGTAATTTGTCCGGCAAAGCGAATGTGCGGCGCGGATCGGAGGCGGAGCTGCGCATCGAGCAGTTCGGGCGAGCGAATGAAGCTGTTGCGGTGGAGCCCGCCGAGGCGTGCAAACTCGGCCTTTTCCAGCCCGGGGATGGTGCGGAACAATTCGACCTGGGCGGCGTGCTTCAGCTTGGTCTGGAAACCGACCATG
>NZ_MIAM01000053.1:0-212 GCF_001830555.1 Sphingopyxis sp. RIFCSPHIGHO2_12_FULL_65_19 | reverse complement strand
ACGATGGCGTGGGACTTCACTGTGGGGTCGTGAGGGTTGGTGAGACCGACAGGCTTCATTGGACCAAAGCGGAGCGTTTCGGTGCCGCGCTCGGCCATGACTTCGATGGGAAGACAACCTTCGAAATAGGGCGTGCCTTCCCATTCCTTGAACTCTGTCTTGGGCCCTGCGAGCAGGGCTGCGATGAAAGCTTCGTACTGTTCCTTGTTCAT
>NZ_MIAM01000052.1 GCF_001830555.1 Sphingopyxis sp. RIFCSPHIGHO2_12_FULL_65_19 | reverse complement strand
CGCGCGTCCCAGACGAGCGCCATTTCGCGCCCCGGGGGCAGCGGGCGGCGGCATTTGACCGCAACGATGCGGTCGAGCGCGGCCTCGCGGTCGGCGCCCGCGGCGGGCAGCCGCTGCGGCAGTCCGGCGTCGTAAGTGAAGGACTGGCGCGACCAATTATTGTCGCCGAGCCCGGTCAGGATTTCGGTCGCGGTGGCGCGGGGCAGGACGTCGAGCGGGATCTTCTCGCCGATGCCATCGACCGCGCAATAGCCGTAGCGGGCGACCGAGGCGCGGTCGGCGGCGACGTTGGTGGCGACGAGGAAGACCTGATCCTCTTCGATATCGCCTCCCATACCGCCCGCGAGCACGGCGCGCGCCGAGGGGCCGCCGGTGTCGAGCGCGAAGCGGCTATTGCCCGCGACCGATACGCCGCGCGCGGTTTTCAGTCCATCGCGAAGCTCGACATGACAGGCGAGCCCGCCGGGGAGCGGTTTGTCGAATTCGAGCACCCAGGTGCGGGTGTCGACCCAGCGGCCGGTCGCAGGCAGCTTGCAGTCGTTGGTCGCCGGCGCGGGCGCACGCGGATCGCCGAGCGGGACCATGTCCTCGGAAAAGCGCAGGGTGAAGCGCGTGATCGTGCCGTCGCCGGTGCCGCTGCTGCCGGGCGTGGCGAGCGTGACCTGCGGGACGGTGTCGGCGGTCGCGGTCGCGGCCATCGCGAGGGTGAGGGGCAGGATCAGCGCCAGTTTCGCCTTGCCGGCCCATCGCGTCGTCAGCCCGCGCCATCCCTTGCCCATCGCCCAACTCCCCGCTTCGGTCCAACTTCTATCCTGCTGGAAACAGGGGACAGAGTCCACCCGCTGCCGCGCATCGGGCAGGGTTATTGGCGGATAGCGAAAATGCTGTGACGCGGGTCACATATCTCCCCCCCTTGAAGGGGGGTTAGCGAAACTTGCCAGCTTGCTGGCTAGTTGCAGCGGAGGGGGAGTGGTGCCGGCATCAAGCGACAATGCGCGGGTGTGCCGTCACCCCCATCCAACTCCGTCTAGTCGGCGCGCGACAAGGCTCCGTATCCTTCCCCCATCAAGGGGAAGATAACAAGCTACCGCGCGAGCATCGGGCCGAGCTTTTGTCCCGCAAAGATATGGACGTGAAGGTGCGGGATTTCCTGATGGCTGTCGAGGCCGACATTGGCGAGCAGGCGATAGCCCGGCGCGACAAGGCCTTGGTCCCGCGCGACGAGGCCCACCGCGCGGACGAACCCCGCGATTTCGGCGTCGCTGCCGCGCTCCGAAAAATCATCCCAGCTGACATAGGCGCCCTTGGGGATCACGAGGATGTGCAGCGGCGCCTGCGGGTTGATGTCGTGGAAGGCGAGCGCATATTCGTCCTCATAAACGGTTTTCGATAGCAACTCGCCGCGCAGGATGCGCGCGAAGATGTTGCTGTCGTCATAGGGAAGCGTCGCGTCGATCGGCATGGGGAGGGCTCCTATTGGGGGCGGCTGGCCTTTTCGATGTGACCGGAGGTGCCGTGGCGACGGTCGAGTTCGGCGGCGATCATGTCCCATGTCAGCCCGCGCGCCGCGAGCAGGATCGACAAGTGGAAGACAAGGTCGCTTGCCTCGCCGATCAGGGCGGGGTCATCCTCGCTCACCGCGGCGATCACCGCCTCGACCGCTTCCTCGCCCAGTTTCTGGGCGATCTTTCCGCGACCTTTCGCGGCGAGGCTGGCGACATAGGAGGCGTCGGCCGCGCCCGCCGAAAGCCGGTCGTGGATCACCGCCTCCAGCCGTCCCAGCGTGTCGCCCATTGCCTTGCTCATCCGCGCGATCCTTTCCGGTCGTTTGCCAGTGTGCCTAGCCGCGACATGCGGCCGCGACAAGCGGGTGGGGGGCGGCAGAAAATTACCGCTACGTAAACCATATGGAAACGCGGACGGCTTAGGTTGCGCGGTGCCGGGGGGCGAGATCAACTTTAAAATCGGACGAAGATTATGAAATTGGGCACCAACCCCCAGGTGTTTCTGGCCGCCACGGCCTCGCTGATCGCGCTGACCGCTGCCCCGGCGGCGGCGCAAAATGGTGACGAGATTGTTGTCACCGGATCGCGGATCGCGAAAAGCGAGTTTACCAGCGCCGACCCGATCCAGATCATCGACCCCGAAAGCGCCAAATTGCAGGGGCAGGTCCAACTCGCCGACGTGCTGCAATCGGCGCCCGCGGCGCAAGGATCGATCCAGATCACGTCGGCGATTTCCAACCGCTTCGTCGCCAATGGCGGCAATGATGTGCAGACGGTGTCGCTGCGCGGACTCGGCGCCGAGCGGACGCTGGTGCTGATCAACGGGCGCCGCGCGGGTCCCGCGGGCATCCGCGGTTCGGTCGCGCCGTTCGACCTGAATGTGCTGCCTCTGTCGGTGGTGCGCCAGGTCGAAATACTCAAGACCGGCGCCTCGTCGATCTATGGTTCGGATGCGGTGGCGGGGGTGGTCAACATCCTGACCCGCAACGACCTCGACGGTCTTGAAGGCGGCGGTTTTTCGTCGATCACCGAACATGGCGGCGGCGAAAGCTATGGCGTCGATGCGAGCTTCGGCAAGACATTCGATCGCGGTCATTTTTTCGCGACGGTCGACTATTTCCGCCAGCAGAACCTCACCCGCCGTGACCGCGGCTTCCTGTTCTGCTCGGAAGAATATCTGAAGCGCGAAGCCGACGGCAGCCGCGCCGACATCGTCGATTTCCGCACCGGGCGCCCGGCGTGCAGCAGCACATTGGGCAATGCGATCACCTTCAGCGACTTTTCGGGGGTCGATCAGGACGGTTTCCCGACTTTTGGTCCCGGACTGATCGCGCCGAACGGGCAGGCGATCTTTGCGGGACAATATGGCGGTGAATTCGCAGGCGTCGGCATCCCGATCAACACGTACAACCCGATCGGCGTATTCGGGCCCGACGATTTCTTCGGGGTCAATTTCGACGGGCCATCGACCGGCGCGCTCAACCAGTTCGAGCCCGCCGAGCAGGATATGGACGTGTTTTCAGGGGTAAGCCGGCTCAGTGCCTTTGCCGAGGGCGCTTACGACGTCACAGACAGTGTCACGCTGTACGGCGAGGCGCTGTTCAGCAATCGCAAATCGCACAACAACGGCTTCCAGCTGGTGACGCTCGAACAATTCACCGGCGCGTCGATGCTGCCCTTCGTCCTGTGCGATCCGACGGCGTTCAACTGCGATCCCAATGATATGGGCGACCCGTTCAATGCCGAGTTCGGCGGGAACATCATCCTGCGCCCGCGCGTGCTGGTGAAATCGGAAAGCCGCACCGACGTCGATTATTATCGCGGCGTGCTGGGGCTGCGCGGAGACTTTGGCGGAGGGTGGAAATGGGACGTCCACGGCCAGCACAGCCGGTCGGACGCCCGCTATACGCAGGATGTCATCTATCGGGACGCGATCGCGTCGCAGACGCTGCGGACGCGCTCGTGCGTGGGCACGGCGACCGCGATCCGCGGCGCCGATTGTATCGACATCGACTTTACCGATCCGCGCGTACTGCGCGGCGATTTCACGCCTGAAGAGCGCGCGTTCCTGATGGGGCGCGAGACGGGCCGGACGCTGTTCAAGCAGACGTCGGCCGAAGCGTTGCTGACGGGCAAGCTGTTCACCCTTCCCGCGGGGGCGGTCAGCGCGGCGTTCGGCGCGAACATCCGCCGCGACGAGATCGACGACACGCCCGGCGAGGCGACGCTGGCGGGCAACGTTGCCAATTTCACGACATCGGGGATCACCGCGGGACGCACCGTGTCCAAGGAAGCCTTTGGCGAGGTCGAGGTGCCGCTGCTCGAAGGCGTGCCGATGATCGAGCGGCTGACGCTGTCGGGCGCGGCGCGCTATACCCATGTCGAGGCGACGCGCGGCGACGGCGCGCGCGACACGTTCAGCGATACGACGTGGAAAGTGGGGGCCGACTGGGCGGTCACCGACTGGCTACGCTTTCGCGGCACCTGGGGCACATCGTTTCGCGCACCCGCGCTGTTTGAATTGTTCCTCAACGACCAGACGGGCTTTTTGGGCCAGCAAGATATTGATCCGTGCATCCAGACCGCTGCGCGGCTTGCGACGGGTGCGATCAGCCAACGCGTTTTCGACGCGTGCGCCGCCGACGGCATCGCGCCCGACTTCGTCGGCGGTTTCGCCCCTGCGACGATCGTGTCGGGCGGCGGCATCGGCCAGCTTGAACCCGAAACCTCGACCGCGAAAACATTCTCGGTCATCCTGACGCCCAATCTGTCGGGTGCGCTATGGGGCGGGCTGAGGACGCGGCTTGCGGTCGATTATTTCGACATCGAGGTGAAGGACCAGATCACGCTGCTCGGTGCGGGTAATATCCTGCGCGGCTGCTATGATTCCGACGTTGCCGACGAACCGCTGTGCGGCCTGTTCACGCGCGCGGCAAGCGGGCCGGATGCGCAGAGCGTTACCAGCGTCACCGACCGCTATGTCAACATCAGCCGCCAGCGCAATCGCGGCATCGACCTGTCGCTCGCGATCGATCAGGACCTGGGCAATCTGGGCGCGCTGGCGTTTCGCGCGCAGATGACCTGGCAGGTCGAAGACAAGGTCGCGCTATTCCCCGGCACCGAGGTCGATGACAATGGCAAGATCGGCAACCCGAAATGGGTCGGCGATTTCAACCTCGGTTGGACGAAGGGCGGCTGGACCTTGTTTTATGGGATGGACGTCACGGGCGCGGCGTCGAACGAGGAAGATTTGCTGCGCGCGCAGGGCGGCGATGCGTGCCGCACCTCGGCTTTCCGTCCCGGCGGGCGGTTTTGCCCCGATGTGAGCGTGTCCGCGACCTTTTATCATTCGCTGTCGCTGAGCCGCGACGTCGCCGAGCGTTTCCGCATTACGCTGGGCGTCGCCAACCTGTTCGATACGCCGCCGCCGCGCGTGTCGACCGTCGTGGCCGCGACGCCGCTGGTGATCGGGCAGGCGCCCGCGTTCGGGACGCAATATGACTATCTGGGCCGGCGGTTCTTCCTGAGCGTGCGCGGAAAGATCTAGCGGCGACGGTTTTGGGGTGGGGAGCTGCCATTAGTTCCTCCCTGTGGCGCAGCCATGGGGAGGATCTTATGTCCGCTTTCGCTCGCTAGCCGCCATTCGCAGAACTCCAGCACTGGACAAGTCCGCGTCGCTCTGGTGAAGCGCGCGGCATGGCCGAGGTCAAACTGCATCGCGACTGGCTCGCACGCATTGGCGGCGAGTTTGAGCAGCCCTATATGGCGGCGCTCAAGGCGTTTCTGAGTGCCGAGCGCGACAAGGGCAAGGTGATCCATCCGCGCCCGCGCGACTGGTTCGCGGCATTGGATGCGACGCCGCCGCAGGATGTGCGCGTCGTGATCCTTGGCCAGGACCCTTATCACGGGCCGGGACAGGCGCACGGGCTTTGCTTTTCGGTGCAGCCGGGGGTTCGCACCCCGCCGAGCCTCGTCAATATCTATAAGGAAATGCAAAGCGACCTTGGCATCGCGCGCGCGTCGCACGGCTATCTGGGGCATTGGGCGCAGCAGGGCGTGCTCTTGCTCAACAATTGCCTGACGGTCGAAAGCGGCATGGCTGCGTCGCATCAAGGCAAGGGGTGGGAGAGGTTTACCGACGCGGTCGTCGCGGCGGTTGCGGCCGACCCGGTGCCCAAGGTCTTCATTCTGTGGGGCAGTCATGCGCAGAAGAAGGCGGCGAATGTCTTGGGCCTGAAGGATGGCGGTATGGGAGCTGGAAGCCCGCACCTGATCCTGCGTGCGCCGCACCCCTCGCCATTATCGGCGCACAATGGCTTTTTCGGGTCGCGGCCGTTCAGCCAGGCGAACGCGTTTCTTGAGGCGCATGGCCGCGGCACGATCGACTGGAAGTTGCCCGAAACGGCTGGCATCGCCGCCGCATGAGCCTGCTCGCCGATCCGCTGACATTGCTCGTGCTCGCGATTGCGGTGATCCTGCTTGGGCTGGCGAAAGGCGGATTGTCAGGGGTTGGGGCGCTGGCGACGCCGCTTGTCGCGCTGGTCTTGCCGCCGACGATCGCCGCGGCGCTGCTGCTTCCGATCCTGATCGTGCAGGACGTCATCAGCGTCTGGTCGTTTCGCAAGACGTGGGATGGCTGGATTATCGGCTGGATGCTGCCGGGCGCCGCGGCCGGGATCGCCGCAGGCTATTTTTATGCCGAGCGCGTCGATGAGGCCAAGCTGATGGCGGCTTTGGGCGCGATCACGCTGGCGTTCGGCCTTTATCGCCTGTGGGTCGAGCGCGGCGGGCGCGTCGTGGCCGCGTCGACCTCGCCCGGCTGGGTCGGCAGCCTCTTCGGCGTGGCGACGGGCTTCACGAGCCAGATCGCGCATGCCGGCGGCCCGCCGTTCCAGATGTGGGTGACGCCCCGCCGTCTGCCGCACCTCGTCTTCGTCGGCACGAGTTCGATCCTGTTTGCGGCGATCAACTGGATGAAGGTGCCCGCCTATATCGCGCTCGGCGCCTTTCCGGACGAGGTGCTGGTCGCCGCCGTTCTGCTGATGCCGCTCGCGATCGGCTCGACCTTGCTGACCGTGCGCTGGTTGAAGCGGATCGACGGCGCGCGCTTCTATGTCCTGATCTATTTGTTGATGGTCCTGCTCGGCGCCAAGCTGGTGTGGGACGGGCTGGCG
>NZ_MIAM01000051.1 GCF_001830555.1 Sphingopyxis sp. RIFCSPHIGHO2_12_FULL_65_19 | reverse complement strand
CGGATGCGGCGCGACATGGCTTCGATCGCCTCGACATTTTCGCGGATCGGCTGTTCGCGCGGGATTTCCGACAGCGCGCCGAGGATCGTCGGCAAGAAACCGGGCAACTGCGCCTCTTCGGCCGCCGCCGGTTTGCCGAAACTGATCGACCGATAATCGGGCTTGGGATCGATATAGACGAAGCGGCGGTCGATCTCGCGCCGTGCCGGCCGCTGTTTGAGCGCCGCGATCGCGGGGCGGAAGGGCGCGTTGGCAAGCACCGATCCGTCGATCAGCACGCGATCGGCCGGATCGCCGTCGCCGCCCGCCGGAAGCTGAACGCGGATGAAGGCTTCGCGGCCGGGCCAGGCGATCTTTCGCTTGGCGAGCACGCGGTCCAGTTCGCGCAGCGTGAAAGGCGGAAAGGCGCCGGGGAAGCTTGCGGTCGCGCGCGCCGCGCCGACCAGTCCCGGCACATCGTCGAGCCGCGCGCCGGTCCGGCTGTCGGCGCGAAAATGCAGCATCAGCCGATGTTCGTCCTCGGTCACGCGCGCCGGGCTGTTGAGCGCCAGCGGCACGCTGTGCCCGGCGAAATCGGTGACCGATACGAACAGGTCGACAGGTTGGCCGTCGGGCACCAGCACCGGCCCGCGCGGCCCCGCGTCCATCGCGTCGAACGCGTCGAACAGCAGGTTCGTAAAGGTTTCGCCGCCGAATGGCGGTTCAAACCAGCGCGCGCGCACGAACCGCGACAGCTTGGCGCGCACCTCGTCCTGCGCACCTTCGCCGACCGTGCGGTCGATGGCATTGCCGCGCTTTTTCATCATCCAGCCGGCGATCGGCACCGCCCAGAATTTGGTCGCCGCCGACAAGGGACGCGCATCGGGGTCGATCAGCTTGTCGACATCGGCGCTGCCCAGCCACAGGTCGGTCAGCGGGTCGAGCGACTGTCCGGTCGCCAGCGCGCGCGCCAGAAAGACGCCATTGATGCCCCCCGCACTCGCGCCCGCGACGATGTCGGCAAGCACGCGCAGCCGCACATTGCTGCGCCCCGCAATCTGTTCCAGCAGGTCGCCATAGACCGCGCCCGCGCCGGTCAGCGGGGCATCGTCGTGAAAGGCGCGCGACGCGCCGGCGAGCCGCCAGACCTCTTTCGTGATGCCATGCATATAGACGGCGAGGCTGATGCCGCCGTAGCAAATCAGGGCGAAGCGTAATTCCTTTTCCCGCATCGGCATCTTGATAGCGGGCTTTTCGGCGCTGTGGCGAATTTTCCACAGGCGCCGGGCAAAGAGCAAAAACGCGCCGTCGAGCCGCCTTTTCCCTTGCCTATGCGAATCGCTCTCATTAGCGGCGCTGCGAACAGGAGTTGATAATGATTCGCAAAATTGCCGTTGCCGTGCTGCTCAGCACCGCCCTTTCGTCGCCCGCGCTTGCGCAGGACGGCGTGCCCGTCGACAGCGACGCCGAGACCGGCCAGACGATCGTCGTGACCGCAGCGCGCACCATCCTGCCGCCCAGCGCGTTGCCGCTAACGATCGACATCATCGACAAGGACGCGCTCGACCAGCAGATCGCGATTTCGGGATCGGTCACCGACGCGGTCGCGACGCTGTCCCCCAGTTTTTCGCCGACGCGGCAGAAACTCTCGGGCGCGGGCGAGACGCTGCGCGGCCGCTCGCCGCTCTATGCGATCAACGGCATCCCGCAATCGACCCCGCTGCGCGACGGCAGCCGCGACGGTTTCACCATCGACGGCTTTTTCGTCGATCGCGTCGAGCTGATCTTCGGATCGAACGCCTTGCAGGGGATCGGCGGCACCGGTGGCATCGTCAACCAGGTCACCGTCGGCGCGCCCGCCGAGGAAGGCCTGTCGGGCCGCGCACTGCTCCAGGCGACCGCCGACAACGACCTGTCCGACGAAGGCATGGGCGGCAAGATCGCGGGCCTCGTCCAATATAAGGCGGGGCGCTTCGACGCCTCGGTCGGCGCCGCATGGGAACGCCGCGGCGTCTTTTTCGACGGCGAGGGTCGGCGCGTCGGCATCAACCTGACGCAGGGCGAGACGCAGGATTCCGAAACCCTCTCGCTGTTCGGCCGCTTTGGCTATGCGGTGACCGACACGATGCGGCTCGACCTGATCGCAAGCCGCTTCGAGCTGGAAGGCGACGGCGATTATGCGGCGGTCGCGGGCAACAAGATCGGCGGCGTGCCGACGAGCGCGCGGCCGGGCATCGCGCCGGGTGTTCCCGCGACAGGGCGCACCGAAAGCGTCGCGCTGTCGCTGACCGACACCGATCTTGGCGGCGGCAATTTCGTCAGCCAGATTTTCTGGAACCGCAGCCGCGACACCTTCGGCGGCGAGCCCAATCCGATCGCGACCTTTCAGGACGCGTCGATCGCGCCCGTCGGAACGCTGTTCGACCAGTCGCAGAACCGCAGCCGCAAATATGGCGGCAAGCTCAGCTACGAACGCGCGATGCCGGGGCTGGAGGCGCTGACCTTGATCGCGGGGTTCGACGCGCTGTGGGATTCGACCGAGCAGCGGCTGATCGCGACCGACCGCGCCTGGGTGCCGCCGACCGATTTCCGCAGCCTGGCTCCCTTCGGTCAAGCGAACCTCAAGCTTGCGGGCGGACTTGTCCGGCTTGCGGGCGGCGTGCGCTATGAAAATGTGAAGATCAGCATCGACGATTATACGACGCTGGCCTCGTCGGGCAGCACCTTCGTCGCGGGCGGCAGCCCGACCTTCGACGATGTGCTGCTGAACGGCGGCGTGATCGTCGAGCCGGTGCCGGGCATCCGCGCCTATGCCAGCTATGCCGAGGGTTATACCGTCCCCGACGTCGGCCGCATCACCCGCGCCGTCCGCACGACCGGCATCGACATCGACGATTTCCTCGACATCTCGCCGATCGTCTCGAACAACCGCGAGCTGGGGGTCGAAGTCAAGCGCGGCCCGCTCGACGCGAGCGCGACCTATTTCTGGTCGTCGAGCAAGAAGGGCCAATTGCTCATCGCGCGCCCCGACGGCATTTTCGACGTCCAGCGCCAGCGCGTCGAGATCGAGGGGCTGGAAATCAACCTGGCGGTCAAGATGCCGGTCGACGGGCTGACGCTGTCGGCGGGCTATGCGCATATCGTCGGCCAATTCGACGATGACGAGGATGGCGTGGTCGAAACCGACCTCGACGGCGCGAATATCTCGCCCGACCGACTGAACCTGGCTGCGGCTTATGCGAACGGCGCTTTTTCGGCGCGGGTGCAGACGCAATTCTATCTTGCGCGCACCTTCCGCGGCCCGAACCGCGACGCGCGCAACGATTTCGAGGGTTATAATCTGACCGACGCGATCGTCCGCTACCAGACCAGCCTCGGCGGGGTCAGCCTCGCCGTGTCGAACCTGTTCGACAAGCAATATATCAGCTACGCCAGCGACACCCAGCGGCCGACCGACAATTTCTTCAACTTCGCGGGCCGCGGGCGCAGCTTCACGCTCGGCTGGGACTACCGATTCTGAGGTGGGGCGCTTTTAAATGATGAAACTGCTCGACACGCTGCACCGCTGGACGGGGGGGCTGATTGGCCTCGTGCTCGCGCTGCTTGGCCTGTCGGGCACCATCCTGCTCTATGAGCATCTGTGGATCGGCGTGCCGGGCACGGGCGACCCGCTGCGCGGCGACCTTGCCACCGTCACCGCCGCCACCGAAAAGCTGATGGCGACGCCGGGCGCGCAGGGCATCATCTATGCCGACACGCGGTTCGGGCTGCACCAGCTCCGCTTCGCCGAAGGGGCGGGCGCCTATGCCAGCCAGTCGGGCGAGATCGCGGCGCGCTGGGCGAGCCAGTGGGAGCGGCCGGAACTCTGGATCTTCGACTTCCACCACCATCTGTTCGCGGGCGACAATGGCGAATGGGTGATCGGCATCGCGGGGCTGTGCGGGCTGTTCTTCGTGATCAGCGGTGTCATCCTGTGGTGGCGAACACGGCGGACCTTCCAGCTTCGCCTGTGGCCGAAGCGGATGAGCCGCCCCGCGATCCTGATGCACCACCGCGACCTTGGCGTCGTGGTCGCACCCTTGCTGCTGATCTCGATCGTCACCGGCACGATGATGATCTTTCGCCCCTTTGCCCTGGGGGTGGTCGCGCCTTTCGGCCCGGTGGCCGAGACCGCCAAGGCGCTCGATCCGCCGAAATACAAGGGCGGCCCGATCGCCGAAAAGCCCGATTATACCGCGATGCTCGGCGAAGCGCGCCGCCGCTTCCCCGACGCGGAATTCCGTATCCTCAGCCTGCCGCGCAAGGCAGGCGACCCGATCAGCCTGCGCATGAAACAGCCTGCCGAATGGCTGCCCAATGGCCGCACGACCCTCGCCTTCGATGCCGCGACGGGCGAGGTGCTCGGCGCGCGCGACGCGCTGAAGCTCGCACCCGGCGCGCAGGCGTTCAACATGGCCTTCCCGATCCACGCGTCGAAGGTCGGCGGCTGGACGTGGCGCATATTGCTGACGATCTCGGGCCTTGCGATGACGATGCTCGGCAGCTTCGCCGTGTGGACCTTCTGGTTCAGGCGGCCGAAACCGGCGAAGCGTCGGGCGAAGAAAGCGGTGCTGGCTTCGGCCTAGGCTCTTTCGTCATCCCGGATTTGATCCGGGGTCCATGCCGCGGGTGCTGGAATGGATGCCGGATCAAGTCCGGCACGACGATTAAGGTGAGGGACGATAGCCGCGCTTTCCTATTTTACCCGCCGCCCTATATCCTCCCTCACCCATGACCCGCGCCCGCGTCCTCCTTCTCACTGCCGCCCTCGGCCCGCTCGACTATCGCGTGCCGCAGGGCAGCGATGCGCCGCTCGGCAGCGTCGTCGTCGCACCCTTGGGCCCGCGGCGGCTGGGCGGCGTGGTGTGGGAGGATGCGAGTTTCGGCGCGCCCGACCCTGTCGGCGACAATCGCCTGCGGAGCCTCTACGAAGTCGTGCCGGTGCCGCCGATCGCGGCGCCGCTCCGCCGCCTCGTCGAATGGACGAGCGATTATTATCTCGCGCCGCCGGGCGCGGTGCTGCGCATGGTGCTGCCCGGCGTCGCCTTTGCCGACGCGCGGCGTCCGATCGTCGAATATCGCGCCACCGGCGAATTGCCCGCCCGCATGACGCCGCGGCGGATCGTCGCGCTCGAAGCGATCGGCGAGCGGCAGGGGATGGTGCGCGAACTCGCGGCGATGGCCGAAGTCAGCGAGGCGGTGATCCGCGGGCTGGTGCAGACGGGCGCTCTGGAAGCCGTCACCGTCTCGGCTGACCAGCCCTACCCCGACCCCGACAGCGGCTTTGCCCCGCCCGATCTCTCCGACGAACAGATGGCGGCGGCGGCGCAGCTCAGGGACGCAGTGGCGGCGGCCAAATTCGACACGCTGCTGCTCGACGGCGTCACCGGGTCGGGCAAGACCGAAGTTTATATGGAGGCGATCGCCGCCGCGATCGACGCGGGTCAGCAGGCGCTGGTGCTGCTCCCCGAAATCGCGCTGACCGAACCGATGCTGACGCGCTTTGCCGCGCGTTTCGGATGCGAGCCGGTTGCGTGGCATTCGGGACTTCGTTCGACCGAGCGCCGCCGCGCCTGGCACAGCATCGCGAACGGCGAGGCGAAGATCGTCGTCGGCGCGCGCTCGGCGCTGTTCCTCCCCTATGCCCGGCTCGGCGTCATCGTCGTCGACGAGGCGCACGAGACGAGTTTCAAGCAGGAGGATGGCGTCCATTATCACGCGCGCGACGTCGCGGTGATGCGCGGGCATTTCGAGGGGTTGCCGGTGATTCTCGCCAGCGCGACCCCCGCGCTCGAAAGCCTGGCGATGGTCGAGGCGGGACGCTATCGCCACATCGTCCTCCCCGCGCGTTTCGGCGGCGCGACCTTGCCCGACCTTGTCGCGATCGACATGCGGCAGGATCCGCCCGACCGCGGCCGCTGGCTCGCGCCGCCGCTGGTCGACGCGCTCGCCGACCGATTGCAAAAGGGCGAGCAAAGCCTGCTCTTCCTCAACCGCCGCGGCTTCGCGCCGCTGACGCTCTGCCGCACCTGCGGCCATCGTATCCAGTGCCCCAATTGCACCGCGTGGATGGTCGAGCATCGGCTGGTCCACCGCCTCGCCTGCCATCATTGCGGCCATGTGATGCCGCCGCCGCGGCTGTGCCCCGAATGCGAGGATGAGGACAGCCTCGTCGCCTGCGGCCCCGGTGTCGAGCGCGTCGCCGACGAGGTGGCCCTGCGTTTTCCCGAAGCGCGCGTCGCCATCGTCACCTCCGATACGCTCTGGTCGCCCGCGAAGGCGGCCGAGTTCGTCGACAATGTCGAGGGCGGGCTGGTCGACATCATCATCGGCACACAGCTCGTGACCAAAGGCTATCATTTCCCCAATTTGACGCTGGTGGGCGTGGTCGATGCCGACCTTGGGCTCGACGGCGGCGACCTGCGCGCCTCCGAGCGCACCTTCCAGCAGATCGCGCAGGTCGCGGGGCGCGCGGGGCGCGGGGTCAAGCCCGGCGCCGTGCTGATCCAGACGCGCGTGCCGCAAGCGCCCGTCATGGCCGCACTCGTCGCCAACGACCGCGACGGTTTCTATTCGGCCGAAGCCGCGGCACGGAAATTCGCGGGTGCCCCGCCCTATGGCCGCTTCGCCGCGCTCGTCATCTCGTCCGAGGATATCGAGGTGGCGCGCGGCCAGGCGCAACGGCTCGGGGCGAAAGCGCCGGTCGCCGAGGGCCTCGCGGTCTATGGCCCCGCCCCCGCCCCGCTCGCGATGCTCCGCGGCCGCCACCGCTTTCGCCTGCTGCTCCACGCGCCGCGCAGTTTCGACTTGCAGGGCACGATCCGCGACTGGGTAAACAGCGTCGAATGGTCATCGAAGGCCCGGCTGGCGATCGACATCGATCCCTACAGCTTTGTTTAGGCATGACGGGGCTTTACTGGCAGGCGGCGCGCTGGCAGCATGGCACGAGATGCAATGCGGGGGCGCACAATGAAGACGATCGGCTTGGGCCTGCTGGCTGGAATCGCGCTGCTCGGAATGACCGACACCGCCAATGCCCAATGGCTTCGCGCCGACACCGACAGTTTCATCATTTATAGCGAGAGCAGCGAAAAATCGCTGCGCGACTTTGCCGAGAATTTGCAGCGTTTCGACACCACGCTCCGCCTGCTGTTCAACGTCGAAACGCCGGGCGAGGAAAGCAAGCTTCCCATCTACCTTGTCCCCGCGGCGAATGACGTCGCCGAACTGGCGACGGGATCGCGCAGCGCGCCGGTGGCGGGCTTTTACCGCCAGGACCGCGACGGCAGCTTTGCCATATCCTTTCGCCAGAACAACGGCGCGGGCGGCGTCGCCGGGACGTCGGCGGCCCAGCAGGTGCTGTTCCACGAATATAGCCACCATTTTATGAAGCGCCACCTGCGCGCCGCCTTTCCGGCTTGGTTGATCGAGGGGTTCGCCGAATATTATTCGACCGTCGATTTCGACAAAAAGGGTCATGCGATGATCGGACGGCCGGTCTATCGCCGCGCCTATGGCCTGTTGCAGATGCCGAAAATCCCGGCCGAAAAACTCCTGTTTGAACAGCCGGGCGCGATGCGAAGCAACGGGCAGACCGACGTCTATTACGGCCGCGCGTGGATTTTGACCCATATGCTGATGCACAGCGGCCCGCGCGGCGATCAGGTCAATCGCTACACCAATGCCATCAATGCGGGCACCGACGCCCGCCAGGCGGCGTCCGACGCCTTTGGCGACCTCGCGCTGCTCGACAAGGATCTTAACCGCTATATCCAGGGTAAGCTGAACTATCGGACCACCCGCGCGCCGGTCCCGGTGTCGGCCAATATCCGCATCGCGCCGCTGTCGGCCGACGAGGATGCGGTGATCATGCTGCGGCTGGAGCGGCTGAACGCGCGCGGTGACAAGGCACGGCTGGCGAAGGTGCGCGACGCGCTGCGCGCACTGGCGCAAAAAATGCCTTCAAATCCCGACCTTCACTACGAACTTGCGGCCGCGGAATGGGATATCGAGCCGGCGACGCGCGATCTTGCCGCGATGCGCGGCGCGCTGGACAAGGTGCTCGCGGCAAAGCCCGAACATGTGCGCGCCAATGTCCTGCTGGGCCAGCTCCAGTTGTCCGAGCTGCGCAAGAAGGGCGAGACCGACCCGGCGGCATGGCGCGAAGCACGGCGGCCGATCCAGATCGCCAACCGCGCCGATCCGAACGACCCGATCCCGCTCCACGCCTATTTCCAAAGCTTTTTGATCGAAGGAAAGCGACCGAGCGACATGGCGATCAAGGGGTTGGAACGCGCCTTCGTCCTCGCGCCCGAAAATCTCAATCTGCGCAGCGCCTACGCCGTATCGCTTGCGCATCTTGGCCGCTTTGAACCGGCGATCAACCTTGCCAAGACCGTCGCCTTCGACCCGCACGACAATGGCCGCGGCGACGCCTTGCTGAAACGGATCGAGACAATGCGCGACCGCGGCGCGGCCGCGGGCGCACAATCGCCCGACGATGACGGCGACTGACGCCCGTCAATAATCGGGTTCGGCGCCGCCAAGGACTTGCTGCGCCTGTCCGCTCAGCCACGCCATCGCCGCAGCCCAGGGCTGGTGCCCATGGCTGATCCGCGCGACGCCGAGCGCGGCAAGCTCCTGGTGCGTCGGGCCGCCCTTGCCGCGCAATATGTTCACGGGCAGCGGCGAGGCGTCGCAGATCGCCCCGATGCACGTCGGATCGAGCAGGAAGGGAACGAACAGCGAGTCGGCGCCGGCATCGGCATAGGCGCGCGCGCGTTCAAGCGTGGCGGCGACCAGCGCCGCGCCGTCCTTCGCCGGGTCAGCACCGCGAAATGTATCGCAGCGCGCGTTGACAAAAATTCCCGTGTCGCTTGCAGCGCGGTAACGCGCGGCTGCCTCGTCGGCCGGCAGCAGCTCCGACTGGCCCGGCAGGCGATCCTCCATGTTGATGCCCGCCGCTCCGGCGGCTTTCGCGCGGCCGACCGAGACCCCGACCATCGCCGCATCGGCGCCATAACCCGCCTCCATGTCGATCGTGACGGGCAGGTCGGTGACCGCCAGGATGCGGGCCAGATTCTCGAACACATCCTCGATCGGGAAATCCTCGCCATCGGAGCGACCCTGCGCGCCTGCGACGCCGAAACTGCCGGTGGCGATCGCCTTTGCCCCGGCCGCAGCGACAGCCTTCGCGCTCCCCGCATCCCAGATGTTGACCAGGATCAGCGGGTCGCCGGGGACGTGCAGCGCGCGAAACTCAGCGACTTTATCCGGCATCAGAAACTCTCCCTCTTCAGCAATTCTTCTTTGATCGGCAGGCCGTAAGCATAGCCGCCGAGCGAACCGTCGCTGCGCACCACGCGGTGGCACGGGATCAGCACCGCCACATTGTTGGCCCCGTTCGCACTTCCCGCTGCGCGCACCGCCTTGGGCTTACCCACCGCGGCGGCGATGTCTGCATAGCTGCGCGTCTCGCCCGCGGGAATTTTCCGCAATTCGCGCCACACCGCTTCCTGAAAGGCGGTGCCCTTCACGTCGATCGGGATATGATCGAAACCGTCGGTCGGCGCCTCGACGGCGGCGACAACCTGCACGAGAAGTGCCTCGAACTCGGCGCCGCCCTCGACCAGCTCCGCGGCCGGAAACCGCGCCTCGAGCGCCTCGCGTCCCTCGGCGAACGACAAGCGGCACACGCCTCTTGTCGTCGCTGCGACCAGCATATCGCCCAGGCTGGTCGGCACGACGGCCCAATGGATCGTCGCGCCCCGACCGCCGTTCACCCATGCCGAAGCCGTCATGCCCATGCGTCCCTCCATATTCTGATAGAATCGCGACGGCCCCGAAAAGCCCGCGTCGTAAATTGCGTCGGTCACCCGGCTCCCTTTGCTCAGCGCCTGCCGCGCGCGTTCCTCGCGCAGCGCGCGGGCATAGGCGGCGGGCGACAGTCCGGTGTGGCGGGTGAAGACGCGCTGGAAATGCGTCGGCGAATAGCCGGTGCGCGCGGCCAGGTCGGCGAGCGCGAGCGGCTCCTCGCTCGCCTGGATCGCCTGGATCGCGGCAAGCACCGCACCCTCGTCGCGCGCGACATCGTCGGGGAGGCAGCGTTTGCACGGACGCAGCCCGGTTTTGCGCGCCGCGGCGCCGTCGCCGAAAAAGCGTATATTTTCGCGCAGCGGGTGGCGCGCGGCGCAGCTCGGCCGGCAATAGATGCCCGTCGTCAGCACCCCGGTCACGAAGCGCCCGTCGAGCGCGCGATCGCGGCGCAACACTGCTGCCCAGCGCGCATCATCGTCCATCAGGTCGCTGCTCATGCCGCATCCCTTTCGATCCGCGCGGCGAAACAGCCATGCGCGGCATTGTGCGCATCGATATAGGATATGGCCGCGTCGGCGAACAGGTCGCGGATGGCGGCATCGGCTTCGCCAGCTTGCGCAAGCCGCGCGGCGTGCAACATGCCGTCGGCGCCAAAGGCGCGCAGCGCCAGCGGGCGCCCCTCGAATAGCGGTGGGGTCGCGTCGCGATACTGCGCCGCATCGACACCCTGCCGCACATAGATGGCATAGGCGCTGCGATACGGTGTCGCGACGTCGTGGCTGGTGTGATGAAGCAAAATCAGCGCCTCGCCCGCTTTCGCATCCTCCAGGCTGATGCGGCACGGAAAGCCGCGGTCGGCCGTCGCGGTCACGCGCCGCGCGTTGATCGCCGCCAATTCGGCATCGCCCATCGCAAACAGCGGGGCAAAGCGATCGGGGCAAAGTCCCTGGATCACATAGGTCATCGAAACATCCTTTCTCGGCTGTCTCCCTTCCATGCCACCGCCCGATTCGCGGCGCGTCCCGATGCTTGCGTTCAAACTTCGGGCGGCTAGTGTGCGCGCCATGACCCGCCTCTTCTCGCTGCTGCTCGCCCTGTTCGCCCTTGCCCTGGTCCCGACGGCGCCCGTCCGTGCCGCCGACGACATCAGCGCCGCGTCGCGCAGTGTCGTGCGCGTTGTCACCGTTGCGATGATCGATGGCGAAGTGGTCGGCTTTGGGCATGGCAGCGGCATCGCGATTTCACCGACGCGGATCGTCACCAACGCGCATGTCGTCGAATCGGCGGTCCAATATCCCGGCAATGTCGCGCTCGGCGTCGTCCCGTCGGAAGGACAGAAAAGTTTTGCGGGAAAGCTGATCGCCATCGACACCAATCGCGACCTTGCGCTGATCGAGATTACCGAGGGCCGCCTGCCCGCCGCCGCGGTTTTCACCGGCCCGCTCGATTCGGGCGCCGACGTCGTTGCGCTGGGCTATCCCGGCAACGTCGACCTGGCGACCGCGCGCAGCGCCAACGATTATATCACCCCGCGCACCCCGACGCGCAGCGAGGGCAATATGTCAAACATGCAGGCGGTCGACGGGGTCGCGATGCTGATCCACACCGCCAAGATCTCGCGCGGCAATTCGGGCGGCCCGCTGGTCGACCAGTGCGGCCGGATCGTCGGCATCAACACCGCGATCACCCGCGCCGATGACGGCGATTCGCCCTTTGCCTTCGCGATTTCGGCGCGCGAACTCACGCGCTTCCTTGCCGACGCCAACCAGTCCTATGCCAGCATCGGCACCGCGTGCCTGTCATTTGCCGAAGCCGATGCGCGCGACCGCGCCGCGCTCGATGCCGAAGCGCGCGCGAGCGCAGAGGCGAACGCCGCAAAGGATACCGCCGCCAGGCTCGACCGCGAACGCCGACAGGCCCGCGCGGAGGAAGAGGCGCTTGCCGCGCGCGAAAACCGCATCGCGCTGGCGGGGGTGTTCTTCGTGATCGGCGCGCTGGCCGCGGGCGCCGGGCTGCTCTTCTACAGCCAGAAAAATATCCGCAATGCCAAGATGGCCGGGGGCGCGGGCGCCGCGCTGATGCTGGGTGCCGCGGTGCTGTTCGTCACCCGTCCCGACGCGCAGGCCGAAATTGCCAGCGAAGTCGCCGCGCCCGCCGCGGCCGCGCCGAAGCTCGCGCAGGGCAGTTTCCTCTGCACGATCCGCCAGGACCGCAGCCGCATCACCGTGTCGGCGACGACCGACGTTCCCGTCACGATCGGCGCCGACGGCTGCGTCAACGGCCGCACCCAATATACGCGCGGCGCCGACGACCGCTGGCAGCGCATCCTCGTTCCCAATGAGGAGGCGACCGTCACCGTGGCGTCGATCGATTCGACCGGGCGCGACTATCGCGTCGACCGCTATCTGCTCGATGCCGAAACGATGTCGAAGGCCCGTGAAACGCGCGCCGCGATCACGCTCAAGAGCTGCACCGCCAACCCCGACGAACTTGCCGGCCTGGCCGCGCAGCAGGATGCGATCCGCAGCAGCCTGCCCGCCAGCCCCAACGAACGGCTCGTCTACCGCTGCCAGCCGGCGAGGGGCGCGGCGGCTTTAACCGACAATTGAGCCGGAAATGGGTTAGCCCCCGCACGCCTTGAACAGCATCAGCGTCCGTTCGCGCGCCAGCTCGGCGCTCGGCTCGTGATAATCCTTGCGCCGGTCGCTGTTGAAACCGTGCCCGGCCTCATAAACGAAAATCTGCGCGGTCGGATGATTCTTTGCGATCAGCGCCTCAACCCCCTCGATCGGGATGCCGTCGTCGAAGCGGCCGAAATGCGCGATGGCGGCGCAGCGTGGGGCCTCATCCTTGAACATCGTCGGCACCAGGCTGCCGTAAAAGGCCGACGCAGCGGCGAGGTCGGGGCTGATCTGCGCCATCCGCCACGCGACCGAGCCGCCATAGCAATAGCCGGTGATGAAGACGGGGCCCTTCGCTTTGAGCGCATCGATGCACGTCTGCGCATCCTTCAGGCTCTGCTCGAACGGGTGCAGTTCGCGCGCCAGCTGGACCGCGCGCTGGAACTGCGGCCCCGAATAGTCGCTCTCGAACCCCGGATGTTCGCGGTCGAACAAGGCGGGCGAGAGCACCTCATAGCCCTCGGCGGCGTATTCGTCGCACATCTCGCGGATATGATCGGTGACCCCGAAGATTTCCTGGATCAGCACCAGACCGCCGCGGCGCTCCCCTTCCGCTTGGGCCTGATAGACGGGGATTTCGACGCCATCGTCCATCGTCATCCGGATCATCTCGCCCATCGCACACCTTCCCTTCGCCATCATATTTTTTGATTGAGCCGTCCCTATCGCACGAAGGGGCAAAAGCAATCGCCCGCCCGCCTTGCATTGCAGCAAAATCGTTGCTAGGCGCGCCGCGACTTCGCGTGGGGGACATTCGTCGAATCTCCCCAAAAAAGCGCGCGACCCATCCCCCACGGGATAGCAACAAAGGACTTTCACGCGTGGAGAATTCCGGCGGCATTCAAGGCAACATCACGGCGGGCCTCGCGGGCCGTTATGCGGTCGCTTTGTTCGATCTGGCGCGCGAATCGAACGCGATCGACGCGGTGGCGAAGAGCCTCAGCGACCTTCGCGCAGGTCTCGCCGAATCGGCCGACCTGACGGCCCTGATCGCCAGCCCCGTCGTCGGCCGCACCGATGCCGCGAACGCGGTCGCGGCGGTCGGCAAGGCGATGAAACTCGATTCGCTCACGGCCAAGTTCCTCGGCGTGCTCGCCGAGAACCGCCGGCTCGCCGACCTGCCCAAGATGATCGACGCGTTCGACGCGATCGTCGCCGATCATCGCGGCGAAGTGACCGCCAAGGTCACCAGCGCGCATCCGCTTTCGGCGGCGCAGCTGAAAGAGCTGACCGCGAACCTCAAAACCCGTGTCGGGCGCGACGTCAGCGTCGCCGCGACCGTCGATCCCGCCATCCTCGGCGGCCTCGTCGTCCAGCTGGGCAGCCAGCTGATCGACGGCAGCATCCGTACCCGTCTCAACAGTTTCGCCCAGGCGATGAAGGGCTGAAAAGCCCTACGCCCAATTTGCCCGATGAAAGGCTAAACCATGGAAATCCGCGCCGCTGAAATCAGCAAGGTCATCAAGGACCAGATCGCCAATTTCGGCACCGACGCAACGGTCAGCGAAATCGGTCAGGTCCTGTCGGTCGGCGACGGCATCGCCCGCGTCCACGGCCTCGACAATGTCCAGGCCGGTGAAATGGTCGAATTCGCCAACGGCGTTCAGGGCATGGCGCTCAACCTCGAAGCCGACAACGTCGGTATCGTGATCTTCGGCTCGGATAGCGAGATCAAGGAAGGCGACACCGTCAAGCGCACCGGCACGATCGTCGACGTTCCCGTCGGCAAGGGTCTGCTCGGCCGCGTCGTCGATGGCCTCGGCAATCCGATCGACGGCAAGGGCCCGATCAAGGCCGACAAGCGCATGCGCGTCGAAGTGAAGGCGCCGGGCATCATCCCGCGCACCTCGGTTCACGAACCCGTCCAGACCGGCCTGAAGGCGCTCGACGCGCTCGTCCCCGTCGGCCGCGGCCAGCGCGAATTGATCATCGGCGACCGTCAGACCGGCAAGACCGCGGTCGCGATCGACACCTTCATCAACCAGAAGCAGGCCAACGCCGGCACCGACGAGTCGAAGAAGCTCTATTGCATCTACGTCGCGGTCGGCCAGAAGCGTTCGACCGTCGCACAGATCGTCCGCCAGCTCGAAGAAAATGGCGCGATGGAATATTCGATCGTCGTCGCCGCGACCGCATCGGAGCCCGCTCCGCTTCAGTTCCTCGCGCCTTACACCGGCTGCACGATGGGCGAGTTCTTCCGCGACAACGGCATGCACGCCGTGATCGTTTATGACGATCTGTCGAAGCAGGCCGTCGCCTATCGCCAGATGTCGCTGCTGCTGCGCCGCCCGCCGGGCCGCGAAGCCTACCCCGGCGACGTTTTCTATCTCCACAGCCGCTTGCTCGAGCGCGCGGCGAAGATGAACAGCGACAATGGTTCGGGTTCGCTCACCGCGCTGCCGATCATCGAAACGCAGGCGGGCGACGTTTCGGCGTACATCCCGACCAACGTGATTTCGATCACCGACGGCCAGATCTTCCTCGAAACCAACCTGTTCAACGCCGGTATCCGCCCCGCGATCAACGTCGGCCTGTCGGTGAGCCGCGTCGGCTCGGCCGCGCAGACCAAGGCGATGAAGAAGGTGTCGGGCTCGATCAAGCTCGAGCTTGCCCAGTATCGCGAAATGGAAGCGTTCGCGCAGTTCGGTTCGGACCTCGACGCCTCGACGCAGAAGCTGCTCAACCGCGGCGCGCGCCTGACGCAGCTGCTGAAGCAGCCGCAGTTCCAGCCGATGCCGTTCGAGGAACAGACCGCGTCGATCTTCGCCGGCACCAACGGCTATCTCGACACTGTCGCGACGACCGACGTGTCGCGCTATGAACAGGCAATGCTCGCCTATCTGCGCAGCGACCACGCCGATGTTCTGAAGACGATTCGCGACACCAAGGACCTTGGCGACGACGCCAAAAAGGGTCTGGTCGCGGCGCTCGACGCCTTCGCCAAGATTTTCGCGTAAGCAAGTTACCGTGAGCCCGGCCTTCGCGCCGGGCTGACGAACAAGAGGGGCCGTAATGGCATCGCTTAAGGAACTCAAAGGTCGCATCGTCTCGGTCAAGTCGACCCAGAAGATCACCAAGGCCAAGAAAATGGTCGCCGCCGCCAAGCTGCGCAAGGCGCAGGCCGCGGCCGAAGCCGCGCGTCCTTATGCCGAGCGGCTCGAAGGCGTTGTCGCCAGCCTCGCGTCGAAGGTCGGCGCGTCGGATTCGGCGCCGAAGCTTTTGTCGGGCACCGGCAAGAGCGACACGCACCTGCTCGTCGTGCTCAACAGCGACCGCGGCCTGGCCGGCGCGTTCAACTCGAACATCGTCAAGGCGGCACGCGACAAGGCGCTCGAACTGCAGGCACAGGGCAAGAAGGTCATTTTCTACCTCGTCGGCCGCAAGGGCCGCCCGGTGATCAACCGCCTTTTCCCCGGCCAGGTGATCGAGAATTACGAAACCACCGGCATCCGCGACATCGGCTTTGAACAGGCACACGAGGTTTCGGCAAAGGTGATGGAGCTTTACGAAGCGGGCGCCTTCGACGTCGCCCATCTCTTCTATTCCAAATTCCGCTCGGCGCTGCTTCAGGAAGCGACCGGCCAGCAGCTGATCCCGGTTCCCGCCCCGGAAGGCGCCGCCCCCGGATCGGGGTCCGGGGCTTCGGTTGAATATGAACCCGACGAGGAAGCGATCCTTGCCGACCTGCTGCCGCGCAACATCACGATCCAGATCTTCAAGGGTCTGCTGGAAAACGCCGCGTCCGAACAGGGCGCGTCGATGACCGCGATGGACAATGCGACGCGCAACGCGGGCGACCTGATCAACAAGCTGACCATCGTTTACAACCGCACCCGTCAGGCGGCGATCACCACCGAACTCATCGAAATCATTGCAGGCGCGGAAGCGCTCTAAGCTATCCAAGCAAGGAAGAAAGTAATGGCTACCGCTCCCGAAAAGAAGGCTCCTGCCAAGAAGGCCGCCGCGCCCAAGGCGGCTGCGCCGAAGAAGGCCGCCGCGCCCAAGGCTGCAAGCACCACCGCTGCCACGGGCCGCATCGCGCAGGTCATCGGCGCCGTTGTCGACGTCCAGTTCACCGGCCAGCTCCCCGCCATTTTGAACGCGCTCGAAACCGACAACAATGGCAACCGCCTTGTCCTCGAAGTCGCACAGCATCTTGGCGAGAACACCGTTCGCACGATCGCGATGGACGCGACCGACGGTCTGACCCGCGGCCAGCCCGTCGTCGATACCGGCGCGCAGATCTCGGTGCCCGTCGGCCCGCAGACGCTCGGCCGCATCCTCAACGTCATCGGCGAGCCGATCGACGAACGCGGTCCGGTGAACGCCACCGCCACCGCGCCGATCCACGCCAAGGCTCCCGAATTTGTCGACCAGTCGACCGAAACGAGCATTCTCGTCACCGGCATCAAGGTCATCGACCTGATCGCGCCTTATGCCAAGGGCGGCAAGATCGGCCTGTTCGGCGGCGCCGGGGTCGGCAAGACCGTTCTCATCCAGGAACTGATCAACAACATCGCCAAGGGCCATGGCGGCACCTCGGTGTTCGCGGGCGTTGGTGAACGCACCCGCGAGGGCAACGACCTCTATCACGAATTCCTCGACGCCGGGGTTATCGCCAAGGACGCCGACGGCAACCCGACCCCCGAAGGGTCGAAGGTTGCGCTGGTGTTCGGCCAGATGAACGAACCCCCGGGCGCCCGCGCTCGCGTCGCGCTGTCGGGCCTGACCATCGCCGAATATTTCCGCGACCAGGAAGGCCAGGACGTGCTCTTCTTCGTCGACAACATCTTCCGCTTCACCCAGGCGGGTTCGGAAGTGTCGGCGCTGCTCGGCCGTATTCCGTCGGCGGTGGGTTATCAGCCGACGCTGTCGACCGACATGGGCGCGCTGCAGGAACGCATCACCTCGACCAACAAGGGCTCGATCACCTCGGTGCAGGCCATCTACGTTCCCGCGGATGACCTTACCGATCCGGCCCCGGCCACCTCGTTCGCCCACTTGGACGCGACGACGACGCTGAACCGCGCGATTTCGGAGCTCGGCATCTATCCGGCGGTCGATCCGCTCGATTCGACCAGCCGCGTGCTGACCGCCGCCATCGTCGGCCAGGAGCATTATGAGACCGCTCGCCGCGTTCAGGAAACGCTGCAGAAGTATAAGTCGCTTCAGGACATCATCGCGATTCTCGGCATGGACGAGCTTTCGGAAGAAGATAAGCTGGTCGTCGCCCGCGCGCGCAAG
>NZ_MIAM01000050.1:16803-28046 GCF_001830555.1 Sphingopyxis sp. RIFCSPHIGHO2_12_FULL_65_19 | reverse complement strand
CGCGCTGACCGCCGCGCTGTCCGACATGGCGCGCAAGGTGGAGGCGGTCGCGGGCACGCTGTCCGAACGCGCGCGGCAAACGGGCAGCGATGCGGTGACCGTCGCGGGCGCCACCGCGCAGACGCTTGCGGGCTTGCAGGAACTCGGCGATCGAGGTCACGCGCTGGCCGCGACGATGGCAAAAATCGTCGACGACGGATCGCGCGCCCGCGCCGTTCGCGGCGACGCTCATCGCAAGATCAAGCTGGCGAGCGAGCGGGCGCTGGCGCTGAAGACGGCGAGCCAGTCGATCGAACAGATGCTCGCGCTGATCATCGACATGGCGAGCCGAACCAACATGCTCGCGCTCAACGCCGGGATCGAGGCGGCGCGGGCGGGCGACGCCGGGCGCGGCTTTGCGGTCGTCGCGTCGGAGGTGAAGCTGCTCGCCAACCAGACGCGGTCGGCGGCGGGCGACATCACCCAATATGTCGACCGCATCCGCGACATCGTCGGCCAGGTCGCCGCGGGTTTCGAGGAGGTTGAAAAGGCGATCGATGCGAACAACGGCTTTTCCGACGCGATCGACAATGCCGTCGACGGGCAGAGCGCGACGACGTTGATGATCGCAACCTATGTCGAGCAGGCGGTCTTCGCAGGGCGCGAGATCGACGCGCGCGTCCGCGAGATCGGGCATGGCGCGACCGCCGTCGGCGACGGTGCGCAGGCGCTGGGCCGATTGTCGGCCGGGCTGACCGAGGCGGCGCTTTCGCTGCACCAGCGTGCGCGGCACTTCGTCGAAGCGGTTGCCGTGGCCTGATTCGTCCCGCGCGCGCAAGGGCTTGCCCGGTGACGCAGCACTGATAGGATGCGCCTTGCGCCGGAGGCGTCTGAGGCCGCCGGCGGGGAGGAGGGTCAAGATGACGAATATCCAAAAGGGTTTGGCCGAATTGATCGGCACATTCTGGCTTGTGTTCGGCGGTTGCGGCAGCGCGGTTCTGGCGGCGGCGTTCCCCGATGTCGGCATCGGCCTGCTCGGCGTCTCGCTGGCTTTCGGCCTGACGGTCGTCACCATGGCCTATGCGATCGGCCATATTTCGGGATGCCACCTCAACCCCGCGGTCACGGTGGGCCTGTGGGCGGGCGGGCGGTTCGAGGCGCGCGACATCCCACTCTATATCGGTGCGCAAGTTGTCGGCGCCGTCATCGCCGCATTCCTGCTCTATTATATCGCGCAGGGCAGCCCGGTCTTCGACATCGCCGGGGGTCTCGCGCAGAATGGCTATGACGCCGGTTCGCCTGGCAATTACGACATCTGGTCGGCGCTGCTGATCGAGGTCGTGCTCACCGCCTTTTTCCTGTGGATCATCATGGGGTCGACCGACGGACGCGCCCCCGCGGGGTTCGCGCCGATCGCCATCGGTCTTGCGCTGACGCTGATCCACCTGATCTCGATCCCGGTGACCAACACATCGGTCAATCCGGCGCGCAGCACCGGCCCGGCGCTCGTCGTCGGCGGCCTTGCGCTCCAGCAATTGTGGTTGTTCTGGGTTGCGCCGCTGATCGGCGGGGCGGTCGGCGGCCTGCTGTACAAGACGTTGGGCGCCGACAGTTTTCCCAAGCCGAATATCGAAGGCGAATAGTGACCTGCCTGGCGGAGGCGTTCGTCTCCGCCAGGTTTATTTCAACAAGTCCACCGCAAAGGCGCGAACTTCGTCGGCGATATCGGGCCGTTCGAGCGCGACCGCCAGATTTGCCTGGATGTAACCCGCCTTCGATCCGCAATCATAACGCGCCCCTTCGAAGGTGACGGCGTGGAAGGGCTGGTTGCCGATCATTGTCGCCATCGCGTCGGTCAGCTGGATCTCGCCGCCGGCGCCTTTCCCCTGTTTTTCAAGCACACGCATCACTTCGGGTTGCAGGATATAGCGGCCCGAAATGATCAGGTTCGATGGCGCCGCGGCGATCGGGGGTTTTTCGACGAGTCCCTTTACCTCGGTCAGCGCGCCGTCGCGCGCACCGGGCGCGATGACGCCGTAGCTCGACACCTGCTCGTGCGGCACTTCCAGCACCGAGATCAGATTGCCGCCGACCCGGGCGTAAGCATCGACCATCTGTTTCATGCAGCCGGGCGATCCGTGCATGAATTCGTCGGGCAGGAAGATCGCGAACGGTTCGTCGCCGACAATGTCGCGCGCGCACCAGATCGCATGGCCCAGCCCGAGCGGCTCCTGTTGCCGGACATAGGCACAATTGCCGGGGCCGAGCCGCGTCGGTTCGAGCACCGACAGATCCTTCCCGCGTTCGGACATCGTCTTTTCGAGTTCAAAAGCGACGTCGAAATGATCCTCGATCGCGCTCTTGCCGCGGCCGGTGACGAAGATCATCTGCTCGATTCCCGCCTCGCGCGCCTCGTCGACAGCATATTGGATCAGCGGCCGGTCGACGACGGGCAGCATTTCCTTGGGGATCGCCTTTGTCGCGGGAAGGAAGCGGGTGCCGAGGCCGGCGACGGGAAAGACGGCTTTGCGGATCGGTTTCATGCGCGAGGGCTTAGCTCTGAACGTTCACCAAGAAAAGGGACGTGCGCGGGGCCGGTTCCCGTCACTGCTGCGTGACGATCACGACGACCCGCCGGTTGTCCTGACGGCCGTCGACCGTGTCGTTGCTCGACATCGGAACCGCTTCGCCGCGCCCGACGATCTGGTCGGCGGTAAAGCGCATCCCGCCGGCCGTCAGCGGCGCAGCAACGGCTTGCGCGCGCGCCTGCGACAGCGTCAAATTGTAGGCGGGGGTGCCCGTGGAGTCAGTATGCCCCTCGACCCGCGCGGTCATGATGCCGACGGACGTCAGGTTGCGCGCCATTGCCGCAATGCGCGCTTCCTGTTCGGGATGCACCGCGCTTTCGTTCGTCGCGAAAAGCAGCCGTTCGTTGAACGTCAGTGCCCATCCCGCGTCTCCCTCGACAAAGCCTTCGGACTTCAGCGCGGCGATTTGTTCGGGCGTAAAGCCGCTGGGGGCGGGCACGCTTTGGCACGCGGCGAGCATCGCCGCGAAGGCGGTCAGGAAAAGGAGTCGGATCGATCGGGGGAAATCAATGGTCACGGGCGTATCTCCGCTGGTGATTATCGGGAACGGCTGGTCAACTTGTCGGCATACATTGCGGCGTCAGCGGCGGTGAGCAGGGCGGTCGCATTGCGGCCATGGTCGGGAAAGGTCGCGACGCCGATGCTGACGGCGGCGCGATAGGTCTCGCCGCCGGGCAGCAGCACCGGCTCGGCGACGCTGCCGCGGATGCGGCCCGCCAGATTTTCGGCGCGCGTTTCGCTGTCGAGCGGGTCGATGATGACGATAAATTCGTCGCCGCCGATCCGCGCCGCGAAATCGCCCTTGCGCAGCGTTTCCTTAATCCGAGCCGACAGCGCGACCAGCACCGCGTCGCCGGCGGCGTGCCCGAAATTGTCGTTCGCCGCCTTGAAATTGTCGGCGTCGATAAACAGCAGCGCGAAGCGGCTGCCGCGCGCTTCGGCGGCCTCGATGTGCAGTGCGAGCTGTTCGTCGAAGGCGGCGCGGTTGGGCATCGCGGTCAGCGGGTCGTGCGACGCGCGGTGGGCCAGTATCGCCCGTTCGCTTTCCATATGGCCCTGCCAGCCTTGCAGTTCGTCGAGCAGCGCATTGATGTCGCCCCCCAGCCGGTCGAGTTCGGCGATACCCAGCGGCTGGACCCGCTTGTCGAACCGGCGGTGCAGACGCACGTCGTGCGCGACGGTCGCGATCTCGTTCAGCGGCTTGACCAGTTCATATTCAAACCGCCGAGCGAGGAAGACGGTGCCGAACGCGGTGACGAGCAGGCATCCGAGGCCAGCGAGCAGGCCGAGCCGGACATAGTCGATCAACGTCGAGCTGTCGCCCCACACCTCGATCGTGCCGATCGCAGATCCGTTCCGCTGGACGGTCACCGCGAACGGATGTGGAAAGAAGATGCGGGTCAGCATCGGGGCCGGATCGGCGGCGGGCGATGTCCATTCGGTAACGGGCCGCCCGACATCGTTGAGCACGCGGAGCCGCGCGATGCCGGGAATGCGGGTCAGCGGCTCGAGTCCCTCGCGCGCTGCTTGCGGGTCGTTGAAGACGAGCGCGGGTTCGACACCATAGGCGCCGAGCTGCGCCGCCAATTCCATGTTGCGGTCGGCATAACCACGCAGCGCGGTGACCCCGGCGAGCAGGATGGTCAGGCCGGACAGCGCGACGGCAAACAGGGTGATCCCGAAATGAAAGCGCGACAGCAGCTTTTGCAGCGTCGTGCGGGTGCCGATCCGCTCGACTGGTGGGGTGGGCTGGTCGTTCATCACGCCCCTCCCTCGCCGCGGCCGATGCGCAGGACGCGCGGGTCGATGCGCAGCGGCCCGCGTCCGATCGCATCGAGGTTGACCGAAAAGCTGAGGCTGGCGGCGCGGCTGTTCAGGCAGAACATCGCGCCATAAAGACACGCAGCGTCATCGTCGGTGATGGTCAGGATCGGGCGACCGCGCACCCAGGCAATCAGCTGGCGCCGGTCGCCGACGGGCATCCGGCCGAGGAACAGGATATCGCATTCGGGCGTCACGGCGGCCGCGGTTGTTTGGCGGACGGTGATCGCACCGGGCCCCGGAAGGTCGGGTGTCATGCGGTCGGTCAGCCGGGGCGTCCCGACCACGCACATGATCCGCCCGCTCGCGGGCGCCGCATCCGGCCAGCGCGCATAGCTGACGATGCCGCCGACCATCCGGTTGACGGCGCGCGTCATGCCCCCGGCGTCATCCTCGACGACTGTCTGGCTTGCGGCCTGGGCCGACATCGGCGGCGTCGCGAACAACGTGCCGATCAGAAACAGCGATGCCAGCACCTGGCCGTGCCCCCCAACTGCGGTTCAGGGCGATCCTGCCCCAGCGAAGGCGCGTCCGCTAGCCAAAACGGTTGGAAAGTCAATGAAAAGCGACGTCATGCGGCCATTGGGCAACAGTCGGTCGGGGTTGGCTGGCGGGTTTCAGGTGCCGGGGTCGTCGAAGCGCCGCGCGCCGATTGGCGAGGGCGAAGCCGCGGCGCGGACGATCAGGCGCGCAGGCGGTCGCCGAATCCCTTGCGCAATTTGGCGAGCTTCGGCGGAATGACGGCCATGCAATAGGGATTGCGTTGGCCTTCGCCATCCCAATAGGCCTGGTGATAATCCTCGGCGGGATACCAGTCCGCCGCGCTTTCGATCGTCGTGACGATCGGCGCGGGCCAGTCGGGTGCCGCACGCTCGATCGCGGCGCGCGCGGCATCGCCCTGCGCGGCATCGAGCGGGAAGATCGCGCTGCGATACTGGGTGCCGATGTCGTTGCCCTGCCGGTTGAGCTGCGTCGGATCGTGCGTCGCGAAAAAGACGTCGAGCAGGTCGGCGTAGGAAATGACAGCGGGATCGAAGGTGATACGGATCGCCTCGGCGTGGCCGGTATCGCCACCGCACACCTGCTTGTAAGTCGGGTTGGGCACCGTGCCGCCGATATAACCGCTCTCGACCCGCTCGACGCCGCCGAGCGACTGGAACACGGCCTCGGTGCACCAAAAACAGCCTCCGGCAAAAATTGCGGTCTCAGGGGTCATGGCATCGTCCTTGTTGGGAAAAAGCGGATGCTGCCCAAATAGGATCGCCGCTGCATCATTCCAAGGGTGGCGGCGCACCGATCAACGGCGGACGCAGCGGGCGGCCCCCCGCACGGGCGGCGGCCACGGCGGCCGCTTCGGTTTCGAGCGCCGCAACACGGTCGCGCCAGTTTGGATGCGTGCCCGCCTGGAACAGCGGGCGTCCCTTGCGCTGGCCGAAGCGGGTCCAGAAACGCGCCGCGGCGGCTGGATCGTAGCCCGCGCCGGCAAGCAACCAGACCGACAGCCGGTCGGCCTCGACCTCGGTCTGCTTGAACAGGCGGGCGCTACGGCCGAATTGCTTGCCCAATCCACGATCGACGCCCGCCGCGTCGAGCCGCGCGCGGTGGCGGAGGATATTGTGCGCCAGTTCGTGCGCGATCGCCGCGGCCAGTTCCTGATCATCGGCGGCGAAGTCGATTAGGCCCTGGTTGACCAGCACCAGCCGCCCGTCGGCGACGGCCCCCGGCTTTGCATTGGCCTCGACCCGAAAGTCGCTGGCGCAGCCCGGGATCGGAACCAGAGTGGCAACGCGCGCGGCGCCGAGCTGGAGCGCAAGCGGCTCGTCGACCGGCCGGGCAGCGAGACTGGTCTCGATCGCCGTGATACGCGCGAAGGGGTGCGCCCCGGCACCGTCGGGGACCGGGGCGTCGGCGATCGCGGTGACGGGGGCACCGATCGCGATGCCGGCGGCGGCGGCAGGCGATCCGGGGGCGAATGCGGCGACGAAGGCGTGGTTGGGATCGGCGGCGCCATAGGCCCGGAGCGCCTCCGCGCGCCGATCGGCCGCGTAGAGGCGCGGGTCGCCCCAGATCCAGCCGAATTGCGGTTGGCGCACCGGGCACCAGTCCGCATTGGCGGTGGTCAGCCGAAAGCCGATGGCGGCGACGCGCGCCTCGGCCGCCGCCAGCGCGTCATAGGCGGAGGCCGAGGCCGCCGCCGCGAAGGCAGGGCTGGCCGCGAACAGCAGCAGGACGGCAAGGGCGGTTCGGGCGCGGCGAGGCATCGGCATCGCTTATCAAGCCGTGCCTGTCGGGGCCATGAATTTCCCCAAGGCCCCGGTTTCGCACCCCTTGCCTATCGACCTGCAAGCGCCGATAGGGCGGCGATGACGAACGCATCCGCCTCGCCTTCGCCCCTCGCCCGCGCCCCGCGCCCCGCGGCGCTTGCACGCTGGCTCTGGGCCGTCGCGCTGCTCGTCATCATCGTGGTCGGGGTCGGCGGTATCACGCGCCTGACCGAATCGGGGCTGTCGATTACCGAATGGCGTCCCGTTTCGGGTGTGATCCCGCCGATGACCGAGGCGGGATGGATCGCCGAATTTGAAAAATACAAGCAGATCCCCGAATATCGCGAGATCAACCTCGGCATGACGCTGGCCGGGTTCAAGGCCATCTTTTTCTGGGAATGGCTGCACCGCATCCTGGGCCGGGTCGTCGGCATGGCGCTGGTCGTGCCGCTGATCTGGTTTGCGTGGCGCCGCGCGATTCCCGCGGGCTATGGCTGGCGGCTCGCCGCGCTCGCCGCGCTCGTCGGGTTGCAGGGCGCGATCCGCTGGTGGATGGTCGCCTCGGGGCTCGAATATCGCGTCGATGTCAGTCATTTCCGCCTCGCGACGCATTTGCTGACCGCGCTGTTCCTGCTGGCGGGGCTCGTCTGGACCGCGCGTGACCTTCGCGCGCTGGCGGACAATCCCGCGGCGCACCCGGCGCGCCTGACCGGCCCTGCGATCGGCATCGTCCTGATCCTGTTCGTCCAGCTGCTGCTCGGCGCGTGGGTTGCGGGGCTCAACGCGGGTTATGTCGCGAGCAGCTGGCCGCTGATGAACGATCATTTCGTGCCCGAGGGCATCGACTGGGCGGGCGGCGCCTGGCTTGCGCTGACCAACGATCCGTTCCTGATCCATTTCCTTCATCGCTGGTGGTCTTGGGTTGCCGCGCTTGCGCTGCTCCTCCTTGCCCGCAGCCTGTCGCGACGCGGCGCACGGACCGAAGCGGGCCTGCTCGTCGCGGTGGTCGCAGCGCAGATGCTGCTGGGCATCTGGACCGTCGTGTCGGGCGTGTCGATGTGGGTTGCGGTGATGCATCAGGTGATGGGCGCGATCCTCGTCGCCATCGCCGCGGGCGCGTTGCACCGTGTGGGGCGCCGCTCCGCATGACGCTGGCGGGCGGCCTCGGCGGCGCGCTGCTGCTGTTGGCGCAGCCTTTGCCGGAGGCGGCGCCCGGCGATCATGTCGCGGTGGTATCGGCGCATGTCCGTTTTGCGCCGCCCGTCGGCGTGCCGATGACCTATCGCGTCACGACGCGCCGTATCGGCCGCGATGGTGCGCTGATCAATTTTGCGCTCGTTTATGCGCTGCAATGGCAACAGGCCGGGCGGGGCTATCGCCTTGATGCCGTGCTTCAGCGGATCGATTCGGATGCCCGGCCCGAGGTTACGCGCGCGCTGACCCTGATGCTCCAACCGCTCGTCGGCGAGGCGATGGCCTATCTTGTCGCCCCCGACGGCCGCCGGATCGACCTGGTCGATCCCGAACAGCTGTGGGCGCGCGTGACCGCGCGGATCGAGGCGGCCGGCGCCGCGGCCGGTCGGCCCGAGGCGAAGCAGCTGGCCGAAATGATCGCCGCGCTTCCCGCCGCCGAGCGCGACCGGCTGGCGACCGCCGACATCCGGGCGCTGATCGCGCCTGCGAACCAAGCCATCCCGGCCCATGCACCGACCGATGGCGCGAGCGTGTCGATCGCCCATGACGGTGCGTTGCAGACGATCGCCAGGGTCGAGCAGGATGCGGCGGCGGTTGGTGGCGTCACGCAACCGCTGGAAATCGACAATCTGTGGACGATCGACACGCGCACAGGGCTTGTTATGCGCGAGCGGCGGCAGAGCTGGATCGTCGAAGCGGGCGGCGGCGAACGGACGCTCGTCGAGGAAAGGGTTCGCGCGCTGGAACCCGATGGATGAATCAAGAGGTATTATAATACCCGTCAGCAAAGCCGCTCTCTGCTTGACTTTCCGCTCGTCCGGCGCCATTGGCCCGCTCCGAAGCGCCGCTGCGTTCCCTCGGGAATCGGGCGGCGCGGTTTGTTTCGGGCGGCGGCATCGCCGTTCGCCTCGTCCATCTCTGTCAAGGAGCGTGCCATGAAGGCGCTGACCAAGACGACCGCATCGGCGAACGCCAGCACGGTCGAAAAGAAATGGGTGCTGATCGACGCCGAGGGCCTTGTTGTGGGCCGCGTTGCATCGATCATCGCCAACATCCTGCGCGGCAAGCACAAGCCGTCGTTCACCCCGCACGTCGATTGCGGTGACAATGTCATCGTCATCAATGCGGAGAAGGTGGCGTTCACCGGCAAGAAGCTGCAGGACAAGCGTTATTACAAGCACACCGGCTATGCCGGCGGCATCAAGGAAACCAGCCCGGCGAAGATCCTCGAAGGCCGTTTTCCCGAGCGCGTGCTCGAAAAGGCTGTCGAACGCATGATCCCGCGTGGCCCGCTCGGCCGCCAGCAGATGCGCAACCTGCGTATTTTCGCGGGCACCGAGCATCCGCATGAAGGACAGAGCCCCGAAGTGATCGACGTCGCGTCGATGAACCGCAAGAACAAGGTGGGTGCATAATGGCTGACGAACAGACCATGACCGATCTCAAGGATCTCGCCGGCGCCGTCGAAGGCACGGTTGCTGCTCCGGTTTCGACCACGCCGCTGCGCGAAAAGATCGTCGACAAGCAGGGCCGCGCCTATGCGACCGGCCGCCGCAAGGACGCCGTCGCCCGCGTGTGGGTCAAGCCCGGCACGGGCAAGATCACCGTCAACGGCCGCGACCAGGAAGTCTATTTCGCACGTCCGACGCTGCGTCTCGTCATCAACCAGCCCTTCGGCCTGACCGAACGCGTCGGTCAGTATGACGTGATCGCAACCGTCAAGGGCGGCGGCCTGTCGGGCCAGGCGGGCGCCGTGCTGCACGGCATCGCGCAGGCGCTGACCCGCTTTGAACCGGCGCTCCGCGGCGTTGTGAAGACGGCCGGCTTCCTGACCCGCGACAGCCGCGCGGTCGAACGTAAGAAGTACGGCAAGGCCAAGGCCCGCCGCAGCTTCCAGTTCTCGAAGCGCTAAAAAGCTTTTCCACCGACGGGTGGAGAGGGAAGGGCGGTCCGGCAACGGGCCGCCCTTTTTCTATGGGCTGTGGTGTCCGAGTGGAGGCTTTGGGGTGGGGAGCGGCCACCCCGCCTTCGCGGCAATGAATGGGTCCTGACCCTAGAGAAGGTCCAGGCTTCCCAGCGCCAGCGCCTGCCGGGTCGGCCGTTCGGCCATCACCGCGAACATCTCGTCGCCGCGCGCGGTGCGTTCGACGCTCATCGAGGCGAAGACCGCCATGAAATAACCGCTCAAGGCGCCCACGCGATAGTCGGTCCATAACGCGTCGGCATCGGGCGCAACGCCCGCGGCGGTCAGGGCCGCGATCCAATGGTCGAAGGCGGGACGGTCCGCGGTGGCGCGCTCGATCGGGTCAGCGATGCTGGTGCCGATCAGATAGGCGAGGTCGGCGGCACCGCTGCCGCGCCCCAGTGTCTGCCAGTCGACGAGCCAACAGGCATCGCCGCCGGGCGCGAAAAGGATGTTGTCGATGCGCAGGTCGCCGTGGACGATCGTCCGCGCCGCGGGCTCGCGCGCCAGATAGGCGTCGAGCCGGTCCACGAGCCCGGCGCCCAGGTCGAGCACATCGGCCGCCAGTCGCGCCGCATAGCGTTCGCGAAAGCCGACATAGAGCTGCGGGAACAACGCGCGCACCAGATCGCCATTGTCGCGCGACAGCCAGCCCAGGTCGGCAAGCCGCGCGTCGTTCCAAAGATGCGCGTGGAGCTGCGCCGCCGCCTCGATGCACGGAACAAGCGACGCCAGGCTCAGCCCCGCAAGCTGGTCGCCCTGCCGCGCGGGCGCGAGGTCGGACAGGATCAGGACGAAATCGACGTCGTCCGCGGCGATATCGGCGAAGTGGCACGCCGGGGCCGCAACGCCGCTTTCCGCCGCCAGTTCGCGATACCAGCTGACTTCCTTGACATAGGTGCCGGTCAGCTTGGCGATGTTCCGGCTGGCCTCGTCGTGGCTCGGGCATTTGGCGATCACGCTCGGCGGCGCGTCGGTGCCGTCCTCCCAGTCGAGCGTGAGCCGATAGCTGTCGCACATCTGGCCGGTGCCAACCTTCGCCGATGCGAAACCCTTGAGCCGTCCCGGCCGTCCCAGCACAGCGCCGAGCCATTCTGGCGCCATCGATTCGGGCGAGGTCGGAAAGGTCATGCAACGGGGTCCATCAGGCCCGAAAGCCCGGTGGGCCGGTGCGGCCCGACGAACAATTGTTCGAGGACGCCGACGCCGATGTCGTGACGGTCGCCGTCGACGAGTTCGGCGCGGACGAGTGCCTGAACGTGCATCGCCAGCGGGCTGCCCCACTGCCGGTCGGCTTCGGACAGACGGTCGTGCGCAACCTCGAGTTCGCCATGATCGAGCCCATGGCCCCAGACAGGGTGCGTATAGCCCAGCCCGCTCATCGCAAACACCGGCCCGCTGGGTGTCAGCGTCAGGCGCGTGCTCTGGTCGAAG
>NZ_MIAM01000050.1:0-16441 GCF_001830555.1 Sphingopyxis sp. RIFCSPHIGHO2_12_FULL_65_19 | reverse complement strand
TAAAACGCGGTTCTTCGATCGGGAAATGCCGCGCAGTGAAATGAAGCTCGGCGGCGAGCGGGCCATCGTTCGCGGTGACACGCAAACTCAGCCTTTCGAGCGGCGCGTCGATGGCGACCGAAATCGGCCCGACGGACAGATCGAGCCGCTCGCCCATCGAGCGACGGCTCGTGCGCACATTATGCTGCACGCCGTCGACCAGCACGCAAAAGGCCGCGTCGACGATGCCAAGCTGCGGATAAAAGCCCATCGCCGCGGCAAAAAAGACCGATCCGTCGGGCGAAGCGCCGTTGAAAAAATAGCGGTCATAGAAATTGCGGTCGGTGCCGGCGAACGCGATCGGCTCGGCGCTCTGGTGCAGCGGAAAATCATCGCCCTTTGTCAGCATCATCCCTCATCCCGTTTTTTCTTGCAACGTAACGGGATGAAGCGCGGCGTCAATGCACCGGCGGGTCGACCGGCGGCACGGCGTCGATCGGCGCGACGGGCTCGCCCGGAACGCGCGGTGGCAGTGCGTCGGGCGGGATATCGCAAATCTGCATGTCGGAGGTCGGAATCGCCTCGACGTTGCGGACCTGCACGCCGATGTCGGCACCCGTGATGCGCAGCTCGTTGAAGCTGGGCGGGGTGGATCGGATACGCTGCGACAGCGTCCCTGCGCCGACCATGCGGATCGATCCGGCCGCCGTCTGCGCGACAAGGTCAAAGGCGTCGTGGACATGGCCGGTCAGCACCGCCGCGACGCCGCGTTGCGCGAGGGCGGTCAGCGCGCGTTGGCCGCCGCGGGTCAGCGCGCGGCCTTTGGTCCCGGCTTCGACCAGCGGATGGTGTGCGGTGACAAGCGCGGCGGTGCCGGGCGGCAGCGCGTCGATCGCGGCGAGCGTCTTTGCGAGCGCCTTCGGCGTCACCCACCCCTTCGACCAGTCGAGCCGCCACTGCGCCCGTGCCGTCGTCTTCAACGGCACGACGGCGACGCCGGGCAGATCGAGTTCGCGTTCGACCAATGCCTCGATCCCGCGGATGCGCCGATAGGGGAAAAAGAAACGCTCGATCGGGTTGAAATAGGGCAGGTCGTGGTTGCCGACTTCGACGGTCACCGGCACGTCCAGGGCGCCGATCCAGTCGCATGCCGCGGCGAATTCGCGGCTGCGTGCGCGCATCGTCAAATCGCCGGTGATCAGCACCGCATCGGGCTGTTCGCGCCGCACGCATTCGCGAAACCAGCCGAGCGCGGCGCGGTCCTCCAGCCCGAAATGCAGGTCGCTGATATGGAAAAGCCGCATCATGCGGCAGCCGTGGCAGTCGCGAGAAAGGCCAGCGGGCTGGGGTCGAGGCGATAGGTCGCGCCCGATGGCAATTCGGCGGGTTCGCCATCGAGGAGGAGGCCGATCGTGCCGCCGCCGTCAATGACGACGGCGCCGCGTTCCGACAGGTCGACGCTGGGCCCCTCGCGAAAATCGCCGCCGAGCCAGGCTATCCCGTGACGCAGGATCGACCCGGCGCTGTCGGTGATCAGTCCTTCGGCAAGGATACGGTCGGCCTTTGGCGTCAGGTTGATCGCCTGAAATGATTCGGCCGAGCCGCGGATGCGGACGCCGTCGCCGTGCAATGTGGCGTCGATCGCTTCGGGGATGGTTTCGGCAAGGCCGCTGAGGCTGAGCGAACGGAATTGTTCGCGAACTTCCGCCCATGCCGTGGTCGGCCCGGCGATGACGCCGATATAGGCGCGCCCGGCGTCGCAGAGGATCGTCGGCGGGTGCAGCCTCTGCGCCTTGCCGCGCAATGCGTCCTGCAAAATATCCTCTGGGCTGCGGTCGCCATGCAATGTCTTGTGGAACAGGTTGAGCGTCCCGCCGGGCAGCGGGAGCATTGCGCCGCGCCATGTTTCGAGCCGGCCTGCCGCCGCGTTGACCGTGCCATCGCCGCTGAGGACGAGCAGCAGATCGACGCCAGCGGCATCGAGCGCGGCAGCCGTCGGCAGGTCGTCGTCCGGCAGGATGCTCGTCCGGACGATCGGAGTACCGGCTTCGCGGCAGATGTCGGTCAAACGGGCGGCGACGGCTTCGTCAGCACTTCCGCTGCGCAGATTGCAGACAAGGGCGGGTCGGGAGAAAGAGCTGGTCATCGCCTGTCCTACGCGCGAGGTGGGAAAAGGTGGCGGCGTATATCGTGCCGCCGTCTTGTCCGCCGCGCAACTGGCCTGTAGGGCGCGACGGATGGCGGAGCCGGTTTCCAAAGGACGACGGTTGATCAAATTCCTTTTCGTGGTGGTCCTGCTCGTGCTGTTGTTCGGCGGCGGTGCCAAGATGATCGTCGCCGGCGGCGCCAAGTCGCTCAACATGGCCGACCGGCTGCTCGGACAGGGCGATGGGGCGCGGCTGTTGCTGGGCGATCAGCCCTATGGCCGCGGACCGCGCCAATCGCTCGACATCTGGGTGCCCGACGATGCCAAGGCGGGCGACCGGCTGCCGGTGGTCGTCTTTTTCTACGGCGGCGGCTGGAATAGCGGCGAGCGGGGCAGTTACGGTTTCGCGGGACGCGCGCTGGCGCGGCAGGGCTTTGTCGTGGTGATTCCCGACTATCGGCTGGCGCCCAAGGCCTATTGGCCCGATTTCCTGGTGGACAGCGCCGCGGCTGTTGCATGGACGCACGAACATATCGCGGCGCTGGGCGGCGATCCTGACCGCATCGCGCTGATGGGCCATTCGGCGGGCGCCTATAATGCCGCCATGCTCGCGCTCGACCCGCAATGGCTGCGCGCCGCCAAAAGCGATCCGTCGATTATCCGCGGGGTCGCGGGGCTCGCCGGTCCCTATGATTTCCTGCCGCTCGAAAAAGGTGGCCGCGCCGAAAAGGCGATGGGCAAGGTGCGGCCGATCGAAAACACCCAGCCGATCCATTTTGCGCGGGGCGACGCGCCGCCCTTGTGGCTCGCGACCGGCGACGAAGATGACACGGTGCGCCCACGCAACAGCCAGAACCTCGCCGCCGCGGTCGAGCGCGCGGGCGGCGCCGCGACGCTGCGCGTTTATCCGGGGATGGGGCATACGGGCATCGTGATGGCGCTGGCCGCGCCCTTTCGCACCAAGGGGCCGGTGCTGGAGGAGGCGACCGATTTCCTGCGTGGCGTCACCGCGCGCCGCATTGCCCCCGCCGCCAAGGCCGCGCCATGAGCGGTCCGATCGCGGCGATCGTCCTTGCCGGCAGCCGCCCCGGCCCCGACCCGTTGCTGACCGGCACCGGCGTGTCGACCAAGGCGCTGCTGCCGATCGCGGGGCAGGCGATGCTGGTCCATGTCGTGCGGGCGCTCCGCGCGTCGGCTGAAGTCGGCCCGATTACGATCCTGGCACAGAATAGCGCCGAGCTGGCCGCTGTGCCGGGCCTCACGGCGTTCGCCGACCTGCATTTTTCGGAGTCGGGGCAGGGGATCAGCAGCTCGCTGGCCGCCGCCTTGCCGCCCGGCGATGAACCGCTACTCGTGACCACCGCCGACAATGTGCTGCTGACCCCTGCGATGGTCGCCGATTTTGTGCGCGGCGCGGCGGAGAGCGACGTCGCGGTCGCGATGGTCGAGCGCGATGTGTTGCTCGCGCGCTATCCGCAGTCGCAGCGCACCTGGCTGAAGTTTCGCGGCGGCTGGTGGTCGGGGGCGAACCTGTTCCGGCTGCGCGGGCGCCGCGTATTGCCGCTGCTTGATTTCTGGGGGCGGATCGAACGCGACCGCAAAAAGGGGCTGAAGATCATCGCGGCGTTCGGGCCGTGGCTGCTGATCGGGGCATTGCTCCGCCTCTTTACGATCCAGCAGGGCGTTGCGCGCGCGGGGCTAAGATTCGGCCTGCGCGCGAAGGTCGTGCCGATGTCCGAGCCCGAGGCGTGCATCGACGCCGACAAGCCCGCCGACATCGACCTGATCGAAGCGATATTTGCTGCGCGGCGGCAACCGTCTATAGGCCAGCCGCTATGACCATCGACAAAGCCATCATCCTGTCGGCTGGGCAGGGCTCGCGCCTGTTGCCGCTGACCCGCGACATTCCCAAATGTCTGATCGAGTTCAATGGCCGCAGCCTGATCAGCTGGCAGGTGGCGGCGCTTGTCGCGAACGGAATCAGGGACATCGTCGTCGTCACCGGCTTTCGCACCGAACGTGTGGAGGACCATGCGCTCCAGCTGTATCGCGACACCGGCGCGCGCATCCGGACGCTGTTCAATCCTTTCTTTCAGGTCGCCGATAATTTGGGCACCTGCTGGATTGCGCGCGAGGAGATGGACCGCGACTTCATCATCCTCAACGGCGACACCATCATTTCGGATGAGATCGTGGCGCGGCTGATCGCCGGGGCGAGCGAGCCGATCAACGTCACCGTCGACGTCAAGGCCGACTATGACGACGACGACATGAAGGTGAACCGCGACGCCGAGGGCCGCCTGCATCACATCGGCAAGCGGCTGCTGCCCCCCGACACCAACGCCGAATCGATCGGTATGCTGGCGTTCGTGGGCGATGGCCCGTCGATCTTTCGCAACCAGGTCGATCAGATGATGCGCACCCCCGACGGGGTCGAGCGCTGGTATCTGCGCGCGATCGACATCATTGCGAAGGGCAACCGCGTCGGCACCGTGTCGATCGAGGGGCTGGAGTGGCAGGAAGTCGACTTCCCGCAGGATGTCGAGGCCGCCGATGCGCTGACCGCGAAATGGGCGGCCGAGGGCCGCTACGCGAAATAGGGTTTGAGCCAGTCGGCGAGGGCCGCGATCTCTGCGTCGTCCAGCTTCACCGCCTGCGCCAGATCGGGCGGCCCCGGCCAGCCCGCATCGGTCACCGTCAACCCGGCACCGCTGCGTTCGCCTTCGTAACGCGGCAGGACGTGGAAATGGACATGGCGGTCGACCATCATCAGCATCAGATAATTGATCTTGGCATAGCCGACCGCCTGACCCAGCGCGGCCTCGATCGCCGCGGTTGCCCGCTTGAGTTCGGCATGGGCTTCGACAGGCAGGTCGCCGAACGCCGTCGCGTCGGACTTGGCCGCGAGCACGAGCGCGCCTAGCGTCGGCTGCGCCGGGCGGAGAAGGACCAGCCAGTGGGCATAATCGGCGATCAGCGTCGCCGGGTAGCCGAATTTCGTGATCGTGTCGTTCATGCGCCTTCCATCCAGCTGACAATGGGGTTGCCAGCGCGTTTCGCCGCATAGGCCTGAACCAGCCGCACGGCGTGGACGACCAGCGAGATGATCGTCCACCAGGCGAGCAGGATCAGGCCGATATCGGGGCGCCCGGCGAGCGTCGCGAAAAAGAGAATGACCATGTTCGGGTTTCGCCGCGCGGTGATCAGCCGGAACTGGCTGTCGAATTTCTGCCAGACATGGATGTCCATGCCGAAATCCTTGATGAACATCCCCTCGATCACGCGCTGGAGCACATAGCCGGCGACGACCGCGATCATCACCCAGATGAAGGTCTGCGTCGACAGCGCGAGCCCCCATGCACCCAGCCCGACGCCCCAGAAATACCACCAGAAGGGCGGGTGGACCAGGTCGACGCCATGGTCGGCGACATTGCCCCATTTCGACGAGGTGATCGTGCAGCGCGCGAGCTTTCCATCGACGGTGTCCAGCACCATGAAGATGAAGCCCGCGAGCATCCCCTGCCAATAATGGCCGTAGGCGAACAGCCAGGTCGCGTAGACGCACAGCGTCGCGCCGATCGCGGTCACCATATTGGGGGTCATGCCGATGCTGGCGGCGCCGCGCGTCAGCCACAGCGCCAGTTCGGGCCACAGATATTTGGTCAGCGCATCGGTCACGCCCTTATAGGCGCCGAAATAGCTTTTGCGTTCGATCTCGCGCCGCGTTTCGGGGGTCAGCCGCTGGATGAACGGGCAGTCGAGCTTACGAAGCTGGCGGTTATAGATTTGCGGATTGTCCCGATAGTCGATGATGGACAGTTCGCCGCGCCGGTCTGCGATATCGTCGACGCGCATCCCGCCGATGAGATGCGCCATCACCAGTTCGTCGCCGTCCATCACCACCGTGCCGGGCAGGGTCAGGATATGGCGGAGCCACACGGGGTCGAAGACATAGGCGAGATTGACCGCGAGGACCGCCCCCGCGGCGCCCGCCGTTTCCGGCAATCCTTCGGCGCGCGCCAACCGGCGCAGCCGTTCGGCATTGGTCATGCCCCACAGCGGGGTCGGATTGTCGCCGATCAACAGGAGGGCGGGCAGTGGCACGTCGGTCATCCGCCGCTCTTATCCTGTAGGGCGCCCTTTGCAAGGAAGGTCGAAATCGCCTCGGCGCCGCGCCGCGCCGCGCCGGCCGGATCGCCGCCGATCGATTCGGCCAGGCGGTGGCGCTGGGCGTCGGCATAGCGCGGATGGTGCGCGGCGGCGGCGTCGAGTGCCGCCGGCAAGTCCGCCAGGTCATCGACGACATCGCCGAGCGTCCAGAACAGATAGTCGGGATCGCCCCGCCAATCGGTGCCGTGCGCGTCCAGAAAAACGCACGGGCGCGGGGTGGCGAGAAATTCGTAAACCTGGCTGCTGACGTCGCCGACATAGATATCGGCGCCGCTGGTATAGCTCATGTCGAACAGCCGGTCGGAGCCGAGATCGACCGCTATCTTGCCGGGCACCGCGAGCCGTTCGACCGCCGCACGTTCGGCATCGCGCGCCTCCGCGAACAGGCGGACGTGCGGCGCGACGACCAGATTATAACGATCCTGCCCGGCGAACCAAGCGATCAGGTCGCGCCCGAAGCGATCCCATGACGACAGGTCGCGCCGAAAATGCGGGGCGTAGAGGACGGTCGGGCGGTCGTTTGCAAACAGCGATTCGCGCGCCGATTGCAGCCGCGGCATCAGGTCGAGCTTCACATAGCCATTCACGGCATAATGGCCCGGCCGGATGGTCCCCGCTTCCAGCATACGCTGCTCGCTCTTTTCGCCCGCGACGAGTGCAAAGTGGAAATGGCGGTCGCGTGCATCAAAGGTGATGGCGCGGTCGCCCGCCCCGTGCGGCGTAAAGATCAGCCGCGTACGGCGCGGAAGAAAGTGGCGAATCGCCGTCGTCGTCCGTTCGGGCACGACAATCGCATCGAACTGGCGCAGGAAGGGCAGCGCGCCGAACAGCATCGGCAGCCGCGGATTGCGGAACAGGCCCCAGTCGCGCAGCCAGCGGGCAATGCCGCGCTGGCCGAGCAGCGTGATGCGCGGCGCAAAGCCTGGGTAGGCGAGCATGACCTGTTCGACCATGCGCAGATGGTCGCGGCTCGCCACGGCAACCTCGACCTCCCGCCCCATTGCCGCCATTTCGGCCGCAATCGGCAGCGCATGAAAAATCTGATGCGGTTCGGCGATGAACAGGAACAGGGTGCGCATCAGCGGGGCCGTCCCGCCGCGGCATCCTCGAAATCGGCGACCTGCCAGCCATGCTTCGCCGCCAGCCGCACGAACTTGTCGCCGCGCCCGACCAGCCAGGCTTCGTTGGCGAGCGCAAAGGTCGGCGCGTCGCTGGCATGGTCCGAATAGGCGCGAATGTGCGGCGCGTTCGTTGCGGCGTTGGCCGCAAGCCACTCACCGACGCGCCGCGCTTTTTCGGCGCCATAGCAATTGGGGCCGTCGAGCAGGGGGAGCCAGTTGCCGTCGCCATCGCGCCGGTGGCGCGAGGCGACGATTGCGTCGAAGCCCAGCGCATCGGCGATCGCATGGGCGTAAAATTCGGGCGCAGCGGTCGCCATCAGCAGCCGATATCCCTCGCCGCGATCGCGCGCGATGCATGCCGCGGCGCCCGGCGGAACGTCGCGCGGCACGCGCCATGCGGCGAAATCGGCCGCCAGCCTGGCGGCGCGGGCAGGCGAAATGCGCGCGCCGAGCATCAGGCGGATCGCGGCGGGCTTGAACCTGTCACGCCCGTAAAGGCGCAGCGCATAGCCGATCATCAGCGCGGCAAGCGCCGGAAGCAGCAGCAGGCGCCACGGCGCTTCGCGCCACGCCGCCCACAGCAGAAACAGCGTGAAGGTCGGTTTGCGGAGCACGGTGCGGTCGAGATCGTAGATCGCGACCCGTTCCGATGGAGCGGCGCCGGTCATTGCGCCTCGCGGTCAAAAAGGCGCAGCGCGCGGCCGGTCTTGCCAAGCGAAATCCGGTCGGCGAACGGGAGGGCGAAGCGCAGCGCGAGCCAGATCGACGCAGCAGCGATCAGGATGATCAGCGGCAGCGCGGCCGGGTCGGGCAGGCGGCTGACGAACAGCGCCGTCGTGCCAGCCGCGATCGCGATCGCGACTCCGCGGAGCGCCACGCCGGGAAATTGGTGATCGAACGGATGCAGTTTTTCCGTGACCGCGAGTTGCAGCATCGGGACGGCGGCCATGACAACGAGGCCGGTCGCCGTCGCGAGAGTCACGCCGGTCAAGGGATCGAGATGGCCGACGACAAGCCAGCCCGTGCCGAGCGCAACCGCAACGGCAAAGATGCTGGCGGTCAGCTGGTGGCGAAAGGCGGCGACGACTTGCAACACCGGCGCCGAAATGCCCAGCAGGGCTTCGGCAGCGCGGGCGAAAAGGAGGATGATCAGCGCCGCCTGTGCGCCCTGGGCCTGATCGCCGAACAGGCTGAGCAGCGACGTGCTGCCCGCCGCGAGCACCGCCGCGAGCGGCAGCGCGATCGCGGAGATCAGCCGCGTTGCATAGGCATAGATGTCGGCGACCTGACGCCGGTCCTGCCGCTCGGCGCTCGCGGCCAGCGGCGCCATGACATAGGTGAAGGCGATGCGGACCAGCTGGACGACGCTCGACAGTTTGCGCGCGATGGTGAACAGCCCCGCCGCCGCGGCGCCCGCTGCGCCCGGCAGCAACAGGTTGAGGATCAGCGCGGGCGCGTCGCCGAACAGCCGCGCGATGATGTTCGACGGCAGGATCGACAGGCCGGCCCAGAAGGTGTTGCGCGCCGTTGCGCTTGCGCGCCGCCCGCCCCACAAATCGGCGAAGCTGTAATGGCGTGCCAGCAGGCGGATGCTGAGCGCCGCGGTGATCGCCAGCGAACAGAGATGCGCGATGAACAGGCCCTTGAGGCCGAGACCGCCGGCAAAGAACAGCCCCGCGAACACCAGCCGCATGATCTGTTCCCAAACGATCCTGAGGCGGATTTCGGCGCCGAACACCATCCGCGCGCGCAGCGCCGAGGTCGCGATTTCGACAAAGGCCCACAGCGGCAGCGCCCAGACGAAAATGCGGATGGCGGGGGTGACAAGGTCGCGATCTTTTGCCGCGACATTGAGCAAGGGCCCGAGTTCGGCGGCAAAGACCGAAATCAGCACGGCAACGGCCAGGCACGGCCCGACACCGAACAGCATCGCCGTGCGCAGCGCCGCGGCAGCGTCGGCATCGCTTGCCGATTGCGGCACGGTGCGCTGCATCGCGCTGGTCATGCCCAGATCGAAGATATTTTCGAGCAGGTTGATCGCCGCCCACAGCACGGCATAGAGGCCATATCCCGCCAGCCCGAACATCAGCACATAGAGCGGCTGGGCGACGATTTCGACCACCGCGCCCAGCCGCGCCAGCACGGTCGTGCCAAGTCCACGCGCGACGCTGCGGCTGGTTACGGCGGGTTGGGCGACGTCTTCGCTCATCGCAGCCGCACCTAGCGGCTCGCCCGGCGCGCCGCCAGCGGCTTTCGCGTTTTGATCCCGCTTCACCCCCTTGCCGCCCACGTCAATCGGGTCTAGGCAGCGCGCAATTGCATAGGGAACCCCGCGACATGGCCCAATTCGTCCTGCCCAAGAACAGCCGCCCGCAAAAGACGGGCAAGGTCCACAAGGCCGATGGCGCCGCGGCGGTGAAGAAATTCAAAGTCTATCGCTACAACCCCGATAGCGGCGAAAACCCGCGTTTCGACACGTTCGAGATCGACACCGAAAAATGCGGCCCGATGGTGCTCGACGCGCTGATCAAGATGAAGAGCGAGCAGGATTCTTCGCTGACCTTCCGCCGTTCGTGCCGCGAGGGCATTTGCGGCAGCTGTTCGATGAACATGAACGGCAAGAACGGCCTCGCCTGCACCACCGCGATCGAGGATCTGAAGGGCGACATCACGATCACCCCGCTGCCCGCGATGGACGTGATCAAGGATCTTGTTCCCGACTTCACCCATTTTTATGCGCAATATGCGTCGATCGAGCCGTGGCTGAAGACCAAGACGACGACGCCGAGCGGCAAGGAGCGGCTCCAGTCGCCCGCCGAACGCGAAAAGCTTGATGGGCTTTACGAGTGCATCCTGTGCGCCTGCTGTTCGACCAGCTGCCCCAGCTATTGGTGGAACAGCGACAAGTTCCTTGGTCCCGCGATCCTGCTCCAGGCGTATCGCTGGCTTGCCGACAGCCGCGACGAAATGACCGGCGAGCGGCTCGACGAGCTGGAAGACCCGTTCCGCCTCTATCGCTGCCACACGATCATGAACTGCGCCAACGCATGTCCCAAGGGCCTGAGCCCCGCCCGCGCGATCGCCGAGATCAAGAAGCTCGAGGCCGAGCGGCAGGTTTGATGTTGGCTGTCGCCAACGGCCGGTGCCGTTTCGCTCTTGCGAAAGACGAAATGTGAACGACGGGATCGAGGAACCGAAGCGCCGCGAGTATTTCAGCGCCGAGGCGCTCGACGATGGCTGGCTGAGCTGGGATCTCAAGGACGCGAGCCGTTTCAACAGCTTTATCGAACCGCTGACGGTGCGGGTCGAACCACCGACGACCGACGGCCGTCCATGTGCGCGGGTGCGGATGATCCCGACGCGCAAGCACAGCAACCTTGGCGACAACGTCCATGGCGCGGTGACGCTCGCGCTGGTCGATATCGCGCTGTTCGCGGCCTCGCATCAGTTCGGGTCGCTTAACGCGGGCCATTCGGTGACGCTCGACCTGTCGACGCAATTTGTCGGCGCGGGTCGTGTCGGCGAACCGCTCGATGCCGTGGTCGAGCTGGTGCGCGAGACCGGCCGGTTGATCTTCCTGCGCGGCCTTGTCGTGCAGGGGGAGGGCGACAGCCATATCGTGCTGAGTTTCGCCGGGACGATCCGCAAGGCGAGCGCGAAGTGACCACGGTTCTTGCGGCCTATGACGCCCTTGTCGCCGTGGATGAGCTGAAACCCGATCCCGAACAACGCGCCGCCGCCGTGCGACTGGCCCGGTTGCAGGAGGAGTTGCAGGCGGTGCCGAAGCGCGGCAGCCTGCTCTGGCGCCTGACGGGCCGCAAGCCCGAGGCGCTGCGCGGCGTCTATCTGTGGGGCGCGGTCGGGCGCGGCAAGTCGATGCTGATGGACCTGTTTTACGATCGGCTTGATATCCAGCGGAAAAAGCGCGTCCACTTCCACGCCTTCATGCTCGACGTCCATGCGCGGATGCGCGAGGTGCGCAAAAGCGAAGCGGGCGATCCGATCCCGCTCGTCGCCGACGCGCTCGCCGAAAATGTCCGCTGCCTCGCGTTCGACGAGATGGTCGTGAACAACAGCGCCGATGCGATGATCCTGTCGCGGCTGTTCACCGCGCTGATCGACCGCGGGGTGACGATGGTCGCGACGTCGAACCGGCCGCCGAAGGATCTCTACAAGGACGGGCTGAACCGCGAACATTTCCTGCCCTTCATCGCGCTCGTCGAGGAACGGCTCGACGTGATGGGGCTGAACGGGCCGATCGACTATCGCCGCGACCGGCTGGGCGACGGTGCGCGGTGGTTCGTCCCCGCCGACGACGAAGCGAGCGCGGCGCTGTCGGCAGCCTTTTTCCGCCTCACCGACTATCCGCCCGAAGACCGCGCGAACGTGCCCTCGCTCGATCTCGACGTCGGCGGCGGGCGGACGCTGCATGTGCCAAAGGCGCTGAAGGGCGTCGCGGTCTTTTCGTTCAAGCGCCTGTGCGGCGAAGCGCGCGGTGCGGCCGATTATCTGGCGGTGGCGCGCCATTTCCATGCCGTCATCATCGTCGGCATCCCGCGCATGGGGCCGGAAAACCGCAACGAGGCCGCGCGCTTTGTCACGCTGATCGACGCGCTCTACGAATATAAGGTCAAGCTGCTCGCAAGCGCGGCGGCGATGCCCGACCAGCTTTATGTTGCGGGCGACGGGGCGTTCGAGTTCGAGCGCACGGCAAGCCGCCTCGCCGAAATGCAGTCCGACGATTACCTCGCGCTAGGCCACGGCCAGGAGGACGCCGCCTAATATCTTGCCCCAGCGCGAGGAGTTGACGGTGACGGCGATGAGGTCGCGGACATAACGCACTTCATGCGCCAGATGGCCGACAGCCTGCTCGACCGTCCGACGCAGGGTGCGGAGCGGCTTGGGCGCGGCCAGTCCGATGCGCGCCGGTCGCGGCGGCGGGCCGGGCAGCGTCGCGAAACCGCCGCTGCTGACCCGCGCATCGTCCGCCACCGCGCGGCATAACGCTTCCATCCGCGAAATGGCGAGGCGGTTGGGCACCGCGCGGTCGCGGCTCAACATTTCAAAACTGTGGCTGAATGCCGAAAACTGGATCGCGCCGCTGGCCGCGCTATGACCCAGCGCGTCGCGCATTTCCTCTTCCGACATCGCGCAAAGCTGCGCCGGGCGAAAACGGCTGGCGCGGTCCATCAGCCCGCTGACCGGCACCTCGATCACGCCATGATGGCTGCGCATACCCAGATTGCCCGCATCGAACGAAATGTCGCAGCCATGCCCCTGATATGCCCCGTTGAAGCTGCTGTCGAAACGAAAGCCGAGCGCGGCGAGCGCGCGCAGCGTGTCGTCGTTGGCGCCGAAATTTCCGGCCCGGAAGGCGGTCGGTTTCGGCGCCCCCGCGCCGACCAGGATGTCGCGGGCCAACGCGATCAGCTTTTTCTGCGCCGCGAGCGGGAAATCGCCGATGTTGCGCCCGGTGAGGCGGCCGACCGGGTTGAAGCGCGCAAAGGCCAGCCATTCGGTGTGGATATGGACCTGCACCTCGTGCCCGCGCGCGACGACCGGCGCGACGATCGCGTCGATCACTTCGGGGCCATAGACGAGCGCGGGCATCGGATCGATGAAGAAGACGCCCGTCAGCCCGTAGCGTTCGAGCATGTCCATCTGGAAAAATATGCCGAAATCGCCGTCGCGGCAGCGGCCGAGGATCGAACTTTCAAAATTCGCGCGCGCGTCGGCACCCCGTTGATAGAGGCCAGCCGACAATTCGGTGTCGAAGCTGATGATCGCCCGCGTCATCGCTCGCGCGTAACAGCGTAGCGATAAGGGAGGGTTAACCGGCGGCTGCGTGATCGGCGCGAACGCGGGGCGGGCGATCGCTTCGCGCTTGTCACATCCCTGGTCTATTTGCATAGCGGATCGCGACGCCACCCGCTTTATTGTTATTGCGAACTATTATCAGAAAAACCCTGTTTTTCGGCCTTTTCGCTGTTGTTTCATTAAAGGAATCGGCGTAGGGGCGTCGCCAGTCTTGGGACCGGAGCGGAGCTTTAGCCCGTGCTCCCGCCGGTCCGTGAACCAATGCCGGGCTTGCCACGAAGGAGTGCCGCGCACCATGGGACGCAAGAAGATCGCATTGATCGGAGCCGGGAATATCGGCGGAACGCTGGCGCTGCTCGCCGCGCAGAAGGAACTGGGCGACGTCGTCCTGTTCGACGTGGTCGAAGGCGTGCCGCAGGGCAAGGCGCTCGACCTGTCGCAGGTCGGCCCGATCGCGGGCTTCGACGCGAAGATCACCGGCACCAACGACTATAAGGATATCGCTGGCGCCGACGTCATCATCGTCACCGCCGGTGTCGCGCGCAAGCCGGGCATGAGCCGCGACGATTTGCTCGGCATCAACCTCAAGGTCATGAAGGCCGTGGGTGAGGGCATCAAGGCGAATGCCCCCGACGCTTTCGTTATCTGCATCACCAATCCGCTCGACGCGATGGTGTGGGCGCTCCGTGAGTTCTCGGGCCTGCCGCACAACAAGGTCGTCGGCATGGCCGGCGTGCTCGACTCGGCGCGCTTCAGCCACTTCATCGCCGACGAATTCGACGTGTCGGTGAAGGATGTGAACACCTTCGTCCTCGGCGGACATGGCGACACGATGGTCCCCGTCGTCCGCTATTCGACGGTCAACGGCATCCCCGTTCCCGACCTCGTCAAGATGGGCCTGTCGAGCCAGGACAAGATCGACGCGATCGTCAAGCGCACGCGTGGCGGCGGCGGCGAGATCGTTGCGCTGCTCGGCACCGGCTCGGCCTTCTATGCGCCCGCAGCCTCGGGCATCGCGATGGCCGAAGCCTATCTGGGCGACCAGAAGCGCATCCTGCCCTGCGCCGCCTATGTCGACGGCCAATATGGCCTCGACGGCCTCTATGTCGGCGTGCCGGTGATGATCGGTGCGGGCGGGGTCGAGAAGATCGTCGAGATCGAACTCGATGCCGAAGACAAGGCGGGCCTGCAGGTGTCGGTCGACGCGGTCAAGGAACTGCTCGACGCGTGCAAGGCGCTCGATTCGAGCCTCGCATAAGTTGCTGTGCCCCCGCGAAGGCGGGGGCCCATCACCGGCGCTCTCCAAATGAGGTCACCGGTGAACCAATGTCTGGAGATGGGCCCCTGCCTTCGCAGGGGCACAGAGAATGGAACGAAACGTATGAGCATCCTCATCGACAAGAATACCAAGGTCATCACGCAAGGGATGACCGGTGCCACTGGCACCTTCCACACCGAACAGGCGCTCGCCTATGGCACGCAGATGGTCGGCGGCGTGACGCCGGGCAAGGGCGGCACGACGCACATCGGCCTGCCGATGTTCAACACGGTCGAGGAAGCGAAACATGCGACCGGCGCGACCGCGTCGGTCATCTATGTGCCGCCGCCGTTCGCCGCCGATTCGATCCTTGAGGCTATCGACGCGGAGGTCGAACTGATCGTCGCGATCACCGAGGGTATTCCGGTGCTCGACATGGTCAAGGTGAAGCGTGCGCTCTCGGGATCGAAGTCGCGCCTGATCGGCCCGAACTGCCCTGGCGTTCTGACGCCGGGCGAATGCAAGATCGGCATCATGCCCGGCAGCATCTTTTCCAAGGGCAGCGTTGGCGTCGTCTCGCGTTCGGGCACGCTGACCTATGAAGCGGTGTTCCAGACGACGAACGTCGGGCTGGGCCAGACGACCGCGGTCGGCATCGGCGGCGACCCCGTCAACGGCACCAACTTCATCGACGTGCTCGAACTTTTCCTCGCCGACGAAGCGACCAAGTCGATCATCATGATCGGCGAAATCGGCGGCGATGCCGAGGAGCAGGCGGCGCAATTCCTGATCGACGAAGCGAAGCGCGGCCGCAAAAAGCCGATGGCGGGCTTCATCGCCGGCCGCACCGCGCCTCCGGGGCGCCGGATGGGCCATGCCGGGGCGATCGTGTCGGGCGGCAAGGGCGACGCCGAAAGCAAGATCGCGGCAATGGAAGCTGCCGGGATCAAGGTGTCGGCGAGCCCGTCGGAACTCGGCTCGACGCTCGCCGAAGTGTTGAAAGAACGCGTCTGATTTATACACGCACCGATCTTCCTTGTGCCCCTGCGAAGGCAGGGGCCCATCACCCGACGGGGCGATAAATGGAGAGCGGTGCAGTCTATATCATGGCGAACCGCAAAAACGGCGCCATCTATACCGGATCGACATCGAAGCTGGTGCAACGCATTTATCAGCATCGCGAGGGTTTGATCGAAGGTTTTACGAAGACGCATGGCTGCAAACAGCTGGTGTGGTTTGAAGCGCATGAGGATTTGCAGGAAGCGCGAAGGCGCGAACTTCAGATCAAGCGATGGAAACGAAGTTGGAAGGTGCGGATGATCGAGGAAACAAATCCCGATTGGCGGGATTTGTGGTTCGAGATTCAGGGCTGATGAAAATCTGCTCCGTCGGCACCATGTTTAGGCCCCAGGAGATGGGCCCCTGCCTCCGCAGGGGCACTGCGAGTTTAAGATTATGAACCTCGAACGACAAAGCTTCGACATCGACGAGCCGCAGGCCGGCCCGAGCTGGGCGCCGAAGAACTGGCCCCAGATCGACAGCGACGACCTGACCGCTGGGCTCGATCCGCAGCAGATGCAGGTCGCGGTGAAGGCCGCCGCCGCGAAGGCGGGCGCCCCGCTGTCGAACGCCGAAGTCGAGCGCGCCGCCGACGATTCGATCCGCGCGATGATGCTGATCCGCACCTATCGCGTGCGCGGGCATCTTGCCGCCAACCTCGATCCGCTCGGGCTCAGCCAGCGTGAACTGCCCGCGGATTTGACGCCGGAATATCACGGCTTCGCCGGCGCCGATCTCGACCGGCCGGTGTGGCTCGGCGGGACGCTGGGCCTTGAACGCGCGTCGGTGCGCGAGATCGTCGCGATCCTGCGCGCCAATTATTGCGGCAATGTCGGCCTGGAATATATGCACATCGCCGATCTGAAGGAACGCCAGTTCCTGCAAGAACGG
>NZ_MIAM01000049.1:255964-265968 GCF_001830555.1 Sphingopyxis sp. RIFCSPHIGHO2_12_FULL_65_19 | reverse complement strand
GTATATCAAGTTCACAACGGCTATGGTCGCGCTTTTGTCCGCGACGACGCTGGCGGCGTCCGACGGCGCGGCCGAACCGGGTGACAACCCCGATCTCGTCCTTCGCGGCGGCACCATCTATACCGGCGATGCCGCACCCTTCCGGGGCGATGTCTCCATTCGCGGCGACCGGATCGTCTATGTCGGACCGAAAGCACCCGGCGCCGGCGCCCGGACGATCGACGCGACGGGGCTGATCGTTGCGCCCGGTTTCATCGACCCTCACGCGCATGTGAACGATGCACTGGCATCGGGCGATCCCGCCAGCCGGCTGGTGCTGCCATTCCTGACGCAGGGTGTGACGACGGCCTTTATCGGGGTCGACGGATCGGGCGACCCCGATGTGGCGCGCACCTTTGGCGTCACCAACGCCAATGTGCCGGGGGCCGTCGTGGGCCTTGAACAATCGTCGCGTGATTTCGGGATCAATTTTGCCACCTATGTCGGCCTTGGCGCGGTTCGCGCAAAGGTGGTGGGCGCCGCCGACCGGGCCCCCACTCCGGCCGAAAGCGCCCAGATGACGGCGCTGGTCGACAAGGCGATGTGCGACGGCGCGCTCGGGCTTTCGACCGGACTCTTCTACGCCCCGCAAAGCTTTGCCAAGCGCGACGAGGTGGTGACGCTGGCAAAGGCGGCGGCGGCGCGCGGCGGGATTTACGACAGCCATATCCGGGACGAATCTTCCTATACCATCGGCCTGAAGGGCGCCGTCGAGGAGGCGCTGGCGGTCGGGCGCGATGCCGGAATCCCGGTTCATATTGCCCATATCAAGGCGCTGGGCGTCGACGTCCACGGCCAGGCCGCGGCGGTCATCGCACAGATCGAGGCGGCGCAGAAAGCGGGCCAGATCGTCCATGCCGACCAATATCCCTGGTCGGCGTCGGGCACCGGGCTGTCGGCCGCGCTGCTGCCGCGCTGGGCACAGGACGGCGGCCGCGCCTCGATGCTGAAACGGTTCGATGACAGCGCGGTGATGGCAAGGATGCGGCCCGAAATCGTCGAAAACCTTCGTCGCCGCGGCGGTCCGGCATCGTTGCTGATCACGTCCGGTCCCGCGGGTTTCGAGGGCCAGACGCTCGATCAAATTGCCAAGGACCGTGCGATCGATCCGGTCGACGCGGCGATCCTCGTTCTGAAACAGCGCGAAGCGGGGGTCGCGTCGTTCAACCAGGACGAAGCGGACATCGCCGCCTTTATGAAACGCCCGTGGGTCGTGACCAGTTCGGACGCCTCGCAGGGGCACCCGCGCTATTACGCCTCCTTCGCCCGCAAATATGCGACCTATGTCAAGGACAAGGCGGTAATCGACCTTGGCACCTTCATCCGCCAGAGCACGGCAACGCCGGCGCGCATGTTCGGCCTCGCCGGACGCGGCGAGCTGAAGGTCGGCGCCTTTGCCGACGTCATTGCATTCGACCCGGCGACCTTTGCGCCGCGCGCCGATTATGCCCGGCCGACCCTGTTTTCGACGGGGATGCGTTTCGTCACCGTCAACGGGGCACTCGCCATCGACAATGGGGCGCCGACCGGACTTGCAGGCGGGCGCCCGCTGCCACGCAAAGCGGCCGGGACAGGCTGCAAATAACTACAGCAGGAGGACGAAAACCGCCGCGACAGGCGGGCCCGGGAGGCGTCCTTCACACGAACAAGAACAGGAAAAGGGGAAAAACATGTCGAGATCAACGCCGATCATATCCACCGCGGCACTGGCGGTTGCGATGCTCTGGGGCGCGCCTGCGTTCGCGCAGGAGGAAATCTCCGATAGCGCCGACAGCGCGAGCGAGGCTCCGACCGAAATCACCGTTACCGGCACCCGCATCCAGCGCGACGGTTATCGCGCGCCGACCCCGCTGACCGTGCTCAATTCGGAAGACATCGAAACTTCGGCGCCGTCGAACATCGCCGATTATGTCAATGATATCCCTTCGTTGGTGGGAAGCCACACGCCGGCGAGCACGAACCTGAACATCAGTGCCGGGACCGCGGGCGTCAACGCGCTCAACCTTCGCGCGCTCGGCACCGCGCGGACGCTCGTCCTGCTCGACGGGCAGCGGTCGGTCGGTTCGACGCTCGGCGGCCTTGTCGACGTCAACACCTTCCCGCAAGGGCTGATCAAAAGCGTCGAAATCGTCACCGGCGGTGCGTCGGCGGCTTATGGTTCGGACGCGGTATCGGGCGTCGTCAACTTCATCCTCGACAAGGAATATACGGGGATCAAGGGCACTGCCGAATATGGCATCACCAAATATGGCGATGCCCCCAATTACCGCGCGTCGCTGACCGCGGGCACCGCCTTTGCCGAAGGTCGCGGCCATTTGCTGCTCAGCGGCGAAATCGCGATCAAGGAAGGGCTGCACGGCGTTCCGCGCGACTGGAACAATCGCGGCTGGTACATGATCAACAACCCTGCCTATGCCGCGGGCAACGGCCAGCCCGAACGGCTCGTGGTCTCCGGCGCCGGGCTCAGCCTGGCGACACCGGGCGGGATCATCACCAACCCCGCGTTTCGCGGCACGGTGTTCGGACAGGGCGGCGCGACCAGCCAGTTCGATTACGGAACCGTGCGCGATCCGTGGATGATCGGCGGCGATTGGGAATCGACGCAGGTCAATGGGTTCCAGTCGCTCGATCCCGAAGAGAACCGCAAAAGCGCCTTCGGCCGGCTCAGCTTCGAGGTGTCCGATGGGCTCAACCTCTTCGTCCAGGCGTCCTATGCCAAATCAAAGAACCTCGGCTGGCTGGGCGTCCAGCTCAACCAGGCGAATGTGACGATCCGCGCCGATAATGCGTTCATTCCCGAACCGCTCAGGACGCAGCTTGCAAATGCGGGGGTGACCCAGTTCACGCTCGGGACGACCAACGCCGACCTGCCGATCCGCAAGAATGACACGGTTCGCGAATTGCAGCGCTATGTCGTTGGCGCGAACGGAGCTTTCGACTTGTTCGGGTCCAGCGCGCGGTGGGACATTTATTACCAAAAGGGAATCAGCAACACGCGCGAAATGGCGCGCGACATCACGAACAATGCCCGGCTCGCGCTGGCGCAGGACGCCGTGTTCGCTCCCGCGGGCAATGCGCTCGGGGTGCCCGCGGGCACGATCGTCTGCCGCTCGTCGCTGGCCGCGCCGACCAACGGCTGCGTGCCGCTCAACCGACTGGGCATCGGGGTCGCCAGCCAGGACGCGCTCGATTATGTGCTCGGCAATCCGTTTCGCAAACAGAAGTTCCAGCAGGACGTCTTTGCCGCCAACCTGTCGTTCGACGCGTTCGACCTGCCCGCGGGGCCCGTGTCGGTCGCGATCGGCGGCGAGCATCGGCGCGAGAAAGTGTCGGGCGACGTCCCGACCGAGTTCCGGTCGGGATGGTTCGTGGGCAACTTCCTGCCCAGCTTCGGCAAATATAATGTGTCGGAAGCCTATCTCGAACTGCTCGTTCCCGTCATCGACGGGCTGGACTTCAACGGCGCCGTCCGCGGCACCGATTATTCGACCTCGGGCTATGTCACGACGTGGAAGGCGGGGCTGACCTATGAACCGATCCCCGACATCCGCTTTCGCGCCACCCGGTCGCGCGACATTCGCGCGCCGAACCTGGGCGAGCTTTACACGGCGGGCTCGACGCGCATCAACGTGCTGATCGACCCGACGCAGAATAACGCATCGGTGCAGTTCGCGGGAACGACGCGCGGCAACGCCGCGCTGAAGCCGGAGCGCGCCGACCAATGGGGTGTCGGTGTGGTGTTGCAACCGCGCTTCATTCCCGGCTTTGCCTTCTCCGCAGACTATTATGACATCAAGATCGAGGGGGCGATCGGTTCGGTCGCGGCGCAGACGATCGTCGACCGCTGTGCCGAAGGCGTGCAGGCATTTTGCAGCGCGGTGGTTCGCGGACCCAATGCGTTCGGCAACAATCTGCAAGTGTTTGAAAGCCCGTTCAACTTTGCATCGCAGCGCGCAAAGGGGATCGATTTTGAAAGCTCCTATCGCGTCCCCGTGGGGGCAGGCGATCTGACGCTGCGCGCCATGGCGACCCGCTATATCAAGAATTATTTCGACAATGGCATCGACACGCCGACCGACACGGTGGGACAAAATTCGGCGGGCGGCGCGCCCAAATGGCTCTACCGCGTCCAGGGCACCTATGCGAACGAGGGCTTTACCTTCAACCTGACGGGCCGCGGGATCAGCAGCGGGGTGTATGACAACAGCTTCGTCGAATGCAAGTCGGGCTGTCCCGCATCGACCGTCACCAACCGGACGATCGACAACAACCGCATCAAAGGCGCCTTCTACGTCGACGCCACGCTGTCTTTCGATATCGAGATGGCCGATCGCGAGTTGCAGTTCTTCATGAGCGCGAACAATTTGTTCGACAAGGACCCGCCCGTCGTGGCGCCGGGGCCGGCGGGCAGCGCCTATGCCACGCCCGCGACCAACCAGTCGCTCTATGACCTGCTGGGGCGCACCTATCGCGTCGGCATCCGCTTCAAGATCTGACGGGAGAGAGAATGATGAAACGGGCCCTGCTATCGCTTGCCGCGTTGCTTGCCACCACCGCCCCCGCATGGGCGCAGCATTATGACGTGCTGATCCGTGGCGGCACCGTCTACGACGGCAGCGATACGCCGGGCCGGATCGCCGATGTCGCCATCGCCGGCGATCGCGTCGTCGCCGTGGGATTCGTCCCGCCCACGGCGACGGCCACCACGCTGGTCGATGCCACCGGAAAGATTGTCGCGCCGGGGTTCATCGATCCGCATTCGCACGCCGCGCCGAACATCCAGACGCCCGAACTCGCGGCGGCACTGCCGATGCTGTATCAGGGCATCACCACCTTGGCGATCAATCCCGACGGCGGCGGCCCGGCGGAGCTTGGCGCGCAGATTGCCGATCTTCGGACGAACATCCCGGGCGTCAACGTCATCCCGTTGATCGGGCACAATGCGGTGCGCCGCGAGGTGATGGGCGATGTCGCGCGCCTCGCCACCCCGGCCGAACAGGCGAAGATGGAGGGACTCGTGACCGCCGCGATGCAGGCCGGCGCCTTCGGCCTGTCGGACGGGCCCTTCTATATCCCCAGCAAATATTCCAACACGGCCGAAATTGTGGGGCTCGCCAAGGCGGCGGCGCGCTTTCCCCACGCGATCTACATCAGCCACATCCGCGACGAGGGCAATTATGATATCGGCGTCGTCGCTGCGGTCGACGAGGTCATTTCGGTCGCGCGCGAAGCCAAGATTCCGGGTATCGTAACCCATATCAAGGTGCTCGGTCCGCAGGTCTGGGGCAAGTCGGCCGACGTGATCGCGCGCATCAACGACGCCCGGGCGTCGGGTGTCGAGATCTGGGCCGATCAATATCCCTACGCCGCATCGGGATCGAGCCTGATGGCGTCGCTCGTCCCCGGCTGGGCGCAGGAAGGCGGCGCCGAGGCGCTGGCGAAACGGCTGGAAGACCCGGCGATGCGGGCGAAAATCCGCGCCGAAATGGTCCCCAACCTCGAACGGCGCGCGGGGCCGCACGCGATCATGATCCGCGGCTTTCCGCCCGAACCGGCGCTGGAGGGCAAAAGGCTCGACGAGATCGGCAAGCTTCAGGGCAAGCACCCGCTCGACGCGGCGATCGACATGCTGAAACGCGGCGGCGCGCCGACGGTGTCGTTCAACATGAGCGACGCCGACGTCGCCGCCTTCATGCAGCAACCCTGGACGATGACCTCGACCGATGGCGGCCTGCCGCCCTTTGGCAAGACGTCGGAACATCCGCGCGCCTATGGCGCCTTTCCGCGCAAGCTGCGAAATTATGTGCTCGATACGCCGGTGATCACCATGCAGAAGGCGATCCATGCCGCAACCGGGCTGACCGCAAGAATATTCGCGATCCCCGATCGCGGGGTGCTGCGCGACGGGGCCTTCGCCGATGTGATCGTCTTTGATCCCAAGACGGTCCGCGACCTCGCGACCTATGAAAAGCCCCACGCTTATTCGGTCGGCATGGACTATGTCTTTGTGAACGGGCGCGCTGCGCTCGCAAAGGGGGCGCCCGCGGCCGAACGATATGGCCGCGTGCTGCTGCGGACGACCGAATAGCGGATATGCGACATAAATTGACTTGCCGCGCGGCGGGGCGCCGGTCACGATGGCCGGGATGAACCTGCGCCATATCGAGATATTCTACGCCGTTTACACCAATGGATCGGTCAGTGCGGCGGCGCGCGCGCTGAACATTTCGCAGCCTTCGGTGTCCAAGACGCTTCGCCACGCCGAATCGATCCTGGGCTTTCCCTTGTTTGAACGCGCCAACGGCCGCCTCGTCGCGACCGACGACGCCCATGCGCTGTTCGACGAGGTCAGCGAAATCCAGGGGCGCGTCCACGCGCTTCGCGAGGGGGCGCGCAATCTGCGGCGCGGGACCGGGATGATGCTGCGTATTTCGGCGCTCCCCTCGCTCGCGCTGGGTGTGCTGCCAGAGGCGGTGGCGCGCTTCCTGCCCGATCATCCCAATGTGAATTTCGACCTGCAGACGGTCCATCACGATGACCTGGTGCGCAAACTGCACGAACGCGAAACCGATGTCGCGATCGCGGTCGAAGTGCCCCAGAATGCGCCGATCGGCAGTCGCTGGCTGGGCGAGGGCGAATTGGTGGTCCTGTATCGCGAGGCCGAGATTCCGGACGCCCCGCCACGGCTGGCGCTTCGCGACCTGCGCGAACATCATTTCATCAGCGTCGCCGCCAGCGGCCCGATCGGCCAGATCTTTGTCGAGGAACAGCGGCGGCTGGGGCTGGAATTCGACCATGCGATGTCGGCGCGCACCTTTTACATCGCGACCGCGCTGGTCCGCGCGGGCGTCGGGCTCACCGTGGTCGACAGCTTTACGGCGCAGGCCGCGCTGGCGCCGGGGCTGGCGATCCGTCCGCTGACCCCGCCGCTGACCTTCGACCTTTATGCCATGTATCTGCACAATCGGCCGCCGACCGCCTTGGCGACCGATTTCCTGAAGGTGGTGGCGCAGGTGATCGACGGGATATAGCGGATGGTTATGGGAACGCGCACAATCGATATGCAGGGGAAGGGGCTTGCCCGCCTAGGCTGGTCAGCGATGGCTTGTAACTCCGGCTTTGCTGCTCCCTCACCCGCCTGGCGAAAGCGCCCTGCATGATGCGCTGGTGGTTTGCCGTGCCGCTGTGGAAACGCGTGCTGGGCGGGCTGGTCGCCGGGTTGGCGCTCGCGATCCTATGGCCCGAAGCCGCGCCAAAGGTCGCCGTTTTCGGCGATCTTTTCGTCCGCGCAATCCGAATGCTGGTCGCGCCGATCGTGCTCATCACGATCGCGGCCGGGATCACCTCGCTGGCCGATCCGAAGCGCCTGGGCCCGCTCGGCGGGCGAACGGTCGGGCTGTTCGCGCTGACCACCGCGATTGCGGTGTCGGTGGGCATGGGGGTCGCGCTGCTGATCGAACCGGGCGTCGGCGTTCCCGTCGGCACCGCAGTGCCCAAGGCGCTCGGCGATCCGGTGCCGCTCTATGACCAGCTTGTCGGGATCATTCCGCTCAACATCGTCGACGCGCTGGCAAAGGGCGACATGCTGGCGCTGATTTTTGTCGCCATCCTCGTCGGCGTGGGCACGGTGCTCGCGGGCGATGCGGGCAAGCCGTTTGCGGGCATGCTGCAATCGCTGTCGGCGGTGTTGCTGAAAATCGTCGGATTGGTGATGGAATTGACGCCGATCGGCGTTTTCGCGCTGATTGCCAACGCCGTCGCCACCAATGGCGCGGCGGTGTTCGTCAACATCGGCTGGCTCGCGCTCGCGGTGGTGGTGGGGTCGCTGATCCAGATCATCCTCGTCCACAGCCTGATCCTGCGGCTGTTGGCGCGATTGCCCGTCGTCCCCTTTTTTCGCGGCATCGTCGACGCGCTGGTGGTGGCCTTCTCCACCGCGTCCTCGTCCGCGACGCTGCCCGTCGCGATGACCGTTGCGGGCAAGAATCTGGGCGTGTCGTCTAGCGTCTATTCGACCGTGCTGCCGCTGGGCGCCAGCATCGGCAAGGACGGCACCGCCATGTATGTCGGCCTGCTCGGCATTTTTAGCCTCCAGGCCTTTGGCGTGCCGATCGACGCGGGGGTTCTTGCAATCGTCCTGCTGACCGGCGCGCTGGCCGCCTTTGGCACGGCGCCGGTGCCTTCGGCCTCGCTCTTCATGCTGGCGGCGGTGTTATCCGCCGTCGGGGTCGCGCCCGAACAGACGGCGCTTATCGTCGGTTTTGTCCTGCCCTTCGACCGGCTGCTCGACATGACGCGCACGGTGCCCAGCGCCAGCGCCAACCTGACCGTCGCAACGACCGTCGCGCGGTGGGAGGGCGAGCTGGACGAGGCCGTGTATCGGGCGCCGCCGCGGCGCTGAGCCGCGCGATCGCCGGCGCAGCCCCGCTCAGGACGTAAGCTCTGCGGTCAGCTTGCCGGCACGGGCCTTTGCGACGGCGTCGTCCGTCTTGGCGATCGCGGGCGCGGCGACCGCGAGCAGCCGTTTCGCCTCGGCCCTGTCGCCGCCGCCGAACGCCGCTTCGGCCAGGGCAAGGTCGATCATCGCGCCGATAGCCGGATTGCCGAGCAGCTGCGCCATGCCCTCGCGGTCGAGGCCTGCGAGTTGCGCGCGCGCATCGGGGTAGCGGCGATTGGCGATCAGGCACTCCGCCGCAAAATATCGGGCGACGTGCGTCAGCGGATAATCGGGGCCAAAGGCGGCGCGCGTCGTCGTCAGTGCCTTGTTGACGATGTCCACGGCCTGCTGACGGCGGCCGGTCTGGCAGAGCGCCGATCCATAGTCGATCTGGCCGACCAGCGCCTGGTGCGATTGCGGCCCGGCCAGCGCCGCGGCGCCGCGCCAGACGCGCTCGGCCTCGCGCGCGGCGGCGTCATATTGCTTCAGGGCGGCAAAACTCTCGAACCGCGTCGAATGCAGCGCCAATGTGAAGCGGTGATCGGGTCCGAAACGTTTTTGCATGGCGGCCAGCAGCGGGGCGCTGGCTTCCAGTGTTTCCTGGTGCCGCCCGGTCATCGACAGGCTGTTCAGCCAATGCTGCCGGGTGACGAGCGTGTCGGGATGGTCGGCGCCCCGGATGCGGATCGAATCGCGCACGATGGCGCGCGCGACCGGCTCCGCTTCCTTGGCGCGGCCAAGCCGCATCAACGTCAGGACGAGCGACGATCGCGCCTTGAGCTGCTGTCCGGCCGGCACCGTGCTGCCTGCCGCTTCACCGATCTTGACCGCGCGTTGGAACGCGCGTTCGGCCGCCTCGATGTCGGTCATATAGCCATAGGCGCCCTCGGCCGACGCGAGCGCGAAACCGACGCGGCCGCTGTCGGCCCGCGCGCCCAGCTGCTGACGTTCGGCCGCAAGCAGCTTGCCGGCGGCCTCCAGCCGTTCGGGCTGGCCCGACGTCGCTTCCATATGGATGCGGCCCAGCCGGCCGACGACGGCATCGTCGCTCGCCCTTTCCCCCGCCGTGTCGAACAGCGCGTCGGCGCGCGCATATTCGGCGCGCGCGGTGTCGAAATCGGATCGCTGGTGGAACGCGCGTGCCACCGCGAGGTGCAGGCGCGCCGCGACGCGCGGCGCCCCGGCAAAACGCTGGTCGATTTGCTGGCTCGCGCGCTTTATCGCGTCGATCACCGTCTCGTCGGCGCTTGATTTCGCGGGGTCCGGGCTGCCCAGCACATCTTCGGCGATGAACGCATAGCCGGTTTCGGCCAGTTCGCGTGCCGCCACCGCTTCGTTGCGCTGGTGCCAGGCATAGGCCGCGAGCGCCGATGCGGTGAGCAACCCGACCGTCAAGCTGGCAAAGGCGGCGCGAACCCAGGGGCGCCGCGCGGCCTGGCGGTCTTCGCGCTGTTGCCGTTCGGCCAGCTCGGCCCGCCGGGCGGCGTCGGCGGCGGCATCGGCGCGGCGCTGCGGCAGGCGGGCCAGC
>NZ_MIAM01000049.1:219828-255957 GCF_001830555.1 Sphingopyxis sp. RIFCSPHIGHO2_12_FULL_65_19 | reverse complement strand
CCAGCTCTTCGGCGCTGGCGAGCCGTTCGCCGGGAACCCCCGCTGCGGCGCAGGCAATGTCGTCCCGCAGCAAGGGATCGGCGACGCGCGTTTCCCATCCGGGCGCCAGCGTCGCCGAAAAATCGCCGACGACGAGCTGGTAGAGAATAAGCCCGAGCGCGTAGATGTCGCTCCGCACTGTCGGAATGGCGTCACCAGCCAGTTCGGGCGCGCGGTAGGCCAGCGTTCCCGACCGCGGTTCGTCCTTGCCGAGGTCGGTATCGAGTGAGCCGGGGTCGGTAATCTGATAGGCCGCAAAGATGGTGTCGTCGAACAGGCGCCCGCTGCCGAAATCGACAAGCCGGACCATCAGCCCGTCGTCGGTCCGGTCGACCAGGATATTCGCGGGCTTCAGATCCTTGTGCAACACGCCCATGCCATGCACCGCGGCCAGCGCCCGCCCGATCATCGCGGCAACCGACAGCCGTTCGTCGAGCGCGATCGCGGACAGCCCGCCCGCATCGTCGCCCCACTGCAACAGGTCGTCGCCGCCCCACGCATATTCCAGGAAATAGGGCGCCGTGTCGAAATTCCATTCGTGCAGCGCAGGGATCGGCGCCGCCTTGCCCAGCCCGGTGGACAGCAGCCGCGACAGTGCCGCTTCGCGCTTCAGGCTGCGGAGGCGATCGGGCGCATCGGCAAATTTGAAGACGCGAACCTCGCCCGTCTTGGCCTGGCGCGCACGCCAGACATCCTCGCTGCCGGTGTCGCCCAGCGGACGGTCGAGAAGCCACAGCTTGCGCCCCGGAACGGCATCGCCGGGCGCGAAGGCAAATCGCGGCGCGAGCGGCGTGTCGATACTGTCGACCGTGACGGGCGCGGCGAGGCGATAACCGACGCGCGGCACCGTCGCGATGATCGCGTCGGCCGCGCCGCCGAGCGCCTTGCGCAATTTTGAGATGGCGGTCGCGAGCGAGCCTTCGACGACGGTAACGCCCGGCCACACCGCGTCGAGTATTTCGTCCTTCGTCACGACCTCGCCGGCGCGGAGCAGCAGTTCGTGCAGCACCTCGAGCGGCTTGCCCTCCAGAGCGACGCTGCGGCCATCGACGCGGAGCGTCCAGCTCGCTTCATCGAAATCGGCATTCGCAAAATGCCACAGGCGCCGTCGGCGCCGCGACGAATGAGTTCCCGACATAGAAATCACAGCCCCCCGATCATTCTTTAGAAAAGCTTTAGAACAGGATCAGGACGTAAATTCAAGGATGTGCGAGCAATATCCCGCGATTGAATTCGGGGAGGTGATGATGAGCGGTAAGGAGCAGCCCGTCCGGCAGGTCGAAGACATGCACGGCTTTTTCCGCACCGGCACGGTCCGCGGCGTTGGCAACTGGACCGAAACGCATGTGAGCTCGTCGAGCAGCGGGGGTGGCGGCTATATCCACAATGGATCAGGCCATATCTCGGCGCCGACGGTCAGCGTGTCATCGACGAGCACCGAAGTGATGCGCTTCTTCATGGAATATGCCGACGACGACGAAGAGGAAGTGACGATCAAGGGCGGCGGTTTTGCCGCGCGCGAGGGCCAGCGCGTGACCGTCGTCCGCATCGGTTCGCGTCCCGGCTGGGGCTACAACGTCGCCTATCACAATCACAATACGGGCTCGACCTTTTCACCCGATCATCGGCTCGAATGGCCGCTGTACAAGCGGCCGTCGCGCAAGATGATCCTGTTCGCCCCGATTCTTGTCGCGCTTTTGAGTCCGGTCGTGATGGTCGAACTCTGGTGGGTCTTGCCCGCCGGCGCATTCGGTTGGGCGCTTTATCGCTACACCCAGAAAAAGGGGGAATATCAGCGGTTGAAAGCAGCTGTGCGCGAACGGGTCGACGAATTGCTTGCCGAGGCAAAGGCGCAGCATGGACGGCTTAAAAGCGACCTGAAGGGAGAAGCCGCATGACCCGCCGCCCGCAGGCGCGACTGATATCCCTGTCCCCGCTGATGTTGTCGGCGCTGCTGATCGCGACCTGCAGCAGCGGCGAAACACCCGCGGGGGGCGGGGATGGGGCGGCCGGGCAGGCGAAAGCCGCCGCGGCCGCCCCTGAAAAGGCTGCGCAAACGGCGCCCGCGGCGGCGGACCGCGACGCCGCGCTGCGCGCCGCGGGTTACCAGCAGCGCGGCGGCGCCTGGATGGCGAGCTGCGAAGCCGACATAAAGCCGGTTCCGAAGGACAGCTGGTACGGGCTGGAGAGCGCAGAGTTTCGCGACCTGAACGGCGACGGCGCCGAGGAAGCGATCGTCAGCGGCGGCAGCAGCTATTGCTTCGGCAATACCGGCCTGTCGTTCAAGTTGCTTGCCCGATCGGGATCGCGCTGGACGGTGATGATCGATGAAATGGGCATCCCGGCCTTTTACCCGCGCAAGGGCATCGCATGGCCCGATGTCGAGATCGGCGGACCGGGCAGCGACTGCTTTTCGTTCGTGCGCTGGGACGGACGCAAATATGTCTATGGCGGCCGCTCGCTCGAAGGACGGATCTGCGAACTGGCCCCCGCCTTTGCGCCAAAGGCAAAGGCGAGCAAGGCCGGATTGCCGATGGCGACGGGCCTCTGGGCGCGCAACCGCGCGGCTTGCGAGGGGCTGGCGCGCGGGCAGGGCGACCCCGATTTCATCTTTGACGGCAAATCCATGATCGGGCCGCAGGATTTTTACGGGGTCACACCGTTTGAGCCGCTTGGCGACGGCCGATACCGGACGGGCGGCGAAATTGAGCGGCAAGTCATCGACATGAACAATCCAAAGTTCATCATCGTCGAACAGGGCAATTGGTGGACGGGGGGCTACACATGGTGCTCGTCGGCGCAAAACTGGAAGCCGTGGGAATATTCCGAAGAGGATTTTTGACCGGCTTGGAGGGACATGATGATCCGTTCGCTTTTTACCGTCGTTTCAGCCTTGCTGCCTGTCGCCGCGATGGTGCAGTCGCAGACCAAACCCTGGCCGCGCGAAGTGCAGGCCGTCTATGACGAGCTGAAGGCAGAATGCCGCACCGGCGGCGGCAAGTTCGTTCCGGACCGCGCCGCTTTCGCGGTCGAAACCGAAGTGACGGGGGACGGCAAACCCGACTGGGTGGTCGAATATGGCGCCGCGCATTGTTCCAACCAGGGATATTCGGCGTGGTGCGGCACGGCGGGTTGCATGATCGCGATCTTCGGGTCGGGCCGCGGCGGCCTCACCGAAATCTTCAGCGACAATGTCCGCGGCTGGGAGCCAGTGAAGCTCGATCGCGGGGGCACCGGCCTGGGCCTGTCGGTCCATGGAACGGTCTGCGGCAGCGTCGGCGCCGACATGTGTTTGCAAGTGCTGCGCTGGGACGGGCGCAAATGGGCGGTGGCCGGACAGCGGCGCGGGACGCCCGAGGATGTGGGCACCGAAGGCGGCGAGGAGGCGCCGCCGCCATCGCCCGGTCATGCCGCGCGCTGGCAGTTCGGCGGCACCGGCGTCGGCGCCGTCGCGGCGGTAACGAACCATCCCCAGTTCGCCGCGCTGGGGCTTCGCTGCCAGCCGGGCGGCGGCCTTTATATGAGCGTGGTGCCGACGAAGGCGCTGGACCTTCCTGCTGCGGGCCGCCCGCTTTTGATCGGCTTCAGGAGTCACGCGGCCCAGACCGAGGCGACGCAGCCCTTGAGGCTCGAACCCGGCAAGCCCGATTTCAGCGGCGCACTGGACCCGGCGACCCAGGCGATCCTGACCGGCGCCGACAGCGACGTGGCGGTCTATGCCAGCGTCGATGGCGGCGACGAGTGGAAAGAAATCACCTATCTTTCGCTTGCGGGATCGACCGCAGCCATCCGGTCGCTCGAACGCCAGTGTCCGCAGGCGGTCGGCGCGTCGGCGGCGGCAACGCCCGGCCAGTCGCGGGTCGTCCCGCTGCCCGTCGGCTATTATATCGACTCGCGTATCGGCACCTGTGCCAAGCCCTTTGCCGATACGGCGATCTACCTCGCCGAAGATCGCGTCGTGATGGCGCAGAACAGTTGCAAATTCACCAGCCTGAAGATGACGGGCAGCCAGACGTTCCGGCAGATCGAAAGCTGCCCCGACATGGACGGACGCCCCGGCCCGGCGACCTTTGATTATCGCATCACCGGGCCAAAGTCCTTTGAGACCGCGCTTTACGGCGACGCCTGGACCCATTGCACCGCGGCGCAGCTTCCCGCGAAGGCGCGCTTTTACAAGGGAGCGAAAGGATGAGGATCGGCATTCCCGCGCTTCTGTTCGCGTCCGTCGTCATCTCCGCCCCCGCACAGGCGCAGGCGCAGGCGCAGACCGCCGAAAAGCCGCCGCAGGTGATCGACGTCAACGGCATCCGGCTGGGGATGCCGCCCGCCGAGGCAACCGCGGCTGTCGGGGCGGCGGGCATGCCCAACGTCCATCGCGGCGGCAGGGATTTCTTCATCGACAAGGTCCGCCTGAACGGGCGCAACGACATGGTCTTTGTGTCGGCGTTCCGGTCCGAAATCATGGGCGACCCGGCCGCCCATACCGGCGGCGAACGGGTCGGTCGCCGCATCCTTGCGGTCAGCTTCCTGCCCGATCCGGGGCGTGAGCGGGTATGGGGCATCCATCACTACCGCACCTACCGTCTGGCGGAGGCGCCGTCGGTGGCAAACACGATCGAGGCGTTGATCGACAAATATGGCGAGCCGCATCTTCACAAGGGGCTTGCCACCGCCAACTTCATTCGCGGCGTCCCCTCAGCCCAGCGGACGTCGGGCGGCTCGATGCTGTGGTATTGGAACGATGCCGGGGCACCGATGGACAGGCGCGAGAGCGAAACGTGCCGCGAAGCGCTCGACAACAGCTTTGTGGGAAGCGGCGGCCCCGATATCGGCCTCTATAACGGGGTGACGCTCGAAAATTCGCTCACCAAAAGCCGTTGGCAAGCGGGCCGCCGCGCGGGCTGCGGCCGCGTTATCGAGGCCAGTTTAAGCTGGAATCGCGATGGCGTGCTGACGTGGATGCGCGTCACCGCCTTCGACCTGAAAATGGCCTATGACGCCGCCGTCCTGTTGTCGAACAAGATTGCGGAGCAAGAGAGCGAGGCGGCGAAGGCGCGCCTGCGCGACGCCGGAAAGCGCCGACCCGAGCTTTGACCGTCATCGACGACATCGTGCCGGATCAACTGTGCAGGACGGCGCGGATGATCAGTCCGACGGCTGCGAGCACCAGGACGCTGGCGGCCCAGATGGCGACGAACCAGCCGAGTTTCCGCCAGCGTGGCATCGTCAATGATACCCATCCTCGCCCACTTTGCCGCGGAACACCCAATAGGACCAGGCGGTGTAGGCGAGGATGATCGGCACCATGATCGCGGCCCCGACGAGCATGAAGACCTGGCTGCGATGCGGGGCAGCGGCTTCCCAAATCGTCACGCGCGCCGGAATGACGTCGGGCCAGATCGAAATGCCAAGGCCGACGAGGCACAGGCCGAACAGGGCGAGCGCCCAGAAAAAGGGCTGTGCGTCGCGTTTCAGGCGCAGACTGCGATAGAATAGGAAGGTCACGATGACCGTCGCGAGCGGCACCTGCGCCGTCGCCAGCACGCCGGGATAGACGAGCCAGCGCTGGTGATATTGGGCTTCGAGCGTCAGCGTCGCGAGGCTGATCGCCCCGATCATCATCAGCAGCGCGATACCCAGCCGTCCGGCATAGGTCACCGCCTGTCGCTGCAACGCGCCCTCGGTCTTCCAGTTGAGCCAACAGGCGCCGAGCAGGGCATAGCCGACGACCAGCCCGACGCCGGTGAGCAGGCTGAACGGCGAAAGCCATTCCCACCAGCCGCCCGCATAGGCGCGGTCCGCCACGGTAATGCCCTGAAGCAGGGCGCCGAGCGCGATCCCTTGCGAAAAGGTCGCGACGATCGAACCGGCGGTGAAGGCGCGGTCCCAAAATGCGCGGTGCGCCGGGTCGCGCCAGCGGAACTCGAACGCCACGCCGCGAAAGACCAGCCCGAGCAGCATCGCGATCATCGGCGCGTAAAGCGCGGGCAGGATGATGGCATAGGCGAGCGGAAACGCCGCGAGCAGTCCGCCGACCCCCATGACGAGCCAGGTTTCGTTGCCGTCCCACACCGGCGCGATACTGTTCATCGCGGTGTCGCGATCGCGGCCGACCTGAAAGAAGGGGAACAGGATGCCGATGCCAAGGTCGAACCCGTCCATCACAACATAGGCGATGATGGCAAAGCCGATAATGGCCGCCCAGATGATCGTCAGGTCCATCAACTTTGCTCCCCGCCTTTGCTGTCGCTGGCCCCGCCGTTCCCTGCCAATATCTGCGGTGCGGGTGTCAGCCCGGCGCTGCGTATCGGCGCGTCGCCGGGCGGTTTTTCATGGGCTTCAGGCGGTTTCTTCATCAGTCGCAGCAGATACCAGATGCCCATGCCAAACACGGCGAAATAGACGACGACAAAGGCGACGAGTGATGCGGCGACCGCTGGCGCGTCGAGCGGCGATGCGCTGTCGGCAGTGCGCAGCAGGCCATATATGGTAAAGGGCTGGCGACCGACTTCGGTGGTGACCCAGCCGGCGAGGACCGCAACAAAGCCGCTCGGTCCCATCGCCACCGCCGCGCGGTGCAGCCACCGGGTGTCATAAAGCCGGCGGCGCGTGCGCGCGAACAGGCTCCACAGCCCGATGCCGACCATCGCCATGCCAAGGCCCACCATGATGCGAAAGGCCCAGAAGACGATGCCGACGGGCGGTTCGTCGGCGTCGGCAACGGTGTCGAGCCCCTTCATCGGCGCATCGAGATCATGTTTCAGGATCAGCGAGGACGCTTTCGGAATTTCGATCGCATAATCGACGCGCTTCTCCGCGCTGTTGGGAATACCGAACAGGATCAAGGGCGCGCCATTGGGATGGCTGTCATAATGGCCCTCCATCGCCATCACCTTGACCGGCTGATGCTCCAGCGTGTTGAGCCCGTGGAAATCTCCCGCGACGACCTGGATCGGCGCGACGATCGCCGCCATCCACATCGCCATCGAAAACATCTTGCGCGCGCCGGGGTTCTGCCGATCCTTCAGCAGATGCCACGCGCCGACCGCGCCGACCGCAAAGGCGGTGGTCAGATAGGCGGCGAGCACCGTGTGGACGAGGCGATAGGGGAAGCTGGGGTTGAAGATGATCGGCAACCAGCTGTCGCCGGGCAGGAATTGCCCATTGGCGCCCATCTCGAACCCCGTCGGGGTCTGCATCCAGCTGTTGACCGACAGGATCCAGAAGGCCGAGATGAAGGTGCCCGTAGCCACCGCCAGCGTCGCGACGAAATGGAGCTTGCGGCCGACCTTGTTGATGCCGAACAGCATGACGCCCAGGAAACCGGCCTCAAGGAAAAAGGCGGTCAGCACCTCATAGGCCATCAGCGGCCCGATCACCGGCCCGGCCTTGTCGGAAAAGACCGACCAGTTGGTGCCGAACTGATAGGACATGACGATGCCCGACACGACGCCCATCGCGAACACGACCGCGAAAATCTTGAGCCAATAGCGGTAGAGGTTCGCATAAACGCCCTTGCCGGTCTTGAGCCACAACCCTTCGAGCACCGCGAGGAAGCTTGCCAGGCCGATCGAAAAGGCCGGGAACAGGAAGTGAAAGCTTACCGTGAAGGCAAATTGAATACGGGCGAGCAGGATCGCCCAGTCCTGTTCGATCATCATCTTTCTCCAACGGGGGCTTCTGGCGGCAATGCTATCATTTTTTGCCGCCACGGGGAGTGGGCCGATTGTCCAAGGCGAAAGCGCCCGGTCCGCGCGCCCAGATCAGGAGCAGCGCGCCAAGGATCGCGATATTCTTGAACAGCGGGCCGACGTGCGACGGATCGGGGACAAGGTGCACCGCGATGGTGACCGGGACCAGCGTCGCGAACAGGATAAGCGCCGAGGCTCGTGTCATAAACCCCAATGCCAGCGTCACTCCGGCGGCGACGAAGGCGATACCCGAAAGCCACAGCAGCACCGACGGATCGCCGATCATGCGAACCGTCGCCGCCCATTGCGATTCCGCCATCCGGTCGAGCATCATGCGATGCTGGCCGAAGTGGCCGAGCCCGCCGATGATGAAGATCAGGCTGGTCAGCAGGCGGAACAGCGGATCGACCAGCGCGCTGGTACGCGGTCCCGGCGCAAGGCGCGCCTCGATGCTTTTGAACATGTCTCTTCCCCTTATCCCGCCAGTTCGGCCCAGCTTTTCCACAGCATGTAAAAGGCGACGATCATCACAAATCCGGCGAAAATCATGTTCAGCTTGCCCTTTTCCGCCGACAATGCCCGCGCGGCCCGTGTCCCGATTGCGCTGCCCGCGATGCCGCCGAGAATGAACACGCCCGCCAGCGGCCAATTGACGAGTCCCGACAGCGCGTAATTGAACGAGGTCGTCAGGCCAAACGCCGTCACCGCGACCAGCGAGGTGCCGATCGCGCGCAGGATCGGCATCGACGTCGATGCAACAAGGCCGGGGACGATCAGGAAACCGCCGCCGATCCCGAAAAATCCCGAAAAGACGCCCGTGCCCAGCCCGTAACCGGCGACCTTGCCAACATTTTCGCGGCTGCACATCGCGCCCTCGATGCCTTCGTCACCGCGTCCGCGGAACATCAGGATCGCGACGGCGATCATCAGCAGCGCGAAAAGCAGGAGCAACTGGTGCCCGTCGATGCTTTTGCCGACGGTCGACCCGCCAAAGGCGCCGACGACGCCGGCCGCGGCATAAATGAAACCGCAGCGCCAGTTGACTGTCCCCGCGCGTGAGTGGTTCCACAATCCGATCGCGGCATTGGCTGCGACCGCGAAGGCGCTGGTGCCGATGGCGACATGCGGATCCTTCACGCCAACCAGATACAGCAGCAACGGCACGGCGAGGATCGATCCGCCACCGCCGACGAGTCCGAGCACGAAGCCGACCAGCACGCCCGACACGCCGCCGAGGCCGTAATGAAGCGCGTCGATCACCGGCTCAACCGTTCGCGTCGATCATGTGGGGTTTGACCATCCACTCGCGGCCCTTCAGCATCCCGTGCCAATAAACGGGCGGCAGGATCGTGTCCTTGAGCAGCCATGACAGGCGCGAAGGGCGGGTGCCGTCGATCAGCCACGCCGGAAAGCTGGGCAACAGCTTGCCGCCATAGCCGAATTCGGCGAGGACGATCTTGCCCGCCTCGACGGTCAGCGGGCAGCTGCCATAGCCGTCATAATCGGCCACCGGCGGCTGGCCCGCGAGCGCGGCGAGCGCGTTGACCGCGACCACCGGCGCCTGCTTGCGCGCCGCGGCGGCGGTCTTGGCGTTCGACGCGGCGCAGGCATCGCCGAGGGCGAAGATGTTGGGATAGTCGGGGTGCTGGAGGGTCGCTTCGTCGACCGCAACGAATCCCGACGGCGCCGCGAGCGGGCTCGACCGAATGAAGTCGGGCGCAATTTGGGGCGGCACGACGTGGATCATGTCGAAATGCTGGTCGACGGTGGTCAGCGTATCGCCGCGGCGTTGTTCAAAAGTCGCCTTGCGCGCCGGTCCGTCGATCGCAACCAGCTTCGATTCAAAATTCAGATCGATGCCATAGCGGTCGACATAGTCCATCAGCGCGGGGACATAGGCGGGCACGCCGAACAGCGCCGTGCCTGCGGTATGGAACTGGACATCGGCCGCATCGAGCACGCCCGCCTTTTCCCAGCGATGACACGACAGATACATCGCCTTTTGCGGGGCGCCGGCACATTTGATGGGCATCGGCGGCTGGGTGAAGATCGCGGTGCCGCCGGCGAACTCGCGGACAAGCCGATGCGTGTAGGGCGCCAGATCATAACGATAATTCGATGTCACGCCGTTGCGCCCCAGCGTCTCGGCAAGCCCTGGGATCGCATCCCAGTCCAGCTTGATGCCGGGACAGACGATCAGGACGCGATAACCGATGCGGCGACCGTCGCTGAGTTCGACATGATTGGCGTCGGGCTCAAATCGAGCGACCGCGCTTTTGATCCATTCTGCTCCCGGCGGGATCAGGCTTGCTTCGCGCCGGTGGGTGAATTCGGGGTCGAACACCCCGGCGCCGACCATCGTCCAGCCGGGCTGGTAATAATGGTCTTCCGACGGTTCGACGACCGCCAGTTTGACGTCGCGGTTGCGCCGCAGGATGCTGGCCGCCGTGGCAATCCCCGCCGAACCGCCACCCACGATGACGATATCGAACTCCGCGAGCCCGTCCGCGCTATCCTGCGGCTCCGCCATTGCGGACAGCTTTTCCGAACGGCTGCCCGACCGGCAATAGGCGAGCACCGGGCCGGGCAGGTGGGCAAGGGCATTTGCCATCAACGCGGCATCGGTATCGGCCAATTTGCCCGCCACGACCGGCAGGTGGGTGAAGGCAAGCCCGTTCGCCTGTGCCGCGGCGGCCATCGCGGCCGAGGTGGGCTGGCCCGCTTCTTCGCCGTCGGGACGGTTGCAAATGATCGACCGAAAGCCCGCGGCGGCGATTGCGGGCACGTCCTCGGGGCGGATTTGCGGGCTGACGCTCAGCCGCGCATTGATTGTCCTGATGTCCATAGACCCTCTCCCTTTTCTTTTTCAGCGGCGCGTCAGGCGGTGCAGCGCCATGCCCGCGATCATTGCGACGACCGCGATGCCGGCCTGTGCGGGCGCAAGCGCGAGGCCAGCGATCGCCGGGCCGGGGCAAAGCCCGCTCAGCCCCCAGCCGATCCCGAACAGCATCGCGCCGACGACAAGCGGCGCGTCGATGCCGCGCGTTGCGGGCAGGGCGAAGCCGTCGGCAAAAACGGGGCGCGCCAGGCGGCGCTGCACTGTCCAGGCGAGCGCCATCGGAACCAGCGCCCCACCCATGACAAAGGCCAGCGTGGGGTCCCACGCGCCAAAAATGTCCAGAAAGGCGCGGACCCGCTGCGGGTCGGCCATACCCGACAGCGCCAGGCCAGCGCCGAAGATCGCGCCAGCGACGAGGGCGGCCATCAGGCGCGTCACAACAGGCCGCCCGCGCGCATCAGCGCAACGGTCGCGATGCCGCTGCCCATGAAGATCAGCGTTGCGGCGATCGACCGCGGCGACAGGCGCGCCATGCCGCACACGCCGTGACCGCTTGTGCATCCCGACCCGAGCCGCGTGCCATAGCCGACAACAACGCCGCCCACGACGACCTGCCACATGGCCGCGGGATAGCGCGTCATGACCCCGCCAAGCAGCAGCGCGGCGAGCGCGGCGCCCAGCGGCAAGCCGATGATGAACGCCGCCGCCATCGCGCGCGGTGCCCCCGCGTCGGCGATGCCGAGCGCCCGCGCACCAAGGCCGCTGACCCCCGCGATGCGCCCGTTGCCGAGCAGCATGATCGCGGCGCTGATCCCGATCAACAGGCCGCCGAGCAGCCCCTCGACCGGCATCGCATGCGGAAAGGCGGCCATCATACCGCGTTCACGGGAATCTTGAGGTAGCGGATGCCATTGTCTTCGGGCGCGGGCATATGGCCCGCGCGCATATTGACCTGGATCGACGGCATGATCAGCCGCGGCATCGACAGCGCGATGTCGCGCGCCTCGCGCATGGCGACGAACGCGTCCTCGTCCACCCCGTCGTGCGCGTGGATATTGTGCGCGCGTTCGTCGGCGACGGTGGTTTCCCACACATAATTGTCGCGGCCCTCGGGCAGATAGTCGTGGCACATGAACAGCCGCGTCTGCGGCGGCAGTTCGAGGATACGGCGCAGCGAGCGGAACAGCTGGCGGGCATCGCCGCCGGGGAAGTCGGCGCGCGCGGTGCCGTAATCGGGCATGAACATCGTGTCGCCGACGAACACCGCATCGCCGACGACATAGGCGTTGTCGGCGGGGGTGTGGCCCGGAACATGGAGCACCGTCACCGGAATTTCGCCGATGCGAAACTGGTCGCCATCCGCCCACAAATGGTCGAAATCCGACCCGTCGCGCTGGAAATCGCTTCCTGCGTTGAACAGCTTGCCGAAATTGCGCTGCACCGTGACGATATGCTCGCCGATCGCGATCTTGCCGCCCAGCTTTTCCTGCAAATAGGGCGCCGCCGACAGATGGTCGGCATGGGCATGCGTTTCGAGCAGCCAGTCCACGGTCAAAGCTTCCGCCTTCACATGCGCAATGATCGTATCGGCCGACGCGAACGAGGTTCGCCCGGCCGCCGGATCATAATCGAGAACCGAGTCGATCACCGCCGCCCGCCGCGTCGCGGGATCGTGCACGACATAGGATATGGTGTTCGTCGCATGGTCGAAAAAGGATTTTATCTGAGGACGTTGGCTTCCTGCCGCGTCAATCTGGGCGCGGGCCTTCGCAATCGCATTATCGGACATAAAGGCTCCTATAAATTCATATTTACATATATTATGTAAATGAATAGATTGATTGCGTCAACCCGGCTCGAAAGGCAAGGGGTGGCGGCCACGCAAAGGGAAGGCGAATGACTGAGATGACCGACGCCCCGCGACCGCTCGGACTGGGCGATTCCGCGCCGAATTTCACCGCGCGCTCGACGAAGGGGCAGCTTGCGCTGTCCGACTATCGCGGGCGCTGGCTCGTCTTTTTTTCGCACCCGGCCGACTTCACGCCGGTCTGCACCAGCGAGTTCATCGCCTTCGCGAAAGCAAAAGCGGGCTTCGAGGCGCTGGGATGCGCGCTGCTCGGCCTGTCGGTCGACAGTCTTTACGCCCACCTCGCGTGGGTTCGCGCGATCGAGGCGCATTTCGGCATCGCGATCGACTTCCCGATCGTCGAAGACCCCAGCATGGCGGTCGGCCGTGCCTATGGCATGATCGACGCCGCGGCGCAGGACAGCGCGGCCGTGCGGTCGACCTATATCATCGATCCCGACGGCATCGTCCGCGCGATCACGGTCTATCCGCACACTGTCGGCCGCTCGGTCGACGAGATTTTGCGCACCGTCGCGGCGCTCCAGCAGACCGCCGACGGCACGCGGCTGACACCCGAAGGCTGGCGGCCGGGCGATGCCTTCCTCGCGCCGCCGTCCGAAAAGGTGATGGAAGGCGACGACCTGGGCTGGTTCTGCCGCACCATGGATGCGCCATGAGCGCGATTTACGAGGATCGGGCGCTAGCCGACAAGGCGGTGGAAAAGCTGCGCGTCTATGCCCAGCCGCAGCGACTGATGATCCTGTCGTGCCTGCTCCGCGGCGAGCGGACGGTCGGTGAGATCGAGGCGGCGACGGCCATCGGCCAACCTGCCCTCAGCCAGCAACTCGCAGAACTGCGCCGCGGCGATTTGGTCAAGACGCGCCGGGCGGCGAAGCAGGTCTATTACGACCTTGCCGACGACAGCGTCGCACTTTGCGTTCGGAGCATGGAGGCGATTTTTACCGGCGGCGCGGCTAGCGCGCGTGAATTGACATCCGCCATCGCCGCCGAACCCTCCGCGCCGACCGCGGCACCGCCTGCTGTCGGCGCCGCGGCTTTCGCAAAGATCGGGAATTAGGTCCGGCGGGATAGCCGACCGCCTCGTCCGCGCCGTCCCCTTTGGCATCGCGTGGCCGGGATCGGCCTGAAGGGCCGAAGACGGCTCGCCAACAGGACAGCGCAGCGAGGGGGACTGGCCGAAACGCCCGCGCCGCGCCGCAGCCTGTCGCGTCAGGCGGGCAGCAGGACGCCGTCGATGACGTGGATCACGCCATTCGATTGCAGGACATCGGCAGGACCGATCTGGGCCTTGCCGCCCTTGGCATCGCTGACATACCATGCGCCGTCCTTCTGCCAGACGGTCAGTTTTTCGCCCTGGACGGTCGTCAGCACGGCCTTGCCGCCGCCTGCACGCGCCTGCGCCGCAATATCCGCGGCGGTCAGCCGGCCCGGCACGACATGATAGGTCAGCACACCCGTCAAAGCCGCCTTGTTTTCGGGCTTCAGAAGCGTGTCGACCGTTCCGGCGGGAAGCTTCGCAAAGGCGTCGTTCGTCGGTGCAAACACCGTGAAAGGTCCGGGCGATGCCAGCGTATCGACAAGACCGGCGGCCTTGACGGCGGCGACCAGCGTGGTGTGATCCTTCGATGCGGCCGCGTTTTCGACGATATTCTTGGTCTCGTACATCGCGGCGCCGCCGACCATCGGGTTCTTGGCGACTGCAACGCCGCCGGCCGCGGACAGGGCGGCGGCCGCAATGGCAAGTGCGATTCGGGAAATTGACATCAAGCTATCCTTTTCCAACCTAGGCCCCGGGGGATGGGACGCATCAAAACTAGGCGGCGGGCGCGCGCACCGCGACCTGTCCTTTGGTGCGGGGCGGGTCAGTAGCAGTCGTCGGCGGTGTCCAAAGAATCGAGAATGGCTTGCGCAGAGGCCCGGATCTGGCGCTGTTCCGATGCCGGGCGGCCATGCCAGTTTTTCACTGCCAGCTGCATTCTCGGAATCATCTTCAGCCGCTCGGAATGCCGCGCGATGAAATCCCAGTAGAGAGAGTTGAACGGGCAGGCGTCGGCGCCGTGTCGGCTTTGCACGTCGTAACGGCATCCACTGCAATAATCCGACATCCGGTTGATATAGGCGCCGCTTGCCACATAGGGCTTGGACGCGAGCAGCCCGCCGTCGGCAAACTGGCTCATCCCGATCGTGTTCGGAAGCTCCACCCACTCATAGGCGTCGGCATAGACGGCAAGATACCAGCGATGGACTTCACCGGGGTCGATCCCGGCGAGGAGCGCGAAATTTCCGGTTACCATCAGCCGCTGGATATGATGCGCATAGGCCTCCTCGCGCGTCTGGCGAACGCACGCCGCGACGCAGGCCATGTCGGTCTTCGCGGTCCAGTAGAAACCGGGCAGGGGGCGCGTCGCCCCCAGCGCATTTTCCGTGGCATAGCCCGGCATACGCCACCAATAGAGGCCGCGCACATATTCGCGCCAGCCAAGGATCTGGCGAATGAAGCCCTCGGCCGCGTTGATCGGGACGGCACCCTCGCGATAGGCGCGGTCGACCGCCGCGCACACTGCGCGCGGGTCGAGAAGGCCGATATTCAGATATTGCGCGATCACCGCATGATAGAGGAATTTTTCGCCGTCGAGCATCGCGTCCTGAAACGTGCCGAACCGCGCGAGGCGGTTTGCGACGAACTCGTCGAAGGCCGTTTCGGCATCGCGCCGCGTCACCGCGAACCAAAAGGGCGCGATGTCACCGAAATTGTCGGGAAAAGCGCGCTCGACCATCGCGATGACCTGCTGCGTCACCGCATCGGGCGGAAAGCGCGGAGGCCGGGTCATTAACAGGTCGCGCGATGCGGCCTTGCGATTTTCGGCGTCGAAGTTCCATTGTCCGCCGACGGGCTCGTCCCCCTCCATCAGCAATCCCGTCCGGCGGCGCATCATGCGATAGAAATATTCCATCCGAAGCTGCGCGCGACCTTCGGCCCAATGCACGAAGTCCGCCGGGCTGGCGAAGAAGCGGTCGTCGGGCACGATCGTCGTCCGGCGCCATCGCCGCATGATTTCGGCAAGGCGAAATTCCCCCGCCGCGGTCACGCGAAGCGGCAGGTCGCCCAGGCGGTCGCGCGCCCGCGCGACCTCGCCGTCCAGCGAGCCGCTGTTCGCCGGATCGTCCAGCGTCACATAATCGACCTGCCAGCCGGCCGCGCGCAACGCGGCCGCGAAATGGCGCATCGCCGAAAAAACAAACACCAGCTTCTTGCGGTGGTGCGGCACATAGGCCGCCTCGTCGGCGACCTCGGCCATCAATATCCGCGTCTCGGCGGGGTCCAGATCCCGCAGCGACGAAATATCGGTGCACAGCTGGTCGCCCAGCACCAGCACGAGCTGGCGCACCATGGTCAATCGCGCAGGCCTTCCCAGACGGCGAGGGCGCGGGCCCGGGCGGCCTGGTGACCGATCAGCGGCGCGGGATAGCCCGCGACGGCGGCGTCCTGGCCGTGCGCCGCGACGATTTCGGCGTCGGACAGATGCGCGATTTCGGGCACGAAGCTGCGCACATAATCCCCCATCGCGAACCGCTCGCACTGCAATATCGGCGACATGATCCGCGAGAATACGGGCGCATCGACGCCCGTCCCGGCGACATATTGCCAGTTCATCGCATTGGACCCAAGGTCGGCGTCGAGCAGCGTATCCCAGAACCAGCGTTCCCCCCGGCGCCAGTCGATCAGCAGGTGCTTGACGAGGAAAGAGGCGACGATCATCCGCACCCGATTGTGCATCCAGCCGGTTTGCCAAAGCTCGCGCATTCCCGCATCGACGACGGGATAACCCGTCCGACCGCGCGTCCACGCCGCAAAGTCGCTGTCCGCTTCGGGGCCATATCGCCACGCGAGCGTCCCGAACCGCTCGCGTCCCGGCCAGTCGCCATAACCCGGCATTTGGTCGACAAGATTGATGCCATGTTCGCGCCAGCCAAGCTCCGAACGGTAACAGGCGACCCCCGGATCGTCGCGCTCGCCCAGCGCATGCCACAGCGCGCGCGGCGTCAATTCGCCAAAGTGCAGATGCGGCGAAAGGCGCGACGTCGCCGGGCGCGAGGGAAAATCGCGGTTCGCTTTATAGTCACCGGCAAGCGGCATCCAGTCGCGCGCCGCGCGCCACGCGCCTTTCTCTCCCGGCTGCCATCCGGTGAATCCCTGGGCCCAATCGGGGTTCGTCGGCTTGAGTGCCCAATCGGACAGCGATTCGGAGGCGGGCCATTGTTCGGGGGCCTCAATATGGTCGGGCGGCGCGAGCGGTAGCGCCGGCGGCATTCGTTCGAGAAGCTTGCGATACCATGGCGTGTAGACGCTGTAACGGCCACCGCCCGCGTTGGTAACGCTGTCGGGCGCGGCCAGATAATTGCCGTCGTGAAGGACCAGCTCGGCGGCGCCCGCAACCTGTTTGTCCGCCGCTTTCCACCAGGGTTCGTAACAGCGGGTGGCATGGATTCGATTGCTGCCCGTCTCGCCGCATATCTTCGCGAGTTCTTCGGCGGCGCGCCCACGCCGCAGGAGCAGGCGGCTGCCGCGCTTGCGCAGGCTCGCATCGAGCGCGGCAAGGCTGCCGTCGAGCCACCAACGCTGTGCGCCGCCGATGGCCCAGCGACCCGGTCCCTCGTCGTCGAGGATATACAGCGGGATGACCGCGCCCTCGGCCGCAGCGGCGACAAGCGCGGGATGGTCGCTGACCCGAAGGTCCTGGCGAAACCAGAGGATGGTCGGGGGCATGGGCGTCTCTTCGGTTCGGCGCGGCCGGGCGGTGGTTTCCACCCTCTGCGCATCGGGGGCATGGTGCGGCCAGATGGCCTTTGGGTCAGGTCGCTAGGGGACGTCTGCAATCACGGTGGGCCTCGGCGCGTCATCGGACATCCGCGACAGCATGATCGCCTCGCCCAGCGCATGGCCCGTCTGCCACGCAAATTCGGCAAAGCCATGGGACAGCCAGTCGCCGCACGCACCAAGGCCGATGTCGGCATTCCACAGCAGTCGGCGATCCTGCCCCGACGGCTGCGCAAACAGCCAGCGGTGCGCCGACGCATGCAGGGGGTGCGGCAGTTCATATTCCGCCAGTCGGCCGAGTTCCGCAAGAAGCAGCGCGCAGATCGAACCGCTTTCATGCGTCAAATGCGCTTCCGACCAGTCCCAACTGCCTTGCACCACCCAGCGTTCGCCGGGCGTCCTTCCCGGCTTGGCGCTGTCGCGCACGGCGCAGGCGAGCGGCCCCGATCCGCGGACAAAGTCGCTCAAACCCCGAAGCGGTTCGGCAAAGGCGAACATGGCGCTCCAGCAAGGATAGGATCGGACGGACATCGCCGCGCGCGCCATCTCGAAATCATGCAGCGACAGCAGCGGCGCGGCCTGCTCTGCCGGAATCGCGATCACCGCGATATCGAACTCGCCCAGGCGCTGCGCCTCGCTGTGCAAGGTCCAGCCCGCCGGGCCTCGGGTCAATGCCGTGACCGGACAGGACAGCCTCACGTCCAGATCGCGCGCCATGGCCTTGAGCGGGGTGTTGATCGAGGGGGTTCCGACCCAGCCGTCTTCGCCCGCGGCCGACCATCGCGCGACCAGCTCGTCGCGTTCCCAGCCTTCCACCAGCGCCCGAAATTCGGCCGATCGCGCGGTGAAATGGGTCGCGCCCTGATCGAAAGCAATCTCGCCGCGCTTCGTCTTCACGCGCCGCGTCGCCAGCCGCCCGCCGACGCCGCGCGCCTTGTCGAACAGCGTCACGCCGATCCCCGCATCGCGAAGGCGGGACGCGCAGGCGATGCCGGCGATGCCGGCCCCGACGATGGCGACGCGCGTCACATTCGCCTCCGTCGGGACGCGCGGCCAGTCGCCGGTTGCATCGGGGGTCGGGCAGATTGGCGCTTATGGCCGTCGTGCAATCGCCGCAGGTTTTTGTCGAAGCTGTATGTCATCAGGACAGCGGGCTTGCATGAGGCACCCGAATTGTCGCAACATGTCCCTTGGGGCACTTCCTGGGAGAGCAGGTCATAATCCTATGTCATTGAAGACGATGATTGCGGCGAGTCCGATCGCCGCGGTGATCAGCGACCCCCGACTGCCCGACAATCCCATCGTCGAATGCAATGCCGCCTTTGCGGCCTTGACCGGCTATGAAGCGGACGAGATCATCGGCCGGAATTGTCGCTTTCTGTCGGGGCCGGATACCGAACCCGAATTGACCGATGCCTTGCGCAGCGCCATCCATGAACGGCGCCCCGCGCTGGTCGAAATTCTCAACTATCGCAAGGATGGGACGCCCTTCCGCAACGCGGTGCTGGTGGCGCCGATCTTCGGCGCCGATGGCAATCTCGAATATTTCCTGGGGTCTCAGGTGGAAGTCGATGCGGCCGGCGAGCTGCCCGCGGGCCGGGCGGCCCGCGCCCGCGAACAGATCGAAGCCTTGTCGCCGCGCCAGCGGGAGGTGTTGAAGCTGATGGCGGGCGGCCAGCTCAACAAGCAGATTGCCTACGCCCTGTCGCTATCGGAACGCACCATCAAAATGCACCGCGCGGCCCTGCTCCGGGCGCTCGGCGTCGAAACGACCGCCGACGCGATCCGGCTCGCCGTCGAGGCCGGCTATTGATCGGCGCCACGGGAATTGCCCCCAAAGCCATATACCCCCGCCCCGCGGCATCGCCTATCGCGTCATCGGCCCGCGCACGGGCGATGCAATCTGGAGGATCGCGATGGCGGGCAAGCGCGCGCTGATAATCGGCAGCAGCGGCGGGATCGGCGGCGCACTGGTCGATGCGCTCGATGCCTCGGGTGATTTCGAGCGCATTTATGCGGGAAGTCGGCAGCCGCCTGGTCGGGCGCGGAACTCCATATATCCGCTGACAATCGATATTCTCGACGAGTCGATCATGGCGGCGGCCGCGGCAGAAATATCGCGCGAAGGACTGCTCGACCTGGTCATCGTGGCGAGCGGTCTTTTGCACCGCGACGCGGCGATCCGTCCCGAAAAAAGTTTTCGTCAGATCGATGCGGCGTCGCTGACCGAACTGCTGGCGGTCAACAGCATTGGCCCGGCACTCGCCGCGAAACATTTCCTGCCGCTGCTGGCGGTTGATCGCCGCGCGGTAATAGCATTTCTGTCGGCCCGCGTTGGTTCGATCGGTGACAACAGGCTGGGCGGCTGGCACGGATACCGGGCGTCCAAGGCGGCGCTCAACGCGCTCGTGCGCTGTTTTTCCATCGAACTCGTGCGGAGCAACCCCGAAGCCATTGCCGTTGCGCTCCATCCCGGAACGGTCGACACGCGCTTGTCGGCGCCTTTTCAGGCGCGCCTCAGACCCGGATCGCTCTTCTCCGCGCGGGAGAGCGCCGCGCATTTATTGGCCGTCATCGGCCAGCTCTCGCCCGCTGAGAGTGGCGGCCTCTTCGGCTGGGACGGCCGCCGGATTCCCTATTGAGGCCCCAAATTGCGGCGACAATTTTCCTGCCCCATAAATTCCCCGCCGCTGAGAACTCCCTTTCCGACAAAATCGCCGTGCTTTAGCGTCGTCGCCATGGTGGGCAGCGGCTCTCATCTACCTTCGCGCGGGCATGGTGCGGCGCTCGCGGCCAAGTGGTTTCCCAAAAGTGGCAATCCGCGCCGAACGTCCCGGCCTCGCGGGATCAGCGCAGATCGACGAATGACGCCGATCGGCTGCGCAAATATCTTGCACGCTTCGATCTCGATTGGATCAGCGTTACGGGCAAGTAGATGCGTCGAGCGCCGCCCGAGAGTGTGATCAACACCACGGCGCCCCGATGCGACTGAGAATGTCGGCTATCCGAATACTTGCCGGCAAAGCTGAGAGGCTCAAATCGGCCATTTCAGCGTTACGTATCGGCAAGCTCCGCTTCAAAATTCACTAGGGTCAGGACCCATTGATTTGGTGTGACGGCTGTGATTCAGGCTCTCGGTGAGGAGCCTGAATGATGAGTGATTTGTATTGGCTGACGGACGAGCAGATGGCGCGTCTTCAGCCGTATTTTCCGAAGAGCCATGGCCGCGAACGGGTCGACGATCGACGGGTTTTGAGCGGGATAATCTTTGTCAACCGCAATGGGCTGAGGTGGCGCGATGCGCCGAGGGAGTATGGCCCGGCGAAGACGCTTTATAATCGCTGGAAGCGGTGGAGCGACAAAGGCATCTTCATCCGCATGATGGAGGGCTTGGCCACACCTCAGGCGCCAGAGCGCAAGACGATCATGATCGACGCGACCCCGGCCTTCGCCGGGGCAGGCTCTATTTGAAGGCCCACCGCACGGCGTCGAGCCTTGGGGTAAAAAAGGGGGCCCGGGACGCCTGATCGGCCGCACGAAAGGCGGTATGAACACCAAGCTTCATGCCGTGACCGATGCAAATGGCCGCCCGATAAGCTTCTTCATGACCGCCGGGCAGGTCAGCGATTACACGGGCGCGGCCGCTTTGCTCGACAGTCTGCCCAAAGCGCAATGGATGCTCGCCGACCGGGGCTATGATGCCGACTGGTTCCGCGATGCCTTGCAGGAAAAGGGCATCACGCCCTGCATCCCGGGCCGGAAAATACGGAACAAGACCGTCAAATACGACAAGCGCCGCTACAAACGCCGCAACCGCATCGAGATCATGTTCGGCCGCCCCAAGGACTGGAGACGGGTCGCAACACGCTACGATCGGTGCCCGAAAGCCTTCTTCTCCGCCGTCGCCCTCGCCGCAACCGTCATCTTCTGGCTCTGATCAATGAGTCCTGACCCTAGTCGCGGAAGCGCGCTCGCGGGCTAATGCCAGAAACGCTGCAAGGCCGGCGGAAGGATGCCTTCGGCCCGGATAATAGAGGCTGAGGCCCGGGAAGGACGGGGTCCAATCCTCGAGCAGGCGGACGAGCCGTCCGTCTTTTATGTCGGCAACCACATCCTGTTCAAAGAAAAAGCCGATCCCAAAGTCCGACAGCACCGTCGCACGCGAGAGCGCAAGTTCGTCGAACGTCATGGACCCGCTCACCTCGACTTGTGCGGTGTCGCCGCCTTTCTCGAAATGCCAGCGGTAAAGCGAACCATCGGGTAAGCGGATGCGGATGCAGGCATGGCTATGCAGATCGGTCGGCACAAGCGGACGCGGCCGCCCCGCCAGATAGGCAGGGGAAGCGACAACGGCGAAACGCTGGAGCTCGCCAAGCGACAGGGCGATCATGTCGGACGGGATGAGCGAAGCGACGCGAACGCCGAGATCGAAACCTTCGGCAACGATGTCGCGCAACAGTCCCTCGGTCACCAGATCGACATGCATGTCGGGGTAACGGCGGGAATATTCCAGGAGAAGGTCGGTGAAGGCAGGCGAGCGCGCGGCGAAGGGCGGCGCATTGATGCGCAGCGTCCCCGCAGGAGTCGCGCGGCGTTCACGGACGATCTCTATGGCTTCGCGCACGTCCTGAAGCGAGGGGCCGAGGCGATCGACGAAAATCCGTCCCGCATCGGTCAGCGCCACGCTCCGCGTTGTCCGGTTGAACAGGCGCACGCCCAGCTCGGCTTCGATCCTTGCGATCATATGGCTGAGCGCGGTCGTCGACATGCCGAGATCGATGGCAGCTTGCCGGAAAGATGTGCGCCGCGCCACCGCCAGCACTGCGTCGAAATCTCGAAGCGCCAGTCGCGACATTATCCCGAATCCTTCACTACATCATCCATGATTGGCCCACTTATTAGAATAGTGGCCGACCCCTAATATGGAGGCAAGTCAAACCGAAGGAGACTTGTCATGCAGACCGATACCCCAGCCGATGACCGCCGCGATACCGAAACGGTCGTAAAAGCGTTACCCAAGCCGATAGCCGATTATATCGAGGCTAACGCCCGGCTCGATGTGGATGCCATGTTGCAACCCTTCGCGTCCGATGCGGTTCTCGTCGACGTCGGACGCCGTCTCGAAGGTTACGCGGAACTCAGGACCTTGTTCGAGGAAGAGGTCGTGGCGGTAAAGGCGATCTTCACGCCTGATGGCATCCGTCACGAGAATGGTCAGGTCGTTGTCGAAGGCCCCGCCCATGGCGACTTCAAGGGCAGCCCGATCCGCTTCACCTATCGCTTCGCGCTCGAAAACGACGCGATCAAGACGCTGGAGATCACGCTATGAGCATTCAGGCTGATCCGGCCGAGTTTGCAGGCAAGCGCGTGGTCGTCAGTGGCGGCACCAAGGGTCTGGGCCGCGCCACCGTCGAGCGCTTCCTCGCTGGTGGTGCCCGTGTCATCACCGCCGCCCGCGGCAACCCCGAGCCCGTTGCCGGTGCCGAGTTCGTCCGGGCCGACCTGACGACGGCCGAGGGCAGCGAAATGCTGGCTGCCGCGGCGCTCGCAAATATGGGCGGTGTAGACATCATCGCCCATGTGATCGGCGGCTCGTCTTCGCCGGGGGGCGGCTTTGCCGCCTTGACCGACGATCACTGGCTCGCCGAGCTGAACCTGAACCTTCTCGCCACGGTCCGCCTGGATCGCTTCCTCGTCCCGTACATGATCGAACAGGGCGTAGGCGCGGTGGTGCATGTAACCTCCATCCAGTCGATCCTCCCGCTTCCGGAATCGACCACCGGCTACGCCGCCGCGAAGGCTGCGCTCCGGACTTACAGCAAATCGATCTCCAAGGAACTGGGACCGAAGGGCGTGCGGGTCAACGCCGTCTCTCCCGGTTGGATCATGACCGAGTCGGCCGCTGACTTCCTGGAGCGACTTCAGGCTGCCACCGGCGGTACAATCGAAGAGGCCCGCCAAGCCGTCCTTGACGGTTTGGGCGGGATCCCGATCGGACGTGGAGCGGAGCCCTATGAGGTTGCCGATCTCATCGCCTATCTGGCGTCGGATCGCGCCGCCGCGATCCACGGCGCAGAATTCATCATCGACGGAGGCACCGTTCGCACCGTCTGAGGACATGCTCCGACGTCCGCACCAATGGCGGGCGTCGGTTGCGACAGGCCTTGGCAGAAGGTGAGAGCATCCGGTTCACACCGAGAGGGTGGAAGGTCGAATATCTGTTAGGCCGAAAGGGGGCTGGCAAGCGGTCTGACCGCAACCGGCCAAAGCTAGTATCCTGCATCGGCTATCTCGAGCCAATCATATACGTGGCGAGGGGCTGATAACCACGCGTTGGTCTGTCGGGATCCCCTAGATGCATGCGTAAGCGGCGTTTATCAGGGCCACGTCCCGCGGATCGTCGCGAAGCATCGTTCCCATCCTGTTCATTGTGTAGCTCATCGCGAGCTTTGCATGGGGATCGGCGAAGGCAAAGGATCCGCCCCATCCCGAATGACCGAAGGCCGCCTTGTTCGGACCATAGATTCCATCCGAATTGACGAGGAAGCCAGCGGCCCATTGTGCCGGCATCCCGAGAACGAGGTCGACGCCTTCGATGCGCGGCTGCGTTGCGGCAGCTAGCGTCGCGGGATTTACCAGTCGGTTGGTGAAACGGGCGTAAAGCCGTGCGAGTGCGGCCGCATTCGAATGACCGTTTGCCGAGACGAGATCGGCGGCGCACCAGGCCGGCTCGTTGGGGAGCCGCGGGTCGAGGGGCGGATTGGCCAGCGCGGCGATCTGTGCCGGCGTGAGTTGTCCGATATCGGCCGAACTCATCTCCGGCGGAGCGATGATCTCTGCGCGGCGCGCCTCGTCTTCGCTCGCAAGACCTATAGAGATATCGAGAGCCAGCTTGCCCGCGAGTTCGTCCCGCACAAAGGCCTTGAGCGACCGGCCGTCGATCCGGCGGAACAATTCGGTCGCAAGGATGCCGATGCTGATCGCATGATAGCCCGACCCGCTGCCTGGTTTCCAGAAGGGGGCCTGCGCGGCGAGCCTGGCGGCAGCTTCCGCGCCGGCGAACAGGTCGACGACGGATGCGGGTGATGCAAAGCCACTGAGTCCCGACTGGTGCGAGAGCAGCATGCCGATAGTCACGCCCTCCTTGCCCTCGGCGCTGAATTCGGGCCAATGGCGCGCGACGGGATCGTCGTAGGACAGAAGCCCTCGATCGGCGAGCAAGGCGAAGCAGATTGCGCCGACGCCCTTGGTCGTCGACCAGAGATTGACGAGCGTGTCGGCCGTCCATTTCTGCGTCCGCGCATTGTCGCGCCATCCGCCATGCAGGTCGACGACTGGATTGCCGTCCACGATAAGGCAGAGCGCCGCGCCGACGTCGCCGCGCTCGGCGAAATTCCCTTTGAATGCTGCTTTCACTGCGTCGAAGCGAGGGTCGCAATGGCCGGAAATCGGTACGTACATGGTCATTTTTTGTTCCTCAGTAGCGGAAGCTGAGTTCGACGCCATAGGTGCGCGGCGCGTTGTAGATGCGGTTGACGATGCCGAGCGAGGCGAGGTTGACGCCGGAGACGACATAGCGCTCCCTGGTGAGGTTGCGCCCCCAGAGCGCGACTTCCCACCCGTCCTTCTCGCCGGCAAGCGACACGCGCGCGTTGAATAGCCAGTAGGGCTTCGACGATATCAGCGGATCGTTCGAGGCCTCCTTGAACGCCGACGAGGCATAGCGCGTGGCCCCCGCAACAAGGCTCGCATTCGCCATCTAAGGGATGTTTGGGACGGCGATAGAAACTTTGGTGTCGTCATGCTGGTCGCGAAGGACACGACCGCGAATTCGCGGTCGACGGTCGGCCGATGGCCTGACGAGCACCTCACCATGCACCTTGAAGCGTTTAATGCCGAGACCGGCGAGTTCAGAGCGCGCGGTACACGGAAAGCCGATGCTGTCGCGCAGCGAGACAGCCGAAAATACAAGCCGCTGTTCGACTATCTCTCAATGCAGACCGCCGCATCGCTTTTACTGCCACTCAGCTCGATTGAGGAGATAGTTGGATGGTTACCTGACGGGGCCGCTACGTCGCAGTTTTGGGCCAATACGCAATATCATTTGTCGCGGCGAAGCGCTTGGCTCGATGCCGGATATCACGCCTTCTACGATGCCGGACGCAGATCGGTACGCTTCGAGCGGGTAGCGACGCCGAATAACCCTTCGTCGTCGGGTTGGACGGATGATGAACTCGAAGCCTGTGTCGGAGCCTATCGCCAACTTTGGACCGCGCAGCAGAAAGGCACGAAACTGAACAAGTCGGCCTTACGGCGTGAGATATTGGCGACGGCGCTCTCAGCCCGAAATCACAGCGCCTACGAAAGGCGCATGCAGAATATCTCGGCGGTTTTGGCTGCAATGAATCTGGAATGGGTGAAGGGATACGCACCGCTTGACAATATGGGCGCTGTCCGCAGCCGGGTCGATCGCATGGTCACGCAAACTTGGAGGGAGGTGCCGCGCCTCCACATTGTCACAAGGAAGGGCGATGTTCGCTCGGCGTTCCGAAAATGGCAGGCGGCCATCCTGGAGGCTGCGCAATATGACCGCAAGATCGGATGGCTGCCCGACGAGCAAATTGCTGTTGCCTCATACGGCGATGCACCCGATGGCGAGTTGCACGAGAAGGCAACCTTGGGCGTCGATCCGTTCGGTCGCGACTGGTCCGTCCAGATCAATATCCCCTCGGATCCGAAAACCGAAAACGGATCAAGCGCTGTCGCGCGCGACGAGCTGGGACGCTTGTATATGATCAGACAGGGTACGCTGCACGAGAACAACCAGTCAGCACGTGTCGATGAGATCGACTTCCGTGATTTGAGCGGGATGACGCCGGCGGATGTGCGGCTGAAAGGCGAGGCGGCGCATCGCCTTTGGTTCATCGTTACCCCGATCACCGATTATGCAGACGAAATGCGACGCAACACCGCCAGATTTGTAAAAATCTGCGCGGCACTGCGCGTTCCTGAAGGCGTTGATCGAGCGCAGGCCAAGGCGGATGCGGCGGAGATTATGGACCGGTTTGGTCGCGACGAGGAAGGGGGCAGTTCCACCTTCTGGTCGCAAGGAGGCAGCCGCACGATGCGCAAGCGCCATGGTGAAGTTTGGCAGGCGCTAAAAGAAATACTGAAAACAGCCGACAAGGATTTGCGTAAACCTATCCCAGCGCGGGGCTACGACACGGACGGCGAAATCGATGGGGAAGACGGTGGCATCTTGGTCGAGATTAAGACGGGATTCTCTGCTGTCGATGTTTACGCCGGCACCGGTCAGTTACTCCTTTATTCTAAAATGCTTGCACGCCTTGACGGTCATCGAAAAATATTGCTCCTCCCTAGGAAACCACAGGCTGTTCTCTGCGAGGCACTAGAGCAGGTCGGTATAGAGCTTCACTTCTTCGATGTCGCCGATGACAACGATTGGAGCAGCGCAACCTTCTCGCGCAGCTTTCTCGACCGATGCGGTGTGCCATAAGCACAGCGCCTCGTGGGTGCCCCAATAGGAATGCTATTTGATGCTAACGCATGATCCCCAGCTCTTCAACCAACTCGCCGCGACGGCCGACGCTGCTGTGTGCGATGTTCTCGATCGTGGCGGGGCGCGGACGCCGCGCGCCTGCGGAGAGGTGAGCGCAGTTCGAGCGCTCACGCTCGATGGCTTCGATGCGATCGCTGCGGCGTGGACGCCGCTTCTGCGACCGACGTTTCATCGCCTGGAACTGACCGCGATCTTCACCCACTCCCGGCCGCATGTCCGCTACACCCCGGTCCGCTATACCAGAGGAACCGGGCGGTGTGAGCTTGCGGACCTCCTTATCGTCATCGATCATCAGGATTATGGCGGCACAATCGACGATCGACGCGCGGTGCTCGTCCAAGCCAAACGTTGCAAAAAAGGCCAGATTAAGCTGTCCGGGCCCGATTGGACCCAATATGAGCTTCTAGCTGATCTGCCCCAGTTCACCTTTGTCGATTCCAGCTATGACCCTCGCCCTCGCGACCTGAAGGGCATGCCCCTGATTGGCGATCCTTCCGTCACGGCGGAATATGGCGGCGTCGATCTCGCTCTTACGCCCCGTCGCTGGTCCCATTGGCTCCCAGCGCGTCCGAATGGCTTTCAGGCGGAAATCAGGATAGGCCAGTATCTCTCACTGATGGCCATGGGCGGGGGATATTGCGGTCGCGAGGCAGAGCCCGGCGGCAATGACGACTGGTCTTTCACCGTCGACGAACTGCTCCGGGTAACCGGTGCGCTTCCAATCGTGCAGAGCGCACCTGGCGTGCTTCGTCAAAATAGCAATGTGATCGGATTCATCCACGATGCCGCACCGTATCTATCGGTACCACGCGGTCTGAGCGCTGGCGGACCGGAGAAGCCCGAGGAAGACGAATACTGGCCAGAAGGTCCGATCAGTGTCGCGCATCTGACCCTTCGACAGGACGAAAAGACTGGCTGATTGGCGTGCATGCAAGCGCTCAGAATCGAGCGGCACGATATCACTCCCGCGCTCAAGGCAGCAAGCGGCCAGCCTCCTTGAGGGGGCAGAGCATCCCGTTTACACCGAGAGGGTCGGTGATCTAATGTCGGCTTAGCCGCGACCGCGTCCCAAAAGCCGCCTGACCGCAACCGGCCAAATACAGCGATTGCGCCTACTCGCAGGATCGCGCCGATCTCAGCGGACAATCTTGTGATTGTCGTCATATCCAATCGAGGAGCCATTAAGTATGATCCGCGATTTTTGTGCATCAAGATAATGGAAACTGTCTCATTCTGGATATTATTGTTTGCCCCGATGCGGTTGATATGATGGAAGTGCTGGTGGGCGCCGTGTATGTCAGTGGTCGTCGGCCGCTTCCGTCTTGCGTTTGAGGTTGTCGCCCGGGGAATGAAGAACTCTATATTACTGAAAAACAGAGATCGCTCTTCGATCGATATTGCCTCCTCCATCAGCGGTCGGGGCTATTGGGAAGCGTTCAAGAACTTCGGGCTTGCCGGATTGGGTGATCCGGAATTGTTTGGCCAAGCGACCGCGCCAGCCCGTTCGTGGCGGGGGGATGATGAATACGATATTTTGGTCTTGGCAGAGCGACCTCGATCCGCGCGTGACGCGCAACTTCGTGAGGGACGTTCTCGCTCTGGCGATCGACGATCTCGATGCCGAACTGGAAGAGCGGCATGAACTCACCTCCGACACCAAGGGCGTCGCAGGGTCGCCGGACATCGTCGCGACCATCCTTGCGAAGATCGAGGCGGCGAAAGTGTTCGTCGGCGATGTGACACCAATCGCCATATCTCGAGGCGGGAAGGCGCTCGCCAATCCCAATGTGCTTATCGAACTTGGCTATGCCAAACGCGCCATCGGCCTTGAGCGGGTCATTCTTGTATGGAATACGGCATTTGAGGGCGCGACGATCGAACAGCTTCCATTCGACATGCGCGGGCGCCGGGCGCCTCTTTCCTTTCATCTCCCAGAGGGCGCCGGGCCAGCCGAGCTCAAAGTCGAGCGCGAGACGCTGCGGGCGGCAATCCGCGAAGCACTTCGTCTGTCGATCGCCGTGTCGACACCTGCGACGGACGAGCCGGTCCCGCCGCAATGGCAGGAGGGGCATGCATCTAATCCGGCACTTTGGTTCGATCCCGCGCAGCCGATCACAATCAACGAGGATGGCTTCCCGGGTACGAAGACCATTCATCCCGGCCCTTATGGCTATGTAAGGATTAAGCCGCGCACATGGTCCCCGCCGGCCGATCCGAGCGGGGACGGTCTCCGCCCTTATATTCTCGGGCCTACACAGGGCTATAGCTGGGGCGCCACGAAGGGCGGCTTTCTCGTCTACAGTGGCAGCCTGCGTGCTGCGGGCGAACGGCCGCTCGACAATATGGTGATGCAGTTCCGCGCCACAGGCGAGCTTTGGGGCGTCGATCCCTTCATCGCCAGGCGCGACGAGACCAGCTATTTCTTTTCCGATGCGCTCATTGCGCACGCCAATGAATTTATCGACCTGAACATACCGGTCCTTCAGCGTCAGGGCGCGTCCGGGCCGTTCGATGTCCTGATCGGCGTAACCGAACTGACCGGTTTGCATTGGGTCAGCGACACGCGCTGGGGCGGGCGGCCCGTGGCGCTCGAGGAGGCTGGTCGCGCGGAATTCACCCTGAAAGGCGCGAGCGAGGAAGAACGGCTTGCTGCGTTCGATAGAGCCTGGGGGGAGATTGCAGCCGCCTTTGGCGTCCCGCAGCCGCCGCGTTCCATCCTTGTGAAACAGATCCGGGGATATTGAGATGGCAGCATCGACGATTTCGCCTCCCGGCGCGGAGGATGCGATGCTCCACCGCGCTTTTTGCCGGTCCGCGGGGCGCCTGATTGCATTTCTCGAGCACAACAGGGGCGGCAACAGCGATGGCGAAAAACTCAAATTCCCATACTCCCGCTTGTTCCCCCAAAATTGCTGCGAGGGCGTGTCGGCGATCTTCAGTATCCTGCTTGCAGAAAAATATGGCCTGAAGGATGTCGCCATCATTCGCGGCACCGATCCGGGCCCGTACGAGCATCATTTCTGGGTGCGCGCGGGCGGGCGCATCTACGATCTGACAGCGCAGCAGTTCGGCGGACTTGAGCCCGTCTTCGGTGCTCTCGAACATCCGCTCGCCGTGAAATTTTCCGACCAGACTGAAAGGGGCGAAACCGATGCCGTAGATCGGGACGAAATCATCGCACTCTACCACCGCGACATCATTCCTTTTTGAAAAGGGCGCGCTTCATGCACATGGCATTGTTGAATTCGCTCCTCGAGCTCGCGCATGCGACCTCGGAGAATCTTGCCTTCGCGCACCGGAAAGATGTCGATGTCAGCTATGGCGAGGAAACGATCACCGAGACCAACCTTCTCGAACTTCGGCGCCGGCATCCCGACATGATCACGCTGAAGACCTTCGGCAAGAAATTGGAAGCAAAAAATGGTGCGGACTGGGAGTGGCACATTATCGGACGCGCCAGATCCTTTGGAATGCGGGTTCAGGCAAAGCGGCTGCAACAGGACGATGTCCTCAAGATCCGGCACATCGTGAAATCCTCGGGCGAGGAGCAGATCGATTTGCTGACCAAGGATGCGGAAATACACGGCCTCATGCCGGTATATTGCTTCTATTCTTCCGAGCTCCAGCGTCAGAAATGGAAGGTCAGCAGCGATCACCACGGCCTGACAAGCCCGTTCGAATTCGGTTGCCTGCTCGCCAATGCGGACAGGGTGAAGGCCAAAAAGCCGACATCGCTGGCCGCCATCGAGGCGGATTGCGTTCCCTGGCACTATCTCGCCGACCGGCGCCGGTTTCGCCGACTTGCGAGGATCGGAATCGTCGAGGACGGGACGACGACGCAGTTTCTGAGCGCGGAAGGTATTCTTCAACTGCCGGTCGCGGAAACGGCAGGGCCGGATCCTGCCCTCGGCGATATATTCCCGACGATCGACGAGCTGAACAATTTCGATATCGAGATGCCGGGCCGGACGGGCATCTTCGAACATCGGAGCGACGTTATCCGGCCTGAGATGTCCGAAGAAATATTTCACAAACGAAGGATCAGCAGGCTCATCGAGATCGATGTTCGCGGCCTTCCCTTCGACGAAGATGAACCTGTCGTGCTCCCCGAAGCGCCGCCCGATCCCCGTCCATGGTGACGGTGCTCAAAGGGCGTTACCGGGAGCCGCAAGGGGAGGGAAAATGAAAGTTTCGATTCTGGATGCGCGTTCGCTGCGCAAGACCTTGCTTCGCCTCATCACGAAACATGACGAGATATATATGGCGGTCGCCTGGGCGGATGCCGGCCCCGTTGCCGACCGGCTGATCGAGCACAAACGAAAGTTCCGGTCGGTGACCGTCGGCCTCGATTTCTGCGCCACCGATCCCGACTTCGTGGATTCCATCCGGAAAGTACCGAATGCTTATGTCTTCAAGAAGCCCGGAGCATGCTTCCACCCCAAGGCCTTTCTCTTTCTGACCGGCGACCAAGCCGAGGCGATTGTCGGCAGTGCGAATTTTACCAATGGCGGGCTCGGGTCGAATGTCGAAACCTGCCTCCACCTTCGCTGCGATGCCGGCGAGGCGGTGATCGCAGACCTCCTTACCACCTTCGAATCCTATGCCGCGCATCGCCAGCCGGTGACCAAAGAGCTGGCGAAGGCCTATCGGCGCCAGGCGGAGCTAGCGGCCAATCGGCCGCGCCCACCCGCACCGGTGCTGCCGTCGGAACCCGAAGCGTTCCGGCGCATCGATTCCGACCTTCTCAAAATGAGCTGGCCAGCCTTCATCCGCGAGGTGCGAAAGGATCCGAACCATCATTTCCCGACACGGATGAAGTTTCTGCGCTATCTCCAGTCGCTCTTTGCAAGAACCGAAACATTCGGAGAACTGTCGGTTTCCGAGTGGAAGGCCGTAGCGGGCATTGTCCACCCCGACGCCGTTGCCGATTCAGGCCTCGAAAAATATCAGATCGGCTGGTTCGGCTCCATGCAGGGCTCGGGTGCCTTTACCAATTTGGTAGTGAGCCAGAACAGCGGCATTGCGAAGGCCATTGACGCAATTCCGCGTCGAGGTCCGGTGACGAAGGCAGACTATGAAGAATTCTGTGGCCTTTTCATCGCCGCATTCTCCAACTCCGCAAGGACCGGGCGATACCCGACAGCAACAAGGCTCCTGGCGATGAAACGCCCCGATGTTTTTGTCTGTGTGAACAAGGGCAACAAGGCCAATCTGGCGGAAGCGCTTTGTTTCGCACCCTCTACATTGAGCCTCGAAAACTACTGGGAGCGTGTAGTTGAACCTATCGGCTTCGCGACTTGGTATAACGCCAAACGGCCGATCGGCGCCGATGCCGAAGCCTGGGATTGCCGCGCCGCCCTTGCGGATGCGCTCTACTATAAGGAAGTTTGACGAGGCGCGCCGGATCCGGTTCATAGCGGCAATGTTGCGCGCGCCATCAGCCCGCCTTCGGCATGATTGGCAAGCGTGAGGTCGCCGCCATGCGCGGCGCGCGCTGCTGAGGCCGAGGCCGAGGCCGAGGCCCACCCCGCCAGTGTCGCGGTTGCGCGATTCTTCAAGGCGCATATTCGGGTCAGGGAGCGCTGACTATCTGTCTTCGCGCTCCAGGTTGATTCGCTCGCTAGTTCATTCGAGGATCGGATCGCTGATCCTGCATTAACAGCACAGTATCGGCCCACCTTGTTGATAGGCGTCGCGCATCTCGCTTACGCCAATAGAATCGATGACAGAATGTCCACTTTGCTGGGAACGCGCCCGAAAGCTGCCTGACTGCAATCGGCCAGTACCGGTTCCGGTATCGCCCAGAAAGAGCGCTTGGCCGTAATGTGAAGCGCGACCCTTTTTCGCGCCCGGAGTCCGACCCCCAACCACCCCGCATTATTTCGGGTTGCGGCAGGTGAATAATCTGCGGAGAAGCATCTGGGGAGGAGAGAGTGGGGCATGACGGTGCAGCATAATGTCTTGATCGTCGACGATCACCGTATCACCCAAAGCGGTCTGCGGTTCCTTTTTGGTTCGCTCGATCGCTTCGTCGTTGTCGACGCGCTCGATTGCGGCGCGATGGTCAATGCTTTCGTACAGTCGCAACCGATCGACTTGGTTATCCTCGATCTCAACTTGCCCGACGTGCGGGGTATAAATGTTCTCGCCGAGATCGTCGGGTCGCGCGACATGACGGTTATCATCCTGACTGGTGAAACGAACCTTGCCGAGATTCATTCGGCGCTCAAACTGGGCGCGCGTGCTGTCGTGAGCAAATCGGACCCGCTCGATCACATTGTCGCCGCCTGCGACGCAGCGCTGGCGGGCGAGGTCTATATTTCGCCGCATATCGAAGAAGCGCTCGGCAAGTTTCAGCAATCCCCCGTTGCGCTGTCCTCGCGGCAGATGGCCATCCTCCACTATCTGGCACAGGGTGAGACAAACAAGGAGATCGCTTATCGTCTTGCGATCGCGCCCCCGACCGTATCTTTCCATATTGCCGAACTGCGGCGTAAACTCGACGTCCCGCATAACCGCAGGATCGTCGAGCGCGCGAATGAGCTAAACCTTCTTTGACGCAGCCAACAGAAGGGGATGGTGCGTCAGTTCGCGGCAAACGGGTTTGATCGCCACCATCGTGACAAGCTGGCCGAGCCGCCCGCGCGTGACTGTGCTGTCATCATAGGTCACGGCGAGGACAGGTTTTGGTTCGCTGCCGGATGAAGCCAATTCCAACTCGAAATCCCTGCGTTGATCGAAGTCGAGAACCGTCCATTCGGGCAAGCCCGCTTGCAATTCGTCCGTTGAGATCGGCGTAACGACAACGGAAGCTGCGGGGAGGGTTATCCGGATCTCCGTGCCGTGGCTGGTCGACGAAAAGATTTTGAGGGTTCCCCGAAGCACTTCGACGATGCGTTTCGCCGATCCGAAACCGGAGCCGGTTCCCTCTGTCGTTTCATTTCCTCGAACGCGCGCCCTGCCTCCGCTGTTCAAGGCGGCCATGATGTCTGCAGGCATTCCGCTTCCGGTGTCGGTGATGCTTATCATGGCACGGCCCTCGTCGAGCACGAGGGCGATGTGGGCGCCGCCAGTCTGCGTATATTGATAGCAATTGCTCAGCAGATTTGCGAGCGCGCGCATCAGGAGCGGTTTGTCCGAAATGATCATGACGTCGTCCGCGACGCTGACCGTCAGTGTCAGCTTTTTGTTTGCGAAGGGCGTCTTGAACATCATCGTCAGCGGCTCGATCAACGCTTGGCCGCGAAAGGCCCCGAGTGCGACGAATTGAGCATCGCCCGCGGCGATGTTGGCGCCGGAAATGGTGGTCGTCACGATTTCGTTCAGATAGTTGGCGGAGCTTTGGAGCATCCCGATCAGCGCCGGATCGTCGCCCGGCTTTCCCCGACGCTTCAGAACCGCAACCGCACTATTGAGTGCAAGGATGACCTGCCGGCTGTCGTGGCCGGACGCGTGAAGCAGCGCGTTCTGGCTGTGCACGGTTTCGAGCGCATAGGCCTTTTCTTCAGCAAGCCGCTTTGCCCGTTCGCTGATCTCGAGGCGTTCACCAAGCGACTGGGCATAATTGGCGTCGGCGACGAGCTTTTCCCGTTGGATCTTCTTGAGGTTCAGTCCGAGCGCCAATGTTACCATGACTGATTCAAAGAGCCCGACAGGCCCGGAAAGGTGCCAGTTGATCGGTAGCCAGGTGAAGAAGCCCATCGACGCGATCGCGGCATAGAAAATGAACAGCGCGAGGCTGGCCCAGCCTACGAAGAGGGGCCAGAGCTGGGAGCCAAGCTGCTTCATGGCCGCATAGCCCACGAAAGGCAGGAATAACGCCACCCCGACCGCGACGATCCATCCGGACAGGTGGAGAAAAAAGCGAACGTCGGCGGGGTAGAGGGATAGGCCGGGCTGGACCAGCATGACGGCGACGGCGAACAGGATGAGCGCCTTTAGGGTGAGGTCGCTCTTGGGGAAGTTGTCCGCAGTCTTCACGAAACTTCGGCAAAACTGGGCCATCGCGGCCGCAAATCCGCATTTGAAGAAATCTTCGACGGCGACACCGGTCAGCGGCTTGTCGTACAGGAAGAATATGGTGATGTAGCCCTCGGAATGGACCGTGTTGAGCGCAAAAAAAGCTTCCGCGACGGCCAGCCAGAGAAATTCCTTGAAGCCCGTGATCGAGAAGAACAGGAAATTGAGGAGCAGCAGCGTCAGCGCGCCGACGACAACGCCCGACACCATTGAAATATTGGCTCGCCGATCCTTGAAGAAGGTCCCATAGGTTTCGATGCGGAGCGGCATATAGGTCGAATTTTCGGAAACAAATTCGATGACGACCAGCTTTTCCTGCCGCGGTGCAAGCACAAGCTCGGAGCTGAACGCCTGGTAGGTCCCGAGATTTTCGCGGGCGACCTGCGGATCGGTAGCATCGACGACCAGCGCGAGCGCGCGACCTTCAGCTTCATAAAGCCGGAAATGTTTGAGCGAGCCGCGGCCGGTGGTCAGAATCCAGCTTCCCTGCGCGTCGCTTGCATTGCGAACTTTCAGGAGAACGACGGTCCGGGTGCCCGGGGGGCCGAAGTGGATCGTCGATCCCTTTATATGCTGCAGCGGACCGCCGAGAATCGCTTCCAGTTGCGGCGTCCTTGCGACGCCGGGGCGCTTCGCGAACCGAACAAACGAGGCGAGTGCGGGTGCATCTTCTCCAGCCCTGAGATCGAGCAGCGGCAATTTGTCGGAGTTTGCGCGCGCCGGTTGAGCGGCCAGCAGGCAAAAGAACCCAAGGATCGCGTATAAGATCTTCATTATCACCCCCGCCGCCGGGCGGGGACCGAACGCTTATCTGCGTCCAACGGGCGCACGCACAGGTTCGCCCAAGACAAGTTCAACCCACCCCCCGGTGATCTGTCACCCGTAACGGCCAGACACCTCGGTGCAAGCACCGCGGCAACGGTCCGTCGCAAATTCACCCTAAATAACATTGGGTAGACGCGCCGCCGTCCCCGCCACTAGTCATCGCACGCAAAGCCGATGGGTGTTTTTGCCCGAGCGGCTGGGGGCGCAAAATTTCGAGGCGGGGCGGATGAGCCGGAGAGCGCAAAACGTTCTCCGGCAAGTCCCTTGCCTTGCCTGCAACGTCAATGGGGGACTCCGGAATATGTCACGAATCTCGAAATCTCGCCTGCTCGCCACCAGTGCGATTGTCGGCCTTGCAATCGGCCATCTGGCGCCCGCCGCCGCCCAAAATGCGTTCGGCGTTCATAACGACCAGCCCGAGCGGCTCGAAATCGAGGTTGATGATGGCGA
>NZ_MIAM01000049.1:153996-219803 GCF_001830555.1 Sphingopyxis sp. RIFCSPHIGHO2_12_FULL_65_19 | reverse complement strand
AACGCCGGTGTCATTCGCGGCAACGGCATCGACGTCGGCGGCATCGACAGTCGGCCGAGCGGCGGCATCGTGATTGCGCAGCCGAATTCGATCGTCACCAACGCGGGCCAGATCAGCGGCGCAGCGAACGGCGTCGTCACCTCCTATTTTTTCAGCGAAGACGCAAATGGCGATGATCTGCCCCCGCAGCCGCTCGCTGCGAACACGCAGGTTTCGAACAGCGGTGTGATCCGCGGCGAGGGAGGATCGGGCGTCGCCCTTGTCGGCGGCGGTACCGTCACCAACGGTGGCACGATCTCGGGGACCAGCGGGGCGCCCGGGAGCATGATCAACGGCACCGGCGTATCGATCTCGGAATTCCCCGGCGCGGCTGCCAGCAATATCACCGGCGTGGGATCGATCACGAACAATGACGGCGGCGTGATCGAGGGCCAAATGTTCGGCGCGGTGCTGCAGGGCGGCGGCACTGTTACCAATATGGGCACGATCCGCAGCACCGGTAATCCGAACCCTGCGACCCCGAACGTCAGCCCGTTCGGGCTCATTCTCGGTGCAACCACCGAACAGACCGGCCGCGCCGCGACGGTGGTGAACACCGGCAACATCTCGGGGTTTCTCGGGGTTCTGGCTGGCGGTGCGCTGGAAAGCGCGACGATCAACAACGATGGAATGATCAGTGCGACCGCAATCGCCATCATCGGCCAGTCCACCGGCAACCTGACCGTCAATAATTTCGAGAATGGCGAAATCCTTGCAAATGCGACGGCGATCGCGTCGAACGGCGGCACGCTGACCGTCGATAATAAGGGCTTCATCTTCAGCGCCGGTCAGAATGCGATCAACATCACGACCGCCGACGCCGTGATCAACAATAGCCAGGGCATTGTCGGCGCCCTGTCGGGCATTACGACCACCGTGTTTCAGAATGCCGAGGGGACGCAGGCGCGCGCGCGCAACACTGCGGTCACGAATTCGGGCACGATCGAAGGCCGCGCAGGCAGCGGCGTTTCGCTCGCGGGCGGCGGATCGGTGGTCAACAGCGGCGTGATCCGCGGACTGAACGGCAATAACGGGTCGGGCACCGGTGTCGCCCTTTCCGAATTCGCCCAGTCTGTCGCGACTGATGTCACCGGTATCGGCTCGGTGACCAATGCTCCGGGCGGCCTGATCGAAGGCCAAATGTTCGGCGTGGTCGTCCAGGGTGGCGGGACCATCGATAATGAAGGGACCATTCGCAGCACCGGGACCTTCAATCCCGCCAATCCCAATGTCAGCCCGTTCGGCGTCATCCTTGGCGCGACCGCAGACCAGACTGGTCGCATCGGCACGCTCAACAACAGCGGCACCGTTCAGGGTTTCCTGGGAGTCCTTGCGGGAGGCGCGCTCAGCAGTGCCGTGATCGAAAACGAGGGTCTGATCAGCGGCCAAGCGGCCGCCATCATCGGTCAGTCGACGGGCGCCCTCACCATCAACAACCATGACGACGGCGAGATCGTCGCCAATGGGACCGCGATCCGTTCCAACGAAGGCTCGCTGGCTCTCAATAATGCGGGGTTGATAAGCGCTGCCGCCCAGGATGCGATTGTCATTACGACGGCGGACGCGGTGATCGTCAACAGCGGTCGGATCATCGGCGGCCAATATGGGATCGTCACCACGCCGATGGCGGATGGGACGGGCCGCGCAATCAATACCTCGATTACCAACAATGGCGAGATCATCGGTCTCAATAACGACGGCATTCGCCTCGCCGGCGGCGGGAGCGTGATCAACAGCGGCTTTATCGTGGGTGTCAATGCAGGTGCGCAGGGCACGGATGGCATCTCGATGTTTGCGCATGTCGACCAGTCGAACGAAGATTATTCGGCCCACGTCACCAACGATGAGAATGGCCGCATCGAGGGCCAGCGGTTCGCAATCATCCTGTCGGGCGGTGGCGAGGTCGTGAACGCCGGGGAAATCGAGGGCGTTAATGGCGGCGTCTATGTCCAGGGGACTGCCCTCAATACAGATCCAAGCGAGGATCGCAGTGGATTGACCGCCAAGGTCGTGAACACAGGCGACATTCGCGGCACTGGCAATCTCGGCGGCAGTGGCGGCGACGGCTATGGGGTTGGCTTCGGCAGCGACATGTCCAGCGCGACGCTCGAGAACAGCGGCACGATCGGCAGCGATTTTGGCGCCGGCGTCTCGCAGGGATCGCGTGCGGACGTAACGATCACCAATGCCGAGGGGGGCACGATCACCGGCGGCACGTCGGGCATCTATTCCTTCGCGACGGGCACACTTGCCGTGAACAACGCCGGTGTGATCCGCGGCGAGGGCAGTTACGACGGGTTCGACGCCGCGCCCGACGCCGGCATCACGATCACCACCGCGTCGTCGAGCGTGACCAACACCGGGACGATCACAGGTGCGGGCGCCGGCATCACGACCGCCTATCAGTTCGACGAGGCGATCGGCGATATCGTCGGCATCGCGGTCGGCACGCAGGTGACGAACAGCGGCACGATCCGAGGCGAATCGAACGATGGCGTGCGTCTGATTGGCGGCGGCAGCGTGAGCAACAGCGGCATTATCCGCGGCGAGGGCAGCGCGCTGGCCGATGGCATCTCGATCTATCCCTATGACGGTCAGGCGCTGGCGAACTATGTCGGAACCGTTGCGAACAGTTCCACCGGCGACATCAGCGGTACGCGGTTCGGGATCATCCTGTCGGCCGGCGGCGCGGTCGACAACGCCGGCAAGGTCACCGGTGAGGGGCCGGGCGGCGTTCTTATCCAGCGCGGGGCAGGGCTTGTCCAGGAAACGGGCTTTGACGGCATGCTCACCAATACGGGGACGATCACGGGCTCCAACGGCTATGGCGCGGTCGTCCTCGTCACCGATACCGCAACGATCACCAATAGCGGAACGATCACTGGCGCAACATCGGGCGCTGTCGTCGAAGGGTTGCAGGTCTCGCAAGATATCGCGCAGACCGGCACGATCAGCAATAGCGGCACGATCACCGGAAGCGGGACCTTTGGCGCTGCGGTCGCGGGCTTCCTCGATAGTGCCGAAGTAAACAATAGCGGCTCGATCTCTGGTGCAAACGACGGCGTCATCCTCGGTAATTTCGGGACCGCAATGCTCGTTAACACCGGCGCAATCACGGGCGGCGGTCGGGGCGTATGGGGCGATGACAGCGGTGCGATCATCCTCGACAACGCAGGGACGATCACCGGTTCAGGCGGGATCGCTGTCCAGCTCGGCAGTTTCGACGATCGTGTCACTTTGCGAACCGGTAGCGTAATGTCCGGCGCCGTTGACGCAGGGGGCGGCAACGACAGCCTGACGCTCGATGGGGACGTCCTTGAACTGACCGAGGCGCAGCAGCTTACCGAAGCGACCGGGTTTGAGACACTCGACGTTGCGGCAGGCTATTGGTCGACCACAGGCGTGGTCGGCGCATTCGATAGCGTTTCGATCGCCAGCGGTGCGTCGCTGCAGGTCAATGAAATTGATCTGGGCGCGGGCGATACTTCGTCGCCGATCCTGACCCCTTCGGTTCGGACTGACGGCCTGCTCGTCTTGAACTTCGGTACCGACGATGTCGTGTCCGATCTGGCCGACCTGACCATCGACGGGACGGGGCAGTTGCAGCTCATCGGCGACGCCGTGTTTACCGTAGACACCGCCAACATCGCGCACACTGGCGGAACGGTCATTTCCAATGGCGGCCTCGTCCTGACCGGGCTGCTTCAGGGTGACGTGAAGACGGAAGGGACCGGCTTCTTCGAGCTGGGCGCCGGCGGAACCGAGGGCAGCTTCGCGGGCAATATCGTCAACGACGGGCGCTTCGTTTTCAATCGTTCCGACAATTATGATTTTCTCGGCGCCTTCTCGGGCAGCGGCACCCTCGACAAGATGGGTGACGGCGCGCTGACCTTCATGGGTGACTATGCCTTCCAGGGGGTGACGAACATCCTTGGCGGCTCGGTGCGGATCGGTGGCACGATCGATCCGGGTACCGAATTCGACCTAGGCGAAGGCGGCACGCTCGACATCACGGGCAAGGACCAGACGATCGGCGGTCTCGAAGGCGATGCGGGGTCGAGCGTCGTGATCGGCGACAGCCAGCTCACCGTCGATCAATCTGGCAACACTGCTTTCGGCGGCGATATCTCGGGCACGGGCAGCCTGGTGAAAGAGGGCGCCGGCACGCTCAACCTCACCGGAAACAGCAGCTATACGGGCCCGACATCGGTCAACGGCGGCACGCTCGCGGTAAACGGTTCGATCGCCTCGCCGGTGACCGTCAACAGCGGCGGAACGCTCGGCGGCAATGGCGCCGTGGGATCGACGACAGTCGCCAGCGGCGGGACGATTGCGCCGGGCAACTCGATCGGCCAGCTGACCGTGAATGGCGACCTCGCCTTCGCTGCAGGCTCGGTCTACGAAGTCGAGGTTAACGCAGCGGGCGCCGCAGATCGCCTCGATGCGACGGGTGCTGTGACGATCGCCAGCACGGCGAGCGTGGCGGTCTTGGCCGAGGACGGCAACTATAACCCGCGCACCGACTATGTAATTCTGACAGGCGGTGCGGGAATCACAGGGACGTTCGGTTCGGTGACGACCGACCTCGCCTTCCTCGATCCGCTTCTGCGCTACAGCACCAACTCGGTGACGCTGTCGCTCTATCGCAACGATATCGATTTCGCCGATATCGCGGTGGGCTTTAACCAAGCGAGCGTGGCGGCCGCGGTTCAGGCACTTGGCGTCGACAATCCGCTGTACGAAGCGGTGCTGGTCCAGAATGCGGCGACCGCACAGGCGAGCTTCGGCGACCTGTCGGGCGAAATTCTGGCTAGCACGATCAGCGGCCTGACCGACGACAGTCGTCATCTGCGTAATGCCTTGATTGGCATGAAGGCTCCCGAAGAGGGCGGTGCGTTCGTTTGGGGCTCGGCTTTTGGCGGCTGGGGAGAATTTGACGCGGCGCGCGGGAATTTCGCGATGGACACCGATCACAAGGGTCTGGTCGCGGGCGTCGGTTTTGGCGGTAGCGGCTTCGCTGCAGCGCTTTCGGCAGGTATCGGCGGGTCGGACTTCCGCTTCGGCGGGCGCAATGACCATGCAAACGTGGAAAGCAAATATATCGCGGCCCATGCCACTTATGGCGCGGAAGGCGGTCTGCGCGGCACCATCGGTGTCAGCTATGCCTGGCACGACATCGATACGACCCGCGCGATCAACGGCGCGCCGCTGGCTCAAACGCTTTCGTCGAAGCGGGACGCTGACACGCTGCAGATCTTTGGCGAGATCGGTTACGACATTGTCACGGGCAATACGGCGATCACACCCTTTGCCCGACTGGCGCATGTCGATACCGGCAGCGATGCTTTCGCTGAAACCGGCGGCGACGCGGCACTGACCGTCGCGAAGGGCGATCAGAAGACCACCTTCGTCAGTCTTGGCGGGCGTGCGCAATTAAACGCCGGTCAGCCAGGCTTCCAGCCTTATGTGTCGGCTGCCTGGAACCGAGCGTTCAACGACCGCGCCGCACCGATTGCATCTCGGTTCACGGCCGGAGGACCTACGTTCGGCATCCTTGGCACGGCTATCCCGAAGAACTCAGCCGAAGTCGAAGCCGGATTTGAATATACCACGGGCTCGTTTCATCTCGGCGCTGCTTACACCGGCACGCTGGCATCGGACCGCAACTCCCATGGTGCAAGGGTAACTGCGCGCATCGCCTTCTGATTAGCGACCCGTCGGAAGGGCGAAACGCTCGGTATGAGGTCGAGGCGACTTTGGTCACCTCGGCCTCATTTCTTTCTGCATCATATGGTCGTGCCGCTGGGAGCAATTTGCGAACGGCTGCTTTCGCAAATTCTCTCCTGAAAGCGGTCAGGCCGCAATCGGCCATCAATAGACATCTGCGAGCACAAAGAGGGCGGGCCGCATGGCGGCCCGCCCAGTGATCGATCGGCGTCAATTGGGGTCGTCGCCGATCGCCCCTTTCGATCGATTATTCACTGACGTCCTGGTGCTCGGCCGCTTTCGTGAGCTGGCCCTTGGTCATGCCAGTCACGAGGACATCGCCCGAGCCGGCAAAGCTTACGGCGGGAAGCGTCGCCACGCGATTGCCGACCTCGACCGTCACCGCCTGCACGACGCCGCGTCCGGTCTGGCGCAGTTCCTGGACATGGCCGATCACCTTGCCGCGCGGATCGGTGACGGGCATGCCGGGAGCCACCGCGAACATGCCGTTACCACTGGCGGCGGCGCTGCCAGCGGCCGCGAGCTGGCCAAGGCTGCCCTGGAAGCCGCCCGCGACTGAACCGACGCCGCTGGCACTGCCTGAGACGTTTGACAGCGCGCCGCCGGCCCGGTCACGGACGGTCCCGACCGCACCGCGCGCGGTGCCGGTTGCGGTCGATGCGGTGCCTTGCGCGGTGCCGACGGCGTCGCGGGCGGTCTGGCCGACGAAATCGGTGCCAACCGCCTGCGCGTGGAGACTGCCGCTGCCCGCGGCGCTGCCGGAGCCATTGGCGTTGCCGCCGATGGGGCTGCCGAGCAGGTCGGCATTGCCATTGGCCGAGCCGTTGCCGTTCGCATCGGCGTTGCCCTTGCCTTGGACCCGGCCCGAGCGGCGATCGACTTGGGCGTCGCCGCGGCCCGAGCCGGTGATGTCGCTCGCGGTGCCGAGGGTGCCGCCGATCGGCCCGGTCGGATTGCCGAGCGTGCCGCCCAACGTTCCGCCAAGGCCACCACCAAGTCCGCCGCTGCCGCCGAGCAGCTGCGCCGTGGCGGGGGGCGAAAATGCCATGGCCGACGCGGCAAGCGCGAGAGCCGAGGTGAAAATACGATGTGCCATTGTCCATCTCCTTCATCTTGCGGCCCGGAGGGGAGGGCCTGGAGGAAGAACGACAGGACGTTCGGATTTCTTCCGAGAAAGTTTCCGGCGGATCAGCGGCCGCCGCAATCGCCGCAAATCAGCCCGTGGCCGTAAGTCTTGTCGCGGCCCGTTTTGCCCAGGTCGCGCGCTTCGAAAACCAGCGCGGAGACCGCTGGGGATATACGGTCTATCGCCGGAGTCGGATAGCGGAGCGCGAGGCGTCCTGCGACCAGAGGTGCGGCGAAAGATGTGCCGCGCAGGCGATTTGTTGTGTTGGCACCGGTCGCGGCGAGCACCGCGTCGCCGGGCGCGGCGAAGTCGGTATGGAGCGCGCGGCCCGCCTCTGGAAGCACGCGGTTCTTGCCGTCAACACCGGTTACAGCAAACACCCCCTTATAGGATGCCGGATAAGCGGGTGGGGCGGCAGGGCCATCGTTGCCGACCGCCGCGACGATCAGCATGCCGCGCTGCTGCGCGCGCGTGATCGCGGTTGCCAGCAGCTTGTTATCGGGTCCGACAAGGCTGATCGTTATCACTGCGACCCCGCGCTGAACCAGCCAGCCGAGCGCGCGCGCGATAGCGCTGGCGTTACCGCCCGCCGGATCGGAGCCATAGACGTCGGCGGCGAGAAGGTTTTGCCCCGGGGCCGAGCCCCGCACCGGGCCACTACCGATCAGTAGCGACGCGAGCGCGGTGCCATGGCGGCTCGCATAAGGCGCACCAGCAGCAAAGCCGCGCTGCTCGACGCGCCCTGCGACCGACGGATGCGGAGCAACGCCGCCGTCGATCAGTCCGAGCGATGCCCTTCCGGATGACGCGGTTGTCGCCAGCGCGGGCGCAGGAAGCGCACCGCCGGGACCGCTCGCGAAATAGATATGGTCGGCATCGATTTCGGCGTCGGGAAGTAGCTTGGCGAGCTGTTTTTGCGCACGGCCAAGGCTGCGTCCTTCGGGAACCGCGAAACGGACGATATCGAGATCGAGCCCTTCGATATGATCGCGGTCGATCAGCCGGAACCCCTCCTTCGCCGCGCGCGCGACCATCGCGTCGCCGACGCCTGTCGCGACGAGAATGCCGCGCACCGCGGGCTGCCCTTCGCGGTCGGGCTCGATACGGTCGCGATTGTCGCGAAGCAGCGTGGTGATCCGGTCGAGCCGCACCTTCGCGAGGGTGTCACCTACGGCAATCACCGGCTCGGCGCCGAGGTTCGGCAGCGAGGGCAGCGTGCGCGAAGCGTCGGGAAGCTGGACCGGTGGCAGCGCTATCTGCGCGAACAGGCGCGTGGCCATTGCGGTGGACACAAGCGAAATCGTCAGGACCAGAGTGATCAAAACGCGCATCGAAATTCCTTGTATCGGTGGGGCCGGCAGACGACGAACCGGCCGCGCAAAAAATTTAGCATGATGCGGAAGAAACGATAGGGTGGCGTCGTTTCTTCCTCGGACATAGCAAAAAGGCAAATATGCGCTTCGAAGAGGAACTGGTCGAATTACTGCCGCGCTTGCGCCGGTTCGCTCGCGGATTGGCGCGCCATGCAAGCGACGCCGACGATTTGTGCCAGGCCGCGATCGAACGCGCGCTGAAATCGCGTGACCAATGGCAACAAGGGACAAGACTGGATAGCTGGATGTACCGCATTACCCGCAATCTCTGGATCGACGAGCGCCGTGCCGCGGGCCGGCGCGGCGTTCAGACACCGATCGACGACAAGGTCGTACAGATCGCGGGCCAGGGTGCGGCCGAGGTGGAGGCGGGGGCTTTGCGCGGTGACGTCGATGGCGCGATGGCACGGCTTCCCGACGAACAACGCGAGGTCGTGATGCTCATACTCGTCGAAGGTTATGCCTATCGCGAGGCCGCGGACATACTCGAGGTGCCGATCGGCACCGTTACCTCGCGCCTCGCCCGAGGGCGCGAAACATTGATGTTTTATCTGAGAGAGGCGGCATGAGCTTGGATCCCGAAACGGTCGCTGCCTTCGTCGACGGCGAACTCGACGACCTGACCGCCCGCCGGATCGAGCGCGAGGCCGCAACCGATGCCGCGCTCGCCGCGGAGATCGCACGCCACCGCGCGGTCAAGTCGCGTTTGGCTGCGCATTATGCGCCCATCGCGGAAGAGGCGGTTCCCGATCGGCTGCGCTCGCTGCTCGCGGTCGATGATAAGGTCGACACCAGCCTTGCCGATCGCCGCGATGCAAGGCGCACGCGCTTCGGCGCCATACATTGGGGCGCCATCGCCGCCTCGCTCGTGCTTGGGCTGACGATTGGGCTGCGTCCCTGGATGCCCATAGCCGATGTGGCGAGCGAGGGCGGCACGCTGGTCGCGGCAGGACCGCTCGCCGAGGCGCTCGACATGCAGCTTGCGTCCAGCCAGCCTGGCGACGCTGCGGTACGGATCGGCGTCAGCTTCCAAGACAAGGCCGGGCGCTATTGCCGCACCTTCGAGAGCGCTTCGATCGACGGGATTGGCTGCCGCGAGAGCGAGCGTTGGCAACTCGAACGGACGCTTCGCGGACAGGCGCGAGGCGCCTACCGGCAGGCGTCGTCGGGGGAGCTCGCTGCTGTAGCTGCGACGATGATGGCGGGGGAGCCGCTCGATGGCGCAGCCGAGCAAGCGGCGCGCGATGCCGGGTGGGATCACAGCCGCTAGACTCGAATATCCGCCCGCTTCCGCATTGCAATTCGCCGGTCTAAGTCGCGATTTGCGGAGCTCGCGTTGCAGGTGCGTGCCAGCATTTGGTCCATCGTCAACTTACTCGTTCCCGCTACCAAAACCGGACAGACGGCAATCGGCCAGAACCCACATCAATGATCGTGTGACGGCCCAGTCGCGGTTGTTTTCGTCAAGTCTGGGACGATGAAGGACACGGATCTGCCAGTCAGAACCTTGTGCTCGGGCGTCGCCAGTTCGATCAATATCTTATGGGGGCCGGGAGGAAGGCCGTTCACGACGACGGCGCCATTGTCGCCAGCGGCCGCCCATCGCCAGGGCAAATCATCAACACTGACATGCAGATGGCCTGCGCGCGGCGAGACATCGACGGCGCTTGCTCCAAAGACCGGCAGAATCCGGAAATGCTTCGTCTGATAGGGAATGATGACTGCCCCCCGTGCAAGCGGACCAGCAAGCGGCGGATCGACGAACAGTTCAGCAGGCGGTTCATTGATTATCGGCACGAATTGCGAAGCTTCGCGCCCGGCATCAATCGGCTGCGCGGCTGCGGTGGTCGCCAAGATCGAACCGAGCGCTGCAAAGAGCAGGGTACGGATCATCGCGACGTCTCCTGTGTTCCCGTTTCGCTTGTTGGCACCTCGGCAGGCACAAGCAGCGGTTTGCCTTTTTCGACGATATAGGTCGCGAGTTCAGCGCCATTCGTGGCGGTGCGATTGCGCGCCATATGCGCGACGCCCGCGGGAACAAAGAGAACCTGGCCGGCCGTGACGGTGACCGGCGGTCGACCCTCGAGCTGATATTCGAGTGTCCCCTCGATGACATAGATGACTTCCTCGCCGGGATGGCGATGCCATGGGGCCACCGCACCCGGGGCAATGTCGATGCGCGCTTGGATGGTTTCGCGGCCCGCGATCGACAGGTCGTGCCGCTGCAGGTCGGTGCGCGTGACGCCTGCGGGCGTGTTAGTTGCAGCGGCTGCCGCGCCAGCCGTGAACAGGATGGCGGCAAATAAATTTGAGATTGCGTGCTTCACCTTACGCCTCCTTGCCGATGACCCGGTCGATGCGGGCCTGCAAACGCGGCCCGATCAGAAGGATCGCGGGAATGACGATGACATAGGCGATCGCCCAGGAACGCAGCCATGTCTCGACAAAGCCGGTCGCAAAACCGAGATTGAGCGCGAGGAGGGTGAAGGAAATAATCCCGGTTGTCACGACTCCCATCAGGAGGGCGAAAGCGATTTTCCGTTTCATTTGGATGTTCATGATCCAGGTCCTTATTCATCCGCAGTTTGGCGGCAAAAACCGTCGCGCCATGTCATGGCGACAGGCGCGACGGTTTTGGGTGGGTCAGACGATATTGATGTCGACCGCGATATTGCCGCGCGTCGCCTTCGAATAAGGGCAGATCTCGTGCGCGCGGGCGGTCAGCGTTTCGGCGGTGTCGCGGTCGATGCCGGGCAGGCTGACGTTGAGACGCGCGATCAGCGAAAAGCCCCCATCGTCCAGCGCAAGATCGACTTCGGCGTCGATAGCGGCGTCGGCAGGCAGCCGCAATTTCTGTTCGCTGGCAGCCTTGCCAATCGCGCCGAGGAAGCAGGCCGACCAGCCGGCCGCGAACAGCTGTTCGGGGTTGGTCCCGGTGCGGTTCGATCCGGGCGGCGACAGCGCGATATCGAGTTCGCCGTCCGAGCTGCGCGACGCGCCGTCGCGGCCGCCGGTGGTGTGGGTTTTTCCGGTATAGACGATATTCTGTGACATGATTCTACTCCTGCTATGCTTCGGGGGTTAGGCGGCTAGATACCGGGCCGCGGGGGTGCTGGTGGACAATTCGCCCGCCATGGCCTGCCGGGCTGCCTCGAAGGCGGCCCAGCGGGATTCGTCGTGAAGACTGGGGATTGTCGCAAATTCGCCACGCGCGAGGCCAGTCAGCGCGGCGTCAACGAGCTGGTCGGCGCGCATGACGATCTCGCCGGGCAAATGCTCGACGGGGGTTCCCGCGATGTCCCAGAAATCGGTCGCGGTCGCTCCCGGCAGGACGACCTGCACGCCGACCCCGGTACCGTCGAGTTCGTGACGCAGGTTCTGGCTGAATGCGAGAACAAAGGCTTTGGACCCGCCATAAACACCGTTCAGCACCTCAGGGGCAACCGCGACGATCGAGGCGATGTTGACGATCGTGCCGCGGCCGCGTGCCACGAAGGCGGGCACGACCGCATAGGTCAGACGCATCAGCGCCTCGACATTGAGCGACACCATTGCGCTCATCGTATCGACGTCGGCGTCGAGGGCGCGAGCGGTCGACCCGATGCCGGCGTTGTTGACCAGCAAGGTGATGCTGCGCTCGTTCGCGAGCCGGGCTTCGACGAGAAGAAGTTCGGCGGGGTTCGCAAGGTCAGCGGGCAGCGTGTCGATCTGGCGGCCGGTGGCTTTCCGGATCGCTTGTGCCACGCGCTCGAGTTTGGTGGCGTTGCGCGCGACAAGGATCAGGTCATAGCCTTGGCGAGCCAGGCGATCGGCGTAAAGCGTGCCAATTCCACTCGACGCTCCGGTAATGAGGGCAGTGCCCTTTGCTTCGTTCATCGTTCTTCCTTTCCAACAAGGGATGGATGCCCACCGACCGTGATGGACGGGGCGGACCAGAACGATTTAGTCGTGCGGGAAAATGCCGGTAGCGGGCGAAAGCGAGAGCGAGCCTCTCAATCGCGGCAAGGGTCGGGTCAGGGGCAGTCGAAACCCGTGCATGCGGCGCGTAGCCGCGGCGTCGCCCAGTCAATAAAGGCGCGCACCTTTAGCGGCAGCAGCCCTTGGCGCGGATAGACGATATGCACCGGGCGCGGCTCGCTGTCGCCGTCGTGAAGTACCCGCACGAGCGCGCCCGACTGGAGTTGCCCCGACAGCTGATAATCGAAGAGGCGCGCGATCCCGACCCCGCCGAGCGCCGCTGCCAGATTGCCCGCAGCGCTATTGACGGCAATCCGCGTCCGCGGCGCGCAGATCATCTCCTCGCCGTCGATGCGGTAGGTCCAGAATATTTGCCGGGTGCCGAACAGGATGCCATCGTGAGCGGAAAGTTCGCGCGGGTCCGTGGGCGTGCCATGCCGTTCGAGATAATCGGGGCTCGCACAGGTGATCAGGCGAAAGTCGCCTGTCTTGACCGCATAGAGAGCGCTGTCGGCCAGATGGCCCAGGCGGATGGCGACGTCGATATGTTCATCGACCATATGGGTGCGCCGGTCGGAGACGATGAGGTTCAAGGTGACTTCGGGATATTCGGCCATGAACGACAGCGCGATCGGCATCACATGGTGTGCGCCGAACTCGACCGGCATGGTGACCGTCAGTTCGCCGCGCGGCGTGTTATATTCGCCCGACGCGCGCCGTTCGGCCTCGTCGAGGTCGGCGATAATCCGCCGTGCGGCTTCGACATAATCGCGCCCGGCATCGGTGAGCTGGATGTTGCGGCTGGTGCGGACGAGGAGGTTGGTGCCGAGATGCCGCTCGAGTTCGGCGACCTTGCGGCTGACGCTGGGGAGCGGCGCATTCAGCTTGCGGCTCCCCGCGGACAGGCTGCCCGCGTCGACGACCGCCAGAATCACCCGCATGGCGTCAAGACGATCCATCTGTCTCCCTCTCTTGCCCGCACGCTGAATAGCGGAATTTGCCCGGTCGTCACAGCTGCAAGCAATTGCCGCTCGCGTCGCAAACAAACACCCGCCATCGGCGATCAATGGCGGGTGTTTTCGGGGGTGCGTTGACGAGACTCAGCCCGGGGGACCAGCGAGCTTCTTTCGATATTCTGCGACGGGCATTCCGCCCCAGCCCCAGTCCTCCATCTCGACTTCCTGGAAGATCACCCAGGTCCATTCGGGGGGCTTCTTGAGCACATCGAACAGAACCTGGCTCATTCCCTTATAGATAGCGGCTTTCTGCTCGGGGGTTACATGATCGACACCGGCTTCGGTGCCCTCCTTGGTGACTTGTACGGTTACGATCGGCATGATCTGTCTCCTCGCTCTCGCCGGATCAGTGGCCGGCTGACTGGCCGCCATCGACATGGAGGATCTCGCCCGTCACGAAACCGGCGCTTTCAAGATATAGCACGGCCTCGACGATGTCCGAAATATCGCCCATGCGCCCGACGGGGTGCAGCGCCGACAGGAAGTCATGGGTTTCGGGGGTGTGCATCGGCGTCTTGATCACCCCCGGCGATACGGCATTCACGCGGATACCACGCGCCGCATATTCGATCGCGAGGCTTTTGCTCGCGGCGTTGATACCGCCCTTCGACAGCGCAGCTAGTACCGACGGCACCTGAGACAGGGCATGGTCGACGAGGCTCGTCGTGATGCTGACGATGTGACCGCGGCCGAGCTTTTCCATCGCCGCAATCGCAGCCTGGGTGATGTAGTAGAAGCCATTGATGTTGGTCGAAACGACGTCGGCATATTGCTGTGCGCTGTAATCGGTGAACGGACCGGCAAGGAAAATGCCGGCGTTGTTAACCAGCGTATCGACGCGCCCGAATTTTTCGATCGCTGCGGCGATGACGCGCGGCCCGGTTTCGGGATCGCCGATGTCGCCGGCGATCGTCAGGATGTCGGGATTGTTCGAGGGCTGGATCGAGCGCGACGTGGCGACGACACGATAGTTGCGATCGAGATAGGCGCTGACGAGGGCCGCGCCGATCCCCTGTGATGCGCCGGTGATGACGACGACTTTCTTTCCATTGCTCATGATATTTGACCTTTCTTCGGTTGAATGCGGGCCAAATTTCATTGGTCCGGCCGGCGCAATCTGCGTCGACAGGATCTATCTAGGGCAGGTCATTTTCCGTGATAATCTAGACAGATTGACAGACATCATGCCGATTAACGGCATAATAGCTTAGAGCTTGCTAGCGTCGAGAGCCAGCCGGTTGAACGCAGCACGCAGCCGCGGCGCCGCGAAATCGATGAAGGCACGGACCTTCGGTACGGACCGGCGCCCGGCCGGAGTCAGCAGGTGCGCTGGCTGGACCGGTGGTTCGGCGTCGGCAAGCGCGACCTGCAGCCGTCCCGCCTTCACTTCGTGCGCGACATGATAGGAATAGACGCGCGTCAATCCGCCACCCGCCACCGCCGACGCCACCGCTGCGCGCACGCTGTTGACGATGAGGCGGGGCGCGAAGTGAACGGTGCGCGCGGCGCCGGATTTACCGGCGGCGGCGAAGGCCCAGGATTCCAGCCCGAAATGGGTCAGCGATATGATCTGGTGCCCGACGATATCGGCGGGCGCTTCGATCGGTGGGTGCTGCGCCAGATAATGCGGCGCCGCAACGATGACCCGGCGTACCCCGTCTCCGACCCGCGTTGCGAGCAGCGACGAGTCAGGGAGCTCCGCGACCCGCAGCGCGATATCGACCCCTTCGTCGATCAGGTTGACCGACCGGTCGACCAGAAGCAGGCGCGCCGTGACCAGCGGATAGGCATCGAGGAACTCATCGAGGATGGGGCGCAATATTTCCTCGCCGCTGATCGGCGGCGCGGTGAGCGTCAGGAGCCCTCGCGGCGCGGCGCGTTCGCCCCCGGCAAGCAGATCGGCTTCTTCGAGCTCGGCAAGGATGCGGCGGCACGATGCCGCATAGTGCTGGCCTGTGTCGCTGAGGCGGATGCTGCGGGTCGTGCGGTGGAGCAGTTCCGCGCCCACATGCGCCTCCAGCGAAGCGATCGCGCGACTGATGGCAGTCGGCGAACGGCGCAGGCGACGCGACGCGCCCGCGAGGCTGCCCTCGTCGACGGCCGTCACAAAAATCTTCATCGCATCGATGCGGTCCATCGCCCATCCGAACACAGCTTTGACAGGTTGATGCTACATGCGGCGCGCGGATTGGTCGAGCGTTGGCCGTCCAGCGTGCAAGACCAGCCACGAAAATGCCTGCGAACTAAGAATTTGAAGCGTTTCGTCCGTGGCCATGTTGGCCTCAGGAGAACGATCATGGGAAGGTCAGAATTTGACTATCCAGTAGCACGGCCGGCGTGGAATTCCGGCAAGAAAATTGGAACAAAGCGCCCGCTGAAGCCACGACAGATTTGGGCCATTCGCTTCCATCTGGATCGCGAGCACCGACTTCGAGACCGGGCGCTGTTTGACCTTGCAATCGACAGCAAACTGCGGGGCTGTGATCTGGTGAAGATCAAGATCGGCGATCTAGTGACTGGTGGAGAATTGCGAACGCGGGCAATCGTAATTCAGCAGAAGACGGGCCGACCAGTTCAATTCGAAATCATGTCGGACGCTCGCGGGAGCCTCCTGGCGTGGCTCGAGCGTCGCGGCGGATCGATCGAGGACTATGCGTTCCCCAGCCGCATCGACCACTCCGCCCATATGAGCACGCGGCAATATGCGCGTCTCGTTGATGAGTGGGTCACGGCGGTCGGCCTTCGCAGCGAAGACTATGGAACACATTCGCTCCGGAGAACGAAGGCGTCGATTATCTACAAGGCGACTGGGAATTTGCGCGCCGTACAAATTCTTCTGGGCCACACCAAAATCGAAAACACGGTGCGATACCTCGGCGTTGATGTGGAAGATGCCCTGACGTTGGCGGAAGGCATCGAAGTCTAACGATCAATGCTCGACATCCTAGAGAGCGAGCGCTCCGAATTGCTGCGGAACGCCCGCTCTCTTTGTTTGGGCGCCAAAAGCTGTCAGTCAGCTTTCGGCCAATTGCAGTCCTGCTAAGCATGTGCAGTCCTGATCGCGCAGCTTGAAAAAAGGACGGTGCGAGATGCCGCTTACCGGCAAGCGCCTTGCTCAGGGGAGCTATCAGCTCCTCATAGAGGCGGAAGGCCGTCCCGCGATCAAACGGGAAGTCGCCTTCGCCCTCAGCAGACCATCGCTCATCTTCTTCAGGCGTAACGTCGATATTCGCGCCGACGTCCCAGAGCAGGCGGCGGACATGACCTGCCAGTTCCGCTTCGGTCATGGTGGAGCGGTGCCAGTCGATGCGTTCGCGCGTCACGACCAGACTATGCGTGCCGCGCGGCGTGGGCACGATCATCAAAAAGGCCTCGTCGGCAGCGAGCATGGCCGTGGCGGAAGCCTCGTCAACAAGGGCGGGCTTCACCAGCTCGAAATAGCCCGGCGTCGCAGCGGTCAGCCGGGCGTCGATCGCCTCGAGCGCGGCATCGGCCGTGCCGATATCTCGCCAGAGCGCACGATCTGCATCGCTGCCGGTTTTCATACCCTCGCTCCTCGCGAAGAGCGCGCCGAGTTCGGCAGCCTTGGCGTCGCGTTCTGCGGCAAGTCCGGCAGCGCCCGACGCGGCAGCCGCGCGCGTCGCTGCCGATCGCGCCAGGGCCCGCGAAGTTCGGCCCGCCATAATGTCTTGCAAGACAAGGAGCGCATCACCTTTGGTCAATGGACTCGCCTGATCAGCTTCCCAAAGCACGTCGGCGTAGAGACGTGACCATTCGGCGAACGTCTCTTCGCCGGTGTGAAAGGAGGGATCCCGCTCGGCGAGTTCGACCATCTGCTCGTCGAGCACACCAACCCCGAAGCCGCGCCGATAGGCAAGGGAAGAGGCGGCAGCGATACGCGCCGACGCCAGCGCCGCGGCCGCATCGCCGCCTTCGAGCGTGAGCTTCGCATGCGCGGCAGCGGCCATGCCGAGCGCCTTGCCCTCGACGGTGCGCCCGCGCGGCACCGTGCGTTCGGCCGCGTCGCGCAGGTCGGCGCCGCCTTGCCAGGCTCCTAGAACGTCGGCCAATATTTTGGTGGCTTCAGGTCTTCGGCCGTTTTCCGCTAGCGAGTGGGCGAGAGCACGCACGGCATAAAGTGTGTCGCTCGCTCGATCGCCCTGGAGCTTGCGACGAATATCGAGAGCCCGCGTGCGAAGTGCTGCATCCTCGGCCCAACGCTTCTCCGAATAATATTCGAAAGCGAGCAGCTGGAGGGCATCGGCATGGGCAACGCTGTCTTCGCCATGATATTCGGCAATCAGCGTGGCGCGCTCGGTGAGCAGGGCGATGCGCGCGGCTTGGTCGCTATACGGAAGCGCACTCTGCCGCCTCCTGATGTCCGCCATGCGGTTGTCGAAATCGGCTTTACGCGCTTCATCCTGAACTTGGGCCGATTGCGCTTCGGCAGGCGCTGCATGGGCCACGCCGATCACGCAGGCAATTGCCGCAATCTGTCCGAAAAATCTGCGCATCACCATCCGCCCCCGCTGGTCTGCATAGAGCTAGCTGCTGATCGCCCGGGCGGCAATGCGCCGGCCGCCGATTTGGCGTCTCCATCCAATCGCAACCTGGATCCGGGCCCTACCAGCGCCGCGCGACCGAAGGAGAGCTCGACCTCGCAAGAGGGCGAATTCTCCACCTCACGCCCGCTCGGACCAACCCGAGCGGGCGCTTTTTTTGGCCCCGCTGCAGAGAACGAACGTCCGCTCCTTTATATTTGCCTGACTGCCGACGGGCAGGTCGCGCCCAGCCACTGACGCTGTAGCGGCAGCCGGCGCTGCGATGCATCGCGTTCTTTTTGCGTTTCTGCCTGACCGGGGCAATGGGGTCACCTTACGTACCCCTTGCCACCCAGCAGAGCTCTTCCTCTTTCAAGCCCACTCATAAACGCGGCAAATCAACTGCTCGACCTCCCGTGGAAAGTCGATGTCACCTTCGCTCGCTTGAAAACTCTGTTTCAATACTGCGATGCGGAGGAGCGAGGCAGAGTTTGCCGTCCCGTTCTGAACGTTGAGGTCCGCGCGGTACGCGAGTTCGAGCACGAACAGCCTGACCAACTCGGCCAGCGCGGGGAAGCCCATTTCGTTGAACCCGGCCCGGGCTGCGCCCCAACTTAGAACCCTTGCATCGGACGGCACAGCAATCCTGCAATCTCCGGTCATGAAGGAGATCACGACGGCGGTGTTCCAGATGAGCTTTTCAGAATGCGTCAGCGCTTCCGGGCCATGCTTCGCGATTGTCTCTGTGATGGCACGCAGGACCGCATTCGGTGCCTCAGGATGCGTTCGTGCAACAGGGATACGCGGCCCGGCGTCGCGCGCCGAAGGTTTTGCGAGCTGTCGGACCAAGAGACCTAGCAGCATAGCGGCAGCGTCGGCACGGGCATGCCGGGAAGGACCGGCGGCGCGTTGGCCGGTCGCCGCACCAGCGCATTGGTCTCAGCAAGCCGCGCTTGGCCCGATGCTTCCTGTCGATCGCTGACTTCGACCCCTCTGAAGGATGTCGCCGCACACAGGAAAGCCTCGCGCGGCCCATTGGCTTCGATGTGCCCGAGGGCCGGGAGCAGCTGCCAAGGCAAGGCGTCTGCAACATCCCCGCCCAGAAGACAGGTGATGAGAGGTGAAAGGAAAAGGCGGGCCGTCGTCAGCGCCGCAGTGGGATTTCCCGGGAGCCCGAGAATATGCCGCGCTCCGGCTTTTCCGTACCAGACCGGCTTGCCGGGTTTCATGGCGACGTCGGCGAAAGCGATTTCCAGGCCGAGCGGAGCGAATGCGGCGCGGCCATGGTCCCGATCGCCGCGCGATGCGCCGCCGAGGACGACGATGATGTCGGCCGATGCCGATTCCATTGCGCGCGCGATCATGTCCGGGTCGTCGGGGAGCCTGACCCTCGACACCACCGTCGCTCCTGCGGAATGACAGAGCAGCTCAATCGCTGCGCTCAGGCTGTCCGGAATAACGGATGCGCCGCCCGCTGCGGAGCCCGGCGCGACGATCTCGTCGCCCGTCGCGAGGAGCTGAATGCGCGGGCGCGGCGATACGAGCAGTTCGTGATGGTCGGCGGCCGCCGCTGATATAGCCACCGCCGGCGTAACTTTCGTGCCCTCGGGAATCAGAAGCTGACCCAACGCAAAATCCGACCCCCGCCGCCGAATGTGCGGTTTCCCGAACGGCGGATTATCGATCCTGACGTCGCCTTCGCTTTGGCGGCAATATTCGATCATGACGACGCGATCGGCGGCGCGGGGCACAGGAGCGCCCGTCATCACGCGCATCGTCTCGCCCGGTCCGATTTCCCCTGCGTCGTGGCTGCCAGCATATCTGATGCCGATCGAACGGAACGTCGCGGCGCCTCTGGAAAGGTCACAATCGCGCACGGCATAGCCGTCCATCGCGGCGCAGGCGTGCCGCGGAGAGTCGAGGAGGGCGTGAATTGGCGCCGCCAGATGGCGACCGCCCGCGTCAGAGAGCGGCACGGCTACCGGGTCAAGCGGCCTTGCACCGGAAGCAAGTACGGCTAGTGCTGAATCGAAATCGATCGAGGCTGCGCACGCTGCGGTGATTTCACTCAGCTTACCCATGGGTCGACCGCGCGACATTCGTCAATCCGGCACGTGCGACATCAGCTTGAGTCACCGCCGCCCCGACGACGATCAGAGTGGGTGCGTCAGCGGCGAATGATCGGGTCGCCAGTTCGAGCAGGTCGAGGCGTGTTGTGAGGCGCTGTTCGCCGGGACCGCTGACATGACATGCAATCATCACGGACGTGTCGCCGACCATCCCTGCACGCATGAGGCCCCGCATGATATCTCCGGCGGCCTCGCGTCCCATGTAAAACGCCAAGGTCGATCCACCGCCTGCAAGGGAATTCCAATCGACATCGAGCGCTGCACCGCGCTTGCTGTGCGCGGTGACGAAGCGGACATCGCGGGCGACGCCGCGAAGCGTGAGCGATATTCCGGCCGAAGCGGCGGCGGCGCACGCGGTTGTGATGCCCGGGCAGATGGAGACCGGATATCCAGCTTCGCGCAACGCACTAAGCTCTTCCGCCGAACGGCCGAAGATGGAAGGGTCGCCTCCCTTGAGACGAACGACCCTTTTGCCGGCCGCCGCCGCCTCGACGAGCATCGCATCGATCGTCCGCTGGTCTTTGGAATGCCGCCCCGATCGTTTGCCGACGCTCACCGCATCGGTCTTGGAAGGGATAAGGCTCAGGATGCCGGCTCCTACAAGCGCATCGTGAAAGACGATGTCGGCGCACGCGATCAGCTTCACTGCCTTCATGGTCAGCAGGTCCGGATCACCGGGGCCCGCGCCGACCAGCCACACAGTCCCCGGGGCGAAATCGTCACGCTGCATCGCTTGTCTCCTCGGCCAATATTCTTGCAAGTGCCGGACGGCACGACCCGCAATTGGTGCCGGCCCCGATCGCTGCGCCGATCGCGGCAACGTCGGCGAGTTGCTGGTCGCGGATCGCCGCGGCGATCGTCTTCAGGCCGATGTCGAAACAGATGCAGATGATCGGGCCGCGGTCGGCCGGAGCGCCGGGTGCACGACCGGCTAGCAGCGTCGGGGCGACTTCGGGTGCGGCAAGCTGCGCGATCAGCCAGTCGCGCGGGGGCAGCTCACCGCTTTCTGTGATGAACAGCGCAGCGGCGAGGCGGCCGTCGGCGACGATGGCGACGCGGCGCGTCCCGCGCGCGGCGTCCTGTGCGTCGATCCGCTCACCGCGCGGGAGCAGCGCTTCGATAGACTTCAGGTCGCCGTTGCCGGCGAGTTCCCATAGCGTGCCCGACGGGACGGCGATGCGCGTCGCCCACAGGCATTTCGGCGGCGCGTCGAGTTCGTGCGCCAGCAGCAGGAAGCCGCGCCATTTCGTCGCGACCGCCACGATCGAGGCAGGGGTTCGCTTGAAACCCGGCTGGCCCGAGACGGGGTCGACGAGCGGCCGCGAGAGCAGGCCGGTGCGGCCGCCGCTGCTGGTGCGGTCGGTCCAGTGGATCGGGACGAAGAGTTCGCCGGGGCGCTGTCCAGCGCTGAATTGAACGCGATATATGCTGTCACCCTGCGGCGTGTCGACGCGAGCGAGGCCGCCGTCGATGAGGCCGAGGCGCTCGCCATCGTCGGGATGCACCTCGACGAGCGGCTCCTCGCGGTGGCGCGCAAGCTTGGGCGAGAGGCCGGTGCGCGTCATGCTGTGCCATTGGTCGCGGTAGCGGCCGGTGTTGAGCGTCAGCGGCCATTTTTCGAGCGGCGCGGGCAGGGGCTTTTGCGCAACCGGAACGAGCCGCGCGCGCCCATCGTCGGTGGGGAAATATCCGTCGGCAAAAATCTGATCGCCGCCCCAGCGGAACGGCTGCATGTCGTTGTAGGGGGCGTTGCCGCCCGGCGCCGCGCCGGGCAGCGCGAACAGGCGGCTGCCGTCATTGTCATAGGTCGACAGGCGGCAATGCTCGCGCCAGATATCGGCGGGCCGGTCATAGGCGAAGGCGTTTTTCCAGCCCATGCGCCGCGCGACCTCCTTGACGATCCACCAGTCAGGCATCGCTTCGCCCGGCAGCGGGAACAGCGCGCGCTGACGGCTTATCGTCCGGTCGCTGTTGGTGACGGTGCCGTCCTTTTCACCCCATGCGGCCGCGGGCAGACGGACATGCGCGAAGGCGCCGGTGTCGGTCTGTTCGATGACGTCGCTGACGACGACGAAAGGGCAGGTGGCGAGCGCCTCGCGGACGCGATTGGCGTCGGGCATCGACACGGCGGGGTTGGTCGCCATCACCCACAGCGCCTTGATCCGACCTTCGCCGATTGCGCGGAACATATCGACCGCCTTCAGGCCGGGCTTTTCGGCGATCGCAGGCGCGGCCCAGAAACGCTGGACGCGGTCGCGGTTCTCGGGCGCGAAATCCATATGCGCGGCGAGGGTCGAGGAGAGCCCGCCGACTTCGCGACCGCCCATCGCATTGGGCTGGCCGGTGATCGAGAAAGGCGCCGCGCCGGGTTTGCCGATGCGGCCGGTGGCGAGGTGGAGGTTAGTGATCGCGTTGACCTGGTCGGTCCCCGACGTCGACTGGTTGATTCCCTGGCTGAACATCGTGACCGTGCGCGGCGTCGCGGCAAACAGCTCGTAGAAACGCCTGAGGTCGGCAGCCGGCACTTCGCATGTCCGTGCCACCGACCACAGGTCGTTCCCCTCTCCAAGCTGGTCCCAGAAATCCGCGGGCACCGCGACGTGCGCGGCGAGGTATGTTTCATCGACGACGCCCGCCTCGTGGCAATGCTGGAGCAGGCCGTTCATCAGCGCGACGTCGCTGCCGGGGCGGATCGCGAGGTGCAGGTCGGCTTCCTCGGCGGTTTCGGTGCGGCGCGGATCGATGACGACCAGTTTAGCGCCCCCCTCGCAGCGCGCGCGGATGCGCTGATAGACGATCGGGTGGCACCATGCGGTGTTGCTGCCGACGAGGACGATCAGGTCGGCGGCATCGAGATCGTCATAGGTCGCGGGAACGATGTCTTCGCCGAACGCGCGCATGTGGCCTGCGACCGCGCTCGACATGCACAGGCGTGAATTGGTGTCGATGTTCGCGGTGCCGATGAAGCCCTTCATCAGCTTGTTCGCGACGTAGTAATCTTCGGTCAGCAATTGGCCCGAGACGTAAAAAGCGACGCTGCCCGGGCCGTGGCGCGCGATCGTTTCCTTGAAGCGCTTTGCGACGAGGTCGAGCGCCTTGTCCCAGCTTGCGCGTTTCTTGCCGATCATGGGGTGGAGGAGACGCCCCTCAAGTCCCACAGTTTCGCCGAGATGCGTGCCCTTTGAGCATAGCTTGCCGCGGTTGGCGGGATGGTCTGGGTCGCCTTCAATCCGAACCTCGCGCTCGGCGGTTACCGTCGCGCTTATGCCGCAGCCGACGCCGCAATAGGCGCAGGTGGTGCGGACCGCCTCGGCCATCAGGCCGCGGCCTTCAGCGTGCTCGCGCGGCAGATGAGGACACGGCCGGCGTCGATTTTGACCGGCACCGTCGGGGTGCAGCCCTTGTCGTCGCCGAGCGCCTCGCCGGTCGACAGGCTGATCCGCCAATTGTGCAGCGGGCAGGCGACCGCCCCGCCATAGACAATCCCCTGGCTCAGGCGCCCATGCTTGTGTGGGCAGCGGTCGAGGAGGGCGAACACCTTGCCCTCCGCGGTGCGGAAGACCGCGATATCGTCGCCGCCCGCCACTTGCACGGTGCGGCTCCCGCGAACGGGGATTTCATCGACCCAGCCAATGTCGAGCCAGTCGCCGGTCATGCCATTTCCTCCTGCGGGGTGAAGCGCGCCATTGGCGCATGATGTTCACGCTCGGCGCCCTCGGCGCGCTGCGCCCAGGGATCGTCCTGCGAGAAGCTTTGGGCATAGAGGAAGCGCGCGCGCAGCGCCTCGCGGCCCGCTGCGTCGTCGACGATCCGCGCCTTGATCTGCTCGACCCCGACGCGCTCGATCCACGGCGCGGTACGCTCGAGATAGCGGGCCTCTTCGCGGTAAAGCTGGATGAAGGCAGCGCAATAATCCATCGCCTCCTGCTCGGTCGCGACCTTGCAGAGCAGGTCGGTGACGCGGACGTGAATGCCCCCATTGCCGCCGACATGCAGCTCGTATCCGCTGTCGACGCAGACGATGCCGAAGTCCTTGATCGTCGCCTCGGCGCAGTTGCGCGGACAGCCCGACACCGCGATCTTGAACTTGTGCGGCATCCAGCTGCCCCAGCTCATCCGCTCGATCTTGACGCCGAGCCCGGTCGAATCCTGCGTGCCGAAGCGGCACCATTCGGACCCGACGCACGTCTTTACGGTGCGCAGCGCCTTGCCATAGGCGTGGCCCGACACCATCCCGGCGGCGTTGAGGTCGGCCCACACCGCGGGCAGATCCTCCTTCTTGATCCCGAAGATGTCGAGCCGCTGGCCGCCGGTCACCTTTACCATCGGCGCATCATATTTCTCGACGACATCGGCGATCGCGCGCAACTCGGTGGGGTTGGTGAGCCCGCCCCACATGCGCGGGACGACCGAATAGGTCCCGTCCTTCTGGATATTCGCGTGGAGGCGTTCGTTGACGAAGCGGCTCTGCTGGTCGTCGACATCGTCGCCGGGGAGCGCGCAGAGCAGATAATAATTGAGCGCCGGGCGGCATGATGAGCAGCCGTCGGGGGTGGTCCAGTGCAGTTTCTGCATCACCTCGGGGATCGAGCGCATGTCCTGCGCGACGACTTCGCGGCGGACGTCGTCGTGGCCGAAGCTGGTGCATTTGCACATCGTCTTGGGTCCGGCCTGCACCTCGTCGCCCAAGGTGAGCGCGAGCAGATTTTCGACGAGGCCGGTGCAGCTGCCGCAGCTCGCCGACGCCTTGCAGGTTCCGCGCACCGCGTCGAGGCTGCGCGCCCCCTTGGCGATGCACGCGACGACCTGGCCCTTGGTAACGCCGTTGCAGCCGCAAATCTCGGCATCGTCCGAGAGCGCCGCAACGGCCGCCTTAGGGTCCGCGGCGCCTCCTCCCGAGGCGAAGGACTGGCCAAAGATCAGGAGGTCGCGGAGATCGGAGACATCCTCCTGCTTCTTGAGGAGGTCGAAATACCAGCTGCCGTCGGCGGTATCGCCATAGAGCACGGCGCCGACGATGCGGTCGTCCTTGACGATCACCCGCTTGTAGACGCCGCGGCTGGCGTCGCGGAGAACGATGTCTTCGCACCCATCGCCACCCGAAAAGTCGCCCGCCGAAAACACGTCGATCCCCGACACCTTGAGCTTGGTCGAGGTCACCGAGCCGCGATAGCCGCTGGGCTTCTCGACCAGCCCGTCGGCGAGGCTGCGGCACATGTCCCACAAGGGCGCAACGAGGCCATAGACCTGTCCGTCATGTTCGACGCATTCGCCGACCGCGAGCACGGCGGGATCGCTCGTGACCATATGGTCGTCGACCTGAATGCCGCGCCCGACCGCAAGGCCCGCGTCGCGGGCGAGCGCCACCGAGGGGCGGATGCCGACCGCCATGACGACCAGACTGGCGGGGATCAGCGTTCCGTCTTTCAGCTTCACCCCTTCGACCTTGCCGTCGCCGACGATCTCGGCGGTGTCGGCGCCGGTCAGAATGGTCTGACCGCGCGCTTCGAGCGCGTTTTTCAGGAGCCAGCCCGCAGCTTCGTCGAGCTGGCGTTCCATCAGCGTCGGCATCAGGTGGATGACGGTGACCTTCATGCCGCGCAGCGAAAGCCCGTGCGCGGCCTCGAGCCCGAGCAGGCCGCCGCCGATGACCACTGCGTCGCCGCCAGCATCGGCCGCCGCGAGCATCGTGTCGACATCGTCCATGTCGCGGAACGCGATCACCCCGGGCAAATCCTTGCCCGGCACCGGGATGATGAAGGGGTCGGAGCCGGTCGCGATCAGCAGGCGGTCATAGCATTCGGTAGTGCCGCCGCGCGTCGTTACCGTTTTCGCCGCCCGGTCGATCACGGCGACCGGATCGCCCGCGACCAGTGCGATGCCGTTCGCGGCATACCAGTCGGCATCGTTGATCACGATGTCGTCGAAGCTTTTTTCGCCCGCCAGCACCGGCGAGAGCATGATGCGGTTGTAATTGACTCGCGGTTCGGCGCCAAAAATTGTCACGCGATACCGGTCGGCGTCGCGCGCGAGCAGTTCCTCGACCGCGCGGCAGCCGGCCATGCCGTTGCCGATCACGACCAGATGCTCGCGCGTGTCGGCCTTGGCCTTGAGGGGTGTGTGTTCCATCAGAGCATCCAGTCCAGTTGAAGCCAGAATTTGTCGGTGTCGGTGGCGAAGCCGTCAGCGTTGTAGTGGGCGTAGCGCACTGAGCCGGTGATCTTGCCGAGCTTGGCGCTGGCGAGCAGGTCGATCTCGTCGCCGTAGGACCGCGCCGCGCGGTCGCTGCGATAGTCGTGATAGGCCGCCTGCACGGTGACGGCTTTCAGCGGGCCAACCGCCTTCCAGCTCCATCCCGCGCTCGCATACAGGTCGCGGACCCCATCGGGCGGCGTGACGAGGTATTTGTCGGCCCAGCCCTGGAATTTGAACCCGGTCGCGAGCGGGGTCTGGAAGCTGGTGAGCGCGGTGCCGCCGCTGGCGCCGAGTATCTCGTAGCCGGCCCCCAGACGCGGCCCGCCGAAATCGACCGCGACGTCGGCGAGATAATAGTCGGCGCTATAGTCATTGGGATTGCGGTGCCAGTCCGACTGGCGCGCATAGCTCAGCTGATACGCAATCTTCGCCTTGCCCGCTTTTTGCGACCCGTCGAGGCGGGCACCATAACTCTGGCTCGACATGCGGAAACCCTGCATCGCCGCTTCGTCCTGATCGACGAGATAGGCAAAGCCGCTAAGCTTGCCGACGGGGGTTTGGGCGGCGACATTGGCAAAGACATTGTCGCCCGACACTGCCTGTTGCCGCCCCCCCGCGCCGTCGATGCCCCAGATCGTCCGCACGCTCCACGCATAGGCCAGGTCGACTTTCACGCCCTTCACCGGCGTCACCTCGGCGCGCACCGCGTCATAGCTCTGGCCGTTCTGGCGAAACCCGACGCTGCCGACGAAACGCTCGTCGTCGAAACCGATCCGCTGGCGCCCCGCGGTGACCGCAAAGCCGGGCGCGACGTAGCGCAGCTGGGCGCGGGTGAGGGCGATGTTTCTGGGATCGGCGACGATCGGACGTGTCGCAGCACCGTGGAGTCCGTCGAAATAATCTTCGACGATGGCGAGGTTGCCTTGTCCCTCGATCAGTGCCGACCAGCGATCGGCCTTGGCCTCGACCCCGCCGCGCAGCCGCAGGGTCAGGGCTTCGGCGTTGGCGGCGAGGCCGTCCTGATCGACTGTTTCATAGCGGAGGCGGGCTTCGCCGAGCGGCTTGATCTGGACGGCCTGGGCATGCGCCGTCCCGGCCGGCGCGAGCGCCAGCAAGAATATGAGGGTGCGGGCCATGACTAGATCCGCACGCCTTCTGCGGCGCCCCAGGTCGCGCGCCACTGGCTCTTGACGAAGAGCAGGCCGACCAAGGCGACAACGGCCAGTCCGGCGAAGATGTAGAAGCCCGGCGCAAAGCTGCCGCTCCACTGCTTGGCAAAGCCGAGCGACGAGGCGAGATAGAAACCGCCGATGCCGCCCGCCATGCCGACCAGCCCGGTCATCACGCCGATCTCGGCCGAAAAACGCTGCGGCACGAGCTGGAACACCGACCCATTGCCAGTGCCGAGCGCGAGCATCGCGATCACGAACAGGCCAAGTGCGGCGGGCAGGGTGTCCGCCTGCGGCACCCCGGCGAGCGCCAGCGCCGCGACGACGAAGACCATCATCAGCGCCTTGACCCCGCCGATCCGGTCGGCGAGCGCGCCCCCCATCGGCCGTACCAGCGACCCGGCAAAGACGCACGCCGCGGTGCAATAGCCCGCCATCACCGGGGTCAGGTGGAACTGGTCGGTGAAATAGATCGGCAGCGATGCGGCCAGCCCGACGAAGCCGCCGAAGGTCACCGAGTAAAAGGCCATCAGCCACCAGGCGTCGGCCGTCTTGAGGGGCTGGAAGTAATCGACCAGCTTTTTGGGTGCGGGCGCGTTGGGCGCATCCTTCGCCATGACCAGATAGATAAAGAAGACGATGGAAAGCGGGATGCAGGCGAGGCCGAGCACCGCGTTCCACCCGAACATCACCGCGAGACCGGGCGCGAACAGCGCCGCGAGGACGGTGCCCGAATTGCCCATTCCGGCAAGGCCCATCGCCTTGCCCTGATGCTCGGGCGGGTACCAGCGGCTGGCGAGCGGCAGCGCGATGGCAAAGCTGGCACCGGCAAAGCCGAGCACCACACCCAGCGCGAGCGTGCCGGTGAAGCTGGTCACCCCCATCAACCAGGCGAGGAACAGCCCGGCGATCACGATCACCTGGCTGATCGCCCCGGCGCGCTTGGGGCCGATGCGATCGACGAGCAGGCCGTTGACGACGCGCAGCAGCGCCCCGGCGAGCGTCGGCACCGCGACCATCAGCCCTTTTTGTGCCGGGCTGAGTCCGAGGTCAGCGGAAATTGCGGGAGCCAGTGGTCCCAGCAGCACCCACACCATGAAGGCGAGGTCGAAATAAAGAAAGGCGGCGACCAGCGTCGGCCAGTGCCCGCTGGACCAGAAATTCGATTTGGGCGCGGTGGTCGCCCCTGCATGTGCCATCGTCATCGTCCGTCCCCTTCGTGTGACGGGCAATAAAAAAAGCCGCCAGGACGGCGGCCACGCGGGCGCATCCTGACGGCTTCATTGCCTGTTGGATTACGGGAAAAGGCTTCCCGCCTGCCGCGCGGACCGGCCCCGTCGTTGGAGCCGTAGCCGCTTTATCCTGCCCCGGCAGCAATGCCGAGTGCCCTTAAGCTGCCTGATTCGGGGCCTCACCGCAAGCGGTTATTTCGCAGGTGCAGCATAAAATAAAAACTAAGGAAGATCGGCAAGATAGCCCTGAATATCGTCGGGATCGAAGGCGCGGCCATCGAAAAACCGATCACTACCGAGCAGCAGGCGCCCCTGCACCGACCCGGCCCCAAGCGGGGTATCGATGCCGCCCTCCAGCTTCGAACTCGCCCCCGGCAGCGGTGCTCCCGATCCGGCGAGCGCGGCGCGATAGATGTCGGGGCGGAACACCGCGGCCGCAGTGGCGGCGTCGGCGCTCGAATAGGGCGCCGCGTCCCAGCGCAGCATTTGTGAATAGAGCCACGCCGCCTGGCTGCGCCACGGGAAATTGGCGGCTTCACGGTGCTGGAACATGAAATCGGGATAGTGGATCGCGTCGCCGCCCGGGGTCAGCCGGACGCGGTCGGTGATCGCGCGCAGCACCGCATCGCGCGGCGCGTTAAGATATTCGGGGCGTGACAAGATGTCGGCACTGTCCTCGGCGGTGCCGGGTTCGACGAAATGGGCGGCGGCAGCGTGGAGTGCGCGGAGCAGCGCCTCGACCGCATCGCGGCGCTCATCGACGACGGCGTCGCGCAGCGCGAGCACTTTTTCGACGCCGCGGCGCCAGATCTGCGCAGTGGCGAGCGCGATATGGCCGACGCCGCGTTCGACCGCGATCGAGTTCCAGGGTTCGCCGACGCAAATGCCGTCGACCTCGCCCGCGGCCAGCGCATCGGCGGCAAAGGGAGGGCTGGTAACGACAATATCGATATGGAGGTCGGGACGAATGCCCACCCCCGCGAGCCAGTATCGCAGCATATAATTATGGCTCGAATAGCGATGCACAACGCCAAAGCGCAGCGGCTTGCCCGCAATTTTACGCGCCGCCGCCACGCGCTGCAGCGCCGCGCCGATTGTGGCGGGATCGCCCAGCGTGTCGCCCAGCCCGACATCCTTGGCGAGCTGGGTGGAAAAGGTCACGGCATTGCCGTTGAGCCCCAGCACGAACGGCACCGCCATCGGCACCGCCGGCCGATCGCGGCCAAGCGCAGTGGCGATCGCCAGCGGTGCGATCATGTGCGCGGCATCGGTATGGCCATAGAGCAGACGGTCGCGCACCGTCGCCCAAGTCATGTCGCGGACCAGCTCGATCTGTACGCCTTCGCGCGCTGCAAAACCCAGCTCGTGCGCCAGAATCGGGAGCGCGGCATCGACCAGCGGCAGGAAGCCGATGCGGAAGGTCTCGGCGGTCATTCCATGTCTCCCAGCAGTGCGTCGCTGGTCACGATCGCTTCCGCTATTTCCGAAATGCGGCGGTTGGTGCGCATCGCCTGACCGCGCAGCAAGGCATAGGCGGCGGGTTCGTCGATCGCGCGCCGTTTCATCAGGATCGCCTTGGCGCGATCGATCGCCGCACGTTCGACGAGGGCATTTTTCGCTTCGTCGAGCTCGCGTTGCAGCCGCGAAAAGGCTTGGAAGCGACGGATCGCGAGGTCGATCACCGGCTTGATTCGCTGTTTTGACAGCCCGTCGACGACATAGGCCGACACCCCGGCATCAATTGCGGCGCCCGTCGCCTCGGCATCGCTCTGATCGACGAACATCGCGATCGGCCGCGCCAGCGCGCGCGACATGGCGAAGAAATCCTCGAGCAGGTCGCGGCTGGGGTTTTCGAGGTTGATCAGGACGACTTCTGGCTGTGCCGCTTCGATCTGGGCGGCCAGCGGACCCGCGGTGTCGATCAAGACCAGGTCGTCGAGCCCAGCCTCGCGCAGCCCATCCGAAATGATGGCAGCGCGCGTCGTGCTGGTGTCGATGATCGCGATCCTCATGACGGCGGCTTTACGCTGCAGCGCACAAATCTGCTAGCAGGTTTCAGCTTTTCTATGGATATCTGCTGCCGAATGGCCGCTATTTGACATTTTGAGCTCAAAGCCGTCAGGCAGCTATCGGCCAATCCGCGTCGGTTGATCCGCGTTCGCATGGAACGTCAAATCGGTTCAGGCATTTTCCTTGCGGAAGGAAATCAACGATGCCTGCACGCGCATACTGGAAGGGCCAGATCCGCCTCGCGCTGGTGTCGATCCCGGTCGAAATCTATTCGGCGACCAAATCGGGCGCCGCGGTCAGTTTTCGCCAGATCCACGAACCGAGTGGAAAGCCGGTCAAATATGAAAAGACCGTGCCCGGCATCGGCGCGGTCGATCATGACGACATCGTCAAGGGCTTCGAGCTGTCGAAGGGCAATTATGTCCTGCTCGACGAGGAGGAGATCGAGGCGGTCAAGCTGGAGAGCAAGCGCACGCTCGAGCTGGTCCAGTTCGTCGATGCCGGCGACATCGACATCCTCTATTATGCCAAGCCCTATTATGTCGTCCCCGCCGACGAACTGGCCGAAGAAGCCTATATCGTGCTGCGCGAGGCGCTCCGCCGCACGAAAAAGGTCGGCCTCGGCCAGCTTTCGCTGCGCGGGCAGGAACAGCTCGTCGCGCTGCGCCCCTGCGGCAAGGGCCTGGTGTTGGAGGCGCTGCGCTATGCCGACGAAGTCAACAAGGCCGCCAATTATTTCCGCGACGTCGGCAATGCCAAACCCGACGCCGACCTGCTCGACCTTGCCGAAACGCTGATCGAAAAGAAGAGCGGCGCGTTCGACGCCAGCGACTTTCGCAACCATTATGTCGATGCGATCGAGCGGCTTGTCGCCAAAAAGGCAAAAGCCAAAGGGAAACGCGTGCTGGAAGATGTCGAGGAGCCCGCCACCACCGACCGCGGGTCGAACGTCATCGACCTGATGGCGGCGCTGAAAGCATCGGTCGACGGCAAGAAAAAGCCGCCCGCCGCAGCCGCAAAGAAGGCGCCCGCAAAGAAACCGGCGGCGAGAAAGCGCGCCTGACATGGCGCGCACCGACCCCCTTGCCCAATATAACGCCAAGCGCGACTTCAAGCTGACCCCCGAGCCTGCGGGCAAGGTTGAAACCGGCGCGAAGGCAGACGGCGGGCGCTTCATCGTCCAGAAGCACGATGCGACGCGGCTCCATTACGACTTCCGGCTCGAGGTCGACGGCGTGCTTAAAAGCTGGGCGGTGACCAGGGGGCCGAGCGCCGATCCCGCCGACAAGCGACTCGCGGTGCGCACCGAGGACCATCCGATGAGCTACGCCGATTTCGAGGGCGTGATCCCCAAGGGCGAATATGGTGGCGGCAGCGTGATGCTGTGGGATCGCGGCACCTGGGAGCCGGTCGCGGGCAAGAGCGCGAAGGACATCGACAAGGGCCATCTCCATTTCATCCTCGACGGGACAAGGATGAAGGGCGAATGGCTGCTCGTCCGCATGAAACCGCGGCCCGGCGAGAAGCGCGAGAACTGGCTGCTCCGCAAGATCGACGACGCCTATGCCGGCGGCCCCGATGATCTGGTCGGTCGGCATCTGACGAGCATCCTCACCGACCGGACGATGGCCGAGATTGCGGGCGACGAAGGCGGCGAACAATCGCTGAAGGGCGCCAGGGGCGCCGCCTTTACGAAGAAGATGCAAGCCGCCGCCGCGCACAACAAAGAGGTTGCGAAGCCCAAAGCCAAGGGCGCGCCGCCCAAATTTCGCCCGCTCCAGCTCGCGACGCTCGTCGATGCGGTGCCCGCAGGCAACGGCTGGTTCCACGAGATCAAGTTCGACGGCTACCGCGCGCAGATTGCCGCCGCGGGATCGGACGTGCGTATCTACACACGCAACGGCCTCGACTGGACCGACAAATTCGCCCCGCTGGTCGGCCACATCGCCGCGCTCGATCTGCCGCCCTGCCTGATCGACGGCGAGATCGTCGCCTATGGCAAGGATGGCAACCCCGACTTCTCGTCGCTGCAAGCCGTGCTCAAACGCGGCCATGGCGCGCAGGACACGGGCACCGACCTCCATTTCTTCGCCTTCGACCTCATCGAACTCAGCGGCAAATCGCTCACCAAGCTCGGCAATCTCGAACGCAAGGAGCGGCTCGAGGCGCTGCTGCGCGATGCCGCGCCGCCGGTCGCGGTCGCCGACCATGTCATCGGCGCGGGCGAGAAGCTTTACGCCGCGATGTGCGGCGCGGGGCAGGAAGGCATCATCTCGAAACGCGCCGACGCCGCCTACACCGGCCGCCGCAGCCGCAACTGGGTCAAGGTCAAATGCACCCGGCGCCAGGAATTCGTCATCGTCGGCTGGAACCCCTCGTCGGCGAAGGGCCGCCCCTTCGCCTCGCTCCTCCTCGCGCAGCGGGAAAAGGGCGAACTCGTCTACAAGGGCAATGTCGGCACCGGCTTCGACGCCGCGACGATGGCCGACCTTGCCAGGAAATTCGCGCGGCGCGAACGCACGACGGCCCCGCTCGACGTCGATGCTGCCACCGCGCGCAAGGCGCATTGGCTCCGGCCCGAACTTGTCGCCGAAATCGCCTTCGCGGAATTCACCGCGAGCGGATCGGTCCGCCACGCAAGCTTCCTCGGCCTGCGCAGCGACAAGGAGGCCAAGGACGTGACCCCCGAGAAGAAACAGCCCACGCCTGCACCGGCAAGCGACGTCACGATCAGCAGCCGAGATCGCGTCATCTTTCCTGAGGCAAAGGCGACCAAGGGCGACCTCGCCGACTATTATGCCGCCATCGCCCCGCTGATGCTCCCGCACATGGCGCGCCGCCCGATCAGCCTCGTCCGCTGTCCGCAGGGGCGCGCGAAGAAATGCTTTTTCCAGAAGCATGATTCGGGCAGCTTCGGCGTGCATGTCCACCACGTCCCGATCAAGGAGAAGGACGGGGGCCATGAGGATTATCTCTATGTCGAGGACGGCGACGGCATCCTCGCTTGCGTTCAGATGGGGACGATCGAATTTCACGGCTGGGCGAGCCACGTTGATGCGATCGAACGGCCCGATCGCCTGATCTTCGACCTCGACCCCGATGAAGGGCTCGATTTCGCCGACGTCAAAAAGGCCGCGCTCGACATCCGCCGGCAGCTCGCCGACATCGGCCTCGTCAGCTTTGCGATGCTGTCGGGCGGCAAGGGTGTGCACGTCGTCGTGCCGCTCGATCCCGGCCACAGCTGGGAAGCGCACAAGGATTTCGCCAAACGCTTTGCCGAAGCGCTGAGCCTCGCCGAGCCCGACCGCTATGTTGCGACGATGAGCAAGGCGAAACGCAAGGGCAAGATCTTCATCGACTGGCTGCGCAACCAGCGCGGCAGCACCGCGATCGTGCCATATTCGGCGCGCGCGCGCGAAAATGCGCCGGTCGCGGTACCGATAGGCTGGGGTGCGCTCGCCGATGTCGATAAGGCTGGCGCCTGGACGATTGGGGACGCCCAAGAGCTTCTCGACCGCGCGGCAAGCCCCGACCTCAAGGGGTGGGCTTTCGCAAGCCAGTCACTTCCTTCAATTTGACAGTACAACCCCGAAATCACTCAACCGTCTGCTTCTTGATCTCATTGGCCATAAGCTGCCAGTCCGCAATCGGCCATCAGCGATGCGTCTACTGGCGGGGCCGCGGCGGTTCCAACTTGGCCTTGGGCACCGCTATACCAGAGCGTTCGCTTGGTAGAGGCGCCCGGGTAGGATACGGGTAGCCGAACATGACAAAAGCGGTCGGCTTTTGGCCATCGCAGAATTTTATGTTGGCGGTTATTCGCGCTCCATCAGTTCTCACTATTCGTTCATAGCGACGGAACCAACAATCCTCGTGGTTGAACCGCGGTCCGAATCCTGCCTGCGATAAAGCGCGTTGCAGCTCCTCGGGATCATCGGCATGGGCATCGACCCATATTTGGACGCGCCCTATTTGATCATCGCTAGAAGCAAGAAGGAGTCGTTCCAACTCATTGCGGGGCGGTGTTGTAGGTACCAATGTCGGCTGCTGCGCAAGGAAAGCCGCGAGCAAAAAATTGGAAAGAGTTATCGTCATGCTTCCTCCGAGCCGGGTTGGTGCGGGTCACCGGTAGCATAGCTCTTACGTGGTCAGGGTCGCAGTCTGCCGCAGACCGTCCCCATCCGGTCCTGTCGTCAAGGTGGGATCGGAACACTGTTACTTTCCGGGCATCGGAAAGCGTTTTGCGGCGAATTTCCGTTTCTTGAGATTTGGGTCTCAAAGCTGCCTGACCCCTACCGGCCATTATTCGCCGGTCGGAGAGAGGAAGAAAGACAGGAAATGTGTATCGGACCAGCCACTCTTTTTCCCGGCGGCAAGCGCTGCGATATCCAGTCTCGCCTGCCGCACGATCGTCAGGCGCCGTGACGGGATGACGTAGAGGCGCTGGTCGCCTGCGCCTGCCGCGACGACCAGGTCGGCCGGGAGCGTTGGCGCATGCGCAACGATGTCGGTCGAGCGCGTCACAGGATCGTCGGAGGGACTCGCTCGCGGAAGCCACCAGGTCAGGCCATAGGCGGGGTTGGCATCGCTTCCTTTGAACAACTCGGCCAAGGCCGCGGGATCGACAAGCGCCTTGCCGTCCTGCGTGCCGCCGCGGCGCACGAATTCGCCGACTTTTGCCCATTGCTCTGCGGCGAGTACCAGCCCCTGCGGCATCAGAGGCGCGCCATCCGGTCCATTGCGCCAATCGCCGATCGTCACTCCGACCGGGGTCAGGATGCGGCGCTCGAGATAGCGGCGCGGATCGGCATCAAGGCTTGCGGCGGCCAGCTTGCGGCGTATAATCTCGCCGATTATCTGCATCGGCGCGGGGCCATATTGGAATTTCGTGCCGGGATCGGCGGCGAGCGGGGCGTTCACCGAGTCGAGATAACCCCGTGGCCGACCGACGGTCGACGCCTGTCCACTGGTCATCGCCAGCAATTGCCGGATCGTGATCGCGGCCTTTTTTGGGTCCTCGCGCCATTCGGCGAGCGTGGCCGACGCAGGTTCGTCGAGCGTGAGCAGCCTGTCCTGGACCGCCGCTGCCGCCATCAGGCCCACCAGGCTCTTGGTCCCCGACCAGAGTTCCTGCGGTGTCGAGACGCCATCGGAGGAGCAGCGGACCTTCCCGTCCTCGAGGACGAGCACGGCGACGCCTTGGTGCGCCGACGAATAGGCCAGCGCCGCGGCACAGCCGGGAGCGGGGGCGGCCTGCACCGCCGGGGCTGCTGCGCAGCCCGCGAGCAGGAGAAGGGGGGCAATGCGTTTCAAATCCGGCTCCTGATTCCGATGCTTGTTTTTATCATTATTATCGATAATATTCCGAACTTCAATGATCGTTTGCTCCCGTGTTTTCCCGATCTAGGATGGCACCGGCAGACAGGGAGCCGAACGGGTGGAAATGGCCGCGACGAAGACCGACGACGAGCAGGCGCCGACACAGGACCGGGTTATCGCACGGTTGCTGACCGACGACATCGTCGAATGGCGGATTCCGCCGGGATCGTGGCTGCGCGAGCGTGAGATTGCGGCGCGCTTTGGAGTCAGTCACGCACCCGTTCGCGAAGCCTTTCGGCATCTCGCGAGCATCGGGCTGGTCAAGGTCGTGCCCTGGCGCGGCGCTTATGCGATCGACGTCGACGACCATGGGGCGGATGAGATCTACGAGCTGTGGAAAGCGCTCTTCGGGGTCGTTTGCCGCCTCGCGTGCACGGCGATGAGCGACCGCGACGGGCGCGAGCTGATGCACCGGCTGATCGAATATAAGGATGTGACCGAACGAACCACCAATTCCGCCGAGCATCTCAGGGTCTCGAACCGGATCGGGCGATTCATCGCCAAGCGATCGAATGCGCCGATGGCGCTCGAGTTGCTCGACCGGCTGGCGCTGCTCGCGCGCTGGCAGCACAATGTCTACACCGACGAGTTTGTCGCGACGCACGGCGAGGGCGAGGTCGGCCGCCGGTCGGCGGTGCTCTATGAGCAGCTTTGCCGGCATATCGTCGCGCGCGAACCCGACGACGCCGACCGCGTCGCGCGCGACCTGATTGCCACATCGCAGCAGAATTTCGCCGAGGCGCTGGCGGAATATAAGGCACGGCGGACCAAGGCAAAGCCTGGCCGTCGCCGCGCCCGCGCGTCGTGACGCGGGGTTATGCCGGCCGGCGGAGCCTGCTGAAGGCAGGGCTTGCGGCGCCGATCGCTTTTCAGGCTGCTCCCGCCTTCGCCGCTGGGGGCGATGATGCCATATTCGCGGCCGAACGGCTTTTCGCCGATGTGAAGGCCTACGCCGAAGCGGGCAATAAGCAGTCGGGCGGGGCGGGCGATCGCTGGGCCGCCGACTGGGCTGCGCGGCGGCTTGCTGCGGCGGGCTTTGCGGTCGAGCGCCAGTCGTTCGACGTGCCCTGGTTCGAAGCGGCGACATGCGAATTGGCGCTCGGCGATCGGAAAATCCCCCTGATGGCGCAGCCGCTCGCCGTGCCGACGGGCGTTGGCGGGATCGGGGCGCCGCTGCGGCTTGCGGAGGTCAGCGATCGGCTCGATGGCGCGATCGCGGTGGTGCGGCTGCCGTATCGCCGCTGGTCGAGCCTGCTCGACCGGGCGGTGCGCGATCCGCTGGCCGATGCGCTGGCGCGGGGCGCGGCCGCGGTCATCCTTGTGACCACAGGGCCCACCGGCGAGGCGCTGCTCCTCAATGCGCCGGCCGATGCGCCGCTGTCGGACAATCCGTTGGCGCTGCTGGCGCCGCGCCTTGCGGCGCCCGTCATCGAAGCGGCGCGGCAGGGGCAGCCGGCGATGCTGGTGCTGCGCGGGAAGGGCGGTTCGCGCGTCGCGGAGAATGTCGTGGCGCGGCGCGTGCGCAAGGGGCGCCGCTGGCTCGTGGTCTCGACCCCGCGCTCGGGCTGGACCGATTGCGCGGGCGAACGCGGGCCGGGTTTCGCGATCTGGCTCGCGCTCGCCGAATGGATGCCGCGCGCCTTCCCCGATCATAGCCTGCTCTTCGTCTGCAACAGCGGGCATGAATATGAAAATCTGGGTGCCAGCCATATCGTCGAAAAGGTCGGGCCGCCGCCTGCCGACACCGATCTCTGGCTGCATCTCGGCGCCAATGTCGCGACGCGCGACTATCAGGACATGCCCGGGCGCCTGTTGCCGTTGCCGAGCGCCGATCCCTTCCGCTTCCTGATGACCTCGGCCGCCTTTGTCGATCGCGCCCGGTCGGATTTCAGGGGGTTGCCGGGACTGGAGATGGCTTATCCCTCGACCGAAGGGGTCGCGGGCGAACTCTCCGAAGTGGTCAAGGCCGGCTATCCGCATCATGCCGGAATTTTCGGCGCGCACCGCCATCATCACGCGCCGACCGACAATCTTTCGGTCGTCGCGCCCGCGCCGCTTGCCGCTACGGCGCGAGCGGTTCGCGACTTCCTCACCGCCATCATTCCCGTCCGCCGCTGACCGGCGTCGCCGCGAGGGCGAGTTTCCGGCTTGACTCGCGTCGCCATATGCACAAAATTATCGATAATAATTGCAATAACGACATGGGAGGGATTTATGGGACGCAAGGCGCAGCTTCTTTTCGGCACGGCCGCGCTCTGGGTGGCGGCCGCCGCGCCTGCTTCGGCCCAGGATCGGGCTCCCGAGGCCCTTCCGGCCGATACGGCGGCGGAAGCGGGCGATGACGGCGCGATCGTCGTCACCGCGCGGCGCCGCGAGGAACGCCTTTCCGACGTGCCGACCGCGGCATCGGTGATCGACGCGACGTCGCTCAACGATCGCGGCGGGGCGACCGGAAGCGGCGAGCTCCTCGCCGACCAGCCGAGCGTGCGCTTCAACAATCTCAGCTCGTCGATCACGTCCGAAATTTCGATCCGCGCGTCGTCGACGGCGCGCGCGACCAACGGCGACCCGAGCGTCGGCCTCTATCGGGGCGGCGCCTATATCGCCGGCGGTCCGGTCGGCGGGCGCAACTTCACCCGCCTCGACATGCTCGACATCGGCCGCGTCGAGGTGCTGCGCGGGACGCAGGGCGCGCTATACGGCCGCAACGCGGTCGGCGGCGCGATCAACATCATATCGGCCGAGCCCGAATTCGACCTGTCGGGCTGGGCAAGCGCGCGATACGGGTTCGAGAACAACAGCCTGCAACTGCAGGGTGCGGTGAACGTACCGCTGGGCGACGGGATCGCGGCGCGGATCAGCGGCGACCTGGTCGAACAGGACAAGGGCTTTTTCTACAACCCCGACAATGACGTCTATTTCGACCGGCAGAAGGGGCATGGCCTGCGCGGGCAGATCCGCCTGAAGCGCGGACCGGTCGACGCGGTGATCATGGCCGAGACGCAGCGCCTGACGACGCCGTCTATCCATTATCAGATCTTCATTCCGGCCGGCACGCCGGGCTTTCCGGGCGGCTATATCCAGGACCGTTTCCGCTATCCGTGGAGCACCGCACCGCGGGCCTCGCAGGACGTCGACGGGTTGCAGGCGATCGTGCGCGTCGATCTTGGCGGCGCCGACCTCACCTCGACGACGTCCTTCCGCAAGCGGCACAGCGAATATGATCTCGACAATGATGCGGTCAGTGTTGCCGAGCTGGCGCGTGCGCGCGCCGCGGGCGAAGTCGGGCCGCTGACCCCGCTCGACCCGGGCAGCGCGTCCTATGTGGTGGATACGACCGACAATTTCTCGCAGGACATCCATGTCAGCGGATCGAACGACCGGCTGACTTGGCTGGTGGGCGCGGAAATGCTCCTCCTCGACAGCGATTTTTCGGTGACGACGACGCGCACGCCGACGCTCGCCAACCCGTCGCCGGGCAATATCGCGCCCGCGCGGCTCCATTTCGAAAGCTATGCCGCTTATGGTTCGCTCGGCTTCGACCTGACCGACAGCCTCAATGTCACCGGCGAACTGCGCTATACGCGCGACAGTCGCAGCATCACCGCGCGGCTCTATGATCTCGGGACGGGGCTCCCGACCGGCGGGCCGTCGCGGATCATCGACGATAGCATCACCGCCAACAATCTCTCCTACAACGCGACGCTGTCCTATAAGCTGACCTCCGACATCCTCGCCTATGCCAAGGTCGGGAGCAGCTATCGCGCCGGCGGCTTCAACACGCGCCTGTCCGACCCGCGCGCGCCGAGCCCGGTGCAGGTGTTGTTCGGCAACGAAAACAGCACCAGCTACGAGATTGGCGTAAAGGGCAGCCCGGTGCGGCGCGGCTATTTCGCGGTCGCGGGCTATTATACCGAGCTTCAGGATCTGATCGCGCAGGTCGACGACGGCTGCGCGCTGACCAACCCGACCTGTCCGGTCGCAGCGGTGAGTTATCTCACCAACGCCGGCGATGCGAAGAGCTGGGGCATCGAAGCCGAATACAGCCAGGGCTTCGATCTGGGCGAAGGCAACGGTCGTCTGGCGCTTAGCGGGTCGCGGCAGGGCGGCAAGGTGAAGAGCGGGCGGTACGACGGACTCGACCTTGCGCAGGTGCCCGACTGGCTCGCCGCGGCCAACCTCAACCTCCGTTACCCCGTCGCGAACGATGTTTCGCTGACCGGCAACATCCTCGTCAGCGGCCAATGGGGCGGAAAGCAGGAGCTGACCGCGACCTCGGTCGACCTCGACGACTATGTGCTCGTCAACCTGCGCGTCGGGGTCGAGTTCGGGAAGGTGAGCATCAGCGCCTTCGCGAACAACCTCTTCGACAAGGTCTACTATGTCGCGCAGGCGCCGACGATCAACCGCTACAGCCAGCCGCGAGTAATCGGGGTCGAGGGACGTATCTCCTTCTGATCCGGCGGCCACCGCGCCGGATTCTGCGGCGCCTCCTTTCGAAACGTGTAACGAAGAGGACGGGAGAGACGATATGGTTGAACGCAAGACATGGGCGTGGCTCGCCGCGGGTGCGGCCGTCATCGGCGCGGGCGCCTTTGCGCAGGGCGGTGTGACCGGCGGTGAAAGGGGAGAGGCGCGCCCGATGGTGCAGTTGCCACCGGCAGCGGCCACTGCGGCGAATGGCACAGCGCCTGCTTCGGCAGGAGTTTCGTCTGCCAGCCTTACCACAACCGTCGGCGGTTATACCTACGACTGGACGGCGCTGCAGGCGGCGATCGATGCCGACGCCGAAGTCGCGAACGGCTATTTCATCGTCGGGAACGCCACCGACGCCGACCATCTGTTTGCATATGAGAAGGGCAGCTTCGGAATCGATCGGGTGACGCCGCTCGCTTCGGCCACCAAATGGTTTGCAGGAACGCTCGCCATGCGGATGGCGCAGGCGGGGATTGTCACGCTGGACGACCCGATGCGGCCGCCGCTCGCCTTCTGGACGACGACCGGGACCAAGAAGGACGTCAAGCTGAAGCATGCGCTGTCGATGACGTCGGGGTTCAACGGCAGCCCGCTGGTCGGAGGGTGCCAGCTGACACCGGCGCTGATCCTGTACAATTGCGCGAAGAATATTCACGACCTGCGATACGACATCCTGCGTCCCGGCAACGCGCCGGGCGCGCAATATAGCTATGGTCCGCACGGGATGCAGATCGCCGCCGCCTATCTCGAGGCGAAGGATGTAAGCATCCAGCCCGGAACAACGCCGGCGCGTCAGCGCACCTTCCACGAACTTTTCGCCCAGCATGTCACGACGCCGCTCGGGATGACGAGCACGACATGGTATGATCCGGCGGGCAGCGCGCCGACGAACCCGTGGGTGGCGGGGGGCGCCTATTCGACCCCGCGCGACTATGCCAAGCTGCTGCGCGCGCTCCTCGGCGGCGCCTTCGTGACCGATATGACCGTCTTTACCCAGCCGCGCACGACGGGCCTGCCGCGCGTCTTCGTGCCCTCGGGGGCCTCGAACTGGGAATATGCTCTGGGCTCCTTCGTCGAATGCGACACGCCATCGGCCTGCGCGACATCGACGATCAATTCGGCGCCGGGCGCTTATGGATGGACGGGCTGGATCGATCGCGGAACCGGCTATTACGGCCTGATCGCGACCGAGATTTCGAGCGGCGGAGATCGTAAGGGCACCGAACTGGAACAAGAGATGCAGGGCCTGATCGAAGCGGCTATCGCGAGCCGCGTGCCTGCGCCTTAAAATCTTGTTCGCAGCGCTTTTGGTTCGAGTGTCTGCTTCTCCAGATTTCGAACCAAAAGTTGCCTGACCGTAATCGGCCAACTCAAGTCATCTACTGAGATCAGGCGCGATCGAACATCTCGCGTCTCGCGGCCTGACGTGCGTGGCTCTGTCCATTGACATCGGTTTCAAGCCAATTCGCTGGGCACCGGCATGTTCGACCGAAGGCGGCGACGTTTGGACATGATCCAGGCCCCCGAAAGCACCAATGGCACGATCACACCGAGCGCCGCTGATTTCAATCGTTCAACGTCGCCCAGTTGAAGGAGCGGGTCGAGAAGATGGTCGAGCAACCCGATGATATAATAGGAGACGGCAAAAACACTGAGCCCTTCGACGAGCGACTGGAGGCGAAGTTGGACCATCGCGCGCCGGTTCATGCTCGCCAGCGACGCTTGGCTTTGCTTGTTCAAGGCGACCGTTTGCTCAAGCGAGAGAAGGCTGGCCGTTCGATTAATTCTCTCGCTGAGGCGATCGAGCCGGCTCTGCGAGATTTCGCAGGTCCGCATGGCCGGGAGAAGGCGCCGCTCTATGAAGTCGGACCAAGTCGAGTATCCAGGTAGACGAGCTTCGCGAAGGGCCGAAAGCCTGTCGCGCGTCAGGAGATGGTAACTGCTTGTCGCGCCGAGACGGAAACGCGCGCGCCCCGCGCGGCATTCGACCTCGGCCGACAGATCGAGCAACTCGTGCAAGATTTCGGCTCGATTGCCCGACGGTGCGTTCATCCGCTCGGTAATCTTGGCGTGGCGAGCCTCTGCGGCGGTGATCCAGGGCATCAAATCTCGAGCGACGGGAAAGCCCAAGAGCGCCAACTTTCGATAATTGCCGATTTCAAGGAGCGTTTGCACCAACCGCGACGCCTCGTCATTCTGAAGCCCAAGATCCTCGACAAGGATTTTTCCGGCTTCCGTGCCCTTTATGGTGAAGTCGCTCCAAATCCGAGCAACGCCGCCGAAGGCCAGGCTGCTCACGATACGGGTCGGATCGAAGCACGCCTCTGCCTCCCAGTCGAAATCGGTCCGTGACCCGATCAGAATCTCGACCGATCGGAAAATCTCTCCGGGCATTCCGCGAAGCCAGGAAGAGTCGCCGGGCGGTGCACGGCCGGAAGCTTCTGTCGTTACAAATGTGATCGTCGAAAATTCGGTATGCGCTTCCCACACGCAATGCATGTCGTCCTCGTCGACGGTGAAGCGGCTGGCGCCCTGTGCGGCGCGCCCCTGCGATACGCGGTGCAGCCAGTCGCCCAGCCGGGCAATATCTTCGTCGCCATGCAGGATCAGCCACTGGCGCACACGCGCCGGAATCTTCGGTACCTGCAGGGTTCGCGTATGCATGATCTCGCTCAGCGAGACCCGCAGTCCGTGATCGCCGGGGCCGCGGTCGCTGGCGTTATCTTGACCATACATGACTGGGTGACACCCGGTTACTCAGCTGTCTTCGTCCTCGCGGCAACGCCGGTGCCCGAAGAAAATATAGACGAGCTTCGTGTCAGCAACGAAGCGCGAGTTCTGAATTTGGTGCGGCGGGATCGTCACGATGTCGCCCGCGCGCAGGCGTTCCGTTTTGCCGCCGCTCTTCGTTTCGATTTCGCCCTCGAGAATGATTGAGATCTCGCGCAAAGGGTGCTGCGAGTTGCCGGTTTCTGGCATCTTCTGGCCGGCGGCAAAGCGGCCGGTGCCGATTTCGATCACGTTGGCAGCGGGATCGACGAAGCGCCAAATCCCGAAAAGTGGATCGGACACATCGTCCGTCCACGTCAGTGCAGTCTTCTCCATGCCGGCCTCTACTGGTTGACCGGGTTGCGGAAAATCGACGGCGTGCCGACGTAAAGTAGCTTCACATCGACCTTCGTCTCGTTCCACGCGCTGTGCGGTGCCTGGGAGCGGAAATGCATGCTGTCGCCCGCGCGCAGAACTGTGCGCAACTCGCCGACCTGCGACATCAATTCGCCGTCGATTACGTATAGAAAATCCTCGCCGTCGCGCTGATCGATGGGAAAGCGATGGCCGGGCGGAATGATCATCAGGATCGCATCCATTTTCTGGTCTGGCAGCATCGAGCTGAGCTGGTGATACACGACTGGTGAGTCGAGTTCGATCAGTTCGGGACTGCTCGCGCGGCTGACGATATTCTCGTCCTTCGGCATCTCCATGAAATAGCCGATATCGACGCCCAAGGCCCTCGCCAGCGAGGCCAGCGACACCAATGACGGCACCGTCTGATTGCGCTCCGCCTGCGACAGGAAAGGAGCCGACAGGCCGCTCGCTTCCGCGACCGCCTGGAGGGTCATGCCGAGTTCCTGGCGACGGCTTTTTATCCGTCCGCCAATGGCCGGCTTCGGAGCCTTTTGATCCTGCTTCAAAAATGACATTTCTAAACTTTCCCGGTTTTTCGGTGTTTGGTGCAGGCTGGCGGTGTGCCGATCTTCGATCAACCCACCGCCGGCCCCGCGCATATTCAGAACTTGGCTGAGAACTCGACACCGTAGGTTCGCGGCCGGCCCTGGTAATTATAGTCAGGCGCCACGACCTCCTCATAATAACGCTCGTTCAGGAGGTTCTTAGCCCAAACCCCGAGCGACCAGCCCTTTTCATGCTCGATCGCGATGCGCCCGTTCACGAAATTGATCGCATCGCGTACTGGTACTCCGACGAAGGTGCCACCTTCGTGGAAGTAGGTTTTGCCGCGGCGCTGCCAATCCGCGCGGAACACGGCGCTGAGGCTCGCAGTCAGCGGCGCGACATATTCGGTGCCGGCGCTGATGGTCAGCTTGGTCGTATAAGGGACCTGGTTCCCGACCGCGGCTGGGTTCGCCGCATAGGCCTTGATCTCCGCATCGGTGTAGCCGAGGCTTCCGAACAGCTTGAACCCCGTTGCCGGGCGCAGAGTCCATTCGATTTCGAGGCCCTTCACATCGACGCGATCGATATTGGTGACGATCTGCGCGTTCACCGAGCCGTTGAAGTTGAATGCCTGCAGATTCTTCGCTCTCGTGAAGAAAACCGCGCCGTTGAGCGTCAGGAGATTATCGAACAGCTCGGATTTCGCGCCGATCTCATAGCTTGTGGCGACTTCCTTCTTGTAGATCGGCGAGGAGATCGGAACGCCGGTGAAGGGGTCGGACTCGGTCCCAGGTGCATTGAATCCGCCGGAACGGAAGCCCTGAGCGACCGTCGCATAGACCTGCATGTCGCCCGAGGGTTTCCAGCGTAGCGTGCCCTTGGGCTGGAACTGGGTGAAGGTTGCATGGCGCGTTGCCGGGCCGGTGATCGGAAGTCCGAAGCCATCAACACGATAGGGGGCGACACGCGGGTCGGTCTGCCGGCGGCGGTCGCTGTCGAAGCGCCCCGAGAGCGTCAGCTCGAACTGGTCCGTAAGGTCATAGTTGAACTGCGCGAACAGGGCGTAGGCAAAGTCCTTGTTGTCCTCGGCGAAATAGCGCCGCGTCTGGTTCGGCGTCGCGGGATTGAAGTCGAGTTCGGGGATCACGCCGAAGCCCAAATCCTCGTTGGTGCCGGTCAGGAGCGAGCGATCGCGCCAAAGGAAATAGGCACCGAAGATATAGCGGAAGCGCTGCGCCGAGGGCGACGTGATCCGAATTTCCTGGCTCCAGTTCTTGATGTCGTTGTCCTGGAACGTCGTGTTGTAGGGGGCCGGGAATTGCGCGTCGGCGCCGTCGGGATCGCCGCTCGGACCGAGCGCAAGGGTGCGCGGATTGTTGCAATTGACGAGGCCGTCGGAGACCGCGCCGAAACCGAAGAGATAGCATTGATTGTCGTTCGAATAGTCATAGCCGTCGAAGGCGACGACGTGCTGGACATTGCTGTATGCGGTCGTCGAAGTGAGAACCCCGATTGGCGTGTCGATGTCGATCTTCAACGAGAAATCGAGAAGGTCGCGGTCGTCGAAGCCGAGGTTGTTGGACTCGGGCGCGACGACGTCGTTGGCGACATCTACGTTCGGCACGGGATCGATGAACGGCCGGTCCGATGCCTGGAGCAGCGGGCGCGCGAAATAGGCGGCACCGCCCTGGCGCGTCGAATAAAAGCCTCGCAGGTCGACCGAGACCGCGTCCGACGGCGTGAAGTCGATACGGAGGCGGGCGGTGGTGTCCTCGAAATAGTCGACCTTCTTGTTCAAGAAGCTGTTGGTGATGTAGCCGTCGCTTTGCGTGCGCGAGACGCCTGCGCGGATGAGCAGAATATCATCGATCAAAGCGCCGCTGATCGCAGCGCTCGCATTGAAGGCGTCGCCGTTGCCATAGCCGACGCGGAAATTGCCGGAGAATTCGTTCGACGGTTTCTTGGTCGTGATGTTGATCGCGCCGGCGATGGCGTTGCGACCGTATAGCGCGCCCTGCGGCCCACGCAGCACCTCGATCTGCTGTATATCGAAGAATTCCTGCTTGAACTGGAGCGGGCTCGACAACAGCACGCCGTCGATCGAGATCGCAACGGGGGTCTCGCCGTTGCGGATTTGCCCCACGCCGCGAATGTTGATCGCGACATTGCCCGAATCCTGCGCGTCGGCGACGGTGACGTTCGGAACGAGCTGCATGAAGTCGGTGGCGCGGGTGAGGTTCGCACGCTCGATTGATGTCTCCCCGATCGCTGTCACAGCGACGGGCGAATCCTGCAGCCGTTCTTCGCGCGAACGGGCGGTGACGACGATATCTTCGGAATCGTCCGATGCGTTCGATTGCGGGTAGGTATCTTGTGCGAATGCCGTTGCCGGAATTGCTGCGATGCTGCCGAGCAGCGCCAAAATTGAAGCGCTCGTCCGAAGCTGCTTCTGCATGTGCGGTCCTCCCTTTTTGATCATTCCCTTACCGCGAGGCGACTCCGCAGCATCGCATCGTGACATCAAAATATAATCAAAAAATTTGATGTCAATTAATATTTGACATATCAAATAATGTGACGCAGACAAATGGAAGAGGTCGGATGCCACACGGTGGCTCAATCGATCCGACATCATTACAGTTCATGGGAGGAAGGCCGCGGCATGCGAGTAGCGACGGACGTTGGAGGGACTTTTACCGACCTGGTCGGGATCGGGCCGAACGGTATCGTGACGGCAAAGGCCGACACGACGCCGCCCGATTTCGATCGCGGCGTCCTCGCGGCGATCACGAAGGCAGGGGTTTCTCCCGCCAACTTCGATTTCTTCGCCCATGGTACGACGGTCGTGATCAACGCGCTCTTGTCACGCACCGGCGGCCGCACGGCGCTGATCACCACGGAGGGCTTTCGCGACGTGCTCGAGATCGCGCGTGGCAACCGTCCCGACCTCTTCAACTTCGCCTTCGAAAAGCCGTCGCCCTTCGTCCCTCGATATCTGCGCTTCGAGATGCGCGAACGCGTCGGACCCGACGGCGATATACTTCTTCCCATCGATATGTCGTCGCTCGATGCGATCGGGGACGAGCTCGAAGCGCAGCGCGTCGACGCGGTCGCGGTCTGCTTCCTGCACGCCTATGCCAATCCCGAGCATGAAGCGGCGGTTTGCGCGAGCCTTCGCGCGAAATGGCCGAGCCTTTCGGTGGTCGGATCGAACGAGGTTTGCCGCGAATGGCGCGAATATGAGCGGACGAGCACGACCGTTCTCTCGGCCTATGTCCATCCGATCGCAAAGCGCTACCTCGGGTCGCTCGAAAAGGGGCTTCGTGAACGCGGCCTCGCTTCAGTCCCCTACATCATGCAGTCGAACGGCGGCGTCACTACGGTCGAAGGGGCGCGGAACAACCCGATCGCGCTCGTCGAATCGGGGCCTGCCAGCGGCGTGCTTGGCGCGGCGGCGCTCGGCCGGCGTATCGGTGAGCCGAATCTCATCGCGCTCGATATCGGCGGCACCACGGCGAAGACCGCGCTCATCCGAGACGGACAGGCGCGGATCACCACCGATTACAAGATCGAGTGGGACCGGACGAGCCCCGGCTATCCGATCCGGACCCCGGTGGTCGATCTTGTCGAGATCGGTAACGGCGGCGGCTCGATCGCCTGGACCGACGAGGGCGGCCGCCTTCATGTCGGCCCGAAGAGCGCCGGTTCGACGCCCGGGCCCGCGGCTTATGGTCGGGGCGGCACCGAGCCGACCACCACCGATGCGAATTTGGTTCTCGGCCGGATCAATCCCGATCTTTTTCTTGGCGGCGAGCACAAGCCGGACTTCGACAATGTGACCAAGGCGTTCGGGAAGTTCACGCGGCAGCTCGGCGGTAGTGTCGAGGATGTCGCCCGCGGCGTGATCCGGATCGCCAACGCCAATATGGTCAACGCGCTCAAGCTTGTGTCGCTCAACCGCGGCTTCGACCCGCGCGAGTTCGCGCTGATCGCTTTCGGCGGGGGCGGCGCGATGCACGCGGTGTCGCTCGCCAAGGACCTCCAGGCCCGCAAGGTGATCATCCCGGTGAACTCGTCGGTCTTCTCGGCCTGGGGCATGCTGATGTCGGACATCCGGCGCGACTTCCTGATGACCCGGGTCGAGGACATTTCGGCTTTTCCGTTGGACCGGCTGAACACCGTCTATGGCGAAATGGAAGCTGATGCCGGCGCGGTCTGCGTTCGCGAGGGCATGGACGCCGCGAAGCTTCGCTTCGAGCGTTACGCCGACATGCGTTATTGCGGCCAGGAGCATACGGTGAAGGTGCCCGTCGCGGGCGGTGCGATCGACCGGGACGCGGTCGAAGCGGCGATTGAGGCGTTCCACGCCGAGCATCACCGCGAGTATACCTTCAGGCTCGATAGCGACGTCGAGCTCGTCAACTATCACGTCGTCGCGCTCAACGAGACCGACAAGATCGACCTGCCCGAACGGCCCAAGACAGGCGCGACGGCCGATTCGGTGATTACCGGCCGGCGGACCGTCGATTTCGACACCGACGGGGTACATGAAAGCGCCGCCTACGACCTTGCCCACTTCGAACCCGACATGGAAATACGCGGGCCGGCGATCCTCGAGGACAGCACGACGACGATCGTCGTCAACCCCGGCTGCACCGCGCGCATGGACGTGGTCGGCAACATCCACATTGAACTGGGGAACTGAAGATGACCCGCCACGATCCCTTCACGCAGGAAATCATCAAGAACGCGCTCGTCGCGGTCGGCGACGAGATGTTCCTCGCCATGGCGAAGACGAGCATGAGCCCGATCATCTACGAGGCGCTCGACTATTCGGTGGGCATCACCAACGCGCGCGGCGACCTGATTGCGCAGGGCAATGGCACCACGGTGTTCCTCGGCATGATCGACTCGCTTGTTCGCGATATCCTGGAAAAGTTCGCGGGCGACATTCACCAGGACGACGTCTTCATCTCGAACGATCCGTATAAGGGCGGCGGAACCCATCTTTGCGACGTCGCGATCGTCAAGCCGATCTTCGTTGCGGGCGAACTCGTAGCCTTCGCGATGAATAAGGCGCATTGGGTCGACGTCGGCGGCATGGCAGCAGGCAGCTTCACGACCGACGCGACCGAAATCTTCCAGGAGGGTCTCCAGATCCCGACTGTGAAGATCATGGAGCGCGGCAAGCCGGTCGGCGGCATCCTCGAAATCCTCCAGAGCAATATCCGGCTTCCCAAGGATTCGATGGGCGATTTCTGGGCGGGCATGGCGGCGAACAAGGTTGCCGAAGTCCGGATCGTCGAGCTGTTCGATCGCTATGGCGCGGCGTCGATGCACCAGGCGATGGACGATCTCCTCGATTACGGCGAGGCGATGATCGCCGCCGAGTTGAAGCGACTGCCGCAAGGAACCTTCTATGCCGAGGACTGGATCGACGATGACGGGATCACCGACCAGCCGCTGAAGGTTTGCGTGAGGATCGATATCACTGAAGACAAGTTCAAGGTCGATTTCACCGGTAGCGCGCCGCAGACAGCGGGGCCGATCAACAATTCGCGTACCGGCCTCGTCTCGGCGGTCCGCACGATCTTCAAGGCGCTCACCAATCCCGGCATCGCTGCGAACGGCGGCTGTTTCCGCGCGATCGAGGTGGTCTGCCCCGACCGCACCTTGTTCACCGCCGAGCGGCCGGCTCCCGTATCGACCTATTGGGAAACGATGCTCTATGCGCAGGATCTGATCTGGAAGGCGCTCGCCGAACATCTGCCTGACCGCCTGACCGCGGGCCATGTCCTGTCCGTTTGCGCGATCGTCTTTTCGGGACCGCACCCGAAGACCAAGGCACCGACGATCCTCGTCGGGCCGCTCGTCGGCGGCTGGGGCGCGATGCAGGATCGCGACGGCCTCAACGGCCAATTTTCGGTCGCCGACGGCGAAACTTATAACTTTCCGGTCGAAGTCACCGAAGCCAAATATGGCGTTCACGTTAGGAGCTATGCATTCCACGACGACGACGGCGGCGCGGGCCGGTTCCGCGGCGGCAAGGGCGTCGCACTCGAATATGAGATTCCGAATGACGGTTGGGTTTTCACCGGCAGCTTCGGCCGCTTCAAATTCCCGCCTTGGGGCGCGGCCGGCGGACAGCAGGGCTCATCCAACTATGCCGAGATTTTGCGCCAGGGGCAGCGGTCGGACCCGCCCGAGCGGCTCGGCAAGCCGGCGCGCGTTCCCTTGGCGAAGGGCGACGTAGTGCGCATGGTGACCGCGACCGGCGGCGGCTGGGGCGACCCGAAGCTGCGCGCGCGCGAAGCGATCGAAGCCGACCTGCGCGACGGCTTCGTAACGCCCGACCAGGCGGCGCGCGACTATGGCCACAGCACGTAACGCGAAGCCGAAGTCATCGTCATGCCTATCGATGCAGGGCCCATCCTGTTTTCCAATGCCCGGATTTTCGACGGACATTCGCCCTTTCTTTCCGAACCCTCATTTGTGGTGGTTCGGGGGGACAGGATCGAGAGCGTCTCGGCCCGCAGGCCGGACGCTCTCGATTTCCGCGAGGTCGATCTTGGGGGCATGTCGCTGCTACCGGGGCTAATCGACGCGCATTTCCATGCCTTCGCGACCGAGACCGACACCGCGAAATGCGAGACCTACCCGAAGACCTACGAAGCGCAGCGGGCGCGGCTCATCCTCGAAGCTGCCTTGCGGCGAGGCTTTACTTCGGTCCGTGACGTCGGGGGAGGCGATCATGGGACCTGGCTCGCCGCCGAGCAGGGGCTGTTCGCGTCACCGCGCCTCTTCTTTTGTGGTCGTGCGTTTAGCCAGACCGGCGGGCATGGCGACGCGCGAGTGCCTCATGAACAAGCCGAACTTTGCGGCTGCACCCCGCGCGGGGCGCTTGCAGATCTCGTCGATGGCGCCGATGCGCTGCGCAAGGCGGCGCGCGAGGCCTTGCGCCAAGGTGCACATCATCTGAAACTGTTCCTGTCGGGCGGGATTTCGACGCCGAGCGATCCGATCGACTATCAGCAATTCTCCGACGACGAGATCGCGGCGGTCGTCGACGAAGCGTCGCGCCGCGGGCGCTACGTCGCTGCCCATGCTTACACTGCCGACAGTATCACCCGAGCAATCCGGCTCGGCGTCCGGTCGATCGAGCATGGCAATTTGATCGACGTGGCGGCGGCTGGGTTAGTGGCCGCGGCCGGAGCTTTCGTCGTTCCGACGCTGGCCACCTACGATGCGCTTCATCGCTTTGGCCGGGAAACCGGCGCTCCGACGCATACGCTGGAGAAGCTTGCGGAAGTCCGCGAACAGGGACTTGAGGCTATTCGCATCTGCCGGGCGGAAGGCGTAGCGCTCGGTTTTGGCACCGATCTTCTTGGGCCGCATCATCGCCTCCAGCGCGAAGAGTTTCGTCTCCGTAGCGCGGTTGAGACGCCTTTCGAAACATTGCAATCGGCAACATCAGTCAACGCCGCACTGCTGAACATGGCCGGCAGTCTGGGCGAGATTGCGCCGGGAGCCTTCGCTGACTTTCTGGTCATCGATGGAAATCCCCTCGAGGACATCGCGTTACTTGAGACTGACAGCAAGGCCGTCGCGCAAATATGGTCGCGAGGCAGGCGGATAGAGCCTTTGGCGCACATAGCGTTGCCCTGCCAGCACGAGAAGGAGGTAGCATGACAGATAAAGAGCGCCCTCGCCAAGACGGTCTCATGCTCATAGCGGAACCGGCGCATTCATCTCCAGGGAAGGCGCATAAGGACTCTTTTCCGGGCTCCGCATGTTCGAAGAAGCCCGGTGTCGGCTCGGCGGCAATCGCCGCGGCTCTGTTGTTCAGCAGATCACGTGACTTATATGGCCGCCCCTAACGCCTGCGGCTGAAGCGCTCGAGCGGTACATCCGTCATCCGATATGTGTGGGAGCTCGGAGTGCTCAATACGTTGCACGATCCGTTGCCGATTGCCAAGACGTTGGCGGATTTGCTTGTACGGCGATAAAGCAAAAGGAACGTCCGCTTTTCTGCCTATTGTCCCGAAGAGCGGACGGTCTGAAATCGGCCACAACACGAACTTTGCCGGCCTGATAGCAAGACTGTCTTCCCTCCGACGGCTCGCGTGATAAAGCGGCCATGCGGGCCAACGCGGACGCCCGGTCAGGCGGCAAACGTCGCCCAAGTTCCGCTCCATTTAGCCGCAATTTGCGGCGGGAGCGCGCTTGGCATGACGAATCTCGAACCTTCTCCTCCTTCCCTCAGCCTGACCCGGCTGTTCCTCAAATTCCTGCGCTTCGGTTGCCTCGCCTTTGGCGGACCGGTCGCGCAAATCGCGATGGTGCGCCAGGCGCTGGTCGACGAGGAGCGCTGGATTTCCTCCGAGCGTTTCAACCGGCTGCTGGCGGTCATGCAGATATTGCCAGGGCCGGAAGCGCATGAGCTTTGCGTCCATCTCGGGATGGTGGCGCGCGGACGCATTGGCGGACTACTTGCCGGACTTGGCTTCATGTTGCCGGGCTTCTTCCTGATGCTGCTCGCCGCCTGGGCCTATGACAGCTGGATCGTCGGCCAGCCCGGAACCGCGAGCATCTTCTTCGGCATCCAGATCGTCGTCCTCGCGATCATCCTGCGCGCAGTGCACCGGATCGGCAGCCATATTCTCGAAGACTGGCTGCTATGGCTGCTGGCGGGCGCAAGCTTTGCCGCGACGATGATCGGGGTGCCTTTCTGGATTCCCCTTCTCGCCGGTGGGCTGATCTATTCGCTAGCTGCGCGCAAGGCGCTAGCCGTCGCCGTCTTGGCAGGAGCGTTCGTACTGGCGTTCGTCCTTCCGTCGACCAACGCGATTCATCCGGGCGTCGTCGGCGCCGCGGTTGTGCCCGCGACGACGCTCGCGCTCTTCATCGCCGGGCTCAAGGGCGGACTCCTGACCTTTGGCGGTGCATATACCGCGATCCCCTATGTCCGCGCTGATACCGTCGGGCGCGGCTGGCTTTCCGATGGTTCGTTTCTCGATGGCGTCGCGCTTGCCGGCGTCCTCCCGGCGCCGCTCGTCATCTTCGCAACCTTCGCAGGCTATGTCGTCGGCGGCTGGGAGGGGGCAATCGCGATTACGGTGGGCATGTTCCTTCCCGCTTTCGCCTTTTCGATGATCTTCTTCGAACGGCTCGAAGCCGTTGTAGAGAATCCGGCGCTGCACCGGCTGCTCGCCGGCGTCGCGGCCGCGGTCGTCGGTGTCATTGCCGCGACCCTCGTCCAGCTCGGCTGGTCGACCGCCGAGCGCGCGTCGAGCCTCGGGCTGTCGCTGGCCCTGTTCGCCGTCGCGCTTGCACTGGTGTGGAGGCTCAAGGGCAAGCTCGTGATGCCGGCGCTCGTTATCGGCGGTGGTCTTGGGGGTTGGCTGCTCGCTCTTTGAGGATGTGCCCGCCCGTTCGTTGAACGCGATGGCCGCCGGCCAACCAGCGGGCGCCTCTATCTCCCCGGCCACTCCGGGTGCAGTTCGTCGATGACATAGGCGTGCTTTGCTTCGCCCTGGGCATGGCCTTCGACGAGATGCGGGTGATCGGGCGGCAGGTCGTCATGGTGGTGCGCGAGCACGTCGGGATCGCCTTGCGGCCATATCCGGATTGCGATGAGCGTGCCGACGAGCGCGAGCACCGCGCTCGCGCCGAGTGCAGCGTCCATGCCGGCGCGGGCGCCGACCTGCCCTGCAAGCGGGTAGGCGACAAGCCAGCACACATGGCTGAGCGCAAATTGCGCGGCGAACAAGGCAGGGCGATCCTCGGCGCCGGAAGATCGGCGCAGCAGTCGGCCCCCCGGCGTGATGCTTGCCGCATAGCTGAGGCCGAGCGCGAACCATCCTATCAGGATGATCGGCCAGTGATGCGACGGGTCGGTGACGGCCCAAGCCACCGTGAGCAGGGCAAGGATGGCGGTCATGAAGGCGGCCGCCGCGATCATGATGCTGCGGTCGGCGAAACGGTCGAGGAGACGGGGGAGAAGCAGCGCCGCGATCATCGAGCCGCCGCCGAAGGCCGCGAGCGTGATCGCAACCTCGCTTTGCCCGAGGCCGAGCACGCCGCGCACGAGCACCGGCGTGTTGACGATGACCATCGCGCTCGCCGCGGCGGCGGCGAGTGTCACGGCTAGCAGACCGCGCAGGCGCGGCGTCTTAAGATATTGGCGGGTGCCGCGCGTCGTCTTGTCGTAAATCCCGCCGTGCTGCGTCTTCGCGACGGTGCGGGGCAGCGTCACCGAGAGCACGAGCAGCGCCGAGCAGGCAAAGCCGATCGCGGTGCCCGAGAACAGCCAGTGGAAGTTCATCATGCCGAGCAGCGCGGCGGCGAGCACCGGGCTCGCGAGACTCTCCATGTCATAGGCGAGCCGTGACAGTGATAGTGCCTTGGTATAATCCTTTTCATCCGGAAGAACGTCGGGGATCGTTGCCTGAAAGGTCGGCGTGAATCCGGCCGACGCCGACTGGAGGATGAAAATCAGCAGGTAAATCTGCCAGACCTGATCGACGAAGGGCAGGGTGAGCGCGACGAGACCGCGCACGACGTCCATTGCGACGAGAAAGGCCTTGCGCGGCAGACGGTTAGCATAGGCGCCGACGACCGGTGCGACGCCGATATAGGCGACCATCTTGATTGCCATTGCCGTTCCCAGAACCGCGCCTGCGTTTGCGCCGGCGATCTCGAACGCGAGCAGCCCCAGCGCCACGGTCGCGAGGCCGGTGCCGACGAGCGCGATGATCTGCGCGAGGAAGAGGTGGCGGTAGGTGCGGTTGGCAAGCACGTCGAGCATGATCAAATTCCCGGCAATTGCCTCCGGCCGGATGCTGCCGGCTGGAGGTCAGGTCGCCCCCTCGTCAGACGACGCGGCGCAGGTCGCTATAGGCGCCGTCGGTGCGCAGCGTAATCGTCACCGGCCCGTCCGATCGGTTGCGCCAGAACCAGCCGTGTTTGCCGTCGAAGGCAGCAACAAGTTCGCCGGACTCACCGGCGGTATCCGTGCCCTTGCCATAGCCGTGATATGCGATGCCGGGCGCATCGGCGTGGGTGTCGAAATTGACCTGGCCGCCTTCGACCGACCAGTTGAAGTTCACGCGTGCGCCTTTGGCCATCGTCGCCTTGATCTCGGCGCCCTGGCCCGGCGCAAGGGTCAGTTTCATCGTGTCCGAGCGGGTAGCGGCCGCTGCGCCCACCGCCGCAACCTCTGCGGGTGCTGTCTGTGAAACCGGGGCAGCGGGCGCGGCGCCGGCAGCGGCATCGGCTGCGGCTTCCTCGGCAAGCTGGGCCTTGATCTCGCCCATCTGGGTAAGGCCAAGCTGGCGGCCGACGCCCGTCGGATCGACCGCATATTCGCTGGGGAGCACGACCGCGACGAGGATCGCGCCTGCTGCGACGATTGCAATTGCGGTCGCGCGCAATAGTTGACGGCTGGTTGGCAAGTCTTCGATTTGGGGTTTCTGGCTGTTGAACATAATGGATTTCCTTTGGATTAGCTGATGGCGTAGCCGGCAAGCTGGTAGCCGACGAGGACGAAGCCTGCGGTCATCAGCAGCACATTGACGGCGAAGGCGTGGCGGATGAAACTCGGCGTCCGGCGCCAGAAGCCCATGAAGATGAGGATCGCGCCAAGCGCGAGCAACTGCCCGATCTCGACCCCGATGTTGAAGGCGAGCAGGTTTGCGATCAGGCCGTCCTGCGCAATCTCGAACTCGATGATCTTGGTCGCGAGGCCAAAGCCGTGAAAGAAACCGAAGACCAATGTCGCCGCCTTGGTATTCGGCTGAAAACCGAACCATCTCTGGAACGCGCCGAGATTATCGAGCGCCTTATAGACGACCGACAGGCCGATTATCGCGTCGATGATATAGGCGTTGGCGCTGATCCCGGTGAGCACGCCGAACAGCATCGTTGTCGAATGGCCGATCGCGAACAGCGTTACATAAAGACCGATGTCCTTCATCCGGTAGAGGAAGAAGATGACACCGAACAGGAACAGCAGATGGTCGTAGCCGGTGACCATATGCTTGGCGCCGAGATAGACGAAGGGCCAGAACAGGACGCCGCTGCTTTCCTGGATATAGCCTTTGTCGCCCTCGGCGACGTTATGCGCCAACGCTTCGGCGCCTGCGGCGAGGGTGAGAAGGATCAGGCTGAGCGCAAGTAGGAGCCTCTGAATATTGGTTCCCGGCGGTGCGGTCGTTCGAATGAACATGCGGATATTCTCCTTGGTTATGGGTGCCCCGCGCACCGCAATGATGCGCGGGGCGAGCGGTCAGGCCGGTAAAGGCCGGGCCGCTGGGGGCTCGGTTGTCTGGTCGTTTGCCCCGCGTCCGTGGACCATGCGGTAGAGCGCGGGCAGGATGAGCAAGGTCAGAATCGTCGAGGAGACGATGCCGCCGATCACCACTGTAGCGAGCGGTCGCTGAACCTCGGCACCCGCGCCGACATTGAAGGCCATCGGCACGAAGCCGAGGCTCGCGACCAGCGCGGTCATCAGCACCGGACGCAGGCGCGTCAGTGCGCCCTCGCGGATCGCCTCCTCCAGCCCACTGCCGCTTTCGCGAAGCTGGCGGATGAAACTCAGCATGACGACGCCGTTGAGCACCGCCACCCCGGACAGGGCGACGAAGCCCACCCCGGCCGAGATCGACAGCGGCATGTCCCGGATGAGCAGCGCGGCGACGCCCCCGGTGAGCGCGAGCGGCACCCCCGAGAAAACGATCGCCGCATCCTTGGTCGAGCGGAAGAGCGCATAGAGCAGGGCGAAGATCATCAGCAGCGCGGCGGGCACGACGATTTGCAGGCGCTTTGCCGCCGAGATCAGCTGCTCGAACGTGCCGCCATAAGCGACCCAATATCCGGGCGGCACCTCGACCTCGGCATCGACCTTGGCTTGAAGCTCCTCGATGAAGGAGCCGAGATCGCGGCCGCGCACGTTCGCAGTCACCACGACGCGGCGCTTGCCGTCCTCGCGGCTGATCTGGTTGGGGCCGATCACAACCTCGACCTTTGCGACATCGGCGAGCGGCACGAAACCGCGCAGCCCCGCGTCGGGCGCCGCACCCATCGTCACATCGGCCGACGGTCCGATGGCGGGAAGCGGGATGCGTAACCTGCCGATCTCGTCAACCCGCTCGCGAACAGTCTCGGGCAGGCGGACGATGATCGGGAAACGCCGATCGCCTTCAAAAATCTGCCCCGCCTGAACCCCGCCGATCGACACCGCCACGACGTCCTGAATATCGCCGACGTTGAGACAAAAGCGAGCAAGCGCGTTCCGGTCGGGGGTGATTTGCAATGTCGGCAGGCCGGTCACCTGTTCGAGGCCGACATCCTGCGCGCCTGCAACTCCGGCGGCGATGCCCTCGATCTGTTCGCCCACTTCGAGCAAAGTATCGAGATCGTCGCCGAAGACTTTAACCGCGACGTCGGCGCGCACCCCGGACAAGAGTTCGTTGAAGCGCATCTGGATCGGCTGCGTGAACTCGTAATTGTTGCCCGGGATTTGCTCCACGGCGGCCTGCATTTCGCGGACCAGCTGTGCCTTGGGTTTTCGGGGATCAGGCCAGTCGGCGCGATCCTTCATGATGATGAAGGTGTCGGCGACCGACGGTGGCATTGGGTCGGTCGCGACTTCCGCCGTGCCGATCTTCGCCACCACCCGGTCAACCTCGGGAAATTGTTTGATCCGCGCTTCGAGCGTGGCCTGCATCGCAACGGCCTGACTGAGGCTGGTGCCGGGAATGCGGAGCGCGTGGAGCGCGATATCGCCCTCGTCGAGGTTCGGAATGAATTCCGAGCCCATCCGGCTTGCAGCGAACCCCGAAATCACGACAAGCGCAACCGCGCCGGCAACGAAAGCGGTGCGCAGCCGCATCGCCTTGTCGAGCGCGGGGGCATAGAGGCGCCGCGCCCAACCCATCAACCGGCTTTCCTTCTCCTCGACCTTGCCGGTGACGAACAGCGCGACGGCTGCTGGCACAAAGGTCAGCGACAGGATCAGTGCCGCGGTCAGCGCCATCACGACGGTGATCGCCATCGGGTGGAACATCTTGCCCTCGACCCCGGTGAGCGCGAAGATCGGCACATAGACGAGCGCGATGATCAGCATCCCGAACAGCGATGGCCGGATCACCTCAGACGTTGCCGTTGCTGCGAGCTGGAAACGCTCGTCGCGGTCGAGCAGGCGGCCGAGGCGGTGCTGTGCCTCGCCGAAGCGGCGGAGGCAGTTTTCGACAATGATGACCGCGCCATCGACGATCAGCCCGAAGTCGAGCGCGCCGAGACTCATCAAATTGCCCGACACCCCGCCGCGCACCATGCCGGTGATCGTCATCAGCATGGTGATCGGGATGACCGCCGCCGTGATCAGTGCGGCGCGGACGTTGCCGAGCAGCAGGAACAGCACGACGATGACGAGGAGCGCGCCTTCGATCAGATTCTTCTCGACGGTCCAGATCGCGCGTTCGACAAGATCGGTGCGGTCATAGATGGGAGTTGCCTTGACCCCGGCGGGCAACGCCTTCGCCGCCTCTTCGAGCCGCTCGGCGGCGGCGCGGGCAACGATGCGGCTGTTCTCGCCCGCGAGCATGAACACCGTGCCGAGCACAACCTCCTTGCCATTTTCGGTCGCGGCGCCGGTGCGCAGCTCCTCGCCCATGCCGATGTCGGCGACGTCGGCAACGCGGATCGGCACGCCGCCCCGGTTGCTGACGATGATCATCCCGAGTTCGTTTATGCCAGCGGCCTGTCCCGGCGTGCGCACGAGATATTGCTCGCCATAGCGTTCGACATAGCCCGCACCGCGATTGTCGTTGTTGCGTTCGAGCGCCTGCACGACGTCGCCGAGCGTCAGCCCATAGGCCGAGAGCCGCGCCGGGATCGGGGTCACATGATATTGGCGCTCATAGCCGCCAATGCTGTTGACCTCGGTCACTCCCGGCGTGCTCCGCAGCTGCGGCCGGATCACCCAATCCTGCAAGGTGCGCAAATCCTCGGGGGTATAAGCACTGCCGTCGGGCTTCTTGGCGCCCGGTTCGGCCTCCAGCGTATACATGAAGATCTCGCCGAGGCCGGTCGCGATCGGCCCCATTTCGGGGGTGACACCGGGCGGGAGTTGTTCGCGTGCCGATTGCAGCCGTTCGTTGATGAGCTGGCGAGCGAAATAGATGCTCGTGCCATCCTCAAACACCGCAGTGACCTGAGAGAGACCGTAGCGCGATACCGAGCGGGTATATTGCAGCCCCGGCAGGCCGGCGATTGCCGTCTCGACGGGGAAGGTGACGCGCTGCTCGGCTTCGAGCGGCGAAAAGCCCGCCGCCTCGCTATTGATCTGCACCTGGACGTTGGTGATGTCGGGGGTGGCATCGATCGGGAGGCGCTGAAAGCTCCAGACGCCGATTGCGCAGAGCAAAGCGACAATTGCGAGGACCGACCAGCGAAAGCGGATAGCGGCCGCGATCAGTCGTTCGAGCAAAGGGAGTTTACCCGGTGAGGCTGAATCAATGGTCATGGCTGGCCCCCGACTTCTCGATGTCCGCGCGGATCAGGAAGGCGCCGTCCACAACATAGACTTCGCCGGGCGCGAGTCCGCCGAGCACTTCGGCCCACTCGGGAGTGCGGCGACCGATTTCGAGCATCCGCACCTCATAGGTGGTGCCGACCTTGGCGAAGACGACCTCGAAGTCGCGGAAGCGCTGGATCGCCTTGGTCCGCACCGCGAGCGGGACATTTGCTTGCGACACGGCAAAGCTGCCTTCCACGCCTATGCCGGGCCGGAACTCGCGCGACGCGACCGGTGGGAGGTGGACGTGCGCGAGCATGGTCTGGCTTGCGACATCGGCGGTCGGCAGCACTGCCTCGACCTCGGCCTGGAAGCGCGCTTCGCCCGACAGGCTTTTGAGGCTCACCGGCTGCCCGACCCGCACCCGCTCGGCATCGCGCGGATAAACGAAGAATTCGGCGTGGAGTTTGGTCGGATCGGCAATCACGAACAGCGCACGGTCGCCGGTTGTGTCGCCGACATTGACATTTTTCTCGACAATCGTGCCGCTGATCGGGGCTGGCACCGTATAAATCTGGAGCGAATGGCTCGATTCCACCCGGGCCAGCACCTGGCCGCGGCGGACCTGCTGACCGAGTTTGCCGTTCAGCGATACGATCAGGCCCGGCAGCCGCGCGCGGACATCGGCCTTGCCCTCAGGGGTAATCTCGATCCGGCCGCCCATGTCGATGAGGTCGCTGACTGTTGCCGGTCCTGCGGCCTCAACCTTGACCCCGCCAGCCTTGGCGGCTTCGGGGGCGATCACCGTGCGGCCTTCATAGGACTGATAGGCCCATTTGTGACTGCGGCCACTTGTCGACGCGGCGACGCGAACGTCGAAGCTGTGTGGTTCGGTGACCACCCCGCTGCCGCGCAGGAAATCCTCCTGCGGCGCAAAGCTGAAGCGATCGACCTTGCCGCCGAGGCGGCCGAGCTCGATCGTCAGCTTGACGTCCGAGGGTTTGACCGGCTTGTCGTTCCGATAAGCGTAAACGCGAAACTCGGGATCGACGCCATCTTCGAAGATGGTGATCTCGAGCGCAAAATCGCCGTCGCGCAGCATCCGGCCGCGGTGCGGGCCGCGCTCATATTCGCCGGCCTTCGCCGCTATGGTTTCCTTGTTCTCCGTGCCGCTGTCGCCGCAACCAGTGAGCAAAGCGAGGGTGATGACCGACGCCGCCCCGAGCAGATATTTGGTCATCGTGTCGTCTCCATGTTGGCAAGCAGGGGTGTGTGGCGGCCGGTCAAACGGTCGAGCCGAACGCCCAGAAGGTGAAAGCGGCGCAGCAGCTCGATCCGCCGTGCTCGCGCGTCGGACACCGCGGCCTGCGCTTGCGAAAATTCGAGGAAGGTGAAAGCCGTGCCGCCGCGCGCCAGCCCGTCGCGAATCAGCCGCACCGCGCGCGTCGCGCTGGGCAGCACTTCGGCATCGATGCGCTTGACCTCGGACGCAATGAGCTGCCGATCCGCGACAATCTTGCCGATCTCGCGCTCGATCTCGACCCGCGTCACTGCGACATCGGCTTCGATGGCGCGCTTCTCGGCCTGCGCCCGCGTCACATTGCCGCGATTGGCATTTTTGGTGCCGAGCGGGATCGAGCCCCCGACCATGATGGCGAGGTCATTGCCTTCGCCGAAGTGGCGAAGGCCGACCCGCCCGCTCGGATCGGCGACATTGCCGGTCTCGGCGAGCCTCACCTTGGCGTCGGCGGCCGCGAGTTCGGCCGCGAGGATCGCGACGTCGGCCGAATTTTCCTTGGGCGGCACGGCGAGATCGAGCGTCTCGAAAATGGCGGGGTCGAGCTTGAAGTCGCCGCTTCCACCCCACCATGCCGCGAGATTATTGCGCGCGTTCCGTGCACTTTCGCGCGCCTGCTCAAGTGCGATTTCAGCCTGCGCGACATTGGTCCGCGCGCGCTCGGCCGCGAACCAGGGATCGAGCGCGCCGGTGACGCGCTTCACCACATCGAGCTCGACACGCTGGAGATCGGCAAGCCGCGCTTCGGCGACGGGGATCGCGGCTTCGGCGGCCAGCGACTCGACCCATGCCGCCTGCACGCGCGCCAGGCGATCGAGCAGGCGGACGCGGTTTTGCGCCCCGACGATGGCAATGTCGGCCCGCGCCGCGCCAATGCGCGCCTCGCGCTTGCCGCCGCGTTCCCACGTCCGCTCATACCAGCCGGTCGCCTGCGACCGGTTCAGCGGCGAATAGGGTCCGGTCCCGGCGAAATCCTCGAAGTCGACCCCGACCACATCGCGCGGACGGATATCGGCCTGCAATATCGCGGCGTCGGCGGCTTCGAGGCGCGCGGCATTGGCAGCGATAGCGGGATCGCTCGTCGCGACCCGCGAAAGCGCTTCGTCGAGGCCTAGAGTTTGCGCCGATGCGGACTGCGCTGTGAAAACGAGCAGGACCGCCCCGCAGAGCATGGCTCTACGCGCGGCAAGCGCGCCGGAGCGCGCACGAGGAAAGGAAAACATGAGATAGCGGCCTCGCTGAAAGGCGTGGGAACATCCCCGCGCCACTCAGGTGACGCGGCGTCTAGGCGTTCAGCGAGGTGCTTCTGGGTGGCCGCTCGGGTCCGGGCAATCGCAGCCCGACGATATGTCGTTCTCGAAAGACCTGGTGAAGGCTGGCGGGCGAAATCGTGGCCTGGCCTGCGGCGGCTTCGGGGACGAGCAGATTAGGGCCGCTGTCGCCATGGTGATGATGACCGCCGCCGGCGCGATCGCCGGGCTCGTCCTCGCTATCTGAGGTGTCTTCATGATGCTCGGCATGCGCGTCCTGGTAATCGTGGACGGTATCGACCGAGAAACTGGCCGGGGCATCATGATCGTGCGCGAGCATCAGTCCCGGCGCGTGCTGGATTTGATTGGCCGCTTTGGCCGGAACGGTCGCCGCATAGAACAGCATAAGCGCAACGCAGAGCGTGGCAATCAGGCGGTCCATTGCAAGAGCGAGCGAGTTCGGCACCGGTAAGCGTGTAATCGCGGGCGTAGCGATTGACAAGCAGCGGCGATTTGAAAGTCGGAATGTCCGGAACAGCCCGGTCCGCGCCGCAAAGCGGAATGTCTCCTAACGGCCAAAACTGTCGAGAATTCGGCCGTCGGTCGAAGCTTGAAAAAATGATGCGCTACAATTCGCTGATGAGACCTGAATTTGCCTCAGCTTCGATATCGAACGGCGGCCACGAACGCCGCCAAGGCAGGCGATTGCTGGCGGCGGCTCGGATAGTAGAGATGATAGCCGGGGAACGGTGGGCACCAATCTTCTAACACGGGCGCAAGCTCGCCGGCGTCTAAGTGAGTCTGCACGTAGTCGCGAGGCAGGTAGCATAAGCCGAGACCATCGACCGCAGCCTGGCGGACGATGGCGATGTCGTTCACGACCAGCTGCCCCTCGACGCGCACGTTCACGGCGCGACCCTCTTTCTCCAAATCCCAGACCGAAATCCCCCCTTTGGCCTGGTGCCGGAGATTGATGCAGTTGTGGTTGGCAAGGTCGTCGGGCGTTTGCGGCAATCCATGGGTCGCCAAATATCCCGGTGATCCGGCGATCGCCATTTGCATGTCGGGACCGATGCGTACCGCGACCATGTCCTGGGCGAGCGTTTCACCGAGCCGAACGCCGGCGTCGAAGCGATCGGCAACGATGTCCACAAAACCATTATCGACCGTCAAATCGACTATGAGGTCCGGATAGAGTGGCAGCAACTTCACTAGGGCGGGCAACAGGATGCTCTCGGCTGGCTGGTCACCGGTCGTGATGCGCAATGTCCCTGCTGGTTTGTCGCGGAGCTCGGTCAGCGCTGCGAGCTCGTCGGCGACTTCGTCGAAGCGGGGACCGACGCGTTCCAGCAGCCGCTCGCCCGGCTCTGTGGTCGAGACGCTTCGGCTGGTCCGCGTGAGCAGGCGCACGCCGAGCCGCTCTTCCAGCTTGCGGATCGTATGGCTGAGGGCAGACGGTGAGACACCTAGCTTGGCGGCCGCACGCGTGAAGCTTCGCTCGCGCGCCACGGCCAGAAAGGCCACAAGATCGGACATGGTTTCGCGTTGCATTGTTGAATCCTGCTCACAGCCGCATGCCGATCATAGCGGGTAATCCGCATGATGTAGATGGCCTAAATGGGGGGCATGGAAACGACCCGCTCCCAGATCCACGCCCGAGAACCCGCGATAGAGCCCTCCGTAGCTGGTGGCTGGACAGCGGTGTTCGCGCTGACCCTCTGCGTGTCGACGCTGATCGCGTCAGAGTTCATGCCGGTCAGCCTCCTAACACCGATAGCATCCGGCCTGGCGGTGACCGAAGGCCAGGCAGGGCAGGCGATCGCGGTTTCAGGTATCTTTGCCGTGGTCACCAGCCTCTTCGTCGCTTCGGCCACGCGAGGCCTTGATCGACGCGCTCTTCTGTTGGCCCTCACAGCCTTGATGATCGTTTCGGGCGCGATTGTCGCGTTCGCGCCCAATTATGAGATTTTCATGGTGGGCCGGGCGCTGCTCGGCGTGGTGATTGGCGGGTTCTGGTCGATGTCGACCGCAACCGTCATGCGGCTGGTATCGAAGGATGCCGTGCCGCGCGCGCTGGCGTTGCTCAACGGCGGCAATGCGCTTGCCACGACGATCGCGGCGCCACTGGGCAGCTATCTGGGGCAATATATCGGATGGCGCGGTGCGTTCTTCTGCGTCGTCCCGCTCGCCGCGGTCACGCTCGCCTGGCAGTTCATGACCCTTCCGAGCATGCCGAGCCGCGAGCGGGCGAGCGGCGTTGCGGCTTTCAAAGTTCTTCGTCGCCCGCAAGTGCCGCTCGGCATGCTCGCGGTCGCGCTCTTCTTCATGGGCCAGTTCGCGCTCTTTACCTACCTGCGGCCGTTCCTGGAGACCGTCACCGCGGTCGATGTGACCACCCTGTCGCTGATGCTGCTTGGCCTCGGTGTGGCAGGCCTCGCCGGAACTTATGCCATCGGGATCGCGCTCAAGCAGTCGCTTTACGGACTGCTGATTTCGATGCCGCTCGCGATGGCCGCAATCGCCGGCGGGCTTGTCGCCGCTGGCGCCTCCACCCTTGGCGTCGCCATCCTGCTTATGATGTGGGGTCTGGTCGGCACGGCTGCCCCCGTCGCATGGTGGACCTGGGTGAGCAGAGCGTTGCCCGATGAAGCAGAGGCCGGCGGCGGGCTCATGGTTGCGGTGGTCCAACTGGCGATCACTCTTGGCGCCGCATTCGGCGGAATGTTGTTCGACGCCTGGGGCTACCAGGCCACCTTCCTCGCAAGCGCAGCGCTGCTCATGTCATCCTCGCTTGTCGCGGTCCTCGCCGCGCGGTCTTCGCAGGCTGCAATCGATCGGGCTGCTCAACCCAACGCCGCCACTGCGGCTTCCTGAAACCGGAGAAAACGCATGAAACTTTCCCAGATCAATGGCCCGGTGCTGGCGGGCCGAAACCTGATGCGAGGCGGCCTGCTGGCGATCTCTGCGCTTTTCGCCATCGTCCAGCCAGCGCTGGCGCAAACTGAACCGAGCCAACCCAATGGAGCACCTGTGCAACTCACCCAGACCTGGGACAAAGTTTTCCCCAAGAGCGACAAGGTCGATCACCAGAAGGTCACCTTCGCCAATCGTTACGGCATCACCCTCGTCGGCGATCTCTATCTGCCTAAGAACCGAGGTGATCGCCTTCTGCCCGCCATCGCTGTCGGTGGCCCGTTCGGCGCGGTGAAGGAGCAATCCTCGGGCCTCTATGCCCAGACAATCGCTGAGCGTGGCTTTGTCACTTTGGCCTTCGATCCATCTTACACCGGCGAAAGCGGCGGCGCGCCCCGCAATGTCGCATCGCCCGACATCAACACCGAGGATTTCAGTGCGGCGATCGACTATCTCGGGACCCACGATTCGGTAGACCGCGAGCGGCTCGGTATCCTCGGCATCTGCGGCTGGGGCGGGATGGCGCTCAACGCCGTGGCGGTCGACAAGCGGGTCAAGGCTGTGGCCGTCAGCACGATGTACGACATGACCCGCGTCATGTCGAAGGGCTACAACGACAGCGTGACGCTGGAGCAGCGTACAGCGACCCTTGAGCAGCTCGGCCGTCAACGCTGGGAGGATGCTGAAAAGGGGATGCCTGGTTATGGCCCGCCCATGAATGAACTGAAGGGCGGCGAGGCGCAGTTTCTTGTCGACTATCACGACTACTACAAGACTCCGCGCGGCTTC
>NZ_MIAM01000049.1:143163-153969 GCF_001830555.1 Sphingopyxis sp. RIFCSPHIGHO2_12_FULL_65_19 | reverse complement strand
TCATGGACGATCACCACCCCGCTGTCGTTCATGAACATGCCGATCCTGAGCTACATCAAGGAGATCTCGCCGCGGCCCATCCTGTTCGTGCACGGGGAAAACGCCCATTCGCGCTATTTCAGCGAGACGGCATACGCCGCGGCCGCCGAGCCCAAGGAACTGGTGATTATACCCGGCGCGAACCACACCGATCTTTACGATAAGGTCGATGTGATCCCCTTCGACAAGTTCACGACCTTTTTCGAGCAGCTCTTGGCTGGAGGCAAATGATGAAGCTCCTGACCGTAATTGCCTGTATCCTTCCATTGCTGGCGTGCACGCCGGAGCCCGAACAAGGCTCGCGCGCACCAGGCGAGGCGGCCGATGTGCGTAGCGCTGCCGCCGATAGTGCTGCGATGGAACTCAGTCGGAGCGCGGCACGACCGCCCGCCCGCGGGCCAGGCGCATGGTTCACGGGCGCCGTGACCATCACCCCGCTGTTCAACCCGAAAGGGGAGTCGCAGGTTGGCGCAGCCTTGGTGCGCTTCGAGCCGGGCGCCCGCACCGCGTGGCACAAGCACCCGCTGGGGCAGCGTCTCGTGGTTCTCGAAGGGAGCGGGTGGACCCAAGTCGAAGGCGGTCCGATCGAGGCCATCCATGCCGGCGATGTTGTGTGGTGTCCGCCCGACGTGCGTCATTGGCATGGCGCGACCCCGACCAGTGCGATGGCCCACGTCGCCATACAGGAAGCCGAGAATGGCTCACCCGTCGAATGGATGGAGCATGTTCCTGACAATCTTTATGCGAACGGGCCCCAGTGATGCGCCGAGCGGCGATAGCGGTTGGCGCCTTGACGCTAAGCGCTTGCAGCCCTCCTGCAGCGTCGAACAGTCCGGGTGTCGAACCTGGAGGTGACGTCCACAGGGAATCCGCCACGCAAATGGGTTCGCCAAACACTGCAACGGAGAAAGGGATCGGCATGCGTCCGATGGAGATACTGATTGCATCCGATAGCGCTCAACTGAGTGCCAAACTGGCGGGCAACGAGGCGGCGCATGCGCTCGCAGCGATGCTGCCGCTGAAAATACAGATGCGCGATCATCTTCGCCAGGAGAAGACGGGCGTCCTCCCGTCGGCGCTGCCCGACGGCGACCGGAAAACCGAATTTTCGGTCGGCACGCTGGGGTTATGGGGCGACCGGGATTTTGTGATCTACTACCGAGCGGGACATGTTCCTCCGCCGGGAATCGTCGTCCTTGGGCAGGTCCGCGGCGATCTCTCCCTGTTCGACAATTCTGACGGCGTCACAATTTCGCTTCGGCAAGCCGACTGACGACCGCTTGGCTCGTCACAGCGAATGGCCGCTTCTTTCGATCTGAAACCTGAAAGCTGACCGACTGCAATCGGCCAGAAATGTGTGATCTTAGAAAGCGGAGATTCCCGTGATCGCCCGCCCAAGAATGAGGGCATGAACATCATGCGTTCCCTCGTAGGTGTTGACAGTCTCGAGGTTCATCAGATGGCGCATCACGTGATATTCTCCGGCGATGCCGTTGCCGCCGTGCATATCGCGGGCTGCCCGGGCGATGCCAAGGGCATGTCCGACATTGGCCCGCTTGATCATCGAAATCTGCTCGGGCACCATGCGGTCCGCGTCGATGTTCCGGCCCACGCGCAGGCAGGCTTTGAGGTCGAAAGCGATTTGTGTCGCCATGTCGGCTAGCTTTTTCTGGAAAAGCTGCGTCGCTGCGAGTGGTCGGCCAAATTGTTCGCGTTCGAGGCCATATCGGCGCGCGGCGGCGTAGCAGGCTTCGGCTGCGCCGACCGCACCCCAAGCGATACCGAACCGGGCTCGGTTAAGGCAGCCGAACGGCCCCGCGAGGCCGCTCACGCCGGGGAGCAGCGCATCGTCGCTCACCTCCACGCCGTCGAGATGGATACTGCCGGTAATCGAAGTCCGAAGGCTGAGCTTCCCGTCGATCTTCGTCGCCGACAGGCCCTTGGCGCCGCGATCGAGGACGAAGCCACGAATGACATTCGTCTCGCTACACTTTGCCCAGACAATGAAGACATCGGCTATCGGCGCATTGCTTATCCATGTCTTGCTGCCATTCAGGATGTAGCCGCCATCGACCCGATCGGCCCGCGATCGCATCTGCGACGGGTTCGATCCCGCATCGGGTTCGGTGAGGCCGAAACAGCCGATCCATTCGCCGGCCGCAAGTTTCGGGAGATAGCGCCGCCTCTGTGCTTCCGTGCCGTAAGCATGGATCGGGTGCATCACCAGGCTCGACTGCACCGAGAACATCGAACGGTAGCCGGAATCGATCCGCTCGATCTCGCGTGCGATCAGCCCATATCCGACATAGGAAGCACCCGCTCCGCCATATTCGACCGGCACGGTGGGGCCCAGCAAGCCAAGTGACCCGAGTTCCCGAAAGACGTCGACGTCAGTCGTTTCGTTGGCGAAGGCATCGACCACCCGAGGCAGCAACCGATCATGGGCATAGTCTTGCGCCACTTCGCGCATCATGCGCTCTTCGCTCGAAAGCTGGGCATCAAAACCGAACGGGTCGGCCCAGTCAAAGGCTGTTGTCGTCATTTGTATGAGACCATCCACTTGGCTGCGGGGGAGCTCACTGCTCCCCCGCTAGAGGCGACAGGGATCAGAAGTTGGTGCGGAGTTCGACACCATATTGGCGCGGCGCGTTCCACGAGATGAAGCGCGCGCCAAAATTGTCGGACGAGTCCATTCGCGCGACATAGGCCTTGTTCGTCAGGTTGTTGACGAACAGCCGAACGCGGAATTGATCGTCCGGGCTGTCCCAGATGAGTCCGGCATTGATCAGCGCGAAGGCTTCCTGGGTATCGAGCGGGCCGTTAAACTCGCGGAGATAATATCGGCTGCGATAGCTGAGGTCGGTGCGGATCGTGAAGCGGCCAATATCGCTCTCGGCGGTGCGGTAGGCGACGCCAAGGTTGGCTGAAAATTTAGGCGCTTCGTTGAGCCGGTTGCCGTCGAGCAGCTGCACACCGGCGGCAGGATCGAGCCCATCGGTGTTGGAGAAGCGCTTGTAGGTCGCATCGAGATAGGTCGCATTGGCGTTGATCGACCAATGCTCGTCCGGCTGCCAGTCGGCTTCGAGTTCGGCACCCTTGATCGTCGCCGCAGCCGCGTTGGTGATGAAGCGCGCGAGGCCTACGACCTGACTGATCTGGAGGTCGGTATAATCGTAGTAAAAGGCTGACAGGTTGAGCGTCAGCGTGCGGTCGAGAAGCCGTGTTTTGAGCCCGACCTCGTAGGAATCCAGCTTTTCGGGATTGAACTGGTTGCTGCACGCATTGAGGTTGAAGCCGCCCGCCTTGTAGCCTTTGGAGAAGGTCGCATAGGCGTTGGCCGATGGCGAAAATTCATAGCGCGCGCCGATACGCGGCGTCGTCGAGGTGAATTTTGCTTCGTTGGCCGTCAGCGGGCAGGTTTCGATCGTCGCGAACGTGCCGATCGAGATCGTGTTGCGCTGGACCTGCGTCTGCTTTTCCTCGGAGTAGATTCGTTGAAGGCAGCGCGCGATCTGGCGAATTCAGAAGCGGCCAAGGCGGGGGAGGTCCTCAACGCGTCGGGCATTGGCGCCGTATCGCCGGAGATGCTCGCCGAATTCACAACCCGCGCGCGGAAACGCGTGCGTGCTGGCGGCCCAAGGCAACGACGTGACCTGCTGCACCGGTTCGTCCAGAGAGTCGAAGTTCACGACCGACTGATAAGGGTCGGCGGAAGACGCGAATCTCTGCTGAAAACGGTGGTTTCGCTAGGAAATGAACAGGTCAGTGGGCAAGTGCCCTCTGCTGTACTGAAATGGCTCCCCGGGTAGGATTCGAACCTACGGCCGCTCGATTAACAGTCGAGAGCTCTACCGCTGAGCTACCGAGGAACAGGCCGCCGAAGCGGCCAAGGCGGTCCCTTTGCCGCCGGTCGCGGGAATAATCAAGCCCTCAAACGATAAATTGTTCCATCGCGATGCGTTCGTCGAGGCCCTGGTCAGGATCAAACAGCAAAGTCAGCGGCCGGCTGCGGTCGGTGGTGACCAAAACGGTCTTCACATCGCGGATTTCGCGTTGGTCGGCAACGGCGCTGACCGGACGTTTCGCCGCCTCGCGGACGTTGAACCGGATGCTTGTCGATTCGGGGACGAGCGCGCCGCGCCAGCGGCGGGGACGGAATGGGCTGATCGGTGTCAGCGCGAGCATTTCGGATTCGAGCGGCAGGATCGGGCCGTTGGCGCTGAGGTTGTAGGCGGTCGATCCCGCTGGCGTTGCGACCAGCACACCATCACACGCCAGTTCCTCCAGCATCGTCTTTTCGTTGATCATCACCTCGAGCTTTGCCGCCTGGCGCGTTTCGCGCAGCAGCGAAATTTCGTTGATCGCGGGCAGGATATGCCGTTCGCCGCTGATCGTCGTGATGTCGCCCGACAGCGGGTGAATGAGGAAGGGACGCGCCGCGGCGAGCCGGTCGAGCAGCCCCTCGACGCGAAATTCGTTCATCAGGAACCCGATCGTGCCGCGGTTCATGCCGAACACCGGCAGACTGCGGCGCTGATCGAGCAGCTGGTGCAGCATATGCAGCAGGAATCCGTCACCGCCGAGCGCAATCAGCAGGTCGGCTTCTTGCAGGTCCACAAAGTCATAAAGCGGGCGCAACTCGGCCTCCGCCTCCATGGCCGCGGGCGCATTCGATGCGACGAGCGCGATCTTGCGATGCATATTGGTCCGGTTCCCCCGTGCCTTCAATTAACGGGGTGGCCTGTCAGCCGCCCGTTGCACTCATATGACGCGCGACCGCCGGTTTGGACTCTCGTTCGATCTGAAAGTCGTGCGCGCGGGGTTTGCCAGCCAAAGCAGCATCAATCAAGCCATCGACGTCGCCGCCATCGCGCAGCGCCGCGCGCAGGTCGACATGATCATCTTGACCCAGGCACATATAGACGCGCCCTTCGACCGTCAGGCGGATGCGATTGCATGTCGCGCAGAAATTGTCGCTCAGTGGGGTGATGAGGCCGAGCGTTACCGGGCTGTCCTCGACCGCGAAATAGCGCGCGGGGCCGCCAGTGCGCTTGTCGATCGGATAGATGGCGCGCACGTCGCGGAGCGGCGCGATGAAATGGTGGAGCGGGATATAATGATCGCTGCGGTCGTCGGAAATTTCGCCCAGCGGCATCGTTTCGATCAAGCTAAGGTCACACCCGGTTGCCGCGCAATAGTCGAGCATCGGCAGCAACTGGTCGTCGTTGATCCCGGCGAGCGCGACCATGTTGATCTTGATCGCGAGTCCTTCCGCGCGCGCCACATCAATCCCGCGCAGCGCCACGGCCAGGTCGCCGACACGCGTGATATGACGAAAAGCGTGCGGATCGAGGGTGTCGAGACTGACGTTGATCCGGCGCACCCCCGCGGCGACCAGCATCGGCGCATGTTCGGCAAGCCGCATCGCGTTGGTCGTCAGCGTCAGTTCGTCGAGCCCCTTGCCGACCATCGCGCCAAGGCGCATCGCAAGCGTCTCGATTCCGCGCCTTACCAGCGGCTCACCGCCGGTCAGACGGATGCGGTTGATCCCGCGCGCAACGAACCGCTCGGCAAGTTCGCCCATTTCCTCTATGCTCAGCACCGCCGATTTGGGCAGGAAGGTCATGTCTTCGGCCATGCAATAGCGGCAGCGCAGGTCGCAGCGATCGGTGACCGACAGGCGCAAATAGCTGATCCGGCGGCCGATCCCGTCGATCAGGGGTGCCGCGGATGCGGCAGGTTGGGATAATGTGGCAGCCACGCGCATATTGTGATGCAAAAGGCAGGAGCTTGGCAAGCAAAGCCTGCTAGGGAAAATCGATGAATCGCCTTTCCGAAACACTTTCCGCCTGTGTCCGCAAACTCGAAACCCTGCACGCGCGGCACGATGCCGACGCCGGCGTCATCCTGGTCCAGGTCGACCAGATGGCGCGCATCAACAACAGCGCCGGGACAGCTGCGGGTGATTCGGTACTCGACGAGATCGGGCGGCGGCTCGAAAATTTTGCCAGCGACGAATTTGGACAGGGATCGTGCGTCGACCGCCTCGATGGCCCGCGGTTCCTGATCGTGCCCGCCACTCCGATGTCGCTGGGCGCGCTGCGCGCGCAGGAACGCGCGCTGCACGTCGCGCTTGCCGAACCGATCGTCGGCGATCCAAACGGCCGGCTGTCGATCCGCATCGCAGCAGCGCTGATCACCCGCGACGAATCGGTGGCCGAGCAACTCCGCAGCGCTGGCGATCAGCTCGCTCGGCCGGCGTCGGCGCGCGACGGCGTGATGGTCCACGCGGCGCTATCGCGCGACGAGGTCGTCATTCACTACCAGCCCCAATATGATGTCGGCACGGGCGCAATGACGGGGGTGGAGGCACTGTTGCGCTGGCAGCACCCCGAACTGGGCCTGCTGGGTGCCGGGCCGCTGGTCACCGCGGCGCGCGCTGCACGGCTCGAATGCGAGTTGACCGAACATGCCCACCGTGTCGCGCTTGCCGAAATGGCGACGTGGCCCAAGGCGCTCGCAAGGTTGCGCGTGTCGCTCAATATCACCGCCGCGGACCTTGGTGACCCCGAATTTGCCGGGCGCTTTGCGGCGATGGCAAAGGCGGCCAAGGTCGATCCTGACCGCCTGACGCTCGAACTCACCGAACAGGCGATGCTGAGCGACCCGGCGAGCGCCGCCGACCAACTGGCGCAGATTCGCGCGCTGGGCGTTGCGGTCGCGATCGACGATTTCGGCACCGGCTATTCCAGCCTGTCGCTGCTTGCGCGGTTGCCGATCGATTATCTGAAGATCGACAGCGGTTTTACCCGGACGATCGACGGCAGCGACCGCGACCGCATCGTCGTGCGCGCTATCGTCGACCTGGCGCGGGCGTTGGGGCTGCTGGTGGTGGCCGAGGGGATCGAAAATGAACGCCAGCTTGGGCGGTTGTCCGAACTCGGCGTTGCGACGTGGCAGGGGTTCCTGAAATCGGGGCCGGTGCCGTCGGACCAGCTGCTGGCCTTGATGGGCTGATCGTCGCCCCCGCGCAGGACGACGTTACGCGGCCAGCTTCGCCAGCTTCCCCAACCCCTTTGACAGTTGCAGCGCGCCATTGAGGCGGGCGCCGGTGCTGACCCAGTCGCCGCTGATCGACAATTTGTTGTCGGGCCGGATGCGCGCGCGGCCCTTCAGCCGCTCGACATAGGCGATCAGCCCGGGGACGTTCGCGAACTGGTCGCCATGGAAGCTGACCAGCGCGCCCTTGGTGCCGACGTCGAGCTTGGCAATGCCCGCGAGTTTCGCATTTGCCTTGATTTCCATCAACTGGATCAGGTTCGCGGTCTCCGGCGGCAGCGGGCCGAAGCGGTCGATCATCTCGGCGGCGAAGGCGTCGAGCGCCGGACGGTCGCCCGCATCGTTCAGGCGACGATAGAGCGCCATGCGCAGCGGCAGGTCGGGCACATAATCCTCGGGGATCAGGATCGGCGCGTCGACGGTGATGACCGGCGACAAGGCTTCGCGCGGTGGCAACTTGCCCGCGCCCTCGGCTTTGGCGACCAAAATCGCCTCTTCCAGCATCGACTGATAGAGCTCGAATCCGACCTCGCGGATATGCCCCGATTGCTCATCGCCGACGAGATTGCCCGCGCCGCGGATGTCGAGGTCGTGGCTCGCCAGCTGAAACCCCGCGCCGAGCGTGTCGAGATCGCCAAGCAGCTTGAGCCGTTTTTCGGCCGTGTCGGTAATCGCGCCGCCTTCGAGTGTCGTGAGGTAGGCATAGGCGCGGGTCTTCGACCGTCCGACGCGGCCGCGCAGCTGGTAAAGCTGCGCAAGGCCGAAACGGTCGGCGCGATGGACGATCAGCGTGTTTGCGCTTGGAATGTCGAGCCCGCTTTCCACGATCGTCGTCGAAACGAGGACGTCATATTTGCGGTCGTAGAAGGCACTCATCCGCTCTTCGACATCGCCCGGCGCCATTTGACCGTGCGCGACGACATATTTGATCTCCGGCACCCGCGTCCGCAGAAATTCCTCGATATCGGGCAAATCCTTGATGCGCGGGGTGACGAAGAAGCTTTGCCCGCCGCGGTCATGTTCGCGGAGCAGCGCCTCGCGGATCACGACGGGGTCCCATGGCGCGACATAGGTCCGCACCGCCAGGCGATCGACGGGCGGCGTCTGGATCACGCTGAGTTCGCGGAGGCCCGACATCGCCATTTGCAGCGTGCGCGGGATCGGCGTCGCGGTGAGCGTCAGGACGTGGACGTCGGCCTTGAGCTGCTTCAGCCGTTCCTTGTGGACCACACCGAAGCGTTGTTCCTCGTCGACGATGACGAGGCCGAGATTCTTGAACTCGACCGATTTCGCGATGACCGCGTGGGTGCCGACGACGATGTCGATCGTGCCCGCCGACAGGCCATCGCGGGTTTTCTGCGCCTCGCTCGCGGGGACCAGGCGCGACAGGCGACCGATATTGATCGGGAAGCCTTTGAAACGTTCGACGAAGTTCGTGTAATGCTGGCGCGCGAGCAGCGTCGTCGGCACGACAACCGCAACCTGCACCCCTGCCATCGCGGCGACGAAAGCGGCGCGCAAGGCGACCTCGGTCTTGCCGAAGCCGACGTCGCCGCAGACGAGCCGGTCCATCGGGCGCCCCGACGCCATGTCGGCGAGCACATCGCCGATCGCGCGGTCCTGGTCGTCGGTCTCCTGATAGGGAAAGCGGTCGGCAAAAGCGGGATATGCCGCATCCTGCGCGAGCAATTCGCCCGAACGCAGCGCCCGCTGCGCCGCGGTTGCGAGCAGCTCGCCCGCAATCTCGCGAATCCGTTCCTTCATACGCGCCTTGCGGCGCTGCCAGGCTTCGCCGCCAAGCTTGTCGAGCGCGACGCCGTCGCTCTCGCCGCCGTAGCGCGAGAGCACGTCGAGATTTTCGACGGGAACGTAAAGCTTGTCGCCGCCGGCGTAAGTGAGTGCGACGCAGTCGTGCGGACTGCTGCCGACGGGAATCTGCGTCAGCCCCTCATAGCGCCCGATGCCATGGTCGAGGTGGACGACAAGGTCGCCGACGCTGAGCGTCGCGAGTTCGGCGAGGAAGGCATCGGCGCTTTTGCGGCGCTTCTGGCGGCGGACGAGGCGTTCGCCGAGGATATCCTGTTCGGTGAGCAGGCTGATCGCGTCGCTCGCAAAGCCATGGTCGAGCGGCAGGACGACCATTGCAGTTGCGCCGCCGCTTTCCGCCGAGGCGGTGCCCAGCGCATCCTGCCAGCTGTCGGCGGGTGCGAGCGAGGTGACGCCATGATCGCGCAGCAACCCCGACAGGCGTTCGCGCGCGCCGCCCGAATAGCTGGCGATGATCGTTTTGCGGCCCTTGCGGCGCTCGTCGGACAGATGGTCGGCGACCTTGTCATAGACATTGAGATCGGCCGTGCGTTCGGGCGTGAAGTCGCGCGCGGCAAAGGTTTCAAGGTCGACGACCGTCGCAGCAGGCGCAACGTCGAACGGCGTGACAATATGGATGGGGCGCTGCGATGTGGCGCCCGACCAGTCCGCCTCGGTCAGATAGAGCGTTTCGGGCGCGAGCGGGCGATAGCTGCCTGGCGATTCGCGTTCGGCCGCGACGCGGTTGGCGTGATAGTCGGCAATTGCGGCAAAGCGCGTCTCGGCGGTTGCCTCGGTGCGATGGCCGCGCAGCACCGGGGTCGCGGGGTCGATATGGTCGAACAGCGTTGCCAGCCGGTCCTCGAACAGCGGCAGCCAATGATCCATGCCCGCCTGCCGCCGACCCTCGCTCACCGCCTGATAAAGGGGGTCGCCCGTCGACTGTCCGCCGAACAGGTCGCGATAGGCGGACCGAAACCGCTTGATCGTCGCCTCGTCGAGCAAAGTTTCCGACGCGGGGAGCAGTTGCAGCGCCTTGGCGGGACCGAGGCTGCGCTGGTCGGCGGGGTCGAAACGGCGGATGCTCTCGATCTCGTCACCGAAGAAGTCGACGCGCAGGCCGGTTTCCTCGCCGGCGGGGAAGAGATCGAGAATGCCGCCGCGCACCGCGAACTCGCCCTGATCGGCGACGGTATCGACGCGGCTGAAACCGTTGGAGACGAGCAGCTCGGCCAGCGCGTCGCGGTCGATCCGTTGCCCTGCGGCCAGCGTCGTTGCGAGCTGGCGAATGCGAAATGGTGTTAGGGTCCGCTGCGTGATCGCGGCTACCGTCGTCAGGATCAGCTCGCCGCGTTTCGGGGCAAGCTGCAACGCCGAAAGCGTCGCCAGCCGGTCGGCGCTGACACGCATCGACGGTCCGGCGCGGTCGTAGGGGAGGCAATCCCACGCCGGGAAGCGATGGACGATCAGGTCGGGCGCAAAAAAAGGCGCCGCGTCGGCGATCGCCTGCATCGCTGTATCGTCGGTTGCGACATAGACCAGGCGCTTGTCGCTCGCCCGCGCCAGATCGGCGAGCAACAACGGCAGGAAGCCATCGGCGACGCGCGCCAGCGTCAGCGGCGTGGGCGCCGACGCGGTGGCGGCGAAAATTTCGGCGGCGGAGCGGGTCATGGCAGCGGGATATAATCCAGTCGGCGCATCGCGGCGATCATATCGGGTCTGTCGAGATGCGCGGGCGGCTCGCCGGTGCCGAGCGCCCAGGCCATGATGTCGACATCATCTTCCTCGACGACGATCTCGTACCACGCGATCTCTTCCTCGCCCCAACCAGCCGAATAGCGGTCGAAGAACCCGCCGATCATATAATCGGCCTCGCGCGTGCCGCGGTGCCAGGCGCGGAAT
>NZ_MIAM01000049.1:131594-143149 GCF_001830555.1 Sphingopyxis sp. RIFCSPHIGHO2_12_FULL_65_19 | reverse complement strand
CTTGCTTTGCAAGCGCATACCCCTCTCCGGCTGCGACTAAGCCCCGGACAGGTCCGGGGCAAGTCTCGCTTTCCTCTCCCGCACGGGGAGAGGGGAGGTGCAAGTTGGAAAGGCTCGCGCTAGATAGCCTGAACGATCATGCGACCCGAAATCCTCAATCCACTCTTCGCCGCGCTCACCGACCTGAAAGGCGTCGGGCCGCAGCTCGCCAAGCCGCTGACGCGGCTGGGGCTCGAGCGCGTCGTCGACGTGCTGTTCCATCTCCCGACCGGATTGATCTCGCGCTTTCCCGTCGAGCGGCTTGACGAAGCGCAGGCGGGACAGACGATCATCGTCGAACTGACTGCGCAGGATTACCGCCCCGGTCGTAGTCCGCGCGCGCCCTTCGGGGTGGAGGCGTTCGACGGCGCCGGTGACCATGTTCGCCTCGTTTATTTCGGGCGGACATCGGGACTTGCGCGCAAGCTGTTTCCTTTGGGCGAAAAGCGCCGCGTTTCGGGCCGCCTCGACCTTTATGGCGACATGCGCCAGATCGTGCACCCCGACCAAGTCGTCGAGCCGGGGGACGAGGCGGGGATCGCCGAGCATGAGCCGGTCTATCCGCTGACCGAAGGCCTGACCAACGCGCGACTGTCGCAGCTGGGGCAGGTTGCGCTTGAACGTCGGCCCGATCTTGCCGAATGGATCGACGCCCCGCTGCTCGCGAGCCGGGGCTGGCCGGCGTGGCGTGAAGCGATGGCGCGCGCGCACGCCAGCCCGCGTGACGAGGCCGCGCGCGACCGGCTTGCTTATGACGAGATTTTCGCCAGTCAGGTTGCGCTGATGCTGATCCGGCAGGGGCTGCGGACGCGCAAGGGCAGACCGATCGTCGGCGATGGCCGGCTGACCGACGCGCTGAAGCTGCCTTTCGGGCTGACGGGCTCGCAGGAGCGCGTTGGCCGCGAGATTGCGGGCGACATGGCGCAGGATACGCCAATGCTGCGCATGCTCCAAGGCGACGTCGGGTCCGGCAAGACGCTTGTCGCCTTGCGCGCGATGCTGGCGGCGGTGGAGGCAGGGACGCAGGCTGCGCTGCTCGCGCCCACCGAGATTCTGGCGCGCCAGCATTTCGCGACCTTGCAGCGGATGCTCGCGGGCCTGCCGGTCAACCTCGCGATCCTCACCGGACGCGACAAGGGAAGAGTGCGCGAATCGACATTGATGGGGCTCGCCGACGGCAGCATCGATATTCTCGTCGGCACGCACGCGATCTTCCAGCAGGCGGTGACCTACAAGGATCTCGCGCTCGTCGTCGTCGACGAACAGCATCGTTTCGGCGTCGCACAGCGGTTGATGCTGACGCAAAAGGCGGCGCGCCCGCCGCACCTTCTCGTGATGACCGCGACGCCGATCCCGCGCACGCTGCAACTCGCCAATCACGGCGAAATGGATGTGTCGCAGATCGACGAGATGCCGCCGGGGCGGACGCCCATCGACACCCGCGTGGTGTCGGTCGACCGGCTCGACGAAGTGGTCGACGGGCTCGACCGGCATCTGTCGACCGGCGCCCAGGCCTATTGGGTCTGCCCGCTCGTCGCCGAAAGCGAAGGGAGCGAACTCGCGGCGGCGGAAGACCGGGCCGTGCTGCTGCGCGAACGGTTGGGTGACGCGCGCGTCGGGCTTGTCCACGGCCGGATGAAGGGCCCCGAAAAGGATGACGTCATGGCGCGCTTTCAGGCGGGCGAAATCGGCGTCCTCGTGGCGACCACGGTGATCGAAGTGGGGGTCGATGTGCCCGCGGCGAGCCTGATGATCGTCGAACATGCCGATCGTTTCGGCCTCGCACAGCTCCACCAACTGCGCGGACGCGTCGGTCGCGGCACCGCCAAATCCATATGCCTGTTGCTCCGCTCGCAGAATCTGTCGGAAACCGCGCGCGAGCGGCTGGCGCTGATGCGCGATACCAATGACGGTTTCGTCATTGCAGAGAAGGATCTGGAGCTGCGCGGTGGCGGCGAGTTGCTCGGCCTCAAACAGTCGGGGGATGCCGATTACCGGCTGGCGACCGCCGAACAACTCGTCAGGTTGCTGCCGGTGGCGCATGATGACGCCCGTCTGTTCGTCGAGCGCGATGGCGGCATGGAGGGGGCACGGGCAGAGGCGGTGCGCCTCTGCCTCTATCTGTTCGAGCGGGATGCGGCGGTGCCGCTCCTGCGAAGCGGTTAGTTGACGTCGCCGCGGGCGCCCATGGCGCGGATCATCGGCAGATAATCCTCGACCGAGATGGATTTTTCAAACTGCAAACCCGTCTTGCCGGCAAGCGACCAGACGACTTTTGCTGAGGTTCGACCGATGATCGGCATGCGAAGCACGACGAGGTCACCGATTTCCAATCCGCGTTCAAAACGCATCAGCATGCCGTCGGCGCTGATGTTGACGCAGGTGCACATTTCCTGCCGTCCGTCGGGCATGACGAAGGGCAGGCGGCAATAGACGTCGCTACGCGGAGCAATCCGCTGGTCGAGGCCGACATAATGGGCCTTGCTGGTGTCGATCTTGCGCATTTTCGTGGACCTTGTTGATTTGACCATGACGATCCACCCGATTGCTGAAGAAGTCGTAAACGCTGGTCTGCGCTCTAGCGGGTCACAAGGCCATGTTTTTTTGACCCCAGGCTGACCGGAACGGGATCGGCGCCCGGCACGATGCGAAGCTGGGGGTCGCGAACGACTTCACCATCGACCTTTACCGCGCCCTCTTCGAGCTTGCGGCGCGCCTCCTTGTTCGAGCCTGCAAAGCCCAGTTCGCGCAGCGCATCGACGACGCTGAGCCCCTCGGCGGGCGCGACTGCTTGCGGAAGGTCGCCGCCAATCTGTCCCTTTTCAAAGGTTTGCGCGGCGGTTTCCGACGCAGCTTGTGCTGCCTCGTCGCCGCGGCACATCGTCGTCGCGGCGTCGGCGAGAATCTTCTTCGCTGCGTTGATCTCGGCACCCTCAAGTGCTTCGAGGCGCGCGATCTCGTCCATCGGCATATCGGTGAACAGCCGCAGGAACTTGCCGACGTCACGGTCGTCGCAGTTGCGCCAATATTGCCAATAGTCAAAATGGGACAGTTGTTCGGGATTAAGCCACACCGCTCCGGCGGCCGTTTTGCCCATTTTTGCCCCCGCCGCGGTGGTCAGCAGCGGAGTCGTCAGGCCATAGAGGTCGGCGCCGTCCATGCGGCGGCCCAGCTCCATGCCGTTGACGATATTGCCCCACTGGTCCGATCCACCCATTTGCAAACGGACGTTCATGGTCTTTGACAGGTGCCGGAAATCATAGCCCTGAAGGATCATGTAATTGAATTCGAGGAAGGTCATCGGCTGTTCGCGTTCGAGCCGCAGCTTGACCGAATCGAATGTCATCATGCGGTTTATGGTGAAGTGCGTGCCGACTTCCTGCAGCAGCTCGATATAGCCAAGCTTGCCGAGCCAGTCCTGGTTGTCGACCATCACCGCATCGGTCGGTCCGTCACCGAAGTGAAGGAAGCGCTGGAATATGCTGAAGATCGACGCGATGTTCGCCGCGATTGCCTCATCCGACAGCATCTTGCGGCTTTCGTCGCGGCCGGTGGGGTCACCGATGCGCGTCGTCCCGCCGCCCATCAGCACGACGGGCTTGTGCCCCGTCTGTTGCAGGCGGCGCAGCATCATGATCTGGACGAGGCTGCCGACGTGCAGGCTGGGCGCGGTCGCGTCGAAACCGATGTATCCGGGGACGATCTGTTTCGCCGCGAGTGCATCCAGCCCTTCCGCGTCGGTCGTCTGATGGATATAGCCTCGCTCATCGAGGAGGCGCAGCAGGTCGGATTTATAGTTCGTCATAGCGGGCGGGCGCTTAGCATGGGGTTTGATATTTGGATAGCATCCGCAGGGAACTGATCTGCCACCCCGATACGCCGGGCAAAGCGGTGCGTGCGGTCGCGGTTGAGGTCGGCCTGTCGTTCGAGGACGGCTTTGCGCTGCGCTTCGTCGTCGATGGCGCGGTCTCCGCACTCGTGCTGCCCGACGGCCAGGGCGAGCTGGTGATTGCCGATAGTGCGACCGACGGATTGTGGGAAAGCACCTGTTTCGAGGCGTTCCTGACCGAAGAAGGCGAGCCCGACTACACCGAGTTCAACTATTCGCCCGATGGTCGATGGGCCTGCTACCAATTCGACGATTATCGCTCGCTGCTCCGCGTCGATGATCTTGCCCCGTGGGAAATGGCGGCCGACAAGGGCGATCAACGCTATGCGCTGCGCGTCGAGCCCGGCATTTTTCCCGACAAGGGTGCGAAACTCGCGCTGTCGGCGGTGATCGAGGAGCTTGACGGCACCAAAAGCTATTGGGCGCTCGCGCACCCGCTTGGCAAACCCGACTTCCATCATCCCGATTGCTTTGCACTCACGCTTGGGGCACCCGACGCGGCATGACTGTTCACTTCGGCATCGACCGCCTGCTCGCCCACCCGGCGCTTCGCAAACCGCTCGAAGGCAAGCGCGTCGCGCTGCTCGCGCACCCCGCCTCGGTCACCGCCGACCTGGCGCACAGTATCGACGCGCTTGTCGCTTCGGGGCTCGACATCACCGCGGTGTTCGGCCCGCAGCACGGCGTGCGCGGCGACCTTCAGGACAATATGATGGAGTCGCCCGACTTCACCGATCCGATCTATGGCATGCCGGTGTTCAGCCTCTATGGCGAGGTGCGCCGCCCGTCGGGCCAATCGATGCACACGTTCGACGTCATGCTCGTCGACCTGCAAGACCTCGGCTGCCGCATCTACACCTATGTGACGACCCTGCTCTATGTGCTCGAGGCCGCGGCACAGCATGGCAAGGCGGTGTGGGTGCTCGACCGGCCCAATCCGGCGGGGCGGCCGGTCGAGGGCACCCGCCTTCTGCCCGGATGGGAAAGTTTCGTCGGCGCGGGGCCGATGGTGATGCGCCACGGCCTCACGATGGGCGAGATGGGGCACTGGTTCATCCGTCACTTCGGGCTCGACGTCGATTACCGCGTCATCGAGATGGAGGGCTGGGAGCCAAAAGGCCCCGGCTTCGGCTGGCCCACGGACCGCGCGTGGATCAACCCCAGCCCCAACGCCGCGAACGTCAATATGGCGCGCGCCTATGCCGGCACGGTGATGGTCGAGGGGGCGACACTCAGCGAGGGCAGGGGCACGACGCGTCCGCTCGAACTGTTCGGCGCGCCCGACATCGATGCGAAGGCGGTGATCGCAGAGATGCAGCGCCTCGCGCCGCAATGGCTCGGCGGGTGCAAGCTGCGCGATATCTGGTTCCAGCCGACCTTTCACAAGCATGTCGGCCAGCTCAATAGCGGCGTGCATATCCACGCCGACGGGCCGTGGTACGACGATGATGCGTTCCAGCCGTGGCGCGTGCAGGCGCTTGGCTTCAAGGCGATCCGCAGCCTCTATCCGGACTATCCGATCTGGCGCGGCAAGGATTTCAAATATGAATATACCGACGATGTGCTCGCGATCGACGTGATCAACGGCGGACCTGCCTTACGCGATTGGGTTGACGATGCGGGGGCGGACGCGGGCGACCTTGATGCGCTGGCGTCGCCCGACGAGGCCGGATGGCGTGCGGAGATCGCCGACCTGCTGATCTACTGAGCAAGGGGATGACGATGCATCGGCGGCAGTTTCTGGGCACGGCGGCGATAGGCGGTTTGGCGTTGAGCTTGCCTGCTTCATCCTTCGCCGCCGACACGGCGGGACTCCCGAACCTTGCCGCCAAGGCTGTGCCGATCGGCACCGCCGAGCGTATGGCGCGGATCGCCAAGGCGAAAGCGTTGATGGCCGCCAACGATATCGGCGCGCTGCTGATCGAGCCGGGATCGAGCCTCATCTATTTCACCGGCGTCGAATGGTGGCGCAGCGAGCGGCTGACCGCCGCGGTGCTGACGCGCGAGGGCGAGGTCGCGATCGTCACGCCTTTCTTTGAAGAACCTTCGGTGCGCGAGAGCCTGGGCGTCGAGGCCGAGGTGCTGACGTGGAACGAGGACGAGAACCCGCTCGCCGTGGTCGCCGCATGGCTCGGCAAGCGCGGGCTGGCGAAGGGCAAAATCGGGGTCGAGGAAACCGTGCGCTATTTCGCGGTCGACGGCCTCGAAAAGGCGATGCCGGGTGCGACGGTGGTCAATGGCGCGCCCGTGGTGCGCGGCTGCCGGATGCACAAGTCGCCCGCCGAGATCGCGCTGATGCAGATCGCGAACGTCATCACACTTGCTGCTTATCGCCACACCGCGCCGCGCATCGAGGCTGGCATGACCCCGGCGCAGATCGGCGCGATCATGGCCGCGGCGACGCGGGCGCTGGGCGGCAAGAGCGAGTTCGAGCTGATACTGCTTGGCGAAGCGAGCGCCTATCCGCATGGATCGGGCAAGCCGCAGGCGGTGCGCGAGGGCGAAGTCGTGCTGATGGACTGCGGCGCGACCGTCCACGGCTATCAATCCGACATCTCGCGCAGCTTCGTTTACGGCAAGGCGACGACGCGCCAGCGGCAGGTGTGGGACCAGATGCGCAAGGGGCAGGACGTCGCATTCGCCGCGGCGAAACTCGGCACACCCGCGGGCAAAGTCGACGACGCGGTGCGGGCCTATTATGAAAGCCTCGGCTGGGGACCGGGTTACAAGCTGCCCGGCACCTCGCATCGCACAGGCCACGGCATCGGGCTCGATGGGCATGAACCGGTCAATCTGGTGCGCGGCGAAACGACGAAGCTCGCGCCCGGCATGTGTTTCTCGAACGAACCGGGAATCTACATCCCCGGCGAATTCGGCATCCGGCTTGAGGATTGTTTCTACATGACCGACAACGGCCCCAAATGGTTCAGCGAACCGCCACCGTCGATCGACCGGCCGTTCGGCTGATCCGGCGCTTTCGGCCGCTGGACGAGGCTGACCAGCACGAACGAGATGATCATCAGCAGATACCAGCTGCCGAGCTTTTCCAGCCCCACCATGTGCCAGCCATCGTCCTGGCTGGGATAGGTCCAGGCGCGGGCGAAGGTGCCGATATTCTCGGCGAACCAAATGAACAGCGCGACAAGCCCCCAGCCGACGAGCAAGGGCATCCGGCGGTGGACGTGCAGCGGCCGGAACCACACCTGACAGCGCCAGAACAGCAGCGCCGTCGCCGCGAACAGGAACCAGCGGATGTCGTAGGTCCAGTGATGCGCGAAGAAATTGACGTAGATCGCCGCCGCGAGCGCATAGCTCGTCCACATCGGCGGATAGCCGGTGTAGCGAAAATCGAAGATGCGCCACACGCGCGCAATATAGCTGCCGACCGCGGCATACATGAAGCCCGAGAAGAGCGGCACCGCGCCGATGTGGAGCAGGCTCGCTTCGGGATATTGCCATGACCCGGCGGCGGTCTTGAATAATTCCATCACCGTGCCGACGATGTGGAAGATCAGGATGACGAGAGCCTCTTTCGGCGTCTCCAGCCGAAAGGCGAGCATGCCTAGCTGGATCAGCACCGCGCCGATCGTGATCGCGTCATAACGGTGGAGCGGCGCGTCGTCGGGCCAGAACAGGTGCGTGCCGAGCAGCAGCGCGAGCATCAGCCCGCCGAACAGGCACGCCCATCCCTGCTTGAAGCCGAAGACGAGAAATTCGAGGAACCAGCCGCGCGGTCCCGGCGTGATCGCCATCGCCTCCAGCCGCATCCGAACGGCGTGAAAGCGCGACTGGCCGCGTGGCGCGTCAGACATAGACGGCGACCCAGGCGATCAGCATCGCGGCCGGCAGCAGCAGCGCCTGCGCCAGGATCGTGCCGACAAGGCGGCTCAGCGAAATCAGCGTGATGGCGCGGCGGAAATCGGCCTCGTCGACTTTGCCCTCGACCGCGTCGTCGGTCATCACCGACAGCTGCGGGTCGATGAAGGCGAAGAGCAGGATCGTCGCAAAGCCATTGATCAGCGCCGACAGCTGCGATGCCGTGACGCGAAACTCGGGTGCCAGATAACCAGCGTAGAGCGAGGCGACGACGCCAACAGCAAGCAGCGACTGCGCGAGGCAGTTGGCGATCAGCACGCCCCAGCCGATCCCTTTCGGCATTTTCCAGCGTTTGAGATGCGCAAGGCTGGGAAACGTCAGCGAGCGGCCCAGGGTGCGCAGTCCGCTCGGGCTCACCGCCTTGACCGCCAGCTTTGTCGTCGACCGGTTGGTCTGGTACCAGCCGATCGCCGCGGCAAACATCCGCTGTCCGGTGGGCACCAGCAGGATGCCGATCAACGTCGCGACGCTCGCCGCGGCGAGCACCAGCTGCATGTCGATGAACAGCGACGCGCCGTTGCCGTCATGCAGCCGCGTCTCGATCCTTTTGGCGAGAAAAGGGCCGAGGAAGCTGTTCGAGGTGCGCGAAAAGAGCACGAGGATGTTGAACAGCGCGAACGACATCGCAATCCGCCGCGTCCGCACCCCGGCAATCCGCGCGGCATAGGCAAGCGCGCCGATCAAATTGATGAAGCCGGTAAGCAGCAGGATGGTGACGAGGGGGAGGTCGAACATGGCGGGGTCTAATTTCTCGTCATTGCGAGCGAAGCGAAGCAATCCAGGGCGGTTTACGCGAACTCCGGATTGCCACGGGCCTTCGGCCCTCGCAATGACGATTAAATGAAACTGTGGATCAATGCTTGCGCGTCAGCTCGCGCATCGCATCGTCGAGCCCCGACAGGCTTAGCGGGTACATGCGATCGTTCATCAGCTGTTTGATGAGCTTCACCGACTGGGTGTAGCCCCAATGCGCCTCGGGCACCGGGTTCAGCCACACCGCGGCGGGATAGACATGGGTGATGCGCTGGAGCCAGACCGCGCCCGATTCTTCGTTGAAATGTTCGACGCTGCCGCCCGGGTGGGTGATCTCATAGGCGCTCATCGACGCATCGCCGACGAAGATCACTTTATAATCATGGCCGTATTTGTGGAGGATGTCCCACATCTGGTGGCGTTCGGACCAGCGGCGCTTGTTATCCTTCCACACGCCTTCGTACGGGCAATTGTGGAAATAGAAGAATTCGAGATTCTTGAATTCAGTCGTCGCGGCGCTGAACAATTCTTCGCACAGCTTGATGAAGGGGTCCATCGAGCCGCCGACGTCGAGAAACAGCAGCAGCTTGACCGCGTTGCGCCGTTCGGGGCGCATTTTGATGTCGAGCCAGCCCTGCCGCGCGGTGCCGTCGATCGTGCCCGGAATGTCGAGCTCGTCGGCGGCACCCTCGCGCGCGAATTTCCGGAGGCGGCGCAGCGCGATCTTGATGTTGCGGGTGCCGAGTTCCTTGGTGTTGTCGAGATTCTGGAACTCGCGCTTTTCCCAGACTTTCAGCGCGCGCTTGTGTTTGCTCTCGCCGCCAATCCGCACGCCTTCAGGGTTGTAACCCGAATTGCCAAAGGGCGACGTGCCGCCGGTGCCGATCCACTTGCTGCCGCCCTCGTGGCGCTTCTGCTGTTCCTCGAGCCGCTCTTTCAGCGTCTCCATGATCTTGTCCCAGTCGCCCAGCGATTCGATCGCCGCCATTTCCTCCGGGGTCAGGAATTTTTCGGCCACGGCTTTCAACCAGTCGGCGGGGACGTCGACCGGATTCTGCCCATAATCGGACAGGATGCCCTTGAAGACCTTGTTGAACACCTGGTCGAAGCGGTCGAGCAGGCCTTCATCCTTCACATAGATGGCGCGCGACAGATAATAGAATTGCTCGGGGCTGCGGTCGATCACCTCGCGGTCGAGCGCCTCCAGCAGCATCAGATGCTCTTTCAGGCTGGCGGGAATGCCCGCGGCACGAAGCTCGTCGAGAAAGCCGAAAAACATGGGGGGAGGGTTATCGCCTCGCGGCGTGGCGTGCAATCCCTTTACGTAAACGGAAAGTGAGGGCGGGGGATTGGAAACAATGGCAGCTAACGACCGATAGCGGACGTTAGGCGGGGGCGGTTGATCTTTCGGCGGCAGCAGAACTCGCGGCCAATCGCACAACGGACACCCAACCACGCGGAATATTATGGAAGCCAAAATACCCGCGCGCCATCCATCGGGCGAGGAAGAGCTTCGCCATCGGGTGCCCTTCTTCAGCGGCGTGTTCCATTAGGGGGCGGACCTGTCGGCGCGCCAAGGACGTCTTCGACCGCGTGTAGCGGCTCCAACCAAGCCAGAAATAGGCCGGTATGAAACCCGACGCGACCCCGTCGTTCAGGGTGCTTTCGCAAGCATCATAATGCCCCAGTTCGGCAAGCAGGCGGGCGTAATAAAGCGTAGCCATCCACGACCCCGCGCCGATGGCACGATGGTAATATTTCAGGGCCATATCCGGATCGGCGGCTACTCCGGTACCAGTCCAATAGTGCCACCCAACCTTTTCCATCGACCAAGCTGAGCCGCCATCCACAGCCTCGAGATATAGTTGGAAAGAAGCTGCCGGATCTTCTTCGGCAATCTTACCGGCATGCTGGATCAGGTCCCAACTATGATCGCCTTCCTCGGAAAGAAGCTCGATTTGGTTGGAACTGGCTCGCTCCCAAGCATCGGACTGCGCCCAAAGACGATCCCACTCTTCATCACGCGTCTCGCGGATCATCGGCTCACCATCCGTCCACGTGAACATCAGCCTCGCTATTGTCCAACTGCGAAATACTACCGCGATTGATGTCCGCTCACCACCCCCAAACCGACTTCGCCGCAACGGGTTAACCGCCGAAAAAAAAGCCCCGCCGAAGCGGGGCCTTTGATTATTGGTCGAGGAAGCTGCGCATCTTGCGGCTGCGGCTCGGGTGCTTGAGCTTGCGGAGCGCCTTCGCCTCGATCTGGCGGATGCGTTCGCGGGTCACGCTGAACTGCTGGCCGACTTCCTCGAGCGTGTGGTCGGTGTTCATCCCGATGCCGAAGCGCATGCGCAGCACGCGTTCCTCACGCGGCGTCAGCGAGGCGAGGACGCGGGTGACGGTTTCCTTGAGGTTCGATTGCACCGCGGCATCGACCGGAATGACCGCATTCTTGTCCTCGATGAAATCGCCGAGGTGGCTGTCTTCCTCGTCGCCGATCGGCGTTTCGAGGCTGATCGGCTCCTTGGCGATCTTCATCACCTTGCGGACCTTTTCGAGCGGCATCGACAGCCGTTCGGCCATTTCCTCGGGCGTCGGCTCGCGGCCGCTTTCGTGGAGGAACTGGCGGCTGCACCGGACCAGCTTGTTGATCGTCTCGATCATATGGACCGGGATGCGGATCGTGCGCGCCTGGTCGGCGATCGAGCGGGTGATCGCCTGCCGGATCCACCAGGTCGCATAGGTGCTGAACTTGTAGCCGCGGCGATACTCGAACTTGTCGACCGCCTTCATCAGGCCAATATTGCCTTCCTGGATGAGGTCGAGGAATTGCAGCCCGCGGTTCGTATATTTCTTGGCGATCGAGATGACGAGACGCAGGTTCGCCTCGACCATTTCCTTCTTGGCGATACGCGCCTCGCGCTCACCTTTTTGCACCATGTTCACGACGCGGCGGAATTCGGTCAGGCTCATGCCCGCGGCTTGCGCGATTTCG
>NZ_MIAM01000049.1:89530-131552 GCF_001830555.1 Sphingopyxis sp. RIFCSPHIGHO2_12_FULL_65_19 | reverse complement strand
TCGGCGAAGGCAGCCCATTTCTTGTCGATCGAGCCGACGTCGTCGAGCCAGTTTTCTTCCAGCTCGCGCCCGACATAATTGTCGAGGAACGACTTGCGCGGCACCTTGTGACGCTCGGCAAGGCGCAGCATCTGGCCGCCGAGCGCGGTCAGGCGGCGATTATAGCTGTAAAGCTGGTCGACGAGATATTCGATCTTGGTGCCGTGGAACTGCACGCTTTCGACCTGCGCGGTCAGCTCCTCGCGCAGCTTGTGATATTTCTTTTCCGACGCCGCGGGAAATTCCTCGCCGCCCGAAAGCGATTCAAGCCGCGCTTCCTGAAGCTTGGAAAAGGCCTTGAAGCTTTTGGTGATGTTGGCGAATTTTTCGAGCGCGTCGGGCTTCAGCAACTCTTCCATCGCGGCGAGGCTGAGCGTGTTGTCTTCTTCGTCTTCCTCGAAGCTCTCACGCTTGCCCGACGATCCTTCGCCGTCCTCGTCGTCGCCGTCGGCGGCGGGTTCTTCCTCGACCTCATCTTCGTCCTTGAACGAGACGCCGGCGGTCTTTTCGCTGATTTCGCCGTCGTCCTCGGCACCCTCCTCGTCGAGGTTTTCGGGTGCCGGGTCCTTCGACAGCATCGCTTCCAGATCGACGATCTCGCGCAGCTGCATGTCGCCATTGTTCAGCGCAGTCGACCAGTCGATGATCGCGTTGAAGGTCAGCGGGCTTTCGCAAAGGCCCAGGATCATCGTGTCGCGACCCGCCTCGATGCGCTTGGCGATTGCGATTTCGCCTTCACGGCTGAGCAGTTCGACCGCGCCCATTTCGCGCAGATACATGCGAACGGGATCGTCGGTGCGATCGACCGTTTCCTTTTTCTTTTCGATCGCGGGGTTCGACACCGAACCCGTACCGGCGCTGACGTCGACTTCGTCGTCGGTTTCCTGATCGGCTTCTTCCTGCACATCCTCGTCGCTTTCGACGATGTTGATGCCCATGTCGGAAATGGCCGACATGATGTCCTCGATCTGCTCCGACGACATCTCATCCTGCGGCAGCGCCGCATTCAGTTCGTCATAGGTCAGGTAACCACGCTTCTTGCCGCGCGCGATCAGCTTTTTGACATCGGCCTCGTTCAGGTCGATCAGCGGAGCGTCGGTGTCGGTTTCGGCGGCGGTGCTTTTGGTAGCCATTCTTGTTCCTTGCCTTGGGGCAATAAGTGGTTTCGGTTCTAGACGCTGCCTTCGCGCAGCGCCTGAAGCCGGTGCATCAGGTCTTCATCCATCGCTCGCAGCCGTTGCTGCTCGGCGATGGACTGTTCATCGAGTCTGGCTCTTGCGATCTCGTCGGCGTGCAAACGACGCATTTTCAGCTCCGCCTGCGTATTTACGAGAGAGATAAACTCGGAAAGCTCCCTCTGCGCCCGATTATGATCGATAGCCTCATTCTTTTTCGGCGAGCGATTGAATGAGAAGTGCATTCCATCGGCTCGGAGCAATGTCGTCGCCCTATTATACACTTTCATTGGCTCCAATATGGCAAGCAAGCCCTCGCAATCAAGCCCTTCTTGCCGCAGGCCGATGTCAAGCATCGCATCGAGCAGTTCCGCATCCTGCGGGTCACCGATCGCAAGCCTTGCCAACTCCTCGTCATGGCGTCGAATAATGCCCGGATAGCGGAGCAGGCCGCCGATCAGGGCGGCGATCAATGGCGCCGCAATTCCGGCCTGTCCGATGGAACGCGTCTCATCCGCCGGAGGTTGCAGCCGCGGATCGGGGACAAAGCGCCGGTTGCCGCCATAGGATCCGCCGCGCGGCGGGTTCGGCGTCCACGGCTGGCGCTGCGGCCGCTCCGGGCGTTGCCGGGCGAACAGGGCATCGAGCCGCTCGCGGAATGCTTCGCGATAATGGTGGCGGACGTCGGCATCCTCGATCGCATCGGCGTGTGCGAGCAGCCGCGTCTTGAGCGCTGCCCGTTCCTCCGGGGTCGCGAGCGGACCGGCGCTGACCTCATGCGCCCACAGCCGTTCGACCAGCGGCTGCGTGTCTTCAAGGATCGCATTGAACCCTTCGGCCCCCCTGGCGCGAACGATGTCGTCGGGGTCCTGCCCCGCCGGCAGCGTCGCAAAGGCAAGGCTGAAACCGGGACGGAGCAGGGGGAGCGCGCGCATCGCGGCGCGCATCGCCGCTTTCTGTCCCGCCGCATCGCCATCGAAGCAGAGGATCGGCACCGGCACCATCCGCCAGATCAGCCCCAGCTGCGCCTCGGTCAGCGCGGTGCCGAGCGGCGCGACCGCGTCGGCGATCCCTGCCTCGGCGAGCGCGATGACGTCCATATAGCCTTCGACGACGATGATCCGGTTCGTCTGCCGCGACGCAGGGCTGGCTTTGTCGAGATTGTAGAGAACGCGCCCCTTGTCGAACAAAGGCGTGTCGGGCGAGTTCAGATATTTGGGCTCGCCGTCGCCCAAGATGCGCCCGCCGAAGGCGATCACGCGCCCGCGCGCGTCGCGGATCGGGATCATCAGGCGGCCGCGGAAGCGGTCGTACGGTTCCTTGTCATCGACCGCGATCAGCATCCCCGATTCGACGAGCATCGCGGTGGGGAATTTCTTGAGCGCTTCCTTCAATGCGCTGCGGCTGTCGGGCGCGAGGCCGAAACCGAACGTCTTGCGCGTCGCCTCCGAAATCCCGCGCTTGGCGAGATATTCGCGCGCCGGGGCGCCGTTGCTGCTGCCGAGCTGCTGGGTGAACCAGTCGGCCGCGCCCTGTACGACATCGCGCAGGCTCGCCGCCTCCTCGGCCTTTTTCGCGGCGCGCGGGTCGGCGGCGGGGACGTCCATGCCGGCCTCGGCGGCGAGTTCCTTCACCGCGTCCATGAACGACAGCCCGCGCTGGTCGGTCATCCAGCGGATCGCATCGCCATGCGCGCTGCACCCGAAGCAGTGGTAGAAGCCCTTTTCGTCGTTGATCGTGAAGCTGGGCGTCTTTTCGTTATGGAAGGGGCAGCAGGCTTTATACTCGCGCCCGGCGCGCGTGACCTTCACGGTGCGGCCGATGAGGGTCGACAGCGTGACGCGCGCGCGCAGTTCGTCCAGCCATTGCGGGGTGAGGGTCACTTAACTCCCCTCCCGCTTGCGGGAGGGGTCGGGGGAGGGCATGTCCGCAAGCACACGCTCGATCTCGCTCACGACGCCCTCGATCCGTTCCACCACATCATTGTTCCAGAACCGGATCACCCGATATCCCTGTGCTTCCAGAAAGGCTGTGCGCGATTGGTCTTTTTCTACATCAACCGCGTGTTGCCCGCCATCGACTTCGATCACTAGCTTGGCCGTGCGGGAAACGAAATCGCAGATGAATGGCCCGATAGGGAACTGGCGATTGAAGCGCACGCCTGCAAGCTTGCGGGCGCTGATTTGGATCCAGAGTTTCCGTTCCGCCTCGGTCGCGTTGTTGCGGAGTTCGCGAGAGCGCCCGGTGGGTCGTTTGTAGCCCTTATCCAACAGGCCCTCCCCCGACCCCTCCCGCAAGCGGGAGGGGAGAATATGCGTTAGCGGCCCAATCAATCCCCCTCCCATTTATGGGAAGGGCTAGGGGAGGGCATGCCTCCTTAGGACAAAGCCCCCTTCACCCATCCGCTTGCCTTGCTCATGTCGAGCTGGCTGCCAAGCCGGTCCTTCACCGCGGCCATCACCTTGCCCATGTCTTTCAGGCTCTCTGCGCCCAGCTCGACGACGATCGCCTTGATCGCGGCCGTCGCTTCTTCATCGGAAAGCTGCGCGGGCAGGAAATCCTCGATCACGGCGACTTCGGCCGCCTCGATGTCCGCCAGTTCCTGGCGATTGCCCTGTTCGTACATGGCGATCGATTCGCGGCGCTGCTTGACCATTTTCTGCAAGACGTCGGTGACCAGCACATCGTCGTCGGCCGGCGCGGTGCCGGTGCGGAGTTCAATGTCCTTGTCCTTGATCTTTGCCAGCATCAGCCGGATGGTGCCCAGACGCGCCTTGTCGCCGGCTTTCATCGCGGCAACCTGCGCAGCCTTGATGTCGTCACGAATCATGCGTGTCCCCATGGCTCTCAAATTTCGGAAAGACCCTCTCTAGCGGGAAGATTCATAATCCGATAGCTTGTGAATCACTTTTTTGCCGCCTACTTGGTCGGCCGTTTAGCCCCCCGTCCGGAGCATGTTGAATGGCACCTGCCAACCCCTCTGCCGCGCCTGCGGTCCAGCCCTCGGGCGCCACCGGCGTCCTCGTCCTTGCCGATGGCACGATCCTGTGGGGCGTCGGTTATGGCGCGGCCGGTGCAGGTGTGGGCGAGATTTGTTTCAACACCGCGATGACCGGCTATCAGGAAATCCTGACCGACCCGTCTTATGCGGGGCAGATCATCACCTTTACCTTTCCGCATATCGGCAACGTCGGCGCCAATCCCGAAGACATGGAGCGCGACAAGCGTGCGGCGATCGGGTGCATCACCCGCGAGCTTCCGACGCTGCCCAGCAATTTTCGCAGTGTCCAGACGCTGCCCGAATGGATGGCGGCGCAGGGGCTGATCGGCCTCGCCGGTATCGACACGCGCGCGCTGACGCGGCGCATCCGGGATGGGGGCGCGCCGACCGGCGTGGTCGCGCATCATCCCGAAGGCAAGTTCGACATCGACAAGCTGTTGATGCTGGCACAGGGCTGGCCGGGACTGGAGGGCATGGACCTCGCCAAGACGGTGACGCGCGAGCGGCAGGGTGAATGGGATGCGGGGGTTTGGGCGCTCGGTAAGGGCTATGCCAATTCCCCCCTCCCGCTTGCGGGAGGGGTCGAGGGTGGGCCGAATTCCGAACCGACGCTTGCCGAAATGCCCACCCCTAACCCCTCCCGCGAGCGGGAGGGAGACAAGAAACCCCACGTCGTCGCGGTCGATTATGGCGCGAAGGACAATATCTTCCGCAATTTGGTCAAGGCCGGCGCGCGCGTCACCGTGGTGCCCGCAAAAACCAGCCTCGAAGAGATTGTCGCGCTGCGCCCCGCGGGGGTGTTCCTGTCGAACGGCCCCGGCGACCCGGCGGCGACGGGCGACTATGCGGTGCCGGTGATCAAGGGGCTGCTCGAACGCAATGTCCCGATCTTCGGCATCTGCCTCGGCCACCAGCTGCTCGCGCTCGCCGCGGGCGCGAAAACGGTCAAGATGCATCAGGGCCACCGCGGCGCGAACCATCCGGTGCAGCGCGTCGGCGGCGATTTCTCCGACGGCGTGGTCGAGATCACCAGCATGAACCACGGCTTCGCGGTCGATGCGGCGACGCTGCCCGCGGGCGTGGTCGAGACGCACAAGAGCCTGTTCGACGGATCGAACTGCGGCATCGCGATCACGGGGAAGAACGCGTTCAGCGTGCAATACCACCCCGAGGCGAGCCCGGGGCCGCAGGACAGCTTCTATCTGTTCGAGACGTTTGTGGGTGGGCTGAAGTGAAACGTCGCGTCGCGTCGGTAGTCGTTCCCTTACTCGCGCTGACGGGCTGTGCGGCGACGCCCGCGAACGTCCAAACCGAAAAATTGAAGTTGGCTTTGTCTGAGGTTGAAAAGCTGTGTGGCGCAACTCCAGGCACGCTCAAGTTGGAAGGCGACGACCAGGTAACGATGGACCCGCCATCACCCGATGCGAAATATGAAACCCTCGATTGTGTTTTCCGCGAACTGAAGAAGCCCCAATTCGCGAACCACATCAAACTCGGCTTCGTCGGCAACGAAGCATACGTAGCAGAAGAACAAAAATAATGCCCAAAAGAACCGACATCCAATCCATCCTCGTCATCGGCGCCGGCCCGATCGTTATCGGTCAGGCGTGCGAGTTCGACTATATGGGGACACAGACGATCAAGGCTGCCAAGGGTTGATGATGGTGGCGCCCGTTCTTTCCATGTCCGACAGGTTGCGCGTGACGAGCGGCATGCCCGCGGCGATGGCCTGTGCGGCGATGAGCATGTCGAGTTCGGCAATCAACGTCCCGGCTGCGGCAAGCCGGGCCTTGACGTCGGCATACGCTTGGGCGTCGTTGGCGTCGAAGTTGAGGGTTCGTTCCTCCAGCCGGAACGTAAGGTCATCAAACCAGGTAACGAGCCGCTCGCGCCGCGCCGTATCGGTCAGTCGCGCAATGCCATATCGCACTTCACCAAGAACAAGGGCTGACAGCCAAGCATCTTCGAAATGGTGCGATATGAAATCATTGACGCTCTGGTCCGGACGGGCTTTGGACAATTCGCTCCAGACGTTGGTGTCAATCAGCACCGAAGACATCCCGATGCGGGTCAACGGTTCGCTCGGGCAATTCGAGTTCGGCGCCGTTCGCGACCTTGACCAGATGCTCGACAAACTCCCGTCCGCTCATCGCCCGAATGCGCGCGGCACGTTCGTCTTGCGCACCGGCATAGGTACGCTCCAGCAGCGCGCGCAGTTCAGCCTCCAGCGATCGGCCATTCGCCGCCGCGGCCAGTCTGGCGTTGTGTTTGACCGTGTCGTCGAGGTTCCGGATCGTCACCGCACCCATCACCGTTCTCCCGTGATTGCAATGCAATCAATGTATGCAATGATAGCGAAGTAGGCAATGCCCAAAAGAACCGACATAAAATCCATCCTCGTCATCGGCGCCGGCCCGATCGTTATCGGTCAGGCGTGCGAGTTTGATTATTCGGGGACGCAGGCGATCAAGGCGTTGAAGGAGGAGGGCTATCGCATCGTCCTCGTCAACTCCAACCCGGCGACGATCATGACCGATCCCGACCTCGCCGACGCGACGTATGTGGAACCGATCACGCCCGAGATCGTCGCGAAGATCATCGCGAAGGAGCGCCCCGATGCGGTGCTGCCGACGATGGGCGGACAGACCGCGCTCAACACCGCGCTGGCGCTGTTCAACGACGGCACGCTGACCAAATATGGCGTCGAGATGATCGGCGCCGATGCCGAGGCGATCGACAAGGCCGAGGACCGGATCAAGTTCCGCGACGCAATGGACAAGATCGGGCTGGAAAGCGCGCGCTCGGGCATCGCGCACACGCTCGACGAGGCGTTCGCGGTGCTCGAACGCACCGGCCTGCCGTCGATCATCCGCCCCAGTTTCACCATGGGCGGCACCGGCGGCGGCATCGCGTACAACCGCGAGGAGTTCGAGCAGATCGTCCGCGGCGGCCTGATCGCTTCGCCGACCACCGAAGTCCTGATCGAGGAATCGCTCCTCGGCTGGAAAGAATATGAGATGGAGGTGGTCCGCGACCGCAAGGACAATTGCATCATCATCTGCTCGATCGAAAATGTCGATCCGATGGGCGTCCACACCGGCGACAGCATCACCGTCGCGCCGGCGCTGACGCTGACCGACAAGGAATATCAGATCATGCGCAACGCGAGCATCGCGGTGCTGCGTGAGATCGGGGTCGAAACGGGCGGATCGAACGTCCAGTTCGCGGTCAATCCCGCCGACGGCCGCCTGATCGTGATCGAGATGAACCCGCGCGTGTCGCGCTCGTCGGCGCTCGCGTCGAAGGCGACGGGCTTCCCGATCGCCAAGGTCGCGGCGAAGCTGGCGGTCGGTTACACGCTCGACGAGATTATGAACGACATCACCGGGGTCACCCCGGCGTCGTTCGAGCCGACCATCGATTATATCGTGACCAAGATCCCGCGCTTCGCCTTCGAGAAGTTCAAGGGCGCCGAGGCGACGCTGTCGACCGCGATGAAATCGGTCGGCGAAGTGATGGCGATCGGCCGCACGATCCATGAATCGATGCAAAAGGCGCTGCGCGGGCTGGAGACGGGGCTTTCGGGTTTCAACTTCGTCGAGCGGCTGAAGGGCGCGAGCCATGACCAGCTGCGCAGCGAGCTGGCGCAGCGCACCCCCGACCGGCTGCTCAACGCCGCGCAGGCGATCCGCGAAGGGCTGCCCTTGTCGGAGATCAACCGCGTCGCGGGTTACGACATGTGGTTCCTCGAACGCATCGCCGAGATCGTCGAGGCCGAGCAGGACGTGTGCAAGAACGGCCTGCCGCGTGACGCCGAAGGGCTGCGCAAGCTCAAAGCCATGGGCTTTTCGGACAAAAGGCTGGCCTATCTGGCGCTCCAGTCCGCGAACCTTCAGCCCGGAACGCGCCGTGCGACCGCGCGCGGCAGCGGGCTGATCCATGAGGCCGTAAAGGCAATGACCGGCGGCGTGACCGAGGCCGAAGTGCGCGCGCTGCGCCACAAGCTGGGCGTGCGGCCCGTCTTCAAGACGATCGACACCTGCGCCGCCGAATTTGCGGCCAAGACGCCCTATCTTTATTCGACCTATGAGGCCCCGACCTTTGGCGAGCCTGAAAATGAGGCGAACCCCAGCGAGCGCAAGAAAGTCGTCATCCTTGGCGGCGGACCGAACCGGATCGGGCAGGGGATCGAGTTCGATTATTGCTGCTGTCACGCCTGCTTCGCATTGGAAGAGGCCGGCTATGAAACGATCATGGTCAACTGTAACCCGGAAACGGTGTCGACCGATTATGACACGTCGGATCGCCTCTATTTCGAGCCGCTGACCGCCGAGGATGTGCTGGAAATCCTGCATGTCGAAATGTCGAAGGGCGAACTGGTCGGCGTGATTGTGCAATTCGGCGGGCAGACGCCACTGAAACTGGCACAGGCCTTGTCCGACGCGGGCATCCCGATCCTCGGCACCTCGCCCGACGCGATCGACCTGGCCGAAGACCGCGAGCGGTTCGCGGCGCTGGTCAATAAACTGGGCCTGAAACAACCCGAAAACGGCATCGCGCGCAGCCGCGAGGAGGCCGTCGCGGTCGCGGCGCGCATCGGTTATCCGGTGCTGACGCGCCCCTCCTATGTGCTCGGCGGCCGGGCGATGGAGATCGTCGACGACCAGGCGCAGCTCGAAAATTATATCGAGACCGCGGTCCAGGTGTCGGGGGACAGCCCGGTGTTGATCGACCGTTATTTGCGTGATGCGATCGAGGTCGATGTCGACGCTTTGTGCGACGGTGTCGACGTGGTCGTCGCGGGCGTGCTCCAGCATATCGAGGAAGCCGGGGTCCATTCGGGCGACAGCGCCTGTTCGATCCCGCCCTACAGCTTGTCGGCCGAGATTGTTGCCGAAATCGAGCGGCAGACCGAGGCGCTGGCGCGCGCGCTGGATGTCCGCGGGCTGATGAACATCCAGTTCGCCGTGAAGGGCGACGAGGTTTACCTGATCGAGGTCAACCCGCGCGCCAGCCGCACGGTGCCCTTCGTCGCCAAGGCGGTGGGTTCGCCGATCGCCAAGATCGCGGCGCGCGTGATGGCGGGCGAGAAGCTGGCCGATCTGCCAAAGATCAACCGAGACATCGCGCATGTCGCGGTCAAGGAAGCGGTGTTCCCCTTTGCGCGCTTCCCCGGCACCGACCCGGTGCTAAGCCCCGAAATGAAGTCCACCGGCGAAGTCATGGGAATCGATCGCAATTTCAACCTCGCTTTCGCGAAGGCGCAGCTTGGCGCGGGCGACCGCCTGCCCACCGATGGCCGCGTGTTCGTGTCGGTCAAGGACAGCGACAAGCCGCGCATCATCGGCGCGGTGCGCCAGTTGACGGCATGGGGTTGGAAGGTCATCGCGACCGGCGGCACCGCCGACTATCTGGCGGAGCAGGGCATCGAGGTCGAGCGCGTCAACAAGGTTGCCGAAGGCCGCCCGCATATCGTCGACCGGATCAAGGATGGCGATGTGCAGCTGATCTTCAACACGACCGAAGGTTGGCAGTCGTTGCAGGATTCGCAGTCGATCCGCGCCTCGGCGCTCGCCGCCGATATCGCCTATTACACGACCGCCGCGGCAAGCGATGCGGCGACGCAGGCGATCGGGGCGCTGCGCGCGCACAGTCTTGAAGTAAAGCCGCTTCAGGACTATTATTGAAGGACCGCTCCACCTCCCGACATTGATGGACACAGCGGCTCAGCCGCCCGGCGCTAAACCGCCGAGGCAGGATTATTGACGAAGGACAACAGGATAATGGCAAGCGTTGAAAAGGTGCCGATGCTGGCAGAAGGCTATGAGAAGCTGAGCACGCAGCTCTCGGCACTCAAAGCCGAGCGACCGCTGATCGTCGATGCGATCGAGGAAGCGCGGGCCCACGGCGACCTTTCGGAAAATGCCGAATATCACGCGGCGAAGGAACGCCAGGGCCAGGTCGAAGCGACGATCGGTGACCTGGAAGACAAATTGTCGCGCGCGCAGGTCATCGACCCGACGACGCTGTCGGGCGACCGCATCGTGTTCGGCGCGACCGTCACCCTCGCCGACGAGGACGACAAGCCGGTAAAGTATCAGATCGTCGGGCAGGCCGAAGCCGACGCGAAGGATGGCAAGATCAGCTATAATTCGCCGCTCGGTCGCGCGCTGATCGGGCGCCGCGTCGATGACGAGATCGAAGTCACCGTCCCGGCGGGCGACAAATATTATTTGGTGACGAAGATCGAATTCATCTGACGGGCGGGCGGACGGCGATGAAACCGCAGGACGCGCCTCTGGTCACGGGCTATGCGCTCGCCTGCGTCATCATTTTTGTCCTGTTGTCGATCACCGGGTTCCAGATCGACGCGATCGTGCGCGGGGGCTTTATCCCCGCGCGCCTGGGGACCGACCTGATCCTGCCGCCGGGGGCGATGGTGCCTTTTGCACTGACGCCGCTGTCGTCGGCATTGCTGCACGGCGGGGTGCTTCACATCGTCTTCAACGTCCTGGTGCTGCTGTTCATCGGTCGCCAGCTCGAAGCGCCGCTGGGATCGAAGGCGATGGCGGTGCTGCTCGTCGCTGGCGCCTATGGCGGTGCACTGGCGCAATATCTTGCCGACCCGGCCTCGGCGGTGCCGATGATCGGCGCGAGCGGGGCGATTTCGGCATTGATCGCGGTTTTCGCCTTGATCTTCAGCCGGTCGCGGGCTGCCGCAATCGGACCGATCCCCGGCCACTGGGTGCGGGCGCTGTGGCTCGCCGCGGCGTGGATCGGCCTCCAGCTCCTGATCGGCTTTGCGGGCGGCGGCGGGTTCGGCGCGGTCGCCATCTGGGCACATGTCGGCGGCTTCCTTGCCGGCCTGTTCCTCGCGCGGCCGCTACTCCGCTGGCGCTTCGGCGCGCGCTAGGGCCATGTCGCCGTCGCAAAGGGGCGCGCCGGGATAAGTTGTTTCTTACTTTCTTCATCCCGGACTTGATACGGGATGACGATGAAGGAAAGACCGGTAAGCGACCGAACCAAACTATTCCTTCAACAACCCACCCGCCAGCAGCATCGCCACCCGCACGTCGATTCCGCACCCCTCGGCACGCTTCGCCGCGACGAAATCGGCGATAGCGGCGAGCGGCACGCGGTGAACGGTGATATCTTCGCCGTCGACCCCGCCGCCGTTGCCGACCTTGGTCAATCCGGTCGCCATCAACAGGGTGAAGCTTTCGCTGACCATTCCCGGCGAGCTGTAGAATTCGCCGACGGTGCGCCAGTGCTGGGCGCGATAGCCGGTTTCTTCCTCCAATTCGCGCTGCGCCGCGACTTCGGAGGCTTCGCCTGCGGTATCGTCGCCGACCAGCCCGGCGGGCAGTTCGAGACAATGGACCTTCAACGGCACGCGATATTGTTCGACGAGGATGATGTGGCGGCCATCGGGCGCATCGTCGATGGCGAGGATAACGGCGGCGTGGATGCCGCGCGAGCGCGAGACATATTCCCACGTCCCCTGCTGCTTGACTGTGATAAAGCGGCCCTCCCACCGCGTCTCGATGGGGGTGTCGGGGGCAGGGCGGGGCACGGCATGTCCTTTCAAATCCGTTCGCCCCGAACTTGTCGAAGGGCCGTTCTTTCTTTGGACGTTAGAACGAAAAACGGGGCTTCGACAAGCTCAGCGCAAACCGAAAAAGGGAACGCTATAATTCGATCAGGCGGTCGGGGAGTTCGTTCGGGTTCTCGCTGCCTCGCGGGAAATGCTCCGCCAGCACGACGCCCATCTGGCGCACCGCCTCGGCCATTCCGGCGCCGGGCTGCCCGGCGCGCACCCGCGCGATCAGCGCCGCCATCGCGTCACCCCACACCTCCGCGGACACTTTTGCGGCGATGGCTTCGTCGGCGACGATATCGGCGCGATGTTCCTTGAGGCTGAGGTAAAGCAGCACCCCGGTGCGGCCGGTGGTTTTTCCTTCGGTCCCGACCTTGAACAGGTCGATCGCGCGCGCACGGACGCGCTGCGCCTTGATCGCGCGCGGGGTCAGCGCCATCCGCAGCGGACGCCACAGCAGGATCAGCCAGGTGCCGATCCATTTGAGCACGCCGATCGCGATGACCGTCCCCAGCCATTGATTGGCCGTCAGTTCATGTCCCCAGCCGCCCGTCAGCCGGTCGTACAGGCCGCGATAAAATTCGGGGAACAGCGCGATCACCGACATGGCGAGGAAGGCGATGATGCTCGCCCAGACGAGCGCGACATCGTCATAATCGTTCGATTTCGCCGCGACGACGGTGACGATCTCGCCGCTCGTTGCCGCTTCGGCTGCCGCAACTGCGGCGGTGACCAGATCATGGTCGGCTTCGCTGACGTGACTGACTTTCATGGCCGCATCCCCCTACCAGCCGCCCGAGGCGCCGCCGCCCCCGAACGATCCGCCGCCGCCGGAAAAGCCGCCGAAGCCGCCGCCGCCACCGCCCCACGACGAACCGCCGCCACCCCAGCCGCCCCAATCATCATCGTCGCCGCCCCAGATGACAATCGGTGCGCCCCACGGGCTATGCTTGCGGCGCTTCTTGCCGCGCCGCCCCAGGCTGGTGAGCATCGGCAGGATGAAAAAGAAAAAGACGATGAAGCCGATGAAGAAGAGGCCGCCCCAGTCGCCGTCGTCGGCGCGGTTGCGTTCGGCCTTGTCGGCCGCCGCGGCGCGCGCCGCCGCTTCTTCGGGCGCCAGCTGGATCTGCTGCGCGATCGCATTCACGCCATCCTGAATGCCGCCGGGCATGTCGCCCGCCTTGAATTTCGGGGTCACCACGTCGCGGATGATCCGGCCCGACAAGGCGTCGGTCAGGATCGGTTCGAGGCCATAGCCGACCGAGATATTCATCCGACGCTCGTTCGGCGCGATCAGGAAAACGACGCCGTCGTCCTTTTCCTTGTCACCGATCTGCCATTCGCGGCCCAGCCGATAACCATAGTCGGCGACATCATTGCCTTCGAGGTCGTTGACCGTTGCGACCACGAGCTGGTGGCCGGTCTTTTGCTGTAGATCGAGCAACTGCGCGTTGAGCGCGGCTTCCGCCGGGGCGGGAATGATATCCGCCTGATCGACGACGGGATTGCCGGCGAGCTTCGGAAAGCTCTGCGCCGCTGTCGGAGCCGCCGTCAGCAGCAGTCCCGACAGGACTGCTGCTGCGAACGAACGGAGCAGGGTGGGCGCGCCCACCTTATTGTCCGAAGTCGACCTTCGGCGCCTGGTTGGCGTTGGGGGTGACCGCGCGATAGGGCGTCATCGGCTGCGCGCCATGAACAATCTTGGCGCCGATGATGTCGGGGAAGGTGCGGATCGTCGTGTTATAATCCTGCACCGCGCCATTATAATCCTGGACCGACACGTTGATGCGGTTCTCGGTGCCTTCGAGCTGGGTCATCAGGTCGGCAAAGCGCGCCTGGCTTGCCAGCGTCGGATAGGCTTCGACCGTCGCCATCAAGCGGCCGAGCGCACCCGTCACTTGTCCCTGGGCCTGCTGGAATGCCTGCACCTTTTCCGGGCTGTTGAGATCGTCGGTGCTCAGCTTGATCTGCGTGGCCGACGCGCGCGCCTGCATGACGCCTTCGAGGGTCGATTGCTCGATCTGCGAAGCGCCTTTTGCGGTTTCGACCAGATTGGGGATCAGGTCGGCGCGGCGCTGATATGCCGCTTCGACATTGGCCCATTTGGCCTTGGCCGCCTCTTCCTTGGTGGGAACGCTGTTGATGCCGCAAGCGGACAGGGACAGCGCGGCAACCGGCACAATCATCCATCGGGCTGAACGCAAGGTCATGGTCTTCGGTCTCCCTCCGCGCGGCACGGTGCCGCGCAACTGGTTTAATATAGTAAGACGCTTCGCTCGCCGCAATCATTGACGCCGATAATCGCATCAGGCACGGTCGAACGACAGGCGAAGCGGCCAAAAGGGGTTGGTATATGTTCAAAGATTTCAAGGCATTCCTGAACCAGGGTAATGTGATGGGGCTTGCCGTTGGCGTCATCATCGGTGCGGCGTTCGGGACAATCGTCAAATCGCTGACCGACGATGTGTTGATGCCCTTCATTGGTTTCATCACCGGCGGCGGGGTCGATTTCACCAACAAATATCTGGTGCTGTCGGGCGGCGAGAAGGTGACTCAGGGCATGACGCTGGCCGCAGCAAAGGCAAGCGGAGCAAATGTCATGGCGCTGGGCAGCTTCGTCACCGCGGTGATCAATTTCGTGCTGCTGGCATTCGTCGTATTCCTGCTGGTGCGGCAGGCGAGCAAGTTCATCAAGCCGGCCGAGGAAGCGCCCGCCGGTCCGACCGAGATCGACATCCTCACCGAAATCCGTGACGAACTGAAAAAAAGGCCGTGATCAATCCGCGATGAAATGCACGCCCGCCCTTTTCATCGGCGGGCGGGCCCCCTATATCCAAGGTGCCGGTTTCGATCGGCTATGAGGATAAATGGTGTCGTGGAATAGACACAGCGGACCCGGGGGCAGTACCCGGCGGCTCCACCACAAACCCGCGTTTCTTCGATGGGCGCGCGGGCTTCTGACGGGGCCGAACCAGGATCGACGTGTGTTCAAAGGCGATATTTTCTTCCGGGCTGAGTAACCCGTTCAAGGCTCAAAACTATAAGTGCTAACGATAACGAAGCACTCGCTCTGGCTGCGTAACCGATAAGCCTCACGGCCTAAGGTTATTCAAATAGAACGCGGTTCGGACCGAACCGGGCAACAGAATCGGATACCAGCGGCTGGGGACGAGCCGGGCAACAGAATCGTCCCACCTTATTCCCTGACATTGCTGACCAAAGTCACAGACGCGTCAATGCGCGTTTTCGCAATGGCGATGGTCGCCGAGCGCCTCGATCACCCGGCAATCGGCGGCGACGCCGCCGCGGCATCGCCCGACGATGCGGGTCAGTTCGTCCCGTAGCAGCGTGAGCTGGGCGATCTTTTCTTCAACCTGTTCCAGGTGCCGCGTCGCGATCCGATCCGCCTCGCCACAATCGCGCGCCGGATCGTCGGACAGGTCGAGCAGCGAGCGGATTTCGTCGATCGTGAACCCCAGTTCGCGCGAATGGCGCACAAAGCTCAGCCGCGATCGATGCGCGTCCCCATAGCTGCGATAATTGGCGGCGGTGCGATCGGGCGCGGGAAGCAGGCCGATGCGCTCATAATAGCGGATGGTTTCGATATTGGTCCCGGTCGCCCGTGACAGTTCGCCGATTTTCATCGCTTGACCCTGTAGTTGCTACAGGGTGCATATAGGATGCCGACTCGAAAATGACAGGAGATTTCGGTGATGGCGGATTCATGCTGCGCCGGCAAAAGTGGCAAGACCGCGCTGAACGATCCCAAATGGCGTCGCGTCCTGTGGATCGCATTGATCGTCAACGCCGCGATGTTCGCGGTGGAGATCGTCGCGGGTGTGGCGGCGGATTCGCGCGCGCTGCAAGCCGATGCGCTCGATTTTCTGGGGGACAGCGCCAATTATGCGATCAGCCTGGGCGTCGCGGGCATGGCGCTGGCCTGGCGCGCGCGCGCCGCCCTGTTGAAAGCCGCGACGATGCTGGCCTTTGGCTTGTGGGTTCTGGGATCGGCGGTGTGGGGGTTCCTCGCCGGATCGACCCCCCATGCCGAAACGATGGGGCTGATCGGCGCGCTGGCGCTCGCCGCGAATGTCGCAGTGGCCCTGATGCTTTTTCGCTATCGCGCCGGCGACGCGAACATGCGGTCGGTGTGGATCTGTTCGCGCAACGATGCGATCGGCAATCTCGCGGTGATGGGCGCCGCGCTGGGGGTGTTCGGCACCGGGCAAAGCTGGCCCGACCTGATCGTCGCGGCGATCATGGCGGCGCTGGCGATCTGGGGCAGCATCGAGGTGTTTCGGCAGGCGCGCAGCGAGCTTGCCGCGCGCCCGGCCTGACCCCGTCGCAGCGAAAAGCATCCTGCCGATTGACCCCGCGGACCGCTTCCAATATATGAAACATATATGTTTCGTATGAAAGGGCGATGCGATGGGGATCGTGAATATCGACGATGAACTGCATGACCAGCTGCGCAAGGCGTGCAAGGCGTCGGGCCGTTCGATCAACGCACAGGCGGCGTTCTGGATTCGGATCGGGATGCTGTGTGAGCTGGAACCCGGCCTGACCTTTTACCAGGTGGCGTCGCGCGAATTGCGCGAAGCCGTCGGGTTCGACGATGTGCGCGCGATGACATGACCAAATCGCCGCAGGAAATCGAACTGATGGCGGAGGCCGGGCGCCTGCTCGCCTCGGTCTTCGGCCATCTCGACACGGTCGCGCTTGCCGGACTGTCGACGATGGAGGTGAACGACATGGTCGAAGAACTGATCGTGCGCCGGCTGGCCGCCCGCCCGGCGAGCAAGGGGCAATATGGCTATGCCTATGTGCTCAACTGTTCCCGCAATGACGTCGTCTGTCACGGGGTGCCGTCGGCGACCGACATCCTGGCAGACGGCGACATCGTCAATTTCGACATCACGCTGGAAAAGGGTGGATATATTGCCGATTCCAGCAAGACTTTTCTGATCGGCAATGTCGCGCCGGCCGCGCGGCGGCTGGTCTCGGTCACTTATGACGCCATGTGGAAAGGCATCGCTGCGGTGCGTCCCGGCGCGCGGCTGGGCGACATCGGCCATGCGATCGAGCGCCACGCCAAACGTCATGGCTATTCGATCGTCCGCGAATATTGCGGGCATGGCATCGGGCGTGAGATGCACGAAGAGCCGCAAATCCTGCATTATGGCCGACGCGGAACCGGACTCGTGCTGCGCGAAGCCATGGTGTTCACGATCGAACCGATGCTCAATCAGGGACGGCGATCGGTGCGGACGCTGGCCGACGGCTGGACGGTCGTGACGGCGGATGGGAAATTGTCGGCCCAGTTTGAACACACCGTTGCGGTCACCCGCAACGGCGCGCGCGTGTTGACCTTGCGCGCCGACGAGCGGGCGCATGCGCATTAAATTTCGGGCGTAGCGCGCACATCCGCTGCCCGGCGCGGCGCTGTTTTGCGCGCGGTCGGGGGCGGCGCCCGCAGGCGCCGCCAGCCGGGTCAGTGCCGCGCGAGTTCGTCGCGTCCGACCACCATATAATGGACCTCGTCCGGTCCGTCGGCGAAGCGCAGGTGGCGCACGTCGGCGTATAGTTCGGCGAGCGGCGTCCAGTGCGAAATGCCCGTCGCGCCGTGGATCTGGATCGCCTGGTCGATGATCTGGCACGCGCGTTCGGGGACCATGGCCTTTGCCATGCTGACCCACACCCGCGCCTCGCGATTGCCGAGCAGGTCCATCGCCTTCGCCGCCTTGAGCACGATCAGGCGCATCGCCTCGATCTCGACGCGCGCGCGCGCGATGACCTCCAGATTCTTGCCGAGCTGCGACAGCGGCTTGCCGAAGGCGGTGCGCGAATTGCCGCGCTTGACCATCAGGTCGAGCGCGACCTCGGCCTTGCCGATCGTGCGCATGCAATGGTGGATGCGGCCCGGGCCGAGGCGCATCTGCGAAATCTCGAACCCGCGGCCCTCGCCCAGCAGGATATTGTCCCTCGGCACCCGGACATTGTCGAAGCGCATGTGCATATGCCCTTGCGGCGCATGGTCGGCCCCGAACACCCGCATCGGACCCAAAACCTGCACCCCCGGCGTGTCCATCGGCACCAGTATTTGCGAATGCTGTCCCTTGCGCGACGCTTCGGGGTTGGTCTTGAGCATGCAGATCAGGATCTTGCAGCGCGGATCGCCGGCGCCGCTGATGAAATATTTCTCGCCGTTGATGACCCATTCGTCGCCATGGAGCACCGCGCTGGTTTCCAGATTGCTGGCATCCGACGACGCGACGCCGGGTTCGGTCATCACATAGGCGGAACGGATTTCGCCATTGAGGAGCGGTTTGAGCCAGCGTTCCTTCTGATCGGGGGTGCCGACCATTTCGAGCACTTCCATATTGCCGGTATCGGGCGCCGAGCAGTTCAGCGATTCCGAGGCGAGCGGCGATTTGCCCAGTTCGGCGGCGATATAGGCATAATCGAGGTTGCTGAGCGGGGTGCCCGTGTCGCCGTGCGGCAGGAAGAAATTCCACAGCCCCGCCGCCTTTGCCTTGGTCTTGGCGCCTTCGAGCAATTCGAGCTGTCCGGGCGCCCAGCTCCAGCGATCGGCCCGGTTTTCGCCAAGCCGGAAAAACTCTTCGGTGATCGGATCGACATTGTCGGCGATATGGCGTTTCACCGCGTCGAACAGCGGCTGCGCCTCCTTCGACATGCGAAGGTCGTTGAGTTCGGCCTGAAGTTCGATTTCGGTCATGGCAAGTCTCCAGTGGGATGTCACCGGCAAGGCTAGTCGCGCCACGCTATCAAGGAAAATGATAGGTCCGAATATTCGATATTCGATCTGCGAATAACTACGCCGCCGCCAGTTCGTCGACGATGATCGCGCGCAGCCAGCCGAGACCGGGGTCGGTCTGCGCCGCCTGATGCCAGTAAACAAAGCTGCCGCCCGGTTCGACCGGCAGCGGCAGGTCGACGAGTTGCATCGGCCACATCGCGTCGAGAACCGCGGCGTGCGACCGCGGCAGCGCGAACAGCATGTCGGATGTGGCAACGATCTGCCAGGCGGTGATGGCATGTTGGCATCGCACCGCGACGCGCCGCGTCAGGCCCAGCCGATCGAGCGCCATATCCTCGATCCCCGGACCATGCGGCCGCGCCGTTGCGATGATATGGTCGAGCGCCAGATAGGTGTCGAGGTCGATCGCGCCATCGACACGCGGGTGCCCCTTGCGCGCCACGACGACGAGCGGTTCGGTGCCGAGATAGTGGCGGCAGAGGCGCTCGTCAGCGGGCAGCGCAACGTCGAGCGCCAGGTCGAGATCGCCGTTCGCGAGCATCATCACCAGGTCGCGGCGGCGGAAGGTCACGCTGGCGAGCGCGGCGTTCGGGGCCTCGCTGCGCACCCGCGACACGAGCGACGCAAAGCGCGGCATCTCGCCCGACAGGCGCACGCCGATGCGAAACTCGCGCCCCGTTTCGGCGGGGTCGAAGGAGGTTGCGGCGTCGAGCGCGACGTCGAGCCCGCGCAGCGCCTCGCGCACCGGCGCCGCGAGTGCGCGCGCGACCGACGTGGGGACCAGCCGGTTCCCCTGGCGCACGAACAGCGGGTCGCCGAACACATCGCGGAGCTTGGCGAGCGCGTGGCTGATCGCGGGCTGCGACAGGTTGAGGTGCCGCGCCGCCGCCGACACGCCCCCTTTCACAAAGATCGCGTCGAAAACCCTGAGCAGGTTGAGGTCAAAGCGGGCGAGATGCCGCAAGGCGTTCTCCTGGGGGCGACAGGCAGTGCGATCGCCGTGCATAGCAGCAATGCCGATGAAGGGAAGCGGTGCGGCAGGCCCGTCCATGGCGAGCGACCCCTTTGCGACCCCAGCGCAAGAAATGGAAAATCATACGGAAATACTATGCGGCCGCGCTTTTCGGGCTCTCGAATTCAAACGCCGACCCCTCCTATTTGATGATCCGCAGACGATTCGGCCCGCGTTCCGCGGACAGCGTCTTGCCGGAGCAAAACCATGCAGGATCTTCTTTGGATCGGCATCATCCTCGGTCTCGTCGCCGCCAGCCTTGGCTATGCGCGCCTGTGCGACGACGCGTGAGAGGGCGACGCCGATGACTTTCGACCTCTGGCTCGCGGGGTTCACCGCGCTTGGCCTTCTATTCTATCTCGTCGCCGTGCTCGCGCGGCCCGAACGCTTTTAAAGGAGGGGCGCCATGAGCTTTCAGGGATGGCTCCTGATTGCCGTTTTCGTCGGCATCCTGCTTTTGTTGTGCCGGCCGATGGGCCAGTGGCTCTTCGCGCTTTACGAAGGTCGCCGGACACCATTGCACCATGTGCTTGGCCCCGTCGAGACGGGCTTTTATCGCCTGTCGGGGATCGACCCCGGCGAAGAGCAGGGGTGGCGCCGCTACGCGGTGCATATGGTGATCTTCAACACCGCGCTGCTGCTTTTTACCTATGCGATATTGCGCCTGCAAGGCGGGCTGCCGCTCAACCCTCTTGGGTTTGACGGGGCGAGCGAACATCTCGCCTTCAATACGGCGGTCAGCTTCACGACCAACACCAACTGGCAAAGCTATGGCGGTGAATCGACGATGTCGAACCTCAGCCAGATGCTCGGCCTCACTATCCAAAATTTCCTGTCGGCGGCGACCGGCATCGCGCTGGCCTTTGCGCTGTTTCGCGGTTTCGCTCGGCGGAGCGCGACGACGATCGGCAATTTCTGGGCCGATATGACGCGCGTCACGCTCTACCTGCTGTTGCCGCTCTGCGTCGTGCTGGCGATCTTCTACATCGCGAGCGGGGTGCCGCAGACGCTGGCGGGTTCGGTCGATGTGACGACGCTGGAAGGCGTCAAGCAGACGTTGGCGCTCGGCCCCGTGGCATCGCAGGAAGCGATCAAGATGCTCGGCACCAACGGCGGCGGCTTCTTCAATGTAAACAGCGCGCATCCGTTCGAGAATCCGACCGCGCTCACCAATTTGGTCCAGATGCTGTCGATTTTCGCGATCGGCGTCGGGCTGACCTGGACGTTCGGGCGGGCGGTTGGCGATCAGCGGCAGGGTTGGGCGATCCTCGCCGCGATGATGACGCTGTTCCTCGCCGGTGCTGCGGTCGCGTATTGGCAGGAAGCCGCCGGCAATCCGATCCTCCACAATCTGGGCGTGGCGGGCGGCAATATGGAGGGCAAGGAGGTGCGCTTCGGCATCGCCCAATCGGCGCTGTTTGCGGTCGTGACCACCGCGGCGTCGTGCGGCGCGGTCAATTCGATGCACGACAGCTTCACCGCATTGGGCGGGATGATCCCGCTGCTCAATATCCAGCTTGGCGAGGTCGTCGTCGGCGGCGTCGGCGCGGGCATCTATGGCTTCCTGTTGTTCGCCATCCTCGCGGTGTTTGTCGCCGGGTTGATGGTCGGGCGGACTCCCGAATATGTCGGCAAGAAGATCGAGGCGCGCGAGGTCAAGCTCGCGGTGCTCGCGATTGCGGTGCTGCCGCTGATGATCCTTGGCCTCACGGCCGTCGCGTCGGTGACCGAGGCGGGGCTAGCCGGCCCGCTCAACAAGGGGCCGCACGGCTTTTCCGAGATCCTCTACGCCTTCACCAGTGCGGTCGGGAACAATGGATCGGCTTTTGCAGGCCTCACCGCCAACACGCCCTTCTACAACGGCCTGTTGGGCGTGGCGATGTGGGTCGGCCGTTTCTTCATCATCATTCCGATGCTGGCGATCGCGGGCGGCCTGGCGGCGAAGAAGCATACGCCGGCGACGACGGGCAGCTTCCCGACCACGGGACTGCTCTGGACCGGCCTGCTGATCGGCATCGTGCTGATCGTCGGCGGCCTGACCTTCCTGCCCAGCCTCGCGCTCGGTCCGATCGCCGACCATCTCGCGATGGCGGGCGGCCAGCTTTTCTAAGGATAATCCAATGGCTCGGTCTGAAACCAAGTCCCTGTTCACGGCGGAGCTGATCGTTCCGGCGATCGGCGACGCCTTCCGCAAACTCAATCCTCGCGCGCTGATCCGCAACCCGGTGATGTTCACCACCGCGGTCGTGGCGACGCTGCTGACGATATTGCTCGTCGTCGGGCAGGATGGTCTTGCCACCGGCTTCAAGCTGCAACTCGTCGTCTGGCTGTGGCTGACGGTGCTGTTCGGCACCTTTGCCGAGGCGCTGGCCGAGGGGCGCGGCAAGGCGCAGGCGGCGTCGCTGCGCGCTGCCAAGGCCGAATTGTCCGCCAAGCGGCTGAACGAGGGCGGCTCGTCGTGGGAGAATATTCCTGCCAGCGCGCTCAAGGTCGGCGACATCGTGCTGGTCGAAACGGGCGACCTCATCCCGTCGGACGGCGAAGTCGTCGCGGGGGTCGCGTCGGTCAACGAAGCGGCGATCACCGGCGAAAGCGCGCCGGTGATCCGCGAGGCGGGCGGTGACCGCAGCGCGGTGACGGCCGGCACGCGCGTCATTTCCGACGAAATCCGCGTCCGCGTTACCGTCAATCCGGGCCAAGGCTTCCTCGACCGGATGATCGCGCTCGTCGAGGGTGCCGAGCGGCAAAAGACGCCGAACGAGATTGCGCTGACCCTGCTGCTCGTTGGGCTGACGATCATCTTCCTGATCGCGGTCGGCACCATTCCGGCCTTCGCATCCTATGCGGGCGGAGCCATCCCCGTCGCGATCCTCGCGGCGTTGCTGATCACGCTGATCCCGACGACGATCGCGGCGCTCCTGTCGGCGATTGGCATCGCGGGGATGGACCGGCTCGTGCGCTTCAACGTGCTCGCCAAATCGGGACGGGCGGTCGAGGCGGCGGGCGACGTCGATGCGCTGCTGCTCGACAAGACCGGCACGATTACCGTCGGCGACCGTCAGGCGACCGAGTTCCGCGCCGTTGGCGGTCAGTCGATGGCGACCCTTGCCGAAGCGGCGCTGCTCGCCAGCCTGGCCGACGAAACCCCCGAGGGGCGCTCGATCGTCGTGCTGGCCCGCGAGAAATTCGGCCAGACGACGGCCGATTTGCCCGTCGGCGCCGAAATCATCCCGTTCACCGCCCAGACGCGCATCTCGGGCATCCAGATCGGCGGCAGCGTGATCCAGAAGGGCGCGGTGGATTCGGTGCTGAAGGCCAATCCGGGCGCGGGCGCAACCGCCGCCGCGACCGAACTGCGCCGGATCACCGACGAAATCGCGCGCGCGGGCGGCACGCCGCTTGCCGTGGCGAGGGACGGCCAGTTGCTCGGCGCGATTTTCCTGAAGGATATCGTCAAGGCCGGCATTCGCGAACGGTTCGGCGAGTTGCGCGCGATGGGTATCCGCACGGTGATGATCACCGGCGACAATCCGCTCACCGCCGCGGCGATCGCGGCCGAGGCCGGGGTCGACGATTTCCTTGCGCAGGCGACGCCCGAGGACAAGCTCGCGCTGATCCGCGAGGAACAGCAGGGGGGGCGTCTTGTCGCGATGTGTGGCGACGGGACCAACGACGCGCCGGCGCTTGCGCAGGCCGACGTCGGTGTCGCGATGAACACGGGGACGCAGGCGGCGCGCGAGGCGGGCAATATGGTCGATCTCGACAGCGATCCGACCAAGCTGATCGAGGTCGTCGGGCTCGGCAAGCAATTGCTGATGACGCGCGGCGCGCTCACCACCTTTTCGGTCGCCAACGACGTCGCCAAATATTTCGCGATCATCCCGGCGATGTTCGTCGTGCTCTATCCCGGTCTCGGCGTGCTCAACATCATGGGGCTGACCAGCCCGGAGAGTGCGATCCTGTCCGCGATCATCTTCAACGCGCTGATCATCCCGTTGCTCGTGCCGCTGGCGCTGAAAGGCGTGGCGTATCGCCCGATGGCCGCGGGACCGCTGCTGGCGCGCAACCTTGCGGTCTATGGGCTTGGCGGCCTTGCGGCCCCATTTGTCGGCATCAAGCTGATCGACCTTGCGGTCGGCGGCCTGGGTCTCGTCTGAGGATATGACAATGAACAAGGATTTCACCACCGCGCTGCGTCCGGCGCTCGTCATGACGCTGCTGTTCGCTCTGCTGCTGGGGCTCGCCTATCCGCTCGCCCTTACCGGCATCGGGCAAGCGATCTTTCCGGATCAGGCCAACGGCAGCCTCGTTCGCGACCATGGCAAGGTCGTCGGTTCGACCCTCGTCGGACAGGCTTTCACGTCAGACCGCTATTTCAACACCCGTCCTTCGGCGGCGGGCGACGGCTATGACGGGCTTGCGTCGTCGGGCTCGAACCTCGGGCCGACGTCGCGAGTGCTTGCCGAGCGCGTGAAGGACGACGTCGCCAGATTTTCCGGAACCTCGCCGGGCCAACCCGTTCCTGCCGACCTGGTGACCACTTCCGCTTCGGGGCTCGACCCCCATATCAGCCCCGAAGCGGCTTTTTTCCAGGTCGATCGCGTCGCCCGTGTGCGCGGCATCGATCGGGCGGTCGTGCGCAAGATGGTCGGCGACAGCGTCGAGCATCCGTTGATGGCCTTTCTGGGCGAGCCGCGCGTCAATGTTTTCAAGCTCAATCGACGACTCGATGCATTTGGGTCTAAACCCGCTGCGTGACGACGACCGACCGACCATCGCCAGAATCCTTTCTGCGCCAGGCCGCGCAGGAAGGCCGTGGCCGTCTGAAGGTCTTTCTCGGCGCGGCGCCGGGCGTCGGCAAGACGTGGGAAATGCTTACCGATGGCCGGCAACGCCGTGACGCCGGGGTCGACGTCGTGGTCGGCGTGGTGGAAACGCACGGGCGGCGGGAAACCGAGGCGCTGGTCGAGGGACATGAGATCATTCCGCGCCGGACGGTCGATCATCAGGGGCACAGCCTGGGCGAGATGGACATCGACGCGATCCTCGAACGTCGGCCCGGCCTCGTGCTCGTCGATGAACTGGCGCACAGCAACGCGCCGGGAAGCCGCCATCCCAAACGCTATCAGGATGTCGAGGAACTGCTCGATGCCGGGATCGACGTCTATTCGACGATCAACATCCAGCACGTCGAAAGCCTGAACGACGTCGTCGCGTCCTTCACCCGCGTCCGCGTGCGCGAAACGGTGCCCGACTCGATTCTCGAAAATGCCGAGATCGAGGTGGTGGACATCCCGCCCGACGAGCTGATCGAACGGCTGCGCGAGGGCAAGGTCTATATCCCGCAGGAAGCGACGCGCGCGCTGTCGCACTTCTTTTCCAAATCGAACCTGACCGCCTTGCGCGAACTCGCGCTGCGCCGCGCGGCGGATGCGGTCGATGCGCAGATGCTCGACCATGTGCGCAGCCACGCGCTGGCGGGCAGCTTCGCGGTCGGCGAGCGGATTGTCGTTGCGGTCAGCGAACTGCCCGTCGCCGCCGAACTCGTGCGCGCGGGAAAAAGGCTGGCCGACGCGCTCAAGGCACCCTGGACCGCGGTCTATATCGAAACGCGCCGCAGCCGGGCGATGACCGACGACGATCGCAAACAGCTGGCCGACACGCTGGCGCTTGCCTCGCGGCTCGGCGCCTCGACCGCGACCGTTCCGGCGGCCAGCGTGGTCGATGGGTTGCGGGCCTTCGCCCTCGACGCGCGGGCGACGCAGATCGTCATCGGCAAATCGGCACGCCCCTGGTGGTTCGAGATGCGGCACGGGTCGGTCGTCGACCAGCTGGTGCGGACGATCGACGATGTCGCGGTGCATGTCCTGCCCGGCGACCCCGACCGGCAGGCGGCACCGCGCCGCGCGCTCGCGATGCCCGGCCGCTGGGGCAGGCCGTCCGATTATGGCTGGTCGCTCGCGATGGTCGCCGCGATGACGGCGCTGGGCCGTCTGCTGATCGAGGTGATCGACCTCGGCAATATCTCGCTGCTCTATCTGGTCCCCGTCATGTTCGCCGCCGCAACCTTCGGCCTGCGCGCGGGGCTGTTCGCCGGGCTGGCGTCGAGCCTCGCCTATAATTTCTTTTTCCTGCCGCCCACCGGCACACTGACCGTCAGCAACCCGGAAAATGTCATCAGCATCCTGGTGCTCCTGGGTGTTGCCATTGTCACCAGCCAGTTTGCGGCGCGGGTGCGTGCGCAGGCCGATCTGGCGCAGTCGAGCGCACGGCAGAATGCCGCGCTCGCCAGCTTCTCGCGCCAGCTCACCGCGGCGGCGGACCAGGACACGCTGATGCAGGCGATTTGCGCCGAGGTCGGCCGTCTGCTCGATGTCCGCACGGTGTTGCTGTTGCCCTCCGCCGACGGGCCGATGCTGCGTGCCGCGGTCCCGCCGGAGGATCGGCTGGAACAGATTGAGCGCGCCGCGGCGCAATGGGCGATGGACAATGAACAGGCCGCCGGGCGCGGGTCGGCGACGTTGACGGCGTCGGACTGGCTGTTCCATCCGCTTCGCACGACGCGCGGCGTGCTGGGCGTGCTCGGGCTGACGCGGGACGATGCGCGCGAGCCGGTGCGTTCGGATCAGGTGCCGCTGCTGATGAGCCTGCTCGATCAGGCGTCGATCGCGCTCGACCGCATGGAACTGGAGGAGGCGTCGCTCCGCGCGCGGCAGGTTGACGAGCGCGACCGGCTCCGCTCGGCGCTGCTGTCGTCGGTCAGCCACGACCTGCGCACCCCGCTCACGACGATCCTGTCCGCGGCCCAGGAAATGCAGCGTCATCCCTCTGCGGCGATGGCCCGGACGATCGAGACCGAGGCGCTGCGCCTCAACCGCTTTGTGTCGAACCTGCTCGACATGGCGCGCGTCGAGGCCGGCGCGCTGCCGCTGAAGGTCGAGGCAACCGACCTGTTCGACGCCGCCGCCAGCGCCGCGCACGACACGCGCGCCTCGCTTGCCCGGCACGAGGTTCAGGTCGACATTTCGCCCAATATCCCGCTCGTCCGCGTCGATCCTGTCCTGCTCCACCATTGCCTGATCAACCTGCTCGACAATGCCGGGCGCTATGCCGACCCCGATACGCCGATCATCATTCGCGCCCGGCGCACGGCCGACGCGATCCGGCTGTCGGTGATCGACCAGGGACCGGGCATCGCGGCGGGGAACGAGAAGCGCGTCTTTGAAACCTTTACGCGGTTGGAGGGCAGCGACCGCGCGAAGCATGGCACCGGGCTTGGCCTCGCGATCGTCAAGGGCTTTGCCGAAGCGATGGGGCTGGGCGTCGAGGCAGGAAACAATGCCGATCCCCACGGCGCCTGCTTTACGATCAACATCCCCGACGTGCTGATCATCACGACCCCGGCCGACAAGGATATGCCATGAAAGTGCGTCACAAAGTCCTGATCGTCGATGACGAGATGCACATACGGCGGCTGATCCATGCCGCGCTTGCGCGCGCCGACTATGCGATCGTCGAAGCCGAAAACGCCCGCGATGGGCTCGAACGGCTGCGCGACGAGCGCCCCGACATCACCCTGCTCGACCTGGGCCTGCCCGATCGCGACGGGCTGGAGCTTGTCCCGCTGGTCAAGCAGCAGTCCGATACGACGCTGATCGTCGTGTCGGCGCGCGACGCGACCGAGGAAAAGGTCGCGGCGCTCGACCTGGGTGCCGACGATTATTTGACCAAGCCGTTCGATACCGATGAACTGCTCGCGCGCGTCCGCGTCGCGCTGCGCAATCGCCTGACCCGCGATGGCGGCAATCTGACCCTGTCGGTCGGTGACGTGACGATAGACCTGGTCGCCCGGACGGTCACCAAGGCGGGGCGGGAAATCCATCTGACGCCCAAGGAATATGGCGTGCTGGCGCAATTGGCGCGCTTTCCCGGCCGTGTCATCACGCACAACCAGATCATGCGCGAGGTCTGGCCGCACGAGCATGAGCATCATGTCGAATATCTGCGCGTCCTGATCCGCACGCTGCGCCAGAAGCTGGAGGCCGATCCGCAGCAGCCGCGCATCATCTGCAACGAATTGGGCATCGGATATCGACTGCGGCTCGGCGGCGACGGCCTGGCCGACGAAGCGGCGGGCTGAAAACATACGCAATCCCTATGCGAACGGGCGCTGCCCGCTCTCGATTTCCTATGGGACCATGCGTAATTGAGTGGCCTCCGATGGAGGCGCATATGACGAAATGGCATGAAACGCGCGCGGCGAACCTGGGTTTGCGAGCGGGCGGCATCTGTCTTCTTGCTATCGGCTGGTCGATCGTGGCCCGGCTGCATTCTGTGCCGCCGGGTGCCGCGGCGCGCGATGCGACGTCGCTTGTGATGCTGCTGGCCGGGATCGCCTTCCTCTGCGGCAGCGCGGGAAGCGCGTTGCTGTTCGTCGGGCCGGGCCTGTGGGACAGCGTCGAGGTTTCGGAGCGCTGGCGGCGCTTGCCATAGGAAATGCCCCGGCGCAGTCCCCTGCCGGTCCCGGCCCTAACGACGGAGCGGGGGAGCACCTTCCTGCAATTCGGGGCGCGCGGCCGCCACCGCGGGCAGCGCGCGTGCGGCGTCGGCGGCAGCGCAAAGCCGGGGAAAGGGCGCGAGGTCGACCGAATAGCGTTCGGCGCTGTCGATCTGGGGCACGAGGTAGCAATCCGCGAGCGTCGGGGTGTCGCCGAAGGCGAAGTTGCCGCCATGCCGCCCGACCAGCGTTTCGAGCGCCGCGAACCCGTCGGTGATCCAGCGCGCGATCCACGCCTTTACCTGCGGGTTTGTCGCGGCAAAGTCGCCGCGGATTGCGTTCAGGACGCGCAGGTTGTTGAGCGGGTGGATGTCGCACGCGATCAGCGCCGCCATGCCGCGGACGGCCGCCGCATCGTCGATGTCGCCGGGCAGCAGCGGCGGGGTCGGCCACTTCGCGTCGATCCATTCGAGGATCGCCGGGCTTTCGATCAGCACCCGGCCGTCATGCTCCAGCGCGGGCACCAGATGGTGCGGCGCGATCGCGGCATAGGCGTCGCCATGCTGTTCACCCGCGAGCAGGTCGAGCGGTTGCTGGCGATAGGCAAGCCCCTTCAGCCCGAGCGCGATACGGACGCGATAGGCGGCGCTCGAGCGCCAGAAACCGTGGAGGAGGATGTCGGTCATGCCGACCACCTACGCCCGCCGCGGGGCGACGGCAACTGCGTCAGGCGCTTGATGGGCCCCGGCCCACGGTCGTGCGCGCCCATTCGGCGAGACGGCCGTGGCGCTTGATCGTCTTGAGGCACACCACGGTCTTCAACCGCTGGACCCCGGGCAGTTTCGACAGATTGTGGCGAAGCAGTTCGTCGAGATGATCGGCCGAGCGCGCAAAGATTTTGAGCAAATAGTCGCTTTCGCCCGCGGTGGTGTGGCATTCGACGACGGCGGGATGCGCGAGCACCGCGGCCTCGAACTCGGTATGCGCGTCGAAGCGGATCTGGACTTCGACAAAACTCTGGACGGCGAGGCCGATCGCGATCGGATCGAGGCGCGCCGAATAGCCTTCGATGACGTGGCTTTCCTCAAGGTTTTTCACGCGCGACCAGCAAGGCGATTTGGACAGGCCGATCTGTTCGCCCAGGTCGGCATAGGATTGGCGGCCGTCGCGTTCGAGTTCGGCGATGATCTTCCAGTCGATTTTATCCATGCGTTCCGTCCTGATCTGATTCCCGGCAAAATGACGAGGCCGCGAGGTGTAAAGGCGGAACATTATACTGCAAAACATAATATATGCAGAACGAAGATTGAATTTTGGTTTGTCGGAAGGGCCAAATCCGCACAATGTTTGCCGCGTCGCGCGTTAATCTGGTGGCCGAAGGTTTGGAGAGAGACCCGTGGCCGCGACACATATTTTCGATGCACCGCCCGAAGGTGTCGCGGCCGATTGGACGATGCCGCAGAATTGGCACGCCTTTACCGCGCAGCAGCATGAAACCTGGCGGGCGCTGTTCGACCGGCAGTCGGCGGCGCTCGACGGATATGCGTGCCGCGCCTTTCTGAACGGCCTCGATATTCTTCGCCAACTGAAGCCGGGGGTTCCGGATTTCGCCGAACTCAATGCGCTGTTGAAGCCGGTGACGGGATGGGACGTCGTCGCGGTGCCGGGCTGGATACCCAACAAACCCTTTTTCGAGCATCTGGCGAACAAGCGCTTTCCCGCCGCCAATTTCGTCCGTCCGCCCGAGCAGATCGCCTACAGCGAAGAGCCCGATATGTTTCACGACATATTCGGCCATATTCCGATGCTGACCGATCCGGCCTTTTCGGACTTTCTCGTCGCTTATGGGCAGGCGGGGCTGCGCGCCGAAACGCTGGGGGCATCGGACTTTCTCGGGCGGCTGTGGCTCTACACGGTCGAATTCGGTCTCGTCGTCGAGAAGGGCGAATTGCGGGCGTTCGGCGGCGGGTTGATGTCGAGCTTTGCCGAGATGCTGTCGGCGCTGACCGCGGCCGAACCACGCCGCATCTGGCTCGACATCGAACGGGTGATGCGCACGCGGTATCATTTCGACGCGTTCCAGCAGAGCTATTTCGTGGTCGCCGGCTTCGAGGATTTGCTCCGCGCGACAGAGGAAACCGACTTCGCCAGCATCTACCGCAAGATCGCCGAAGAACCTGCGCTCGAACCCGGGGATGCCTGGCGCGGCGATGTCGCCTATGACGGACGCCTGCCGGCTGCACCGGCAAGCGGAGAGGCACCCCTATGATCAGGCAGACACGCGACGGCGGCACCGACATTTTCGAGACCGAGATCGACGGCGAGACGATCCAGTGGGACAATGGCCTGACCTATGCGCGGCACCTGCAAACCGCGCAATTGCTGTCGGCACAAGTGCCGGTGTCGGACAAGCCCGACGAAATGCTGTTCATCATCATGCACCAGACGATGGAATTGTGGTTGAAGCTGGTGCTGCACGAGGGGCGGCTGGTCGTCGACGCGATCAAGGGCGACCGGCTGGAGATTGCGGGCAAGGGGCTCGACCGGATCGCGACGATCCAGCGCCACATGATCCACAGCTGGGAAGTGCTCGCGACGCTGACCCCGCATGACTTCCTGACCTTCCGCGGCTTCCTGCGCCGCGCATCGGGCTTTCAGTCGCAGCAATATCGCGAGCTGGAATATCTGCTCGGCAACAAGCGCGGCGACATGATGATCGTCCATAAGGACGATCCGCAAGCGACCGCGCGGCTGCGCGCGACGTTCGAGGCGCCGTCGCTCTATGACGAACTGCTCCGACTGCTCGCGCGGCGCGGCTTCGACATTCCCGCCGATCGTCTGGAGCGCGACTGGACGAAGCCATATGAGGCGTCGGAGGGCGTCGAGAAAGCGTGGCTGGCGATCTACACCGACCCCGACCGGCACTGGGATCTCTACACGCTCGCCGAAAAGATCACCGGGCTCGAATATTATTTCCAGGAATGGCGCTTCAAGCACATGAAGACGGTGGCGCGGGTGATCGGGCACAAGCCGGGGACGGGCGGATCGTCGGGGGTCAATTATCTGGTCAAGGCGCTGAGCCTCAGCTTCTTTCCCGAACTCTGGTCGATGCGCACCGAAATGGCCGCGCCGCGTGAAGGCGGCGACTATGCCGAAGGGAAGGGCGCATGACCCGGATCTGGGATATTTCGCAGCCGCTGCACGCTGCCGTGCCGATGTGGCCGGGCGAACCCGCCTTCGCGCTGCACAGCCATGCGGTGATCGGTGACGGCTGCCCTGTCAATGTCGGCGGCATGTTCACGCCGCTGCACGCGGGCACGCATGGCGATGCGCCGCTGCATTATGCCAATGACGGCGCCTCGTCGGCCGACTGCGACCTCGATCCCTATATTGGACCATGCGTGCTGCTCGACGTCCGCCACGCACGCGGCCGGGTCGAGATTGCCGATGTCGACTGGGATGCGATCGAGGGCGCCGAGCGCGTCCTGCTGCGGACCTATGAACAATTCCCGCATCAGCAATGGGACAGCGATTTCACGGCGATCGCCAGCGATGTGATCGCGCGGCTTGGCACCATGGGTGTGCGCCTGATCGGCACCGATGCGGCCTCGCTCGATCCCGAACAGTCGAAAACGCTCGACGCGCATCAGGCGGTGAAGGCGGCCGATATGCGGATATTGGAAGGGCTGGTGCTCGATGACGTGCCGCCAGGGCGATACGAACTTGTCGCGCTGCCGCTCCGCATCGTCGGCGCCGATGCCAGCCCGGTGCGCGCCATTTTGAGGGATATCGCATGACCGACACGCTGCTTGCGACCGATGTGTCGGCGCTCGACGCCACCGATCCGCTCGCGCCTTTCCGCGACCGCTTTCACCTCCGCGAAGGCTTGATCTATCTCGACGGCAATTCGCTCGGCGCGCTGCCCAAGGCGGCAGGCGCGCGGCTGGCCGAGGTCGTCGGCAACGAATGGGGCGAGGGGCTGATCACCTCATGGCTCGGCGCCGAATGGTCCACCGCGCCGCGGCGGATCGGCGACAAGATCGGGCGGCTGATCGGCGCCAATCCGGGGGAGATCGTGGCGACCGATTCGACTTCGGTGAATATTTTCAAGGGATTGACTGCCGCGCTTTCATTGCGGCGTGAACGCACCGTGATCCTGTCCGAAGCGACGAATTTCCCGACCGACGTTTATATGATGCAGGGCATCGAGGCCTTTTCGGGCGGCCGCGTGAAGGCGGTCACCGTGGCCCCCGACGCCATCGTAGAGGCGCTGAACGCGGATGTGGCGGTGCTGCTGTTGACGCAGGTCCATTACAAGTCCGGCCGCGTCCGCGACATGGCCGCGATCACGCGGGCGGCACATGATGCGGGCGCGCTCGTCGTCTGGGATCTGAGCCACAGCGCGGGGGCGATTCCGGTCGACCTCAATGGCGCCAACGCCGACTTCGCGATCGGCTGCGGCTATAAATTCCTCAACGGCGGCCCCGGCGCGCCCGCCTATCTGTTCGCAGCGGCCCGGCACCATGCGGCGACCCCGGTGCTGTCGGGCTGGTTCGGGCACGCGCGGCCTTTTGCGTTCGAGGACGATTATGACCCCGCCGCCGGGATCGAACGTTTCCAGTGCGGCACCCCGCCGGTGCTCGGCCTGTCGGCGCTCGAAGTCGGCGTCGACCTGATGCTTGAGGCCGACATGGCCGAAATCCGCCGCAAGTCGCTCGCGCTCGGCGACCTGTTCATCGCGCGGATGCAGCCTTTGTGCGACGTCTATGGCTTTGAACTGATCACCACACAGGATCATGCGACACGCGGCAGCCAGGTCGCCTATGCGCATCCGCAGGGTTATGCGATCGTGCAGGCGCTCAAGGAATATGACGTCATCGCCGATTTCCGTGCGCCCGATATCTTGCGCTTCGGCCTGACGCCGCTTTACCTGCGTTACCGCGACATCGTCGAAACGGTGGAGCGGCTCGAAAAAGTCTGTGCGACGCGCGCGTGGGACAAGCCGCAATATCATCAGCGGGCGGCGGTGACATGAGCGAGGCGTCGGCCCCCATCCTGCCCAAATCGCGCGTCGCCGCGGTGCAGGCCGCGCCGGTCTTTCTCGATACGGGCGCGACGGTCGACAAGGCATGCGCGCTGATCGCCGAGGCCGCGGGGAATGGCGCGCAGCTCGTGGCCTTCCCCGAAGTGTTCGTTTCCGCCTATCCCTATTGGAACTGGCTGATGACGCCGATCGAGGGCGCGGAGTGGCACGAGCGGCTGTACCGCGCATCGGTGCGTGTCGATGGTCCGGAAGTCGCTGCATTGTGCGATGCGGCGCGAAACCACGGCTGCACCGTGGTTATCGGCATCAACGAACGCGATCCGGTCAGCGTCGGCACGCTCTACAACACGAACCTGATCATCGGCGCCGACGGCCGCCTGCTCGGGCGGCATCGCAAGCTCGTCCCGACATGGGCTGAAAAGCTCACATGGGCGGGCGGCGACGGCAGCTCGATCCGCGTCTATGACACGCCGGTCGGACCGCTCGGCACGCTGGCGTGCGGCGAGAATACCAACACGCTCGCGCGCTTCGCCTTGCTGTCGCAGGGCGAACTCGTCCATGTCGCCAATTATATCGCGCTGCCCGTCGCGCCTGCGTCCTACAATATGGCCGAGGCGATCAAGATCCGCGCGACCGCGCACAGCTTCGAGGGCAAGCTGTTCACGATCGTCGCCTGTTCGGCGGTGAGCGAGGAGATCATCGCGGCGATGAGCGCCGACCGCCCGCAGAACCGCGATCTGCTCTCGCGCCCGAACAGCGCCTGGTCGGGGGTGATCGACCCGCACGGCAATCTGGTTGGCGAGGCGCTGATCGACAACGAAGGCATCGTTTATGCCGATATCGACCTGGGCGAATGCATCCGGCCCAAGCTGATGCACGACATCATCGGCAGCTATAACCGTTTCGACATCTTCAACCTGACGGTCGACCGCACCCCCCGTGCGTCGGCCATGTTCGTCGACGCCCCGCCGCCCGACGATCCCGACGAGGAGGCGCCCTGATGACAGGCAACACGACTATCGACCCACGCGACGATGTGCTCGGACGCGCGCGGGTTACCGACACGCCCGAACTGGAGGCGTTTTATCAGGAGCTTGCAGGGCGCAATGCAGGCGCCTTCTGGAAGCGCGCCAACGCGATCGAACCGTGGGAACCCGAAACGCGCTATCGTCCGACGCTGTGGCGCTACGCCGACATGCGCGCCATGTGCCTGCGCGCGCTCGATCTGGTGAAGCCTGAGGAAGCGGGGCGCCGCGTCGTGACGTTGCTCAACGACAGCGATGCGGGGCGCGAGAATGTCGCCGTATGCGGCTGGCTGTTCAGCGGGATGCAGGCGATGCGCCCCGGAGAAATCACCCCCGCGCACAAGCACACCGCGTCGGCGCACCGCTTCATCATGGAGGGGAAGGGCGCCTATACCGTCGTCGACGGTCATCCCATCACGCTCGGCGCCAACGACTATGTGCTGACGCCGGGCGGCTGCTGGCACGACCATGGCGTCGTCGCCGACGGCGAGGTGTCGATCTGGCAGGACGGGCTCGACATTCCGCTGATGAACAGCCTCGAGACCAATTTTTACGCCGTCTATGACCAGCCCGCACAGGCGGCGGCCTTTCCGACCGACGACCTGCCGCTGACCTATGGTGGCGGGTCGCTGCGGCCCGAAGGCATTGGCGCTTGGGAAAAACCCTATTCGCCGGTGATGGTCTATCGCTGGGACGCGACGCGCGACGCCCTGTGGAATCTCGCGAAGGTGTCGGACGGATCGCCTTTCGACGGGCATATGCTGCGTTATTCCAACCCGCTGACCGGCGGCTGGGCGCTCCAGACGATGGGCGCGCATATGCAAATGCTCAAACCGGGCTTCCGCGGGCGGGCGCACCGCCACACCGGCAACGTCGTCTATAATGTCGCGGGCGGGCGCGGCTATTCGATCATCGGCGGCGAGCGGTTCGACTGGGGCACGCACGACATCTTCTGCGTGCCGGCCTGGGTGTGGCACGAGCATGTCAATCTCGACGCATCCGAGGAAGCCTTCCTCTTCTCGTTCAACGACTTTCCCGTGATGGAGGCGCTCGGCGTCCGGATCGAGGAGGCCCTTCTAGACAATGACGGACATCAACCATGCGCTTTGTGACCTATCGCACGATCGAAACCGAACCGCGGCTCGGCCTTGTCCACGGCGGGCTGGTGATCGACGTCGAATATTTCGGCGATGCGATCGGGCACGACCTGCCGTCGACGATGCTCGATTTCATCGACCTGGGCCCGGTCGCCTTGCGCTTCCTCAAGGAAGCCGTCGGCGCGGCGACCACCGCCGATCTGGTCGGCACCTCGCTGCCGGAGGGGAATGTGACCTTGCTCGCGCCAATCCCGCGACCGCGAAAGAATATCTTCGGCATCGGTCTCAATTACACCGAGCATGTCGCGGAATCGGCGCGTTCGCTCGACACCTCGAACGAGCTGCCGCAGCAGCCGGTGATTTTCTCGAAACCCCCGACCGCGGTCGTCGCGTGGAACGACCCGATCCGCCATAATGCCAAGGTCACGCAGCAGCTCGACTGGGAAACCGAGCTGGCGGTGATCATCGGCAGCACCGCGCGTCATGTCGCTCAGGACGACGCGCTGGGCCATGTGTTCGGTTATACGGTGATCAACGATGTGTCGGCGCGCGACTGCCGCCGCGCCGGGCAATGGATCGTGTCGAAGGGGCAGGACAGTTTTGCGCCGATGGGGCCTTGCATCGTCACGGCGGACGAAGTGGGCGATCCACATAATCTGGGCATCCTGACCCGCGTCAACGGGGTCGAAAAACAGAACAGCAACACGCGTTTCATGCTGTTCAACGTGCCGCAACTGATCGCCGACATTTCGAGCGTGATGACGCTGGAACCTGGCGACATCATTGCGACCGGCACGCCCGCGGGGGTCGGCGCCGGGCGCGATCCACAGGAATTCATGTGGCCGGGCGACGTCGTCGAATGCACCGTTGAGGGCATCGGCACGTTGCGCAACCCGATCGTCGCGGTCTGAACGCGATGAACCGGCCCATCCGCATCGGGCAGATCGTGCCCAGTTCCAACGTCACGATGGAAACCGAAATCCCCGCGCTGCTTCGCGCCCGCGAAGCCATCGCGCCGGAACGCTTCACCTTCCATTCGTCGCGGATGCGGATGAAGACGGTGACAAAGGAAGAACTCGCGGCGATGGACGCCGATTCGGACCGCTGCGCGCTCGAACTGTCCGACGCCGCGGTCGACGTCCTCGGCTATGCCTGTCTTGTCGCGATCATGAGCATGGGGGAGGGCTATCATCGCGTGTCGGAGGCGCGGCTGCATCGGCGGACGGTGGAAAATGGCGGCGCCGCACCCGTCGTCACCAGCGCCGGGGCGCTGGTCGAGGGCCTCGCCGCGCTGAAGGCAAGGCGCATTGCGCTCGTCGCCCCCTATATGCGGCCGCTTACGCAAATGGTCGTGTCTTATGTTCAGAATGAAGGCGTTGAGGTAAGCGACTGGCTTGCGCTGGAAATCCCGGACAATCTGGAGGTCGCCGCGCAAGACCCGGCCAATTTGCTCGATCATGCCAGGCGGCTCGACCTCACCGGCATCGACGCGCTTGTCCTCTCGGCGTGCGTCCAGATGCCGTCGCTGCCCGCGGTGCAGAAGGTCGAGGATGCAATCGGTATTCCGGTCGTCTCGGCCGCCATCTGCACCGCGCACCAGATGCTGACGCGGCTCGGCCTTTCAACCCATATCTCCGGCGGCGGAGCGCTGCTTTCGGGTCGCTACTGATTCCTTCGGCTGCGCCGGCAGGGCGGGGGTGCAATCGACGCGGCGGCTGCGCATTCGGCCCGGTCTGCGGGGTGTCTTGGGCGCGCGCTCTTGCGCGGCGCGTCTTCGGGCATATGCTTGGCGACGAACGGGGCCGTGGCGGCCCTGAAGGAACTCGATGTTTGAACTTTTCGCTTTTCTTGCCATCGTCATCCTGGGCGTGCTGCTGTCGGATACACGGACCCGGCTGAAACGCGCCGAAAAGATCCTCGCCGAAACCATCGGGAAGCCCGGCGCGGCGCAAGGCACCGCGAAAGCCACGGTTGCCAAGGCCAAGCCAGCCGCAGACCCGCAAAGCGAAGCGACGACCGTGATAGCGGCGCGAGCGGCGGCCAAGGACAGCGCGCCGTTGCCCGCGCTGACGCAAAAGCAGGGCCAGATAGCATCTGCGCCGGGCGGGGTCGACGCCAGGCCATCGCCGCCACCGGCGCCTGAATCGAAAACCCCGGCCACCCCCGCGAAGCCCGCTCCCCCCGCCAATCTGTCCGCGCGTTTCGAGGATCTGTTCGGCAAGACGCTGCCGATCTGGGCCGGGGGCATCACGCTGGCGATCGCCGGGGTGCTCATCGTGCGTTATGCGATCGACCTCGGCTTCTTTGCCCGGGTCTTCACGCCGGGCGTGCAGGTGCTCGCGGGCATCCTCTTCGGCCTCGCGCTTGTCGGCGCCGCCGAATATGCCTGGCGCAACGAAAGCCGGGTCCGCGACCTGCGCGTGGCGCAGGCGCTGTCGGGCGCCGGGGTGGCGACGCTATATGCCGCGATCATGGTCGCGGCGAACATCTATGGCTTGATCGGTCCGCTGCTCGCCTTTTTCGCGCTGGCGCTCGTCACCGCGTCGGCGCTTGCGCTCTCGCTTCGTTTCGGCCCGCCGAGCGCGCTTCTGGGCCTCGCCGGCGGGCTTGCGGCACCTGCGCTTGTCGGCGCGCTCGAACCCAATGTCCCGCTGCTCGCCGTCTATCTGTCGCTGACTATCGGGGCGTTGACCGGCGTTGCGCGGATGCGCGGCTGGCCGTGGCTGGCGCTTGCCGCACTTGTCGGCGGGGCCGGGTGGAGCGCCTGGATGATCCTGCTCGGGGGCGCGTTCGACACGCTGGGCTCGCTGTCGATCGGCGGTTATGTCCTGCTGCTCGGGATCGCCATCCCGCTTCTTGCCTATGACGGTCCACGGGCCGCGCTGCTGCGCGGGGCGGCGGCGATCGTCGGCGCGTTGCAACTCGCGCTGCTGGTGGCCTATGCGGGCTTTGCGCCGCTCCATTGGGGGCTGTTCGCGCTCCTTGCTGCGGCCGGGCAATGGCTCGCATGGCGCGAAAGCAAGCTGGCGATGGTGCCGACAACCAGCCTTGCGCTGTCGATCCTGCTGATCGCGCTGTGGCCCGATCCGACGCTCTTCTGGTTCAGCCTTGTCGGGCTTTCGCTGGCGTCGATCCATGCGCTGCCGTTGCTCGCGCGCCTGTGGGCGCCGCCGGCCGACCTGCGCCGTACGCTGGAGCTGTGCGCGCTCGCGCTCGCGCTGCCGCTCGTTGCCAAGTGGCAATGGTGGGACATGCCGGACGGGGCGCTGGCGCTTGTCGCGCTGGTCGGCGGACTGTTGCTGGCGACCGCGATCGCGCGCGGGTGGCGTGTCGAGGGCCGTGCGGCCGACCGCCGCTTCGCCTGGTTGACCGGAACCGCGGCGGCGCTGATCGCGCTCGCGCTTGTGCTGACCCTGCCGGTCTGGCTGGCGGCGGTCGCGGTTGCGCTGGTGGCCGCGGCGCTGTTGCCGTTTGGAAGGATGGCGGGTGATCGCCGGATCGAATGGATTGCGGTCGGATTTTTCGGTGCCGCGCTCGTCGGCCTGATCGCCACGCCGCGGGCGCTCGACGAACTGCCGCGGCTGGCATCGGGCACCGAGATGGCGTCGGCGGAGGCATTTTTGCGTTGGGCCGCGCTGACGCTCGGTGCGCTGCTATTCGCGGTCCGTGCCGAGCGGCGCGTTGTGCTCTGCCTCGGGCAGGGCTTTGCGGCTGCGCTGGCCTATGGTGCCGCGGCGCAGTTGCTCCCGGCCACGTTGCTCGTCCTTGTCCCCGCGTTGGGGATCGGCGCGCTGCTGCTCGCGGCACGGCGCTTCGGTCTGGGCCGCGTCGGGATCGGCGCCGCGATCCTGGCGGCAATCGCGCTCGGCTGGGCAGCGATGCCCGTCGCCTTCTGGGCCGGAAAGGCCGCGCTGTCGCTGGCTGGCGTGCCGATGCTGATCGACGGCGGCATTCTGGCCGTGGACGAGTTGGTCCGCCGCCTGGCGCTTCCGGCGCTGATCTGCGCCGTGCCGCTGTGGCTCCAGCGTGAAACATTGCCGCGCTGGCTTTCGGTCGGCGGGATGGCAATAGCCGGGGCGATCGGAGTCGTCGCGGTCCATACCCTCTATCGTCTTGGCTTCGCCGCGCTGGTCGGGGATGATTTCGTGGCGACCGGCATAGCCCAGCGCCTCGTCTGGGAGACGCTGCTGATCGGCCTCGGCTGGTTGCTGTGGCGGCGCGGCATTACCATCGGCGCGCAGGTGCTGGTGATCGCCGGGACCGCGCACGCGCTTGTCTATGGACTTGTCCTCCACAATCCCTTGTGGGCGCAGCAGGCGGTCGGTGGCTGGCCGCTCGTCAACCTGCTCGCGCCGCTCTTCCTGTTGCCGTGGTTTGGTTTGCGGTTGGCCGGCAAGATGGTCTCCCCCGCGTCTGCGCGCCTCGACCGCGGTATCCAGTTGCTGACTATGCTGCTCATCGCCACTTTTGCCCGGGCCAGCCTGCGCCAGCTATTCCACGGCAGCCTGCTTGTCGAAGCAGGGGTCGCTCCGGCGGAAAATATCCTGCGCTCGCTGCTGATCCTGCTGTTGGCGATCGGTTTCCTATTGTGGGGCATCCGGCAGCATCACCGCGACTGGCGCCTCGCTTCGCTCCTGCTGATGCTGGGTGCCGTCGGCAAGGTGTTCGTTTTCGACGCTTCGGGGTTGGAGGGGCTGCTTCGTATCGGTTCGTTCGTCGCGCTCGGGTTCAGCTTGATCGGGATCGGATGGCTCTACAGTCGACAGCTTCGCGCTGCCGGACCGCCACCTGAGATCGACGAACCGGGAATAGGCGGGGCATGAGGCCGGTTGCCCGCGCCGCGCGACCGAATGCGCATCATGTTGTTGATGGGGCACATCGCAGCCCGTATGGGGGCGCGGCAGCGTCGGCTGTCTTTCGCAATAACGGTCTGTTAACTGATGGCGGTTGACTAAGTGCCTATTTGAAAGCGCACAATGGTCATCACCGCATATCTCGAAGAACATGAACGGTCGGGCGGCAAGCGGCGGAATGCGCGGCGGAACTTGCGGCTCCAGACCAAAGGCGTCAGCGCCGCACGCGGCGCGACCGAGGTGCTTGTCCATAATATATCGGCATCGGGTCTGCTGATCGAAAGCCCCGCAGCGTTGGCGCCCGGCGAAGAAATTGCCATCGAGCTTCCCCATGCCGGGACGACGGCGGCGCGAGTCGTATGGGCGAGCGGCCGACTTTACGGCTGCGAGTTCGACGTCGCGCTGTCGGCGGGTGCGCTGAGCGCCGTGGAACTGCGCAGCACGGTCAGTCGCGATATTGCCTCGCCAGAAAAACAACCTTCTGCGCTTCCGGCGGAAGATTTCGGGGTGCGCCTGAAACAATTGCGCAAGGCAAAGGGGATGACACAGGCGCAAATGGCAGCCCAATTGGGCGTCAGCATGCCCGCGATCTGCGCCTGGGAAACTGGCAAGGCGCGCCCGCGCGACGCGCGAATGAAAGCGCTGGCGGGGGCGCTCGGAATCCCGATGTCCGAACTTTTCGGTCCCGACGTTCCCGAAATGCTGGAAGACCTGCTCGCCAGGAGCCGCGAACAAATCGCTCGCGTCGTCGGCACAACGCCCGACAAAATACGGATAATGGTCGAAATATAGGCGGCCGATGGCGCCGTCGGCCTGTCTCCGCGAAGGTTAATGTCCTTAACCATGGCAATTAAACACAATTTTAGACGGGCGGCCTAGAACGTCTCCTGAAACAGGAGGCACGCTATGCCAAAGGCAGGATTTAATCGGAGCGCCGCGGCGCTGGTCGCGATCGCGGCGGTGGCGACACCGGCTGCGGCATCCGACGGCACGTCGTTCGCGATCTTTGCGCGCGTGCCGACCGTCTGTCAGGTCAGCGTCGCATCGAACCCGTCGCTGCCCTTTCAGGCCGGGGCGAACAACCTGGGCACGATGACCGAGCTGTGCAACAGCATGGCGGGCTACACGGTAACATTGAACCACCCTGCCGGCCTGACCGATGCGTGGGTCGAAATCGGCAGCGCGCGCGTCCCGATTTCGGCGACGGCGACGCACACGGTCATCGTCGACGCCGCGTCGGCGGAGTTTCGCGAACGCCCGCTTCGGCTGGTCCTGTCGGAAGACGACCTGCATGGCGGCGACGTCGCGCTCAGCCTCGATGCCCAGCCCAAGGGTCCGGTTTTCTGACCCCTTGAGGGCAGGCGGCGATCAGCCGCGCGTGGCGGAACATCCTTCGCCGCCCGACAGGCCGAGACGCGGCGAAAAGGTCAGGGTGACGATATCGCTATAGGCGCCAGCCGGTGCCTTGCGCAGATCCTCGCCGTTCAGTTCGACTTGCAGATTATGGGTGCGCCCACCCGGCGCCGGGGTGCGGTCACATACCAGCCGCGTCCGGTCTGACACCGGGAATCCCGACAATTTCAGTCCATAGGCAATCACCGCGTCGTCGCGGCCGGATCGTTTTAGCGCACCGCGTTCGCTGTCGATACGGATGTCGTATGGAATGGTGGACTGCGCGGTGACGGTGAGGCCGCGAATCTGGTTTCCGCCGAGCGCGTCCACCTTGCCAAAATCGATGCGACCGCGCCGGATACCCGCCGAACCGATGAAGGTGGAAATGCGTTCGGGAACGCGCAGATTGACGGCGACCTGCGCGCCCGTCTGGATGCTGCGGTCGATTTCATCGCGGCCGGAATAGCAAATGAAGCGCAATTCCAGCGGTTGATAATAATCGCCCGCGCCGA
>NZ_MIAM01000049.1:48851-89515 GCF_001830555.1 Sphingopyxis sp. RIFCSPHIGHO2_12_FULL_65_19 | reverse complement strand
GATCAGCGCGCCGTTGGTCGCATTGGGCTGTTCGGCGCCCGAGACGAACACGATCCGGCCGCTGTCGCGGGTCCAGCGGATGTCATAGCGGACCGTCTTGTCCAATCCGAGCGCGGCGCCGCGCGCGATGCTGCCCGGATCGGCGATGACGACCCGGACGGCCGTGACGTCGGGGTTCAGCCGACGCGTGCGCAAGGTAAAGGTCCGTTCGATGCCAGAGGGGCTGAAGGGGTCGTAGCTGAGGCTGAGTTCGCTCGACGATGCCCGAAAATCGGCGCATGTGGCGAGGGCTGCCTGCGGCGCGGCACAGGCCGCCGCGGCGACGAGGATCATTGCTGGCGTTTTCATTTCCGTTCCTCAGGTTCCAGGACGCCGCCGCGTTCCATTCCGGTGCTGCCCGCGGGAATTTCGATACGATAGACCGCAGTACCGTTAGCTGTCGGCATTTCGATGCGCCAGCGGCCTGGGCGAAGTCCCTGCACCGCGAAACGTCCCGCCCGGTTGGTGAACATGCGAATGGGTTCGCGATCGGGCGCCGCTTCTTCATAGGCATAGCCGGCAACCAGGCTGACCGGATCGCCGCGGCCGTCGAGCAGCTGGGCCATATAGCTGATGAAATAATCCGAACCGATCTCGACCACATGGCCCGACCGATAGGGCGGCTGGAATTGCAGGATGCCCGTGCCCAGGTCATATCCTGCCTGTGCATCGGGTACGTCATAGCTCATCAACCGCGGCGTATGGGCGTTCAGTTCGGGCATGACAGCGCCGCCCAATATGCCCGATCGCGCCGTATATTCTTCCTTGCGCGGGTCGAGATAGACGGCCGCCTTACCGAGCGATTCATGCGTTTTGACGATCGCGAAACTGTCGTAGATCGGCCGCGACACGGCGACTGTTCCGTCGGCATAGGCCAACGAAAAGGCGCCGCGAAGCGAGGTGCGCTGGTCGGTGATCCGACCGCTGTTCGAGAAAGAGGTCAGGTGCGATGCCCCGATTTCGGCGCGATTTGCGATCATGTTGAAATTGGCATTGGCGCCGACCGAATTTTCTACCCGATCGATACTGACCGACCCATTATAGGACCCGACGCCGGTTCCGCTCGACCGCTGATAGCTGATCCGCGCGCGTTCGCGGCGGCTGTCGAGGTCGGCTGTTGCGCTGGACTTGCGATCGAAACGATAGGTGAGCGAAAACCGAACGCCGAACCCTGACCGTTGCTGGCGATCTTCATAAGATGCCTCGGTCGTAAGCAGAAGTCGCTGGTTGGGACGCCATCCATGGGTGGCACGGAAGGACGACTGATTGGGGGTGTTGCCGCGGCCCACCGAATAAAAGGCGTCGGCGGTCACATAATGTTCGGCGCCAAGCGATTGTGAAAAGGTCGCTCCGAATTCGTACGCAAAGGGGTTATTCGCCACCATCGCACCCGGCGTCGCGAATTTGCGGCTGATCGTCTGGAACGTTGCGGTCAGCGACCGCGAATTATTGTCCGATCCCAGCCGGGTGAATTCATATCCGGCGTTAAAGGCGTAGCCGCTGCCGACCCCGTCGTTCTTTGACCCCGCGAGGTTGAACGCCAGCGTGCCGAGCGGCGCCGCCCAGACGATCTCTGCGCCGGCAACCCCGCCCTTGTCGGACAGTTGGAAATTGCCCCCGGCGGTCAATTCGTCGGTCAAGCCCCGGCGGTAAAAGCCCGAGGCGACGGGCCGGTCGCTGTAGCTGCGCCCGTTCAGGCTGAATGGCGCCTCCACGCCTGCGTAAAGGCCGAATTCGGTCAACCCCGCCGCGAGAAGGGTGCGGTCGAAGTTGAGCGAAAAGGACACGACCTGTTCGCGTCCCGTGTCGTCGCGAATGATCAGCCGGACGTCGTTCGATCCCTGGGCAAACGGAAAGTCGCCGATGTCATAGGTGCCGGGGTTGAGGCGTGTCTGCTGCACCGTCTGTCCATTGACGATCGTTTCGATCGTCGACGGCCGCGTCAGCGTGAACGATCGCTGGCCGCGCGGCTGGATGTTCCGCTGGGGCTCCAGATCGGCGTAGACGCGCACGATCGATGCACCTGCCATCGGCGATGCACCCGAAAACCCGCGGGAGATCGGCTGGAGATCGCCGGCGGTATAGCGTGCGGTGCGGCGCAGGTCGTCATAGACAAGGCGTGTCCCCTCGCGCCGGAATCGCCGCTGGACGCTCGCTTCGTTTTCCAGCACGAATCCGCCAAGCCGCGCTGCGCTGTCGAGGACGATATTGGGGGTCGACAGGCCTGTGTCGTCACCCTTGTGGACATAATCGGCGTTGATCGCCGCGGTCACATAGGCAGAGAAATTTGCGGGCGCGACAATCGGCCCCGACAACGGATCGATGCCGCCCGAAACGCTGATCATCTGCCGCGGGCGGAGCGCCGGGTCGATGTCCAGTCGCAGCCCGAAATTCGACGAGTCATAGGTCAGGCGGACGCCGAGATCGGCCAGTTCGGTGGTCGAGATCGCGTTCCGATCGCCGATCGCGGCGATCAGTTGTTGCAGGACGTCGGTGGTCAAGATGCGTTGCAACATCGGCAACAGCGTTTTGGCATCGACAAGGATGCGGTCGTCGGCCGTCAGCGTGTAGGAAACATCGCCCAGGATAAACCCGTTATCGACAAGCGGCCCGCCCATCGGGATGTCGCGTCCGGTGGGGTTCAACCGCTGGACGGGTTGCTGTGCGACGGCTAGCAGGCCCAGCGGCGCCGCGCCCGAGGGCGGCGCGCTGGGGGTGGATACGCCGGGCGCGACGTCCCTGGTCGCCATGCCCGCCGCGGGATGGGACAATATAAGCCCCCCCAAGGCGATCAGGCTGGAACGGGAACGGCGCACGGTCTCAGTTGTTTCCGGCCAGCGCCAGCTCGATCGACAGGGTTCCGGCTGCTTGCGGCAGTTCGACGTTGACGGGCAGGATACGGCTCTGGCCGGAGGGGACGAGTCCCATCCCCATGCGCTGGCTGATTTCGTCGGGTTCAAAGGTCTGACGGAAGATTTCTTCACCGCCGACACCGCGCTGGACGATCGTCATCCGCCGCTGCCCGACATAGCCATAGGTCGTTCCGTCGTTCCTGATCGTCAGGACAGGGCGCGGCTTGCCATTGGCATCGACATCGATCCGCGCTTCGGAAACATGCAGTTCCGACGTTGCCGAAGCGGCGCCGACGCTGACAAGAATCTTGAATCGGTGCAGCACCTGGATCGCGTTCTGATTTTCGGACAAGGCGACGGGAAGCTGCGCCGCTGTCACATAAAAATGTTTGCTTTCCGTGAGGTCGGGTTCGCCGACCCACTGGACGCGAAACGCCTGTGTCTGGCCGCCGGGGATCGTGGTCTGAGCCGGGAAGATCAGCAGGTCTTCCGCCTCCTCATCCTCGATTTCCTGCAACTCGCCATTCACGATGCGAATGGGGTGCGCGGTCAGTTCGACGGGAACGGTTTCGGGAAAAGTGTTCTGGAGGCTGATGATCGCCGACGCACTTCGGCCGGTGGACTGAAGATCGACGATCACAGGCTGCACGTTGATCGCCACCGCGGGCACGATAAGCGCCAACAGCAAAAGGGCGGCGATGACGCAGGCCGACCAAGGGCGTGCGAAGCGCAGGGACATTTTGTTCATATAATCGGGTTCACAAAAGAATCCGGGGGCAGGGCGAACCCTGCCCCCGGAAACATGTTAGGCAGCCGGCGTCAGTTCGATGGTGACGTAGCCGGTGTAGCTTCCAGCGATCAGCCGGCGATCGGTCAGCGACGACCAGTTGGTTGCAACCGGGGTCGAACCGTTCGACGAAGCGACGGCGTCGCCCTGCGCTGCGGCCTTCACGAACTTGATGTGCGTGTTGGCATCGCCAGCGCTCGTGTGGCCGCCGAAGGGCTGCGCAACGGTCGAGGCACCCGCGACCGAGGTCGTGTCGAGCGGCAGGCCGTTGATCGACGTGTCGAGGTTGTAGCGAACGAACTGCGCATAGCCACCAGTGGTGGTGCTGGTGCCGACAGCACCGGCGAGGGCGAGCACGGCGCGCTCGACCTTAACCTGGCTGCCTGCTTTGTTGCAGAAGGGGATAACCTTCGCCTGGTTCAGCTTCGTTGCGATTTCTTCGGTCACGTTCGAGCGGACCTTGGCATCGGTGCCGGTGATGTCTTCGAGCGAGATCAGCGACGACGATGCCGAGATGCCGCACTTGCTGGCGACTTCGGCGTTGATGTTGATGGTTGCGGTTTCAGCAGCCGATGCCGCGCCGGCAGTTGCGGCGAGAGCGATGGCCGTGCTGGCGGCAAGAACGATACGCTTCATAAAATTCAACTCCTCATTAAGTTAATTGACGCCCAAATATTAAGGACGCGGGTAAATCGAGGCCGGCAGATGGCCCCATCGGCTTCACCGGAACCCGCGGAAGGAATGTCCGGTGTGTCAGCGGCGCATCGACCCGCGCGCCGCCCTTCGTGGAGTGGGTCCGCATTATCCGCGAGGCCCCACCACCAGAATTAAAGTATCCTTGTAACGGCCGGCGGCGAGCCGGCGCGGCAGCGTCGACTGGGCCGGCCAGTCGATCGTGATGATCGCGTCGCGGCCGACGCTGATCCCGCGTCCCGACTTCAAGCCCTTGCCCGCGCGCGACGCGGCGAAATCGCAACGTCCATCCGCCGACAGTTCGTTCGACCGGCACCGTTCGCTGCGGACGGTGCCGCGGTCGGTTTCCAGCGCAATGGCAACGCGATATTTCTTTTCAAAGGCATAGCCCGAGCCGTCGTCGCTGGCATCGAGATTGACCAGCGCGCCATTTTCGGACGTCACGCCCACGGCATAAGGGGTGTTACAATCGAGCCCGACCTTGATCGACAGGCTGGCGGCATCCTCCAGGTCGCGCGGCGCATCGACGCTCGTCGGCGCCGTGCCCGTGAAGCCGCAGCGATCCTTTATTTCGGCGGTGACATCGATTGCGACGGAATCTGGGTGCGCCTGCGCAGGTGCCATTGCAGCGAGCAGCCCGGTAGCGATACACGCAATTCTGATTGCGGGCATAGCAAGCCCACCCCCGGTCACCATTCGCATCATTTTCCCCCAACCACATGTGCGGCGATCCCCAAGGACGCTTTACCGATGTGGACGCCGCGACAGGCGTTTTGGCTTCTCAGCGATTCGCTTCCTAAAAAGTTAAGGAAATTTAAGCAAATTGAAAGTTTGATTAATATGTTAGGTGCCCGATTTGGGACACAGCGCCGGGTGCATGTTAATGTTGCGGGCAGGGGCTGATGTCGCCGCGTCTGACCCCGGCGCCGTCGCCGATCGTGCGGATCATCTCTCCGCTTGCCCGCGACTTCGACAATCTATATCATTAGTATACTAAGCAAATCGGCCTAGAAAACGGGGTGCGCGGATGCGGGGATTTTTTCATAAGGACGGTCCGGACGGTCGGCGTCCGCCAAGGGTGGCCGCATGAACATGTCCTCGGATTTGCTGTCTCAACTGATGCATCGCATTGTCGGCGCAGGGGCGCTGTCGGATCTGAATCGTTTGTCGGGCGGCGCGAATATGGAAAGCTGGTCCTTCGGCTGGGGCGATTCGGCCTATGTTCTGCGCCGCGCGCCGTCGGCGGCCTATATGGCGGATCGGCCGTTCGGACATGCCGACGAGGCGGCGCTGGTGATGGCGGCGCATCGCGCGGGGGTGAAGGCGCCCGAAGTCGTCGGGGTGCTCGAGGACGCCGACGGGTTGGGCACGGGCTATGTGATGCGGCGGGTGGCAGGAGAGGTGTCGCCCGCGAAGATCTTGGCCGATCCGCCGCGATCGCTTCTTACGGACCTGGGGCGCGAGCTGGCGCGTATCCACGCGATCCCAGCTGACACCATTCCCGCGGCGATCCCTTTGATGGACACCGCTGCCGCGCTCGCCGAACTCAAGGCGCGCTTCCTGACCTATGGCGGCGACCGGCCGGTGATCGCGCTCGCGATCCGATGGTGCGAGGATCATCTGCCCGCACCTGCGGCGCCGGTGCTGGTCCATGGCGATTACCGGATGGGCAATATCATGGTCGATATGGCGCGCGGTGCGGACGGGGGCCTGGCCGCGGTGCTCGACTGGGAGCTGGCGCATCGGGGCGACGCACATGAGGATCTGGCTTTCGGCTGCATGAGCGTCTGGCGCTTCGGGCGGCTCGACCAGCCTGCGTTCGGCGTGGGCAGCCTGGAAGATTATTTTTCGGCTTATGAGGCGGCGGGCGGCGCGCGTGTCGATCCGGAGCGTTTCCGCTTCTGGCTGGTCTACCGGACGCTATGGTGGGCGCTTGGCTGTTTGCAAATGGGCGCGGCGTGGCGCAGCGGCGCTGACAAGACGGTCGAGCGCGTCGTTGTCGGGCGGCGGACCGCCGAGCAGGAACTCGACCTCTTGTTGCTGCTCGAAGAAGAAGCGCCCGCTGCCGAACGGACGCGGGACCTGCCCCCATCACCGGGGGCCACATCCGCGCCAACAGGCGAGCCGACCAATGCCGAGATGGTCAAGGCCGTGCGAGACTGGATCGAGAGCGCGATCAAGCCGGGTGCGGAGGGGCATGGCAAGTTCGAGGCGGTGGTCGCGATGAATGCGCTCGGCATCGTGATCCGCGACCTCGCGGCCGGGATTCGCGCCGAGGACGCGGTGCTTGCGACCGCTTTGCTGTCGGGCGCCACGACGATCGCTGAACCGGGCCTGCTCGCGAAACTGCGGCGCGACGTGCTGGACAAATGCGCGGTCGACAGCCCCAAATATGCGCCGCTCAGCGAAGCGCGCGCTGCCTGGCGCGGATAAAGGACAAGGGAGAGAAATAATGGATTTTGCGGTTCCAGCCGATTTGCAGGCCTATCTCGACGAACTCGACGCATTTATCGAAGCCGAGATCCGGCCGCTCGAAGAAGCGGACGACAATATCCGCTTCTTTGACCATCGCCGCGAGCATAGCCGCACCGACTGGGACAATCAGGGGCTGCCGCGCCACGAGTGGGAGCAGCTTTTGAAGCAGGCGACGCGCAAGGCCGATGCGGCGGGCCATTGGCGCTTTTCGGCGCCGAAGAAATACGGCGGCCAGGATGGCAGCAACCTGTGGATGGCGGTGATCCGCGAGCATCTGGCGGCGAAGGGGCTGGGCCTGCACAACGACCTTCAGAACGAACATAGCATCGTCGGCAACTTCCCCTTCGTCGAAATGTTCGAGCAGTTTGCCACCAGCGACGAACAGAAGGCGGAGTTCATCCTCGGCGGGTTCGAGGGGCGCCGCCGTACCGCGTTCGGCCTGACCGAACCCGATCATGGATCGGATGCGACACATATGGAGACGCGCGGCGTGCGCGAAACCCGCGATGGGATCGAGGGTTGGCGGATCGACGGGCGCAAGATGTGGATCACCGGCATGCATGTCGCGACTCACTGTGCGACCTTCTGCCGCACCGACGGCGAGGATGGTGATGCCAAGGGTATCACCTGTCTGCTCGTGCCGACGGGCACGCCGGGAATGACGGTCGACGAATATATGTGGACGTTCAATATGCCGACCGACCATCCGCGCATGACGTTCTCCGACGTCTGGGTGCCCGACAGCACGCGGCTCGGCCCGGTAGGCGGCGCCCTCGCAATCGCGCAGAGCTTCGTCCACCAGAACCGCATCCGCCAGGCCGCCTCATCGCTCGGCGCCGCAGTCTATTGCATCGAGGAGAGCGTGAAATATGCGCGCGAGCGCAAGCCGTTCGGCGAGGCGCTGGCGAAGAATCAGGCGATCCAGTTCCCGCTCGTCGAACTGGCGACGCAGGCGGAAATGCTGCGTCTGCTGATCCGCAAAACCGCCTGGGACATGGACAACACCCCGCACAAGCAGATCGAACGGACCCTTTCCGACAAGGTGAGCATGTGCAATTACTGGGCGAACCGCCTCGTCTGCGAAGCCGCCGACCGCGCGATGCAGGTCCATGGCGGCATCGGCTATTCGCGCCACAAGCCGTTCGAGCATATCTATCGCCACCACCGCCGATACCGCATCACCGAGGGCGCCGAAGAAATCCAGATGCGAAAAGTCGCTGCCTATCTGTTCGGCTATCTGGGACCACGAAAAGAGATGCTTGGGTAAATCGTGACCCGGCCCCGCACACTCTATGACAAGATATGGGATGCGCACGCTGTCGCCGAAGATGACGGCGAAACCTTGCTCTATATCGACCTCCACCTGTTGCACGAGGTCACGTCGCCGCAGGCGTTCGCTGGTCTTGCTGCCGCCGGGCGAGCGGTGCGGCGTCCCGAACGCGTGCTGGCGCTGTCCGACCATGTCGTGCCGACGGCGGACCAGATGCACGGGCCGGCCGGGGTCGATGATGCCGACGCGCGCGCGCAACTCGAAGCCCTGGCGGCCAATACGCGCCGTTTCGGGATCGAGAATTTCCCGATGGGCGACCCGCGCGGCGGCATCGTTCATGTCGTCGGCCCCGAACAGGGACGATCGCAGCCGGGGATGACGATCGTCTGCGGAGACAGCCATACCTCGACCCATGGTGCCTTCGGTGCCCTCGCCTTCGGGATCGGAACGTCAGAGGTCGAGCATGTGCTGGCGACGCAGACGATCCGCCAGCGGCGGTCGCGCAATATGCGCGTCACTGTGGCGGGTAAGCTGGCGCCGCATGTCCATGCAAAGGACCTCGCGCTGCACCTGATTGGCGCAATCGGGGTCGATGGAGCCGCGGGGCATGTGATCGAATATGCCGGCGAGGCGATCCGGGCGCTGTCTATGGAAGCGCGAATGACGCTCTGCAACCTCAGCATCGAAATGGGGGCACGGGCGGGGCTTATCGCGCCGGACGCGACAACATTCGCCTATCTGGCACGGCGGCCCGCGGTGCCTTCGGGCGCGGCGTGGGAGGCGGCGGTCGCGCGCTGGAACAGGCTTGCAAGCGATGCCGGGGCGGCGTTCGACCGCGAAGCGGCGCTGAACGCGAGCGACGTCCGGCCGATGGTGAGTTGGGGCACCGACCCGTCGCAGGTCGTCGCAATCGACGGGCGCGTTCCCGACCCGGCGATGCTGGAAAATCCCAAGCATCGCGCCGCGGCCGAGCGTGCGGTCGCCTATATGGGGCTGTCGCCCGGCGCGCCAGTCGCCGGGCAGCGGCTCGACCGGGTGTTCATCGGCAGCTGCACCAACAGCCGGATCGAGGATCTGCGTGTCGCGGCGGATATCGTCCGTGGCCGCCGCGTTGCCCCGCATGTCCGCGCCATGGTGGTCCCGGGGTCGGGGCTGGTCAAACGACAGGCGGAAGCGGAGGGAATTGACGCGGTGCTGCGCGACGCCGGGTTCGATTGGCGCGAACCTGGTTGTTCGATGTGCGTCGGGATGAACGCCGACCGGCTGCAAGTCGGCGAACGCTGCGCGGCAACATCGAACCGAAATTTCGAGAACCGGCAGGGGCGCGGCGGCCGGACACATTTGATGAGCCCGGCGCTTGCCGCAGCGAGCGCCATTGCGGGGTGCATCGCCGCGCCCGACATGATGCCCGATTTGGGGGGCTGACTTTAGCCCGTCGCTTCAAACCGCGCGATCGCGTCGGCATGGCGCAGCGTGCGGCTGATATCGTCCAGCCCTTCCATCAATATGCGGCGATCGTCGATGTCGATCGCGAAAGCGATCGTCTCGCCCGATGCCAGGCGGATCGTCTGCTCCGCAAGATCCACTTCGATCGGTGCATATTGCGCCAGCGCCACGGCGTCTCGCAGCCGCGCACACAGATCGTCGGCAAGGCGGATCAGAAGCAGCCCGTTCTTGCGTGCATTGCTCGCGAAAATATCACCGAAGCTTGGTGCGATGATGCAACGAATACCGAAATCGGTGAGTGCCCAGACCGCATGTTCGCGCGACGATCCGCAACCGAAATTGCGGTCGGCGATCAGAAACCCCGCTGCGCGGCAGGGTGGCCGGTTGAGGATGAAATCGCTGCGCTCGCTGCCATCTTCGGCATACCGAAGCGCCTGGAAGAGATGTTTGCCGAGCCCCGACCGGGTAAGCGCCTTCATATATTGCGCAGGGATGATCATGTCGGTGTCGACGTTCGTCAGCGGCAAGGGTGCCGCGATCGCTGTCTCGCGCACGAATTTTTGCACACCACCTCCTTTAACTTAGTAATCTAAGTAATTATCAAGGGCGACCTTGTCCAATATTATCGCGGATGATGCCGCCGAATGTCGTGCGAAACGGCGATGAAGATGGTTGCCGGGTGATTCTTCGCGTCCTAAGGTTCCTCCTTGCGCGGACGGGCGCCAAGCGCCGGGTGCCGCGACAGGGGAGCAGGATTTTGGCGAAAAAAACTCAGGATTATCGGCATCCAGCCGAATATTATACCGACCCGGAAAACAGCATCGGCTATCTCGCGCGCGTGGTCTTTCGGTCCTTTTCGCGGCTGCTCGAACGCCGCACGCTGACGCATGACGTATCTGCGGGGCAATGGCGTTTTCTGCGCCAGTTGTGGCGCGAGGACGGCATCACGCAGCGCGAACTCAGCGAACGCGTCGGGATGCGCGAACCGACGACGGTCGTCGCGCTGAAGGGATTGGAAAAGGCCGGGCTGATCACGCGCAAGAAGACCGCCGACGACCGGCGCAAGACCTTTATCCACCTGACCCCGCATGCCAAGAAGCTCGAACTGATCCTCGCGCCGATGAACGCCGAGATTCACGAGATCGCGACGAAGGGCATGACCGACGAGGAGGTTGAGGTGTTGCAGGGGCTGATGCGCCGCGTGATCGAAAACCTCGGCGATGAAACGCGCAAGCTGGCAGTGCTTTCCGACATCAAGGCCTGATGCTTGCAATTTGGTCGCCGCCCGGACAATAGGTTAGTATTCTAATTATCTTGTCGGGGAGAGAAAATGACCAGCATCGCCGTCGTCGTGGGCAGCACCCGCGAGGGATCATTCAACCGCAGGTTGGGCGAGCTCGCCGCAGCAAGCCTCGAAACCCAGGGCGCGAGCGTCACGCGCGTCGATCTGTCGGCATTCGACCTGCCGCTCTATTCGGCGGCGCGCGAAGCGAATGATTTTCCGCCCGACGCGCTGAAGCTCAAGGCGCTGTTCGCGGCGCAGGACGGGCTTTTGTTCGTGTCGCCCGAATATAATGGCTCGCTGCCCCCGCTGCTCAAAAATGCGATCGACTGGGCGTCGCGGCCGACGGGGGACGAGAGCCTTGTCGCGCTGACCGCCTATCGCGGCAAGGCCGCGGCGATCATGTCGGCGTCGATCAGCCCGTTCGGCGGCCTGCGGGGGTTGATGCACCTTCGTCAGATCTTGTCGACAATCCAGATGCTGGTGATCCCCGAACAGGTGCTGGTGCCGAACGCGCACGCCGCTTTCGCCGAGGACGGCAGTCTGAAGGAAGCGTTGCCGACGTCGCTGGTCGAGATGACCACGGGCCGATTGATCGCGGTCGCGACGGCCCTGTCGGGGTAGGTTCAGGGTGTTACGCGCCGGGGCGCGCGGAGGCGGTGGGTCCGATATTGTCGCCCCAGTCGGCCTCCAGCGCCGCGAGCAGAGCGTCAAACTTGTCCTGCCCCAACTTGGCCGCGATCTGCGCGGTAAGTGCGTCCATCGACCGCTGGGCATCCTTGCGCATTCGCGCCCCGAGATCGGTGAGGGATACGATCATGTGGCGGCGGTCGGCGGGGTCAACGTCGAGTTGCACCATCCCGAGCGCGACCATCTGGTTGATCGTGCTGTGGATCGCCTGACGCGACACGCCCAGGTTGCGCGCGATGTCGGACGGCCGGACGATGCCGCTGACGATATTCGTCATCACCATCGATTGCGGGCGATTGACGTCGGGCCAGCCATGATCGTGAAGTCGCGCTTGCAGACCTTCGTCGAGCCAGCAGAAGCGTTGGAAAAGCGCGATGATAAGCTGGTTTGTGCGCATGGACGCTATGTTATGCCCCTTTGTCGGCGGGGTGCCGACGAGCGTCACGCTAGAAGAGCGGAGCGGGCGAAGCAAGGCAGAGCGGCGTTGCAAAGGCAAAATGCTTAGTATACTATCTATTATAGCGAAAATAGAGAGAGGGTCGCATGGACGGGTTGATGCAGAATGTGCCGCTGACGGTCGACCGGATCATCGACCATGCCGCGAACTGGCACGGCGCGCGCGAGATTGTGTCGCGCGATGCCGAGGGGCGCGTCGCGCGTTCGACCTATGCCGACGTCCATGCCGATGCGAAACGTGTGTCGAACGCGCTGGCCGCCGAAGGAATCAAGCCCGGCGACCGCGTCGCGACGATGGCGTGGAACGGCGCGCGGCATCTGGCGGCGTGGTACGGGGCGGCGGGGATGGGCGCCGTGCTCCATACGCTCAATCCGCGGCTGTTCCTCGAACAGATCGCCTATATCGCAAACCATGCCGGCGACCGGCTGCTGATCGCCGATCCCGCGACTGCCGATCTGGTCGAACAATTGCTGCCGCAGGTGCCGTCGATCGAGAAGGTGATCTTTTTTTGCGATCGGGCATCGCTGCCGCAGACCGGCTTTGCCGCAACCGCCTTCGACGACTGGATCGCGGGGCAGCCGGCCGAATATGCGTGGGGCGGGTTCGACGAAAATGCCGCGTGCGGGCTTTGCTACACCAGCGGGACGACAGGAAACCCGAAGGGCGTGCTCTATTCGCACCGATCGAACTATATCCATGCGCTGATGACGTTGCAGCGCGACGCGCTGGCGCTGTCGGCGCGCGACACGGTGCTGCTCGTCGTGCCCATGTATCATGCGAACGCGTGGGGCGTTGTGTATTCGGCGCCCGCGGTCGGCGCGAAACTGGTGCTGCCGGGGCAGCGGATGGACGGCGAATCCATCTATAATCTGATCGAGGAAGAGGGCGTCACTTACTCGGCCGCGGTGCCGACGGTGTGGCAGATGTTGCTGCAATATATGCAGGAAAGCGGCAAACGCTTCACGACATTGGAGCGTGTGACGATCGGCGGTTCGGCGTGTCCGGAATCGATCATCCGCACTTTCCGCGACGATTATGGCGTCGATGTCATCCAGGGGTGGGGAATGACCGAAACATCGCCGCTCGGCACGGTGTCGGTTCCCAATGCGTCGGTCGCGGCGAAATCCGAACCCGAGCAGATGGCGTATAAGCTGAAGCAGGGGAGGCTCCTTTGCGGGCTGGAGATGAAGCTGGTCGACGATGCGGGCCGCCGCCTGCCGCATGACGGCAAGACGCCGGGGCGGTTGATGGTCAAGGGGCCGACGATCGCCGCCGCCTATTATGGCGGCGAAGGCGGCGACGTGCTCGACACCGAAGGCTTTTTCGACACCGGCGACGTCAGCACGATCGACGGCGACGGTTATATGCAGATCACCGACCGCGCGAAGGATGTCGTTAAATCGGGCGGCGAGTGGATCAGCTCGATCGAGATCGAGAATATCGCGATGGGTCATGACGCGGTCGCCAACGCCGCGGTCGTCGGCGTCGCGCATCCGAAATGGGACGAGCGGCCGATCCTGCTCTGTCAGCTGAAACCCGCCGCCCGCGCCTCGGCTGACGACCTTCGCGCCTATCTCGACGGAAAGATCGCGCGCTGGTGGATGCCCGACGACATATTGTTCGTCGACGACATCCCGCTGGGGCCGACGGGCAAGATCGACAAGAAAGCGATCCGCGCCGGGCTGGAGGGGTATAAGCTGCCCTTTGAAGTCACCCGCTGACCAATACCATAAACAGGAGAGAGATTGATGGACCCGAACGGGATTGAGGGACTGGACGCGCAATTCATCGGACGCGTGTCGCCGACGGCGCCGCGCATCCAGGCGGGCGGGCACCCGTGCCAGGGCATTTACTGGACCGAGGCGGGCAAGCGGCCCAAGGTTGCGGTTATCGCCACCCATTATAATGTCGATTTTTCCGAACATTATATCGCCCCATGGTTTGCGCGGCAGGGCTTCGGTTTCCTTGGCTGGAACACGCGCTATCGCGGCTTCGAGGATCAGTTCCTGCTCGAACATGCTGTGCTCGATATCGGCGTCGGCATGAAATGGCTGAAGGAAGAGGCGGGCGTCGAGGCGATCGTCATCCTTGGCAATTCGGGCGGCGGCTCGCTGATGGGCGCTTATCAGGCCGAGGCGATTGCGCCGACGCTCACCGATAGACTGCCTTCGGTTGGGCAGGATGCGCTCGCGCAATTGGTAAAGGGCGATCTCTATATCAGCTTCAACGCGCATCAGGGGCGCCCCGAAGTGCTCACCGACTGGATGGATGCATCGGTGATCGACGAGAGTGACCCTGTCGCGACCGACCCCGAACTCGACCCGTTCAACCCTGACAATGGTCCGCCTTATTCCGACGCCTTCGTTGCGAAATATCGCGCCGGGCAGCGCGCGCGCAACCAGCGGATCACCGACTGGGCGAAGGCTGAACTGGCGCGACTGAATGCGGCGGGCATTCCCGACCGCATCTTTCCCATGTTCCGCTGCTGGGGCGACATTCGCTGCGTCGATCCCGCGCTCGACCCATCGGATCGCAAGCCGAACTGGTGCTATCGCGGCGACCCGGCGGTCGCGAACCGGACACCCAGCATCGGCCGTGCGAACACGATCAAGACCTGGCTCAACATGTGGAGCCTAGAAACCTCGCCATGCCAGGGACAGCCGCACCTTGCGAAGCACGACACGCCGGCGCTTGTCGTGCAAGGGACGGCCGACACCGGCGTATTTCCGAGCGACGCGCGCAAGATCTTCGATTTCCTTGGCAGTGCCGACAAAAGGATCGAACTGATCCCCGGTGCCCATTATTTCGAGGATTCGGTCGAAGAGCGCCGTAACGCTGCCGACCTTGTCGGCGCGTGGATCCGGGAGAAGCTGTAACGTGACGGCGGACGCCGACATCATCGACGAATTGCGCGTCGCCGGTCTGCTGGGTGAGGGCGATATTGTGCTCGACCCCCTGACCGGCGGCGTGTCGTGCGACGTGTGGAAGGTTGAGAGCCTTGTCGGCCCGATCGTCGTCAAGCGTCCGCTGCCGCAGCTTCGCGTCGCCGCCGAATGGCTGGCGCCCGTTGAACGCGGGACCAGCGAGGTGCGCTGGCTGCGCCGCGCGCGCGGCGTCGATAGCATGATCGCACCCGAGGTGCTCGCCGAACTGCCCGGACACGCTTTCGCGATGCGCTTTCTTCCCGGCTGCCCGGTGTGGAAGGACGAGTTGATGGCGGGGCGCATCGACAGCGCGTTCGCGGCCCAGGTGGGCACGGGTATCGCTGCCGTCCACGCTGCTACGGCGGACAATGATGGCGACCGCGCAGACTTCGCCAATGACGAGATGTTCCGTGCGCTGCGCGTTGATCCTTTTCTGCTTTATGTCGCGCGGCATGACGCCGACTTGGCGCCGGCGCTGACCGCGCTCGCCGACGATCTGTCGGGGCGAAAGATCGCGCTCGTCCACGGCGACGTCAGCCCCAAGAATATCCTCGTCAGCGCCGATGGCCCCATATTCCTTGATGCGGAATGCGCCGTCTATGGCGATCCGGCCTTCGACCTGGCCTTCTGCACCACGCATCTGCTGCTCAAGGCGGTGTGGTCGGGCGACGTACGGCTCAATGAGGCCGCCGCGGCGCTCGTTGCCGCTTATCGTGCGGGCATCGACTGGGAGGATGCCGGGGACATATTGCTGCGGTCGGGAAAACTGACGGCCGCGCTGATCCTCGCCCGCGTCGACGGCAAGTCGCCCGCGCCCTATCTCACCGACCCCGAACACAAGCATGTCGTGCGCGATCAGGCGCGGGCGCTGATCCGCGCGCCAGAGCCCGTCGACGCGCTCGTGACTCACTGGAAAAGGACCCTCGCATGACTTCGCATATCGCCTCCGTCACCGGCCGCCAGCTCTGGGATTCGCGCGGCCGCCCGACTGTCGAGGCCGAGGTCGTGCTGGCATCGGGAGCGATCGGACGGGCGATCGCCCCCGCCGGTGCATCGCGCGGCGCGCATGAAGCGATCGACCTGCGCGACGGTGGAGCGGCTTTCGGCGGCTATGGCGTGGCGCGCGCCGTCGCGGGCATCGGCGCGGAGATCGCTCCCGCGATCGCTGGCATGGATGCACATGACCAGGCGGCGGTCGACGCGGCGCTGTGCGCGCTCGACGGCACCCCCAACAAGGCGCGGCTCGGCGCCAACGCTGTCGTTGCGGCGTCGATGGCGGTGCTTCACGCCGCCGCCGCCGATGCGCGGCTGCCGCTGTGGCGTTATCTCGCGGGCGACGCGACGGTGCGTGTGCCCCTCCCCGAAATCCAGATCTTCGGTGGCGGCGCCCACGCTGGGCGGCGCACCGACGTGCAGGATTTCATGGTGATGTGCCCCAAGGCGGGCAGCTTCCGCCGCGCGCTCGAAATTACCGACGATGTCTATCGCGCCGCGGGCAAGCTGATGGAGGCGAAAGGGCCGCTGAGCGGCGTCGCCGACGAGGGCGGCTGGTGGCCGAACTTCGCGTCGAACGAGGATGCGCTCGATACGTTGACGAAGGCAATCGAAGCGAGCGGGCACCGCCCGGGCGAGGACGTGTTCATTTCGCTCGACATTGCTGCGAACGAACTCGGCGACGCATCGGGCTACAGCCTCGCGCTCGATGACGGGCGTCTGACGAGCGAAGCGATGGCGTCGCGCATCGTCGAATGGGCGGGGCGCTATCCGATCCTGTCGATCGAGGACCCGGCGGGTCAGGACGACTGGGCTGCGATGGCGGCCGTCACCGCGGCGATCGGGGAGCGTGTTCAGATCATCGGCGATGACGTGCTGGTGACGAATGCCGAGCGTGTCGAACGCGCCGCCGAAGCGGCGGTGTGCAACGCGGCATTGATCAAGGTCAACCAGGTCGGCACCGTCACCGAAGCCAAGGCCGCACTCGACGCTGCGACGGCGCGTGGTTGGGGCGCGATCGTCTCGGCGCGGTCGGGCGAGAGCGAGGATGTCACGATCGCGCATCTCGCGACCGGATGGAACGCGGGGCAGCTCAAGGTCGGCAGCTTCACGCGCTCCGAACGCATGGCGAAATGGAACGAGATGCTGCGCATCGAGGAGACGATGGGCGCAGACGCCGTGTTCGCGGGCTTCTCGGCCTTTGCCGGGGCGATCGGGCGGGTCGCGGCATGATCGTCCTGCACGCGCGTCCGAGCCCGGGGTTTCGCGAAGCGGTCGATGCGATCTTTGGCGTCGGCGTCGTCGTGCATGTCGACGAGGCGGCACCGCTCGACGAGGTCGCACCCGACATCACCGTATTGCTCCATGTGCTGACCCCGGTGACCGCCCAATTCATTGCCGCTGCGCCGAAACTCAAACTGATCCAGAAGCTCGGCGTTGGGGTTAACACGATCGCGCTCGATGCAGCGCGTGGGTCTGGCGTCGCAGTGTGCAACATGCCGGGCACCAACAGCCAGGCGGTTGCCGAAATGGCGCTGTCGCTGATGATGGCGGTGTTGCGCCGGACCTGTTTCTTCGACGCGCGGACGCGCGCCGGGGAGGGCTGGACCGCCGACCCGTCCGAATTGGACAGTGTCGGCGAAATTGGCGGGCGTACCGTCGGCCTGGTGGGTTTCGGCAATTCGGCACAATTGCTCGCGCCGGTGCTCGCCGCGCTCGGCGCGAAAATCGTCTATACCGCGCGAAGCACACGCGATGGTCCTTATGAATTTTGGCCGATCGATCGGTTGCTCGCGGAAAGCGATATCGTATCGCTGCACATGCCGCTGACCGAGGAAACACGTGCGAGCATCGACCCCTTCGCGATGAAAAAGGGCGCGGTGCTGGTGAACACCGCGCGCGGTGAATTGGTCGATCAGGCGCGGCTGGTCGACGCGCTGGCTTCGGGACATCTTCGCGGCGCCGGGCTCGACGTTTTTGCCGACGAGCCATTGCCGCGCGGCAACCCTTTGCTGGGACTGCCGAATGCGGTGCTGGCACCGCATATCGCCTGGCTTACGCCCGAAACGCTGGTGCGCAGCCTGGCCGTGGCGCACGAAAATTGCCGCCGCCTTGTCGCAGGCGAACCACTCCTGCATCAGGTGGTCTGATGTCCCTGCCTATTGTCCTCATCACCGGCCAGCTGCTCACCGATGCGGTCTGGCAACCCTTGCTCAATGCGTGGCCCGATCGCGAAGTCATCATCGCCGACAATCAGAGCGACGACACGATCGAGGGTTTTGCGCAGCGCCTGCTGGTCGATGCCCCGCCGAAATTCGCGCTGGTTGCGCACGCGATGGGCGGCTTCATCGCGTTCGAGGTGATGCGCCGGGCGCCCGAGCGCGTCGCAAAGCTCGCCCTGATCTCGACGCTCGCCTCGGCCGACGGACCGGCACAGACGGCGCGGCGGCAGGGCTATGTCGACTTGGTGGAGAGCGGCCGTTTCGACCAAGTCGTCGAAGAGCGCATCCCGATCTTGTTTCCCGAGGAAAAGCGGGGTGATGCGCGTCTGCTGGGTATCGCGCGGGGGATGGCGGCCGATACGGTCCCTGACATCTTCCTCGCGCAGCAGCGCGCGATCATGGCGCGCATCGACAGCCGCCCGCGGCTCGGCGAGATTGCGGTGCCGACCTTGCTGATTTGGGGCGAGAAAGACGGCATCACCAGCCGCGCGCACCATGACGAAATTTTGGAGGCGATTGCGGGCGCGCGGCTTGAGGTGATCCCCGGCGCCGGACATCTGCCGACGGTCGAGGCGCCTGACGTGGTCGTGCCGCTGCTGACCGATTTTATCGACGGTTAAACCCCTCCCGCGCGCGGGAGGGGCAGCGAGACTTGCGAACTTGTTCGCTAGTCGCAGCGGGGAGGGCCATTGCTACGCTGCTGCCCACCCCCGACCCCTCCCGCAAGCGGGAGGGGAGCGTTAAGCCAACTCCGCCCGCACCATCGCGGTGCCGTCGACCATGGCCTTCAGCTTTGCCTGGCTATGCTCGCGGCTGTGGTATTTCATCCCGCAATCAGGCGCGATCCACAGGCGTTCGGCGTCGACGTAGCGCAGCGCCTCGCGGATGCGGCCCGCGACAACCTCGGGCGTTTCGACCTCGGGAATCGACAGGTCGAGCACGCCGTACATGATCGTCTTGGTCGGCAGTTCGGCAAGGATCGCAGGGTCCAGCCCCGGCTGCGCCGCTTCGATCGAGATGACGTCGATCGCCGACGCTTCGAGTTCGGCGAGGAAGTCATAGGCCTTGGGCTTCGGTCCGGTCGCGCCCGCGCCATGATGCACCATCGCATAGCCGAAGCAGATGTGGAGCGCGGTGGTGCCGCCGACGCCATCGAGCGCGCGGTTGATCGCCTCGATGGCGTAGCTGTTCGCCTCCGCCGCGCGCGCCTGCAAATAAGGCTCGTCGAGCTGGACGACATCGACGCCGGCAGCGAACAGATCCTTCACCTCGGCATTGACCGCGTCGGCATAGTCCATGGCGAGCGACCGCGCGTCTGGATAATAGCCATTTTCGGCCTGCTGCGTCATCGTGAACGGGCCGGGCAGAGTGAGCTTCACGGGCTTGGTCGAATGGCGGCGCAGGAAAGCGGCGTCCTGCGACTCGATCGGCGCGACGCGGCGGATCGGCCCCGACACGAGCGGCACCGGATTGGCGTTGCCGGTGCGGTCGATCGCGGTCCCGTGCTTTTCGCGGTCGATCCCGGACAGCGCGGTGGCAAGGCGGTTTGAATAGCTTTCACGCCGCATTTCGCCATCGCCGACAATGTCGATGCCCAGTTCCTCCTGATCGCGGATCGCCATCAAGGTCGCAGCCTCCTGCGCATCGGCGAGCCAGGGTTCGGGGATGCGCCACAGCGTTTCGGCGCGCACGCGCGGGGGCAGGCTGGCCTTCAACCGCTCGCGGTCGATCAGCCAGTCTGGCTGGGGGTAGCTTCCGACGATCGTCGTGGGCAATATGGGGTGGTCGAACAAGGCCAATCCTCTCGATTTTTGGGCTGGTCAAACATTTGCTTAGTATTCTATCTAATTCAAGTCGAAACGACGGTGGGAGAGCGAAATGATCGATCTGGAGGCCATCCGGACGCTGGCGGATATTCCGGCGGCGCAGGCGCGGGTCAGGGGACAGGCAACGGCGGTGAAGTTCGGGACGCGGGAGACGAGCTTTTCCGATCTCGACACTCGTTCCAATCGGGTCGCCAATGCCCTGGTCGCATCGGGCGTCGCGCCCGGTTACCGCGTTTCGGCGCTGACCAAGAACCACGACAGCTGGTATCCGCTCTTCTTCGGCGCCGCGCGCGCACGCGCCTGTTTCGCACCGATCAACTGCCGCCTTGCGCCGGCGGAAATCGGCTTCATCCTGGGCGATGCCGGACCGAAGCTGCTGTTCGTGGGAGAGGATTTCTTCGACTGTGCGCTCGCCGCCGTAGCGGAGTTGGCGGCGCCGCCGCGACTGATCGCACTTTATGGCGAGCACCCGGCATTCGAGCCGTTCGATACCTGGCTGGGCGGCGCTTCCGACGCGCCGCTCGCCGACCCGCCGGAACTCGCCGACGATGTGCTCCAGCTTTATACCAGCGGGACGACCGGGCTGCCGAAGGGCGTCGTGCTGACGAATGCGAACTACCGCACGTTTCTCGAAGCCGCGACTGAGGTCGATGGCTTCGCTTATGGCGAGGACGAGACGGTGATGATCGTCATGCCCTTGTTCCACGTCGCGGGCACGAACGTCAGCTTCTCCGGGCTGGCACAGGGCGGACGGTTGGTCCTCGTCAAGGACTTTACGGCCGCCGGCGCCGTAAGCATGATGCGCGAGGAAGATGTCGCTCATGCCTTTCTGGCGCCCGCGATGATCCAGATGATGTTGCTCCAGCCCGACGCAAATGCCGGCGGCTATCCGCTGCTCAAGTCGATCGCTTATGGCGCGTCGCCGATCGCGGAGGATGTGCTGCGCCGCGCGCGCCAGGTCTTCGGATGCGACTTTGTGCAATTTTACGGCATGACCGAATCCGCGGGGGGCGGCTCCTACCTCTCGCCCAGCGCGCATGACCTGCCGGGCAAATTGACCTCATGCGGCAAGCCCTGGCCGGGTGCCGCGATGGCGATCCTCGATGGCGCCGGGAATGAGCTTGGTGACGGCGAGATCGGGGAAATCGCGATCCGCGGCGGCATCGTGATGAAGGGCTATTGGAACCGGCAAAAGGCGACCGAAGAAACACTCGCGGGCGGCTGGCTCCACACTGGCGACGTGGGATATCGCGATGCCGAAGGGTTTTACTACGTCCATGACCGGATCAAGGACATGATCGTGTCGGGCGGGGAGAATGTTTATCCGGCCGAGGTCGAGGGGGCAATCATGGGCTGTCCCGGCGTCGCTGACGTCGCGGTGATTGGCGTGCCCGACGATAAATGGGGAGAAAGCGTGAAGGCGCTGATCGTCCCCGCAGCGGGCGCGACGCTTGACCCTGCGGATGTCGTGGCCTGGGCACGGACACGGATCGCGGCGTATAAAATTCCCAAGAGCGTCGAATTCATCGACGCGTTGCCGCGCAATCCGTCAGGCAAGGTGCTCCGCCGCGAACTCCGCGCGCCCTATTGGGAAGGCCGCGATCGCGCGGTGGGGTAGCGGGAGGTCGGCATTGGGGTGGGAAGCGGGCATTTAAATCCTCCCCATCGACTTGCGATGGGGAGGGGGACCGTCCGCGAAGCGGATGGTGGAGGGGCCGCAACGTCGCGCCAATAGCCCCTCCGGCCGTCTTCAAACTCGCGGCGGGATCAGGCGTAAGCGTCGATTGCGGCGAGGTGGCGCGCCTTTTCGGCGTCGCTCAGAAAAGAGCCGGAGAAGCTGTTGCGCGCGAGCGTCAGCAGCTCGTCTTTCGACAGGTCGAGCGCGTCGGCGACGGCCAGATAATTGCCGTTCACATAGCCGCCGAAATAGCTGGGATCGTCGCTGTTCACCGTCGCGTTCAGGCCAGCGTTCAGCATCGTGCGAAGCGGATGGTCGGCCATGTCGCCCACGACGCAGAGCTTGAGGTTCGATAACGGGCAGACGGTGAGCGTCATGCCCTCCGCCGCCAGCCGCCGGGCAAGCGCGGGGTCTTCGAGGCTGCGATTGCCATGGTCGATGCGGTCGACTTTCAGCAGGTCGAGTGCTTCGTGGACGTAAGCGGGCGGCCCTTCCTCGCCCGCGTGGGCGACGAGCTTGAGGCCGAGACCTCGCGCCCTTGCGAAAACGCGCGCGAACTTGGCGGGCGGATGCCCGACCTCGGACGAATCGAGCCCCACCCCGTCGATGCGGTCGAGGTAAGGCAGGGCTTCGTCGAGAGTGGCCTCGGCTTCGGCTTCGCTGAGATGGCGGAGGAAGCACATGATCAGTTTCGACGTCATGCCGTAGCGGGCCGCGGCGGCGTCGAGCGCGCGGGTGATGCCCGCGATGACCGTCCCGAACGCGACACCGCGGGCCGTATGGCCCTGCGGGTCAAAGAAGATTTCGACGTGGCGCACGGCGTCGGCGTGGGCGCGCGCAAGATAGGCCGCCGTCAGGTCGTAAAAATCCTGTTCGCGGTGGAGGACGCCCATCCCCTGATAATAGATGTCGAGAAAATCCTGGAGGTTCGAGAAGGCGTAGGCGGCGCGCACCTCCTCGATGGTCGCGAAGGGAATGGCGACCTTGTTGCGCTGCGCCAGGGTGAACATCAGTTCGGGTTCGAGCGAGCCTTCGATATGAAGGTGCAGCTCTGCCTTGGGCAGGCCCGCGATAAAGGCGGCGCGGTCGTCGGCCGATGCGAAACCTTCAGCCATCGGGTTGCTCCTCTTCGCGCAAGATGATCGCCGCTTCGGGCTTGTGCCGCCGGATCTCGTCGATCGTCAGCCCGTCGACCTCGTGCGGAAAGATCAGCCATTGGTCGGTTTCGTGGACAAAGAAATCGGGGCGGAGGTCGGTGACGTTGCGGCCCGGTTTGTACCAGACGGTCGCGATGCGGATGTCGCGGGGCATATTGTGGCGACAGCGCGCCTTCAGTTCGGCGATGAAGGCGCGGATACTGCGGCCGCTGTCGAAGACATCGTCGATGATCAGCAGCCGGTCGTCGGGGTTGAGCGTGTCGATGAGATAGCCCAGCGCGAAGACCCTGACCTCGGCGTCCTGCCTGTCGATCCCGTGATAGGACGAGGTGCGGATCGCGATATGGTCGCAGTGCTGGCCGTGATAGTCGAGCAGTTCCTGCACCGCGATCCCGACCGGAGCGCCGCCGCGCCAGATGCCGACCAGGTGCGTCGGCCGAAAGTCGCTGTCCAGCACCTGCATGGCGAGCCGAAACGAGTCGGCAAGCAGGTCGTTCGCGCTGATGAAGATTTTCTCGCCGCTCATGTGCGTGGATTAAGCGCGCGTGTCCAGCGGGGCAAGGCGAGTTTCGACTGGAAGCGGACCTATCCATCCTCGTCACCCCGGACTTGATCCGGGGTCCATGACGACGGTTCAGCTATGGATCCCGGATCAAGTCCGGGATGACGAAAGATACTCAGCGAACGCCCACTCCCCACCCCAAAACCGCCATTCGTGACCCGTTTCGGCCCGCTTACGCCGCGATCAGCACGCCATGATAGATGGGGTTCTCGAATGCGCGCCCGGCGCCCATCGCAACGCAGATCAACGCATCGTCGGCCACCACCACCGGTAGCCCGGTCGCTTTCGCAATCGCCTTGTCCATCCGGCGCAACAGCGCGCCGCCGCCGGTCAGCGTGATCCCCTCGTCGATGATGTCGGCCGACAGTTCGGGCGGTGTCTGTTCGAGCGCCGCGCGCACCGCGCTGACGATTTGCCCGACAGGCTCGACCAGCGCCTCGGCAATCTCGGCTTCGGTCACCTGCACCTCGGCGGGGCGGCCGGTCACCAGATCGCGGCCCTTCACCCCCATGACCATGCCATCGTCGGTGGGCGGGGTCGCGCATCCGATCGTCAGCTTGACGCGCTCGGCGGTCATTTCGCCCACCATCAGATTATGCCTTCGCCGGATCGACGAGGAAATCATCTCGTCCATCTTGTCGCCGCCGACGCGGACCGAATTGCTATAGGCAATGCCGCTCAGCGACAACACCGCAACCTCGGTCGTACCGCCGCCGATATCGACGACCATCGCCCCGCGCGGCTCGGTGACATGCAGCCCGGCGCCGATCGCGGCGGCCAGCGATTCCTCGATCAGCTGCACCGACACCGCACCGGCGTTGGTCGCCGCATCGCGGATCGCGCGGCGCTCGACCATCGTCGATCCCGACGGCACACAGATCACGACATTGCTGCGCTGCATGAACCGGCTCGCCCCGCCCTGCGCCTTGTCCATGAAATGCTTGAGCATCTGTTCGGCGACATCGATGTCGGCGATCACCCCGTCGCGCAACGGGCGGATCGCCTGGATATTGTCGGGGGTCTTGCCCATCATCAACTTGGCCTCGTTGCCGACGACCTTGACGCGGCGGATGCCGTCGCGCGTCTCCAGCGCGACGACCGACGGCTCGTTGAGCACGATGCCCTTGTCCCGCACATATACAACGGTGTTCACCGTACCCAGGTCGATAGCCATATTGTGCGCGGCCGGCGCAAACCGATTAAAGAACTTCATATACGGGGCAAATGCCTTCGGGAATGAATGGAATCACCAGGCGCGGCTGGCGCGTCAGCGCGCGCCGCGTCTGCCGTTCGACCGCTGCGGCGAAGGCGCGGGCACGTCAACGAAAGGCGGCGGCAATACTGCCAGAACGGTGGTTTCTCAGGCCCGGTTGATCGATCGGTTCAAAATTCGGGACCATTTGCGTCGGGCACCAGGAATTTCAGCCCGTGCAGCCGGATCACCCGGTCGTCGGCGCACACCGGCGCCGCGATCAGGCGCATCCACCGGCGCGGCGCCTGCGCGGGCTTGATTTCGACATCGATCGTAAAGCCGCGCCGATGCTTGATGGCATAGGCGCGCAGCTTCTCCATCGCCGCTCGCGATGGCTCGCCATACAGCGCGACGCTCTCTTCGCGGGTGACCGCGGCCCCACGCGGGATGCCGAAAATGTCATAGACATCGTCGGACCAGGTCAGCCGGTTGTTGTCGGTCAGGTCGCATTCCCACTGGCCCAGCCGTGCAGGCCGCATCGGCGCGACGATCGTGTCGAGGTCGGGAACCGGGTCCAGCGCCTCGTTCCCGTGAAGCTGCCCAAGCTCGAAGAAGCGGTCGCGCTCGTAAAGCGGCCAGCTATGGTGGACGGGCAAGGGATAGGTCTGTTTCAACGCCCCGGTCTTCCGCTGTGTCACCCAAGGATAGGCGCCGGCGCTTAACAAGTGATGATGCGGATTTACAGCAATCTTTGCCGCGCGAGCGCAATTCCCGCCAGATTTTGTGTCCGTTTGACGTGGCGGACCGCGGGCGACGCCCCATCGCCGACGAGCGCGCGGAACGCGGCCAGATGGCCCGCCGCGGCGCCGCGGGCGCGCATCGTGCCGTTCGCCTGCGCCACCACGGCCGCGGCGTCGCCGAGCAGGACGAAATTCGGCAACGCCAGATCGCGCGCCAGTCGCAGCGCCGCGATCAGCGCCAGCCACTCGGCATCCAGGCTGCTGCCGATCCCCGCGTCGCGCACGACCGTCGCGGCGCCGCCGGTCACGACGGCGGTCTCCATCTTGCCCGGATTGGGACGGCAGCCGCCGTCGAAATAGATTTTGATCCGGCGCGCCACCATCACACTCCTTTAGCCGGTCAGAACGTCCCGCGCACCGAAAAGGAAAAGATCGGCCCGATCAGCCGGTCGCGCTCTTCGACAAAGCTGACCGGGCTTTCACCGCGTACCCCGGTATAGGCCGTCCGGTCGCGCTTCGACCGCGCGTTGGCGATGTTGCGCACCGACGCGCGCACGGTCAGCCCCAGCACATCCTTATGCTCGACAAAGACCGATGCCCAGACCGGGCCCTCCCAGACCTTGTCGACCTGGTTGCGGCGATAATGGGGCTGATAATGGGCATATTCGACGTCGCCGCCCCACGCCCAGTCGCTGGCCGGAATGTCGTGACGCAGGCCCAGGCTGATCACCGTGTCGGTGAAGCCGTTCCACTGCCTCTTCTCGCCGGTGAAGGGATCGCGCAGCGAACTTTTCTGAAGCAGCAGCCGGGGTTCCAGCCGCATGCCCTTGATCCCGGCGGGGTCGAGGTTGATCGTCGCGGTCCAGTCGATCGCGCCCGCCTTCGCCTTCGCGATATTGCCGACCGCCTCGCCGTTGGTGCCGATCGGAATGACATCGACGCGGTCTTCGACGTCGCGATAGATCAGGATGATCTTCGTCGATCCCCACGCGCCGAATTTCTTGTTGATCTCGGCCTCATAGGTCCAGTCCTGCTGGGGCCTCAGGTCATTGTTGCTTTCATTCTGGTTGCCGTCGTTCAGAAAGGCCCGCGCAAGGAAATCATAGAAGGAAAGCTGGAGCACCCGGCGCCTCAGCTTGACCGAAATGTCGAAATCGGGCGCGGGCGTCCACGCCAGCGAGACCGATCCCTTGGGCCGGAAAAAGCTGCGCGTCAGGCCGTTTATGCCCGTCTGGGTGATCGTCGAATGTTCGGCGCCGGCGATGATCTGGACATTCAGCTTGTCGGTCAGCTTGCGGCCAAAGCTCAGCAATCCTTCGTACCGATCCTCGCTGACGCGTCCGGTGCCGCCCTCGAACGGCTGGTCGACCCATGCCCCCGCCGGGTCGAGCACCGCGATCGAGGCGACATTGTCGAGCGTGTTGAACGCCGCCTCGCCCGACAATTGCCAGTCGCCGCCGAACATCGTCCACTGATATTCGCCGCGCCCGATCGTCTCGCCCAGGTCGCCGGTCTGCGCAAAACGGTCGCCGGTCGCGATGCCGCCGTCGGGGGTCGCGATGATCTCTTGCCGATAGGGTTCGTGGCTGAACCGGCGAAGCCCGATCAGCTTCAGCTTTCCGGGGCCAAGCCCGAACTGATAGTCGCCGCTGACCTCGTAATTCCAGCTGTCGGCATTTTCATACACCGTGCGGATGCTGTCGGGCAGGCCGGGGCCGGTGCGCACGCCATCCTCGTAATAACGATCATATTTGCGCTGGTAATGACCGCCCAGATTGGCAACCGTATCGCCCGCCGGGTCCCACGTAATCCGCCCCGAAAGCTTCGGCGTGTCATAATGGGTGTTCCAGATGTCCGTGCGGCGTTCGGTGATGTTCCCCGCGCCGTCATAGATCAGCGTCGGCCCGCCCGCCCCGCTGCGCGCCGAATCGTCGTTGTTCAGCGCGACCTCATATTCGATCGCGCCCGTACGGCCGCGCACCGACACGTCGGCGCGGGTGAACAACGGGTCGGTGTAATGCGCGCGAAATTCGGGTTTCCACGAAAACTGCCCCGAAAAAGCATCGGCGCGATAGACGATATTGGCGACCTGCCCCGACAATCCGGGGATATCGAGCGTGGCGCCGTCGATGACCTCGATCCGTTCGACATTGCCCGCGGGGATGCGCGACAATTGGGTGTACATGTCGTCGCCCTTGTTCGACGGCCGCTCGCCGTTGAACAGCACATTGCCCGTCGCCTGCCCCAGCCCGCGCAGATTTTCATTGTCGCGGATCTGGAAGCTCGGGACCTGGATCAGCATGTCATAGGCGTTGTTGGGCGAATAGCGCGCAAAGTCGGCGGGCGCATAAACCTGCCGCGCCGCATTGCTGGTGCCGCCCGCGGGCGCCTCGGTCGGCGCGGGCGGCGGCGTGTCGCCGCTCGGCGCCGCCGTCTCCTGCGCCAGCGCGGGGGTGGAGAGCGCGGCCGCAACCGCCATCAGGCTGGTCCATCGCGTCACTTGGAAACGCCCCCCGCCGCGCGGTTCATCGCCTGCGCATATGCGCCCGTCACCCCCATCGCCTTCATGCCGACCACCTCGTCGGCGCTCAGCTTTCGGTATCCCGCCGCGGCGAGCCCGCGGACATAGGCGCCGTCGACGCCCAGCGCCTTGCACGCGATGGCATCCTCGACGTCGGTCAGCACCAGCGCCTCGGACCGCAGGTCCCGGATATAGTCGGGGCTGACCTCCAGCGCCGCCGCCGCGATCAGGTCGTCGGCATCCTTCGGCCGCACGCCTTCCTTCGCCAGCCCATCGGCCAGCTCGATCGTCGCGTCGACCATCAGCATCGCGAGCAGGGTGGAGCGGCGGTCCGGCGACAGGCCGCGATCGCCCAACGCCCGCTCGAAACCCGGATCGGAGGTGAAGCGGCATTCGCCCTTCCCCTCGAACGCCCGCGTCAGCGTGCCGGTGCATGCCAGCGTCCCCGCATCATGCGTCACGGTAAAGCGGACCGGCCCCGGCGTGCTCTGGCCGAGCGCGGCCTCGGCGGCGGCGAAATAGGGGCGCGAGCCGTCAAGCGCCTGATCGCTGCGCGACTGTTTATGCTGGATGCGGACGCGCGGCGCGCCCTTCTTTCCGCCCGCCGGTTCGGCGACCCAGCTGACGTCGCTCAGGACCAGCGGATCGGCGGCGGCGGTCGGCGCGGCGCAGGCGAGGATCGACAACAGCGCGGCGCCGCCGGCAAGATACAGGGCTTTCATTGGGTACACTCCTCCCTCCGTGCGCCGGGCAAGCGTCATCGCTCGCCGCCGCAACGGCGTTTCCAAACAGGGTTTCGATTAAGCGTCCGCGGGTGCGGACGAATGGCCGGGCGTCAGTCGCGGACGGGCGGCTCGGGCGGTTCGGGTGTCACGGGGAATGCGATCTGGGCGGTCCGGCCGTCGGCGCCCCGCGCCTCGATGACGCCGCGTTCCATATCGACCACCGCGACATTCTCGCCGCGCACCGCTTTCGTGACCGACCGGGACGCGCGCGCGGGACGGGATTTGGTCGCGCCGACCCACCCCGTCGCGCGCAGTTCGATCGCATCGTCGGCGTCGCGCATCTTCACCCCCGACCTTTGCATGTCGGTAACGAAATCGCAGTCGACCCCCATCGCCTTCAGCGCGATCAGGTCGTCGATGCCGACGTCGGGGAAGTGCGATTTCATGTCGCGGGCAAAGGCCGCGTTGACGCCGACATGCCGTGCACCGACCAGTGCGTCGAAATCGGCGCCTGGAATGACGCCGCGCATCTGCCGGATATAGGCCGGGTCAATCCCGCTCGCCTTGGCCGAGATGATCTCGTCGGCGTCGAGCGAGCCGCCCTGTTCGCGCATTTCGGCAACATATTCTGGGGTGACGCCCACCGCACGCATACTCACCAGCTGTTCGGCGGAGAGCGTCTGCGATGTCGCGGCGGCAACCGCCCTATCGTCGGCCGCTGCGGTCTTTCCGGCTGCCGCCGACGGCGATGTCAGCGTCGACGTCTTCCTGGAGGTCGCGGCGACGTCGGTGTGGACGTCCGCCGTCGCCGCGGGGCTGGCCGTCGCCGAAAAGGCGGCAAGCGGCGCCGTCACACCCGCCAGCACCACCAGGCTCATCAGGATCCAGCTCGCGCTGGCCGGCCCGCGCTTCAGGCTGCCGTCGAGGACGCGGGTAATCCGGCGCTTCAGGCTGTCCTTGCCCGGTGCGACGCCATGCGCCGCCAGCAGCGCGCCCTGATTGTCGTGCCGCGCGGCGCCGACCAGCAAGGTCGCATAATCGGGCCCGTCGATGTCGGCCATCAGCACCGCATCGTCGGCGGCTTCCTCGCGCAATTGGTGGCTCTCGCGCGCCAGCATCCACACCAGCGGATTGAACCAGAAGACCGCACAGGCGACCCGCGCCCCCAGCAGTTTCGCCCAGTCGAGCCGCGCGACATGCGCCAGTTCGTGCGCGATGATCGCCTCGGCCTCACCCGATGCGGCGACCGCCTTCGGGCTGAGCACGATCGTCGGGCGCAGCACGCCCCAGCTGATCGGCGAGCGCAGTTCGTCGCTGACCAGCAGCGCGGTGCCATGCTTGAACCCCATGCGCCGCTGCGCTTCGGCCAGCGCCGACAGCCACGACCGTTCGACCAGAATCTCGGCGCGTCCGCGCATCGCGAACAAACGCACCACCGCGAGCATCATCACTCCCGACAGCAAAAGCAGGGGGACAAGATAGAGAAAGGGGGCAAGGTCGCTCCCCGCCGAAATGATCGGCGTCGATCCGGCGCTTTCCACCACGACAGGGACTGACGCCGTGGCGGGGGCCGGATCGATCGCCGATCCCCCTGTTATGGTCGTTTCGGCCGCGGGCGCGGCGAACCAGTGCGCGGGCAGCGGCGCCCATTGCGGCAGCAGCAGCATCGCGGCCGGCAAGGCGAGCAGCGCGGCAAGCCCGGCATGGGCGATCATCGACCGCTCGCCCGCCGAACGCCCCTGCGCGAGGCGAAGCAGCCCCAGCGTCAGCGCCGCGACAAGGGCGGATTTCCAGGCAAGGCCCAGCAACATGGCGGTGGTCAGCATCATTCCTTCCCCTCGCGTGCCTTGGCGATCATCTGTTCAAGCTCGTCGAGTTCGGCGGTGCTCATTTCGTCCTGCATACCCAGCAGCGCGGCGGCCGCGCTCGTCGCCGATCCGTTGAAAAAGACGCGCACGACCTGGCTGAGCGCCGATTTGCGCGCGGTCTTGTCCGACACGCTCGGCGCATAGACAAAACCGCGTTCGGACTGCTCGCGAACGACAAAGCCCTTGGTTTCGAGGCGCTTCAGCATCGCGCGGATCGCCGATCCCGACAAAGCGTCGGCCAGCGCCTCGCCGATCTCGATGACCGTCGAAGCCCCGCGCTCATATAGGATATCGACGATTTCGCGTTCCCGCGGCGGCAAACTGGACAACATGCGACTCACCTCATGCGCTACATTTGTAGCGTGCTACATTTGTAGCGCATGATTGGCAAGGGGTTTTATTCGGCTAATACACGGCGCGCGACGAGGGGCGGATTTTGGGGTGGGGCGGATAAGGCCGCGATCGGTCGAACCCGGCCGCAGCGTCATCCTCATCGGCCATTCAGCCGCCCATAACTCAGCCGCCCATGACGCGCGCGATGAGCCGTTCTTCCTTGGCGATCCACGGCGCCATGCTCGGCCGCGACAGGATTGCCTCGCTCCACGCGGCAATCTTCGGGTGCTTCGCGGCGTCGATGCACGCGCCGCAATGGCGCAAGTTCATCAGCGGCGACGCCACCGCCAGGTCGGCGAGCGTCAGCCGGTCGCCGACAAGGAAACCCGAAGCCGGGATCGCGCTTTCCAGATAGTCGAGCAGCTTGGGCAGTTCCTCGCCTTCGGCCTGCGCGGCCGCCGCCAGATCGCCTTCGCGGCCCAGAAACTTCGGCGCGACGATCCGGTTGAAGAACATCTTTCCGCTGCACGCCGCGAACACCGTGTCGCCGAATTCTTCCCACCAGATCACCTGCCCGCGCTGCTGCGGATCGGCCGGGATCAGCACGGGGTCGGGATGCTTCGCTTCCAGATACTGGATGATCGCGCTCGAATCGGCCAGCAGGAAGCCATCATCGTCCATCGCCGGCATCTTGCCGAGCGGCGACGCGGCACGAAATCCCGGATCGGGATCGCCGATGCCGACGCCCTTCAGGTCAAAGGCTATGCCCTTTTCCCCCAGATAACCCAGCAATTTGCGCACGAACGGCGACACCAAAGACCCGTAAATAATCATCCCGCGACGCTCCTTTTCCCAAGGTTGCAGCATAGGGAAAAGGTTGCGCTCCGCAACCCATTCGCGGCAATATCGCCGTCTCGCGAAATATTCTTGCCAACGCCCGCGCCGCGTGGAACATCCATCACCGCGAGGGGGGCGCTGCCGCGGCAGCCAGCAGGCAGGAACAAAAAATGCGCCCTAATTCATGGGCAGATCGGCTGTTGGCGCTGCTGGTCCGGTTTGTCGGGCTGGTCATCCTCTTGGCAACGCTCGCCGCCGCGACTGCAAGTTTCCTGTATAATCAATCGGAAGAGGCTGATCGCGCCGAGCGTGTCGCGTCGCAGGTCAACATGCGGCTGCACGATCATGTCGCGGTGCTGAAGGGGGTGCGCGCGCTCTATCAATCCGACGCCGCCGCCAGCGGCCCCGCCATCCGCGCCTATCTCGCCGCGCTGCAACCGCAGGTGCAGGCGCCGGGGATGGAGGGGGTCGGCATCGCCGCCGCGATGCGCGCCGCGACCCCCGCGGCGGTCGAGGCGAAACTGCGCGAAAACTACGGCCGCGACATCAAGGCGTGGCCCACCACCGACCAGCCGATCGGCTTTCCCGTCGTCCTCGTCGAACCCCACACGCCGCGCCGCGATGCGGCGCTCGGTTTCGACATGTACAGCGAACCGACCCGCCGCGCCGCGATGCGCCGCGCCTGGCAGACCGGCCAGCCCGCGGCGAGCGGCATCGTCCAGCTCGCGCAGGAAAAAGTGACCGACGCCAAACAGCCGGGCTTTCTGATCTACCTGCCCGTTTACGCCCGCACCCCGGTCGGCGCGAACCCCGACACGGTCGCCACGGCGCCCGGCACCCGCGCGATCGAAGCGTTCGTCTACGCACCATTCCGCACGGCAGACATGATGAAAGCGGTGCTCGGAACGCAGCTCGACACCATCGACGGCATCGAAATCTACGCGGGCGAAGGCCCTGCGGCACCGCTTGTTTTTCGCAAGGGCGCAATGGGCTGGGACGCGCAGGAACAGGTGCTGCGCGTTGCCGACCGGCAATGGACGATGCGCATTTCCTCTGGCCGCCTGCTCGAACGGCTCGGGCGCCCGCTCGCCATCATGATCTTCGGCATCGCCGTGGCATTGCTCGCGACCCAGCTTCACCGCGTTCAGCGGCGGCGGATCGACGCGGCCCAGGCGCTGGCGGAGGAAAAGGCGCGCCATGCCGAGGATCGCGAACTGATGATCGGCGAAATGGCGCACCGGATGAAAAACGCCTTTGCCCGTATCGGCGCTCTCGCCCGCATCACGCTGCGCGAATCGGAAAGCCTCGCGGATTTCGAGGAGAAATTCGACGGCCGGATGCGCGCCCTGTCCGACGCCAAGCAGATGCTCGTCACCGGCGCCGTCGACAGCGTCGAACTCGGCCGCATCGTCCAGCGCGAACTCGAAATCGCCGGACGGTCGCCCGACCAGCTTGCCGCGATCACCGGCCCCGTCGTCCAACTCGACGATGAAGGTGCCCAGGCGCTTTCGCTGGCGGTCCACGAATTTGTCACCAACAGCATCAAATATGGCGCGCTCGCGGGCGAAGGCGATCTGGTGGTCGGCTGGCGCCGTATCGACAAGGATGTCGAGCTGCGCTGGGTCGAAAGCAATCTTCGCGAAACCCCGCACATCGACAGCGAAAGTTTCGGCACCCAGTTCATCCGCACGCTGATCGAGCGGCAATTGAAAGGCAGCTGGAGCCGCACCGCGGTTGACAACAGCCTCGCCATCGTCATTCGCTGGCCCGACAATGGCACCCCCGACTGACTGGCAAATCTGGATCGACCGCGGCGGCACCTTCACCGACGTCGTCGCGCGGTCGCCCGACGGCACCGTGGTCACGACCAAATATCTTTCGGAAGACCCCGCGCGCCCGGGCGATGCCGCGGTGGGCGCGATCCGCGACCTGACCGGCGCAGGCGCGGGTCCGCTGCCGCCGCTCGCGATCCGCATGGGATCGACCGTCGCGACCAACGCCCTGCTCGAACGCAAGGGCGAACCGACCTTGCTCGCGATCACCCGCGGCTTCGGCGACGCACTCACCATCGGCTATCAGGATCGCCCCGAACTCTTCGCACGCCGCCTCGACCGCATCGCGCCGCCGCACGCCGCGGTCGCCGAAATCGCCGAGCGCGTCGGCCCCGATGGCGCCGTCCTGACACCGCTCGACGAAGCCGCCGCGCGCGCATCGCTGCAAGCCGCACGCGACAAAGGGCTCACCAGTATCGCGATCATATTAATGCACGGCTATCGCTACCCCGCGCACGAACAACGCCTCGCCGAAATCGCCGCCGAAATCGGCTTCACGCAAATCTCGACCAGCCACGACGTCAGCGCATTGATCAAACTCATCGGCCGCGGCGACACGACGCTTGCCGACGCCTATCTGTCGCCCGTCCTCCACCATTATGTCTGCCAATTCGTCGCGCAGCTGGGCGACGGCAGCGACCCGCAATTCATGAAAAGCTCGGGCGGCCTCGCCGCCGCATCCGCCTTCCACGGCCGCGACGCGATCTTGTCGGGGCCTGCGGGCGGCATCGTCGGCATGGTCGGCAGCGCCGCGCCCTTGGGCAAGACGCGCCTCATTGGCTTCGACATGGGCGGCACCTCGACCGACGTCAGCCATTATGCCGGCCGCCTCGAGCGCGATAATGAGACGATCGTCGCGGGCACCCGCATCCGCGCCCCGATGCTGCGCATCCATACCGTGGCGGCGGGCGGCGGCTCGATCTGCCGCTGGGACGGCGCGCGCCTATCCGTCGGCCCCGAAAGCGCGGGCGCGAACCCCGGCCCCGCCGCCTATGGCCGCGGCGGGCCGCTCACCGTCACCGACTGCAACATCCTGCTCGGCAAGATCCAGCCCGCGCACTTCCCCAAACTCTTCGGCCCGAACGGCGACCAGCCGCTCGACCGCAAGATCGTTGTCGAAAAATTCGCGGCGATGGCTGACGAGGTTGGCAACATCACGCCCGAAGCCCTCGCCGAAGGCCTGCTCCAAATCGCGGTCCAGCAGATGGCAAATGCGATCAAGCGCATCACCATCGCGCGCGGCCACGACGTGTCGCAGGGTTACAGCCTCGTCGGCTTCGGCGGCGCCGCGGGCCAGCATGTCTGCCTCGTCGCCGATGCGCTCGGCGTCGACGAGATATTGCTCCACCCGCTCGCCGGGGTGCTGTCGGCCTATGGCATGGGCCTCGCGCGCCCCTCGGCGATCCGCGAGCGCACGCTCGGCCTCACGCTCGACGGCGATTGTGCCGCCGCCCTCGCCGCAGTCGAAACCGAACTCGCCGCCCACGCCCGCGCCGACCTGTCTCCCGGCGCCGAAACCAGCCGCGAAACCCTGCTCTTCGTCCGCCTTGCCGACAGCGACAATGCGATCGAACTCCCCCTCGCGCCGCCCGCCGAGGTCGCATCGGCCTTCGCCGCCGCCTTCCGCCAACGCTTCGGCTATGCCCCGCACGCCAATCTCGTCGTCGATCGCATCCGCGTCGAACTGACCGAGGCGGGCGATACCGCCGCCACCCTGCCGCCGCCCGCACCGGGTGCCGAAACCGCCCCCGAAACCGTCGCCGCCTGGCTCGCGGGCGCGGCGCACGACGTCCCGCTCCACCAGCGCGCCGCGCTTGCCCCCGGCCGCACCATCGCCGGCCCCGCCATCATCGTCGACGCGCTGGCGACCACGGTGGTCGAACCGGGCTGGACCGCGACGGTCGAGCAGGAGGGGACATTGCGGCTCGCCAGCGTGCCCCGGCGAAAGCCGGGGCCCAGCGCAACAGAAAACGCGCGCAGCAGCGCGCATCGGAACGCGGCCACTGGACCCCGGCTTTCGCCGGGGCACACGAATTCCGCCGAAGAACCCGACCCCGTCCGCCTCGAAATCTTCAACAGCCTGTTCATGGCGATCGCCGAGGAAATGGGCGGCGCGCTCCAGCACAGCGCCTCGTCGATCAACATCCGCGAAAGGCTCGATTTCTCCTGCGCGATCTTCGACGGCGAAGGGCGCCTCGTCGCCAACGCGCCGCACATGCCCGTCCACCTCGGCTCGATGGGCGAAAGCGTGCGCACCATCCTGCGCCAGCGCACCAGCGACGGCCGCGGTATCCGGCGCGGCGACGCCTATGCCCTCAACGCCCCCTATGACGGCGGCACCCACCTCCCCGACATCACCGTCATCATGCCGGTGTTCGTAGAAGGCGACGCGCCAAGCTTCTTCGTCGCCGCGCGCGGCCACCACGCCGACCTCGGCGGCATCGCCCCCGGCTCGATGCCCCCCGACAGCAAGAGCATCGAAGACGAAGGCATCCTCTTCGACAATATGCTGATCGTCGACGACGAGAATTTCCGCGACACCGCGGTCGCATCGCACCTCGTCGACAGCGCATGGCCCGCGCGCAATCCCGCGCTCAACATCGCCGATTTGAAGGCACAGGTCGCCGCCTGCCAGCGCGGCGCGAGCGCGCTCGTCGACCTCAGCGCCGCGCACGGCGCCGCCACCGTCGCCGCCTATATGGCGCACGGCCAGCGCCAGGCCGAATCCGCCGTGCGCCAGCTCATCGCCCGCCTCGACGACGGCGCCTTCCGCTACGCGATGGACAATGGCGCCGAAGTTGTCGTCGCCGTCAAAGTCGACCGCAAGGCCCGCCACGTCACCATCGACTTCACCGGCTCGTCGCCCACCCTCCCCGACAATTTCAACGCGCCGATGCCGGTCGTCCGCGCTGCCGTCCTCTATGTCCTGCGCACGATGCTCGACGACCCGATCCCGATGAACGAGGGCTGCCTCGCCCCCGTCACGCTGATCGTACCCCCGGATTCGATGCTCTCGCCGACCTATCCCGCCGCGGTCGTCGCGGGCAATGTCGAGACGAGCCAGGTCATCACCGACGCGCTGTTCGCCGCCTTTGGCGCAATGGCCCCCGCGCAGGGCACGATGAACAATTTCACCTTCGGCAACGACGCATATCAATATTATGAAACGATCGCCGGCGGATCGGGCGCCGGTCCGGGCTTTAACGGCACCAGCGTGATCCAGACGCATATGACCAACAGCCGCATGACCGACCCCGAAGTCATGGAGATGCGCTTCCCGGTGATCGTCGAGGAATTTTCGATCCGCACCGGCTCGGGCGGCGCGGGACGCTGGCACGGCGGCGACGGCGCCACCCGCCGCATCCGTTTCCGCGAAGCGATGGCGGCAAACATCCTCGCAAACCGCCGCAAGATCGCGCCCGCGGGGTTAGCCGGAGGCGCCGACGCCGCGCCCGGCCGCAACTGGGTCGAACGCGCCGACGGGTCGGTTGAAATGCTCGCCGCGACGGGGAGCGCGAACCTTGCGGCAGGCGACGCTTTCGTGATCGAAACGCCGGGCGGCGGTGGTTTTGGGAAAGCCGAGGGGGATGAGACTTGATGGAAGCGGCGCAAACCCTCCTTCTCCCTCGATGGGAGAAGGATATGCAGCCTTATCGCGCAGCGATTAGGCGAAGTTGGATGAGGGTGAAGGTGCGTCCATGCACCACCATCTCAGGCCGAGACCGCACCCCCACCGCTGCGACTAAGCAGCAAGCTGCCAAGTCTCGCTGCCTCCCCCATCAAAGGGGGAGGTAATAGACATGCTCGTCCTGATCGGCATCCTCATCATCATCGCGGGCTTCCTGCTCCGCTTCAACCCGCTGCTTGTCATCATGGCCTCGGCGCTCGCCACCGGCCTCGCCGCCGGGCTCGATATCGCCGCGATCATTGCCGCCTTCGGCAAGGCGTTCAACGACACGCGCTATGTCTCGATCATCTGGATCGTCCTCCCCGTCATCGGCCTGCTCGAAGCCTATGGGCTTCAGCAACACGCCCGCACCCTGATCGGCCGCATGAAGGGCGCGACGCTCGGCCGCCTGCTCACCGGCTACCTCTTGCTTCGTCAGGGCATGGCCGCGGTCGGCCTCACCTCGGTCGCCGGCCATGCGCAGACCGTGCGCCCGCTCGTCGCCCCGATGGCCGAGGCCGCCGCCGAGGCCGCGAACCCCGCGCTCTCGGACGAACAGCGCGAAGAGGTCAAGGCGCACGCCGCCGCAACCGACAATATCGGGCTGTTCTTTGGCGAAGACATCTTCCTCGCGATCGGCTCGATCCTGCTGATGAAGGGCGTGCTCGAAGGCTATGGCTATATCATCGAACCACTGCACTTCTCGCTTTGGGCGATCCCGACCGCGATCGCCGCTTTCCTGATCCACGGCTTCCGCCTCCGCCGCCTCGACCGGCGCATGGCGGCGAAGACGGAGGCCGCGGCATGATCACCCTCGGCTTCGTCTATGTGCTCGCAGGGCTGACCTTCGCGGCCTTCGCCGCCCTCGGCCTCCTCGACCGCAGCAACCCCAAACGCTTCGGCAACGCTGCCTTCTGGGGGCTGCTCGCGCTGTCGATGCTTGGCGGCGACCATCTCGGCGATTTCGGCAACGGCCTCCTCGTCCTCGCGCTTGTCGCCATCGCCGGCACCGGCCAGATCGGCCGCACCCCCGGCGGCGACGTCGCGGCCGATGTGCAGGCGTCGCGCGCCGCGCAGCATGGCCCCTTTCTCCTCCTCGTCGCGCTGATCATCCCCGCCGCCGCGCTCGCGGGCACCTTCCTGTTCAAATGGATTCCCGGCCTCGCCGATCCCAAACAGGCGACTTTGATCTCGCTCGCGCTCGGCGTGCTCATCGCGCTCGCCGTCGGCATGGCGCGCCTCAAACCGCCTGCGCTGCTCCCGCTGCAACAGGGTCGCCGCCTGCTCGACGCGGTCGGCTGGGCCGCGATCCTGCCGCAGATGCTCGCCAGTCTCGGCGCGGTGTTCGCATTGGCGGGGGTCGGAGAGGTCGTCGGCGACCTTATCGGCACCGCCATCCCGCAGGGCAGCCTGTTCGGCGCGGTGCTCGCCTTCGGGCTCGGCATGGCGCTGTTCACCATGGTGATGGGCAACGCGTTCGCCGCCTTTCCGGTGATGCTGGCCGCGGTCGGCATGCCGTTGCTCATCAAGCAATATGGCGGCGATCCTGCGGTGGTCGCGGCGATCGGCATGCTCGCGGGCTTCTGCGGCACGCTGATGACCCCGATGGCGGCGAACTTCAACCTCGTCCCCGCGGCGCTGCTCGAACTCAAAAACCCCTATGGCGTGATCAAGGCGCAGATCGGCACCGCGGTGCCGCTGCTCGCGGTGAACATCGTCTTCATCTGGCTGTTCGCTTTCTGACTCGCCGCGATCGCCTACCCCCATGTCGTCATCCCGGCGAAGGCCCGGATGACGGATGATTTGTTTCCGTTCGTGTCGAGCGAAGTCGAGACACCCATCGGTTGCGCGCTCCTTCGCGGCATCTCGACTTCGCTCGATGCGAACGGATAAGGAAAGTTCATGCACCTCACCCCCGACCACGCCGCCCGCTTTGCCGCCGCCACCCTCGCCCATCTCGGCCGCGAATATCCCTACAAGATGGACCTCGTCCTCACCGGCCCCGAGGATGCGAAACCCCCGCGCGAACATCATCCGATCTTCCACGGCAGTTTCGACTGGCACAGCTGCGTCCATGGCTGGTGGCAGATCCTCCGCCTCGCGCGCCGCTTTCCCGATCTCCCCATCGCCGCCGACATCCGCGCCCGTGCCGACGCGATGCTCGTCCCCGAAAAGGTCGCGGGCGAACGCGCCTTCCTCGATCGCCCCTACTCCGCCGCCTTCGAGCGTCCCTATGGCTGGGCGTGGCTCCTCGCGCTCCATGCCGAGGCCGAAGCACATAACGCCCCCTGGGCCGCCGCGCTCGAACCCCTCGCGCTCGCCTTCGCCGCGCGCTTCCACGCCTTCCTCCCGAAGCTCACCTACCCCTTGCGCGTCGGCACCCATTTCAACATCGCCTTCGCATTGCTCCTCGCGCGCCACTGGGCCAAGCCGCGCGACCCCGCGCTCGTCGCCCTCATCGACGCCCGCGCGCGCGACTGGTTCGGCGACGACCGCGACTGCCAGGCGTGGGAACCCGGCGGCGATGAATTTCTCTCGTCCGCGCTGACCGAAGCGCATCTGATGGCGGTCGTCCTCGGCGGCGACGTCCCGCGCTGGTTCGACGCCTTCCTCCCCCGCGCCGCGCAGCAGCAGCCCGCGACGCTCTTCACCCCCGCGACCGTTTCCGACCGCAGCGACGGCAAGATCGCACACCTCGACGGCCTGAACCTCAGCCGCGCGTGGAGCTGGCGCGCCATCGCCGCCGCGCTCGGCCCCGCGCACCCCGTCGCCGCGCAAGCCGAAGCCGCGGCGCAGCGCCACCTCGCCGCCGCGCTCCCCCACGTCACCGGCGACTATATGGGCGAACATTGGCTCGCCAGCTTCGCGCTCCTCGCGTTGGACGGCCTTTGAGGCCGCACGTCCCATTGTTCGTCACCCCGGACTTGATCCGGGGTCCATGACGACGGTGCTGCGATGGATGCCGGATCGAGTCCGGCCTGACGAACAAAGCGAACGCGCTGCCAGCCGACATTGACAAGCCATCCCCTCGCGGCGAGAGACGGCGCAAGGGGAGAGAGGCCAAGGTGAACGGAAAGATGCTGCGTCCCACATCGTTCGATGTCGCCGAACGCGCCGGCGTGTCGCAATCGACCGTGTCGCGCGCGCTCCGCAACTCGCCCGGCGTCAACGCCGAAACGCGCGCGCGCGTCTCGGCCGCCGCGCGCGAGCTGGGCTATGTCGTCGACCGCCACGCCTCGTCGCTGCGCCTGAAAAGCAGCGAGACGATCGCGCTCGTCACCATCTGCCGCCCCGGCGAGGACCGCAGCGCAATCAACCCCTTTTATTTCGCGCTGCTCGGCAGCATCGCCGCCGCAACATCGGCGCGCGGCTTCAACCTGCTCGTCTCCTTCCAGGAAAATCCCGACAATTTCCGCGCCGACTTCGTCGCTTCGGGGCTCGCCGACGCGATGATCGTCATCGGCACCACCAGCAATCGCGCGGCGTGGGACTATTTCGCCGCCGCACAGGCGTCGGGTCTCGATTTCGTCTGCTGGGGCAGCCCCGGCAGCCCCTTTCACTGGATGCGCAGCGAAAATGATATCGGCGGCCAGCTC
>NZ_MIAM01000049.1:0-48843 GCF_001830555.1 Sphingopyxis sp. RIFCSPHIGHO2_12_FULL_65_19 | reverse complement strand
CCGCCGCCACATCGCCTTCGTCGGGCCGCAGCAATCGCCGCAACGCCAGTTCGACGAGCGCCGCGACGGCTTCACCGCGACCCTCGCCGCGCACGGCCTCGCCCCGATCATTGCCGAGCCGCCCGCCGCCGCCGACCGCCACGCACAGGGCGTCGCCGCGGTGCAGGCCTTGCTGGCCGCGCATCCCGAAACCGATGCGATCTTTGCCGCCTCCGACATGCTCGCGCTGGGCGTGCTCCAGGGGCTCAAGGACGCCGGCCGCCGTGTTCCGCAGGACGTCGCGCTGATCGGCTTCGACGGTATCCGCGCCGGCACCCTTGCCGACCCCGCGCTCACCACGCTCGAACCCGACCTCGACGCCGCGGGCGAGGCGCTCGTCGCCATGGCGCTCGAAGACGACGAACGGACGCGCAGCGGCACGCGCATTCCGGTCCACCTGGTCGTTCGCGGCACCGCCTGATGCGCGGCATCCCTGGGGTTACCGTGACTTAACTCCCGGAAAAGTAACAATTCGTTATCTAAGCGGTTGCTACCCTTGGGGGCGGGGCAGAAAGCGGTGGTGTGAACGGACAATTTTTCATTTCCTTGCTCAATCCGGGCATCGGCTTGCTGTTCGCGACCGCTTTTTTCCTGCTGTGGCTGAATCGCCGCGAGCGTTATGTCGCCTATGCCGCGGGCGCCTACACCGCGTCGGCGATCGCGTTCCTGATCCTGGATGTCGGCCCGGTGCTGCCGATGGAATTGCAGCGGCTGCCCGCAAACATCGGCTTCCTCGCGACCGGCGGCCTGTTTGCCGCCGCGATCATCAAGCGGTACGACCTGCCGGTGCCCTGGCGCACGATGGCGGTGACCTCGGCGGTGTCGATTGCCGTCTTCCTCTGGTTCCTGCTCGTCCATCCCAGCATCGCCGGGCGCATCCTGTCGATCAGCATCGGGGCGGGGGTCATTGCCGCGACGGTCGTCCGCGCCCTCTGGCCGATCGACAAGCCCTATCTGATCGACCGCGTGCTGTTCTGGGTCGCGGCATTTTCGGCGCTCAATCTGATCATCCGCCCCATCGTGCTGTTGTCGCTGCGCGGCGGGTTCGACAATTATGTCGGATTCCAACAATCGATTTACTGGACCACGGTCCAGTTCACACAGGCAATGGTGTCGATCGCTGCGGCGATCAGCCTGATGGTCGCGGTCGCGATCGACCAGATTGCCGAGCTTCGCCGGCAGGCCGATGACGACAATCTGTCGGGCCTGCTCAACCGCCGCGGGTTCGAGGCGCAATCGGGCGACACCCTCCGTCGCTGCATGAAGGACGATCGTCCGGTCGCGCTGATGGTCGCCGACCTGGACCAGTTCAAATCGATCAACGACAATTACGGTCACGCCGTCGGCGACGCGATCATCGCCGCATTCGGCGCCCACGCCCGCCGGATCGGCCCGGCCGACATGATCGCGGGTCGCATCGGCGGCGAAGAATTTGCCTTGCTGGTCCCCGGTGCGGGGATCGAGGCGGCGCGCCAGTTTGCCGAGGCGATTCGCGCCGGGCTCGCCGCCGCCTGCACCGATCGCATCCCGGCCAAATTATGTCCGACGGTCAGCATCGGCATCGCGATCGGGGCGCCGGGCACCGACCTCGCGGCGCTCATGGCCGACGCCGACCAGGCCCTTTATGAAGCGAAACGGACGGGGCGCAACCGCGTCCGCGCCTTCACCCCCAAGCCGGTCCGCCTTGCCGCGCGCGGGCAATAATTGCGCGCGGCGGCGACGGGGAACGGGTGCGCCGAACGGGTGGGGGCCGACCCGGCGTGACTAAGATAATCTTTACCCGTCCCCGATAACCAGCAAGACGGGGACCGAGGGGGAAAACATGTTCAGCGTCCTCGAATGCGTTGTCTATCAGCATGACCTGCGGCTGGTTCTAATTGCCGCACTGGTGTGCATCCTCGGCAACATCTGCCTGTTCGTCATTCTCAACCGATCGACCTTCTGCGTCGATACGCGCCGTCGGCACTGGCTGGTTGTCGCGGCGATTGCGCAGGGCGTCGGGGTGTGGGCGACGCATTTCGTCGCGATGCTGGCCTATCGCGGGACGATGCCGATCCGTTTCGATGCCAGCCTGACCCTGTTGTCGGTCGCGATCGCGATCGGATTTTTCTGGGGTGCCTTACGCTGGCTCGGGGCCGCGCCGACGGCCCGCGATTGCGCGATTGCCGGCGCGGGTGCCGCGGTCGGGGTCGCGGCGATGCACTTTACCGGCATGGCGTCGATCATCGCGCCCGCACGCGTCACCTATGACCTGGTCCCGATCCTCGTGTCGGTGGCGCTGTCCTGGGCCTGTTTCTCCGGCGCGCTCCTGGTCTTTTCGCGCGCGTCCGGGTGGCGCAAGGTCGCGCTGCCCGCGACCTTGTCGGTGCTTGCGATCGTCGCCCTGCATTTCACGGCGATGTCGGCGACGACGCTGGTGCCCGACCCGACCCGCGGCGCCGATCTGGCCGCTGATGCCAGCCGCGACTGGCTGGTGCCCGCGATCGTGTTTGCCAACGCCGCGCTCGTCGCCCTCGCGCTCACCGGCTCGCTCGTCGACCGCTGGCTCACCGACGCGCACGGCCTGGCCGAAGCGACGCTCGAGGCGCTGGCGATCACGCACGACGACCGGATCGTCGAGGTCAACGGCCAGCTGTGCGACCTTGTCGGGGTCAGCAGCGGGGCCTTGCTCGGCAGCGCGCCGGGTGACTGGTTCGCGGCGGTCGACGGCGGCCCCTTCGCGATCCCCGCCGGCCAGTCGGCGGAGGCGCGGTTGCGGGGCAGTCCCGACGAGGACCAGATCCTCGAAATCGCGACGCGGACGATCGAATATCGCGGCCGCAGCTGCCAGGTGATCGCGATCCGCGACCTGTCCGACCGCAAGCGGGCGCAGCGCGCGATCGAGCATCTGGCATCGCACGACGCGCTGACCGACCTGTCGAACCGCGCCCATTTCGCGCACGCGCTCGACGCGGCGATCGACGCGCAGGAGCCGTTCGCGCTGCTCGCGCTCGACCTCGACCGGTTCAAGGCGGTCAACGACATCTTCGGCCATGGCGCGGGCGACGAGATATTGCGCCGCATCGCCGACATTCTTCGCGCATCGGTGCGCGGCAACGACCTGATCGCGCGCATCGGCGGCGACGAATTTCTGATCATCCAGAAATCGGTCTCCAGCCCCGATGACACCCGCAAGCTGGCCGGCCGCATCCTCGAAAATGTCGCGATCGAGATGGACGTGGCGCACGATCCGATGGCGGTCGGGATCAGCATCGGCGTCTCGCTGTTCCCGCAGGACGGCCATGATGCCGAAACGCTTCAGCGCAACGCCGACACCGCGCTTTACCGTGCCAAGAACAACGGCCGCGGCCACGCCGCCTTTTTCGATCAGGAGATGGACGAAATCGCGCGCGAACGACGCGCGCTCGAACATGACCTGCGCCATGCGATCACGCGCGGCGAGCTGTATCTGGTTTTCCAGCCGCTCGTCGCGACCGCGTTCGGCTCGGTGGTCGGCTATGAAGCGCTGCTGCGCTGGCAGCATCCCGAACGCGGCGACATCGCGCCCGACGATTTCATCCCCGTCGCCGAAGAAATCGGCGCGATCGTCCCGATCGGCGAATGGGTGCTGCGCCAGGCATGCGCCGTCGCGGCGGCCTGGCCCGATAATGTGTCGGTCGCGGTCAATGTGTCGACCGTCCAGTTCCAGGTTCCCAACCTGCCCGCGATCGTCCGCGACGCGCTGACGCAATCGGGGCTCGATCCCCACCGGCTCGAGCTGGAGATCACCGAAACCGCCTTCATCCGCAACCGGCAGAGCGCGCTCAGGATCCTGCACGAAATTCGCGCCATGGGGGTGCGGATCGCCATGGACGATTTCGGCACCGGCTATTCGTCGCTAAGCAATCTCAAGGCGTTTCCGTTCGACAAGATCAAGATCGACAAAAGCTTCGTCAGCTCGATCGACGACGACGATGCGGCGCGCTCGATCGTGCGCGCGATCGTCGGCCTGGGGCGCAGCTTCAACATGCCGATCGTTGCCGAGGGGGTAGAGACCGAGGGCCAGCGCCAGATGCTCCTCGACGAAGGCTGTCCCCAGGCGCAGGGCTATTTCTTCGGCTATCCCGCCAGCGACCCCTATGCGGCGCCCTTTGCCGCAGGTGCCGCAGGCACCGCGCGCGAAGCGGGGGCAGAGGGCTGATCCGGCGGCCATCGCGGCCGCCGCCACCTCCGTCCCGCCGCCACCCCCGTCCTGCCGCCGCCGCCGCCGCCGGGAGGGGGGGGCGCGCGCCGCCCTATTCCTCCCCGTCGGCCGGCCCGCCGCATTCTTCGCACAACAGCCGCCCCCATCCGCGCTGCTTGCGCAGGATGGCAAGCCGCGACAGGATCGCCTCGTCGGTCTCTTCGGACGTCGGCCCCTGCGACTTGCCCCCGTCCGGATCGTCGCGGAACCCGTCGAAGACCATGCCGCCGAAATATTCCGCGCGCGACAGGAAACGGTGCCGCACCGCTTCGGGCAGCTCATAGGCCGCGGCCTCTTCGGCGGTCAGTTGCACGTCGCGCCCGTTTTTCAGGTCGCCGCGCTTGATCAACAGCCCCAGCATCGCGTCCGACGGCACGATCCGCCGCTCGACCTCCTTGCCGTCCCGCAGGATCACCGTCTCGCGCCCCTCGACCGCGCGCTCGTAAGCGACCGCCTCCAGCCCGCGCAGCGCCCGCGCGATCGCCGCGTCGCACGCCTTGTCGAACGGAGGGAACAGCGCGCGCGATCGGTTGACCGACGTCCGGCTGACCCCCGCAATCCGCGCCGCATCGCTCACGCACCCCGTCTTGCCCAGCGTAGCCAGAAACACCCGCGTCCGCGCCGCCGTCCACCCGTCCGACCGCACGCGGAGGCCAGGCATGAAGGGATTGGAGTGCTTGGGCCCCTCCCGCCCCCCTTTGATCCCCTCCCGCTTGCGGCAGGGGAAGCGAGCCCCGGACTTGATCCGGGGTGCAGCGGGGTGGGCACCATCCCCCACGCTGTCCTTCTCCCCCGATTTCCCACGCGAACCCCGCGCCGCCTTACGCCCCATAGCTCAACCTCCCGAATCACCTTGGAATGAATCGGAACGGTTTTGAACCTATTTGGCTAATGTAGGAAAGAGGTAATATCTACCGATTAAAGAGTTCATCTTGCAGTTCGACAGGCGCCGGAGCTCTCTTTTCGAACTCAAATCCTTTAATGTTGCCGATATCCCGGACAACACGAGTGATGTGGTGGCAAGTGTTTATCCCGCGCCAAACTTTCGCCGTGCCCAAGGAGGCAACACCTTTCGAGCACCGATAAATCTGCTCGTCGGCCTTGGAGAAATCTTGCCCAGCAAATTTACCGCTCGACACGATCGCTTCGCAAACCTTCCGCATGGCTGAACCATGCGAACCAGTATTGGGGCCGCGCTGAACCAGCCAGCCATCTTCCGTCGCATACCTGATATGACGAATTGCCATCCCGCCACCGCCGCCGAAAGAAAGCTTAGAACAATCAGCAGCGTAGTCCCCGAACATCATGTGCTCGGCGGTAGTTGGGTCAAAATTTACTGCCCGCTTCCACGCAAGCCATTCGGTGCGAGGAACAATGTAATGGCCATTCGGGTCCGCGGGATTCTTTTCTGGATAATTGGTGCCCTGAAACACGATACTTTGCCAGAGCGCCAAAGCCTGTAGATCGTCAAGCGCAGCCCCGATAATGGGCGCTACAAAATCCGGCTGTGACAAGTCAGCATCGTGAAAGTCCACTGTGACCACACACTGGGCAGCGTCAATATCTAGCTGTTCGAGCACATCGACGGCACGCTGCAACCCTGCCCTATCGGCCAGATCGCTTGAGGACACCGTCAGACCAAATTTGATAGCAGCGTCATCGTTCAAGGCGTCCTTGAACGCGGCAATTTCCAAGGCTCCCAAATCGGATAGACTTGCAGAAGGAATCGCCCAGACGTCTGCCTTCCTCGCTCGTTCAAACATATGGGGGAGCCAGGACGACATCCTATCTCGGCCAAACTCGTCCAGAAGATAGCCTGAATCGATAAGTACCGGCTTTTTGGACCATACCGGCGCAAGAGCGTGACTGATGTCCGGGACAGGTTCAGCCATGGGAATTTTTGTTTGCAGAGCGTCATCACGCTCATTTGGCGGAGGCACGATCATGCGCGGCAAGATGCGCCCGGCAATATCTGCGGCGAGATCGCCAACACCAATCAACTCACCGGCCTTCATGCGGAGAGCAGGAGCGTAAATAGGCTTCTGATGATTCATCATAGAGGAAACCCTTCATCCGACAGGAATTGCTTTCGCACAAGACCCTGTCCAATTTTGTTAGAAAATATCGAATAATTCTTCCGCTCCATCCTGATGCGACCAAACACAATGGCGGGATGGATGCCTAGTAAATTAGCAAACTTTTCAATTGGTTCGGGAGATTTTGCGATCCTTGCCGGTGAACGAACCCATGCCTCGGTAGGTATTAGCAAGCTTCCGGCAAAAGAATTCGCTTCCTGTTCTAGATCATCGAGTTCCTCAAAGGCAAGATCATCAAAGAAACCTGCCGACAGACCAGTCCTGTAGTGTAAAATTACGTGAGCCACTTCGTGAAGTAGCGTGAACCAGAAATTATCTATTGAATCTCGACATATAGTCATTCCTATTACGGGAATGTCGTCTGCCCTGAAAGATGCTCCGTCGAACGGAACACCCTTTATATGCGCCTCTATGACGAGAACGATTCCATGCTCTAAGAGCAATTCTTGCGCCCTGCGCGGGCCGTCATCCAGAACGCTCAATCTGACTAAATCTATAAGCCAAGAGAGATTTATCGGCCGATACTTTGGCCTCGCTTCTTCAATGACGCGCTCAGCGCGACGAGTGACCTGCGCTTTCCACGAAAGCAAAGACCAGTCTTGTGCCCGATCGACCGTTTTTAAGCCCGTCCTAAGTAGCGACGGCGTTCCATAACGGCTTACATGGTCACCCACTAGGCGGACCAATGTCGAGATAGCCTTCTCGTCCTCCTGATCTTGGCCATCCAGCCACTTATGACCGCGAGCATGCCGGACAACCTTCATAAGATCGTCGGTTGTCACATCATATGTATATTCCCAATCACCCCGAGGGCGGAGCTCGTCCAGCCGCAGCCGCACGCCCAGTGTTTGCGCTACTTTTTGATAGTTCGAAAGTGTAATTGAACGATACTTTTCCGATTCCCAACGTTGAATAGCCTGCTCCCTAAGTCCTAGCTTCCGAGCGAGGTCCTTTTGGGAAAGCCCTCTCATAATCCGGGCGACGATCAGAAACGCGCCAGGGTCATTCCCGGCGCGATCGCGGATGGATTCATACTCACCGGACTTAGCGGCAGAAAAAGCTCGTAGCGCATCTGCCAGTTCATGGCGCTCAGCCAAAAAGGACCGACGCACAGCTTCTACGACTTCGTGAGGGAGGCCAGCCATTATTGACCTCAGAATTTGCTCCGAGGATAAGGCACCATCAAGCTCGGCAACTGTGCCGGCGATCTCTCGTGCTTGGCGGTCGTTAGATATCAGCGCGTCAGACGACATGGGTCACCAATGACACAACACATATGTTGTGTAAAGAGCTTCGCGACAAATTTTCCGCGCTCCCCCACCCCCTTGCATTTCCCACCCCCCGGCGTAAGGCGGCGCCAACATAAACCCGCGCGTGCGACTCCCGTTGGCCCCGCTCTCCCGCTTCGCCATCGGACAGTCATTCCCCGCCGCGCCAACATGGGGACTGCAATCCTATGACGACCACGGGCAACGACACGCTTGCTACCCGCTCGACGCTCAGCGTCGGCGGCAAGGACTATGCTTATTATTCGCTCGACAAGGCCGCGGCCAAGCTGGGCGACGTCTCGCGCTTGCCGTTCAGCATGAAGGTGCTGCTCGAAAACCTGCTGCGGTTCGAGGATGGCGGCTTCACCGTGTCGACCGACGATGTCCAGGCGCTGGTCGACTGGCAGAAGGACCCGCATTCCAACCGCGAGATCCAGTATCGCCCGGCGCGCGTGCTGCTTCAGGATTTCACCGGCGTGCCTTGCGTCGTCGACCTCGCCGCGATGCGCGATGCGATCGCCAAGCTCGGCGGCGACACGTCAAAGATCAACCCGCTCGTCCCCGTCCACCTCGTCATCGACCACAGCGTGATGGTCGACGAATTCGGCCATCCCAAGGCGTTCGAGCAGAATGTCGAGATCGAATATTATCGCAACGGCGAACGGTACGACTTCCTAAAATGGGGGTCGAAGTCGCTGTCGAATTTCAAGGCGGTGCCCCCGGGCACCGGCATCTGCCACCAGGTGAACCTGGAGCATATCGCACAGGCGGTGTGGTCGAGCGAGGATGCGTCGGGCCAGGTCGTCGCCTATCCCGACACCTGCGTCGGCACCGACAGCCACACGACGATGATCAACGGGCTGGGCGTGCTCGGCTGGGGCGTCGGCGGGATTGAAGCCGAAGCGGCCATGCTCGGCCAGCCCGTGTCGATGCTGATCCCCGAAGTCGTCGGGTTCAAATTCACCGGCAAGCTGAAGGAAGGCGTCACCGCCACCGACCTGGTGCTCACCGCGACGCAGATGCTGCGCGCCAAGGGCGTCGTCGGCCGCTTCGTCGAATATTTCGGCCCCGGCCTCGCCTCGCTGTCGCTCGCCGACCGCGCGACGCTCGCCAATATGGCGCCCGAATATGGCGCGACCTGCGGCTTCTTTGGCGTCGACGACAAGACGCTCGACTATATGCGCCTGACCGGCCGCAGCGACGAAAATATCGCGCTGGTCGAAGCCTATGCGAAGGCGCAGGGGCTGTGGATCGTCGAGGGGGCCGCGGACCCGATCTTTACCGACACGCTCGAACTCGACCTTGGCACCGTCGTGCCGTCGCTCGCGGGGCCGAAGCGGCCGCAGGACCGCGTCTCGCTCCCCGACGTCGACGATGTGTTCAACGCCGACATGGCGAATGTCTATAAAAAGGCGCAGCAGCGCGTGCCGGTCGAGGGCAAGGATTTCGACATTGGCGACGGCGACGTCACCATCGCCGCGATCACCAGCTGCACCAACACCTCGAACCCCGGCGTGCTCGTCGCCGCGGGGCTGGTCGCAAAGAAAGCCGACGCGCTGGGGCTGAAACCCAAGCCGTGGGTCAAGACCTCGCTCGCACCGGGGTCGCAGGTCGTCACCGACTATCTGATCAAGGCGGGCCTCCAGCAGCACCTCGACAATATCGGCTTCAACCTCGTCGGCTATGGCTGCACCACCTGCATCGGCAATTCGGGGCCGCTGGCCGAACCGATTTCCCGGGCGATCAACGAAAATGGCCTCGTCGCCGCGGCCGTCATTTCGGGCAACCGCAACTTTGAAGGCCGCGTGTCGCCCGATGTGCGCGCGAACTTCTTGGCTTCCCCGCCGCTCGTCGTCGCCTATGCCTTGAAGGGCACGGTGATCGAGGATTTCACCACCACCCCGATCGGGCAGGACCAGCAGGGCAAGGACGTGTTCCTCGCCGACATCTGGCCGACCAACCTCGAAGTGGCCGACGCCGTTGCGGGCGCGGTCGACCGCGAGATGTTCGAGGCGCGCTACGCCCACGTCTACAAGGGCGACGAGCATTGGCAGAAGATCGAGGTCGAGGGCTCCGACACCTATCAGTGGCGCGCCGGCTCGACGTACGTGGCGAACCCGCCCTATTTCGAGGGGATGACGATGACCCCGGCGCCGGTGTCGGACATTGTGGACGCCAAGCCGCTCGCGATCCTCGGCGACAGCATCACGACCGACCACATCAGCCCCGCCGGTTCGATCAAGGCGGACTCGCCGGCCGGAAAATGGCTTATGGAACATCAGGTTAACAAGGCCGACTTCAACAGCTACGGCGCCCGCCGCGGCCACCACGACGTAATGATGCGCGGCACCTTCGCCAACATCCGCATCAAAAACGAAATGGTCCCCGGCATCGAAGGCGGCATGTCGCGCTACGGCGCGGAAGTCATGCCGATCTACGACGCCGCAATGCGCCACAAGGCCGACGGCACGCCGCTCGTCGTCATCGCGGGCAAGGAATATGGCACCGGCTCGTCGCGCGACTGGGCGGCGAAGGGCACCAATCTGCTCGGCGTCCGCGCGGTGATCGTCGAGAGCTTCGAGCGCATCCACCGCTCGAACCTCGTCGGCATGGGCGTGCTCCCGCTCCAGTTCCAGGACGGCGACACGCGCGAGACACTGGGCCTGACCGGCGACGACCAGTTCACCATCACCGGCGTCGCAGACCTCAAGCCGCGCCAGACGGTCACCGTCAATGTGACGCGCGCCGACGGTTCGACCTTCAGCTTCGATACGCTCTGCCGCATCGATACCGCGAACGAGGTCGAATATTATATGAACGGCGGCATCCTGCATTATGTGCTGCGCAAGCTTGCCGCCTGACGGGACAGCCCGCTGATGCTATGAGCGCCCGCCCCCCTGTCGGGGCGGGCGTTTTCATTTGGAGGGTACGCGCATGGGCGCGGAGATCATCGTCATCGAAATCATCGGCTGGGCCGCCGCCGCCATCATCCTTGCGGCCTATATCCTGCTGTCGATCGGCAAGCTCAACGGCCGCAGCCCTCTATACCAGTGGATGAATGTCGTCGGGGCGGGCGGCTTCATCATCAATTCGGGCTATAACGGGGCTCTTCCCTCCGCCGGACTCAATATCATCTGGGCCGCGATGGGACTATTCACGTTATGGAGCGTCCGGCGGGCGCGGCAGACCGCCCGCGCCGCGGTGCCTTGAGGATTTGCGGCGGCATTCCACCCCGCAACCTTCGCTGCCGCGTTGGGCCGAACCGACAAGCGGAAACGATGGTGGGCGCTGACGGGCTCGAACCGCCGACCCTCTCGGTGTAAACGAGATGCTCTACCAACTGAGCTAAGCGCCCCCTGCCCTGTCGCTGGACGCGCCATGGTCGGGAAGCGCGCCCCTGCCATAAGCGATCGCCGCTGGCAAGCGACGCATCGCGAAGGTCAAAGCCAGCCGATGTGCTTGAACCGCCAGAAAACGAGGCCCGAACCGCCGAAGATCAGGGTCAGCGCGAATGGATAGCCAAACGCCCAGTCGAGTTCGGGCATGAACTGGAAGTTCATGCCATAAATTCCTGCGATCGCGGTCGGCACGGCCAGGATCGCGGCCCAGGCGGCGAGCTGGCGCGTGATGACGCCCTGCCGCTGCTGTTCGAGCATGCCGTTGGTCTCGATTACCGACGCGGCGATATCGCGCAGTCCGACGAGGCGATATTCGGCGCGCTGCACATGATCCCAGATGTCGCGGAAAAAGGGCCGCACCGCGATATCGATATTGGGCAGGTCGTCCTCGGTCGCAAGCCGCCCGGCGACCTCCTTCATCATCCCGACAAGGCGCTGGAAACGAATGATTTCGTGCCGCTGCGCATAAAGATGGCGAATTTCGTCGGCATCGAGCGGGGTGTCCATCACGCTCTCCTCGACCAGCAGCATCCGGTCCTCGATCGCGTCGACAACCGGGAAATAGCCGTCGACGATGAAATCGAGCACGGCATAAAGGACATAGTCCGGCCCATGCGCCAGCTTGGCGGGCAGCGTTTCGAGCCGCGCGCGAATATCGGTGTGGGTGCGCGCCGACCCGTGGCGGACGCTGACGAAGAAATGCGGACCCAGAAAAAAGGCCGTTTCGCCGGGATGGATGGTGTCGGCGTCGAGGTTTGCGGTGCGCGTGATAACGAACAGCTGGTCGCCATAGATCTCGACCTTCGGCAATTGATTCGCTTTCAGCGCGTCTTCGACCGCGAGCGGGTGAAGGCCGAATCGCTTGGCGATACCCTCCAGCTCGCCGGGCGTCGGCTCGTATAGGCCCAACCAGAAAAAATCACCGTCGTCGCAATCTTCGGGCAGTTCCTCGTCGGGGCCGATGTCGCGGACGAGCTTGCCGTCGTGATAGAGGCGGGCGGCCATGATTGGCATATGCGAAAACTCCCTTGAACTGCGGCGCTTACATAGGACGCGCGACTGGGAAGGGAAACGCGTTCGATCGCGGCGACGCGCGATCAGATGTCGCGACTGTCATAAGCCCATTGCAGCAGCGCCTGCCGTTGTCTGGGCCGGCAAAAGGGATCGCCCGGTTCGCAATGTTTGCGGACCTGCGCGGCATGCCGTCGGAACGCACGCCATCGCCCGATCTGGCGATCATCCTCTCCCGCCAGGCGGCGTCCCGAATAATAGCGGCAATACCATTGGAACCAGCCGCGCGGATCGTCGGGGTGAAGCCATCCCTTCTGCTTCCACACGCGCAGCGGAACGCTCGCCCCGATGCCGAAATAATTGAGCGAGCAGTCACCGCGCCCCGAGGCGAATTTGGCCTGATCGAACCAGTCGTCCGGAAATTCGGCGGTGCAGTCGGTCATATATTTCCCGCAGAACACCCCAAGCGCCAGCATCTGGGCCGGGGTAAGGTCGGGCTCGAAACCAGGCGCGAATGCAGCCCCCATCGGCGCGGCGCGCGTGTAGCGATAATCCTGCTGCATCCGGTCGTTCACGACCACGTTCACGGCGTTCGTCATGCCCGAAATCTAGCCGGGCCGATCCACGCCGACCATGGCTATTCGTCGAGCGCCTCGAAATAGCGGGCGAGCGCGTCGCCCGCGCCTTCGGCCAGCGCGATGAAAATGCGGCGGCCGTCGTGCGGGTCGGCTTCGCGCAGGAACAACCCGGCATCGGTCATCGTCTTAATCCACCGCAGCGCGGTGGTCGCGGGGACCGCGGCGGCGATGCACAGGCTCGAAACCGAAACCGGCTGGCGCTCAAGCCGCGCGGCATAGAGGTCGAGCAGCATGTCCCACGCCGGATCGGCAAACAGATCGGCGGGAAAATATTGCTCGCGCATCCGCCGCTGACGCAGCATCCGCCGCACCATCTTTGCGCGCTGCCGATCAAGCGTCCGCTCTTCCGGCACAAAGCTGCGCGGCATCACCGCGTAGCTGCGCGATGGCGCGCGGACCTGGCTTGGCGGATAGTCGGCGGAGTCGTCATTCCACGCCGAAACGCCCGTCGGCGTGCCGGGAAGTCCGCCGCCTTGCCCCGCAAGATCGCCGAGCAGCCGCGAAATGCGCGCGACCTCTTCCTGTAGACGGTCGATCCGCTCCATCGCGTCGTCGCGCGCGATATCATGGACCATGGCATGTCGCGCCCGCCGCGCCGCCGCCAGCGCAACGAGCCGGTCGACCGGATCGGCATCGACCAGAAGCTGGGCGGAAAGCGCCGCAGGGATCGCGGCCGCCACATGGTCGAGCGCCGACAGCGGAGTTTCACAGATCAGGTTGCAGCCTTGCTCGCCTGCCGCCGCGCACAGGTCGGCGAACAATTCGCCTTCGATCGTATCCGCCGCGGCGATCCAGATTATGTCCAAAGTCACGGTTTTCCGGACATAGCCGGCAGCGCGGGACGGCGGAAGGATGTTGGCGAGGCGCACCCCGGCGACAGACGCCATATCCGGAAGGGCGGCAGGCGGTCCCACGAATAGCAAGGGTGACGCCACGCCTTCGCCGATCGATCTGGCTGCCCCCGCCGCGGGCCAGGCATATTCCACGCGAACATCGTCAAAGGACATCGCCGAACCATCCAACGCAATCTGTGTGCCCTGGTCCATCATGCTCTCCATCCCCCTTCCATCGCTCCACCTTGGCGTAACTATGTCGTCATTGCGGCTATATTCACCTTTTGTTCGTTCCTGTTTGCCGCCAATCCGGACCCAAACCGCCGTTCCTGTGTGGGTTGGCGCGTGTCGGCCAGATCGGAATGCCTCCATTTTGGACATGGTTTGTTCTTTTCGTCAACTTTTTATTCGCGCTTGCCAAGCGGACGGGGCAGGCTCAGTCGGAAATGGATGGTCGCGCGCGTGTCTCCCCTCACCCATTTGCGCTGGCGCCGCCGCATTCGGTCGCTGGCCGGACTGCTTTTGCTCTTCGGACTCGCGTGCGCCGCGTGGGTATGGTTGCCGACGCCCGCCTTCTCTGTCCGCCCCGTTCATGTGATCGACGGCGACAGTCTGACCGTTCGGCACGACAGCGCATCGCTGACGATCCGTCTCGCGGGGATCGACGCGGTCGAATATCGGCAGGATTGTACGCGCTCCGGCGCCGTCTGGCCGTGCGGGCGGGACGCGCGATCGGCGCTGGACAAGCTTGTCGGGCACGGCTCGGTTCATTGCGAACTGGGGTCGAAAGACCGCTATGGCCGTACGCTCGCGACGTGCCGCACCGCCCCCTTGCCGGACGGCGTCGACATCGGCGCGGAAATGGTGCGCCAAGGCTGGGCCGTCACGACCGACGGCGCCTATATGGTCGAGGAAGCCGAAGCAGGAGCCCGGCAGCGCGGCATCTGGCAGGGCCGCTTCGTCCGCCCCGCCGACTGGCGCGCGACGCACGAACCGCCCGCAACGGCGGCGCCCCGCCCAGACGCATAAAGCGCGCGCTTTGCCTCGCCGCCGATTCCGGCTAGGGCGAGCGACATGAACAGCCTGTTTCCTGTTATGATAGGTGGCGCAATCGGCGCCGGGGCCCGCCATCTGGTCGGTCAGGCGATGCTCGCGCGGCTCGGTCCCGGCTTCCCTTGGTGGACGCTGTCGATCAATATCGTCGGGGGTCTTTTGATGGGGCTGCTAATCGGCGCGCTGGCACGCAGCAGCGATGGCGGGGAGACTGCGCGCCTGTTTATCGGTGTCGGAGTTCTTGGCGGCTTCACCACCTTTTCCTCTTTCAGCATGGAATTCTGGATGCTTTTCGAACGCGGTCAAAACGCGCAAGCAGCCGCCTATGTCCTCGCGTCCGTGATCGGCGCGATCATGGCCTGCGGCCTTGGCCTCTTCATCATGCGGCAGGTGCCGGCATGAGCGAGACCAAGGCAAAACTCGACGGCGCGACGATCGCCGAGGAAGATGACGGCATCCGCCTCGACCGCTGGTTCAAACGCCATCGCGAGGGGACGCCGCACGCGCTGCTCGCGCGCTGGGCGCGATCGGGGCAGCTGACACTCGACGGCAAAAAGGCCGATGTGTCGGACCGCATCGCGGCGGGGCAGAAACTCGTCATGCCGACGCCGCCGGTCGAGGCCGAGCCTCGCCCGGCCCGCAAGGGCCGTCCGCTGACCGACGCCGATGTCGAACTGGCAACCGGGATGGTGATCCACCGCGATGCCAGCGCGATCGTGCTCAACAAGCTGCCCGGCCTGGCGACGCAGGGCGGCACCAAGACCGAAAGCCACGTCGACGGCTTGCTCGATGCGCTGAAATATGATGGCCCGACACGCCCCAAGCTTGTCCATCGGCTCGACAAGGATACGTCGGGCGCGCTGCTGATTGCCCGCACCCCGCGCGCTGCGGCCTATTTCGCCAAGAGCTTTTCCAATCGCAGCGCGCGCAAGACCTATTGGGCGATCATCGTCGGCGTTCCCGACATCCAGCAGGGCGAAATCGACCTGCCGCTCGCCAAGCAGCCGGGATCGGGCGGCGAAAAAATGCATGTCCACGACAGCGGCCTCGCGTCAAAGACGCGCTATCGCGTGATCGAGCGTGCGGGGAACAGCGCGGCGTGGGTCGAACTGCAACCGCTGACCGGCCGCACGCATCAGCTCCGCGTCCATATGGCGGCAATCGGGCATCCGATCGTCGGCGACGGCAAATATGGCGGCAAGGGCGCATTCCTGACCGGCACGATCAGCCGCAAGATGCATCTGCACAGCCGCCGCCTGCGCATTGATCATCCCGACGGCGGCGCGATCGACGTTCATGCCGACGTGCCCGAACATTTCGCCGCGAGCCTCGACGCGCTGGGTTTCGATCGGTTGCTGGGGGACGTCGGCATCGACGATGCCGCCAAGGGTCCGCCTGCCAAAGCGGTCGAAAAGGCCGCCGCAAAGGCGCACAGCAAGCAGATTCGTAAGGCCCGTCGCGGCGAGCGCCGCGGGCGCACCGCGACGAGCAAGCCGACCGACCATGTCGGAAAGCCGAAACCCAAAGCGAAACCCAAGCCGAAACCGGGCAAACCGGCGGACAAGAAGCCAAGCGCGAGGAAGCATCCGGCGCGCCCGCCCAAAGCGGGCTGATGCATCCCAACAGCGTCTTTCGTCCCAAGCAGGACGACCTCGCCCAATTGTTGGTGCGCGAGATCGGCTTTGCCGCGATCTTCGCCGACACCCCCGACGGGCCGCGCGTCGCCCACGCGCCGGTCGTGCTGAGCGATGACGCGGCAACGGTCCAGTTCCACCTTGCGCGCGGCAATGCGCTGACCCGGCACCTCGACGGCGCGAACGCGCTTGCCGTGGTCCAGGGCCCCGACGCCTATGTCAGCGCAAGCTGGTATGCCGACCCCGACCAGGTGCCGACGTGGAATTATGTCGCGATCGAAATCGAGGGCACCGCGCGGCGCCTTGGCGATGCCGAACTGGTCGAGCAGCTCGACACCTTGTCGGCCGGCCATGAAGCGCGCGTCGGCGCGAACCCGCCGTGGACGCGCGACAAGATGAACCCCGCCCTGTTCAGCAAGATGACCGGGGCGATCATTGGCTTCGAGCTGCGCATCACCGCCTGGCGCCCGACGATCAAGCTGTCGCAGAATAAATCCGCCGCCGAGCGCGAGCGGGTGATCGCGGGCATGGAAGCAACCGGCCATGGCGCGCTGGCACAGTTGATGCGCCACCTTGGCGGCGATAGGAAGGACGCATGACCCAGGCCGACGACGCCCTCGCCAAAAAACGCTTTTTCGCGATCAACATCATGCGCCTGATGGGCGCGGCCTTCGTGGCGATCGGCTTTATCCTGATCAGCGGCGGCTTTGCACTTGCGGGCCAACCGACCGACCGCTGGATCGGCGCGGCGATTGTGCTGGTCGGCGCCTTTGATTTCGCGGTGATGCCGCTGCTGCTCGCGCGCCGCTGGCGCTCGCCCAAAAATCCGTGAAGCGGTTCTGGAAAGAGGTCGCTGTCGTCGCGGGCGACGGCGGCTGGGGCATCGCGCTCGACGGGCGGCCGGTTCGCACCCCGCAGCGCGCACCGCTGGCGGTAGCCAGCCCGGCGTTGGCCGATGCAATCGCCGCCGAATGGCGCGCGGTCGGCGAAACGATCGCCCCCGCGGCGATGCCGATCACCGGGCTGAGCAATGCGGCGATCGACCTGGCCGCGCCCGACTTTGCGGCCTTTGCGACGCCGGTCGCTGCCTATGCCGAAAGCGACCTCTTTTGCTACCGCGATGCGCGCGACGCGGTGTTGCAGGCCGAACAGGCGGCGGCGTGGAACCCGCTGCTCGCCTGGGCCGAGGATCGCTACGGCATCGAGTTTGCGTTGACGCAAGGTGTGCTGCCAGTCGATCAACCCGCAGCGACCGTGACGGCGCTGCGCTCGGCAGTATTCGGGCAGGACCAGTGGCGAATCACGGCGCTGACCCCGCTGGTGACGATCGGCGGCTCGCTCGTCGCGGGCCTTGCGTTGCTCGACAACGCGTTCGACGCCGACGCGCTGTGGGAGGCGGTCAGCCTCGACGATCTCTATCAGGAGCGTCGCTGGGGCGCCGACAGCGAAGCGCAAAAAGCCCGCGCCGCGCACAAGCGCGACTGGGATAATGCAGCACGGTTTTTGGGGCTGCTTTGATTATCCGCCCCATCGCTTCGCGACAGGGACGATCTTCAATCCACGAAATTGGGCCGCCGCTTCTGCATCCCAGCCATCACCGCTTCCATCTGGTTCGGGGTGCGGATGACCTTGATCTGCTCGTCGCTTTCGGCCTGAAGAATGTCCGCGTCGCTCGCGTCGGCCAGCATGTTGCAAAGCCGCTTGGCGCCGCGGATCGCATGGGGATTTTTATCGGCGATCACCCTCGCCAGTTCCATCGCCCGCGCCAGCGGATCGTCGGACACATGCGTCGCGAAACCCAGCAGCTTCGCTTCCGATCCATTAAACTCGCGATTGGTATAGATCATCTCGCGCAGCACATCGTCGGCAACCTGGGTGCGCCACAGCGCCATGCCCGCTACATCGGGAACAAGCCCCCAGCGCATTTCCATGATCGCGATGCGCGTGTCGGGATGAACGATACGGATGTCGGCGGCGGCCATGATCTGGCTGCCCGCGCCAAAGGCGACGCCGTGGACTGCGGCGATCACCGGGACCGGCAGCTCGCGCCAGCCCCAGGCCGCATATTGGGCTTTGTTTGCGATACCCCTCGTCCGGTCGGCAAGACCACCGCCCGCGCTGCTCGCGCCGGGATCGCGATCATTGCTGAGGCTGGAGAGGTCGAGCCCGGCGCAAAAAGCACGACCTTCGCCCGACAGGACGACAACGCGCAGGCCCGCCATCGCCTTCAACGCATCCACCGCTTCGGCCAAGGCTTCCCACATCGCGGGGTCGAGCGCGTTCATCTTGTCGGCGCGGATCATCCGCACATCGGCGATCCCGCCATCGAGCATGTTGATCGAAATCCGGTCTTTCATGGATGAGTCCCTTTTATCGCTTCAATGCGGCCTCGACGAGCGGGAGCTGGTCGTTGCCGAAATACATATCATTGCCATCGACGAAAATCGTCGGCGAGCCGTAGCCGCCACGCGCGATCACTTCATCGGTATTGGCGCGCAGCCGCGCCTTGACCGCATCGCTGCCCGCCACGCCCGCCAGCGCGGCGCCGTCGAGCCCTTCGGCATCGGCGACCGCCGCGAGCACGGCAGGATCGTCGAGATTTTCCTGTCGATCAAAATAGCTCGCAAATGCCGCGCGCGCAAAGCGCGCCAACGCCGCCTGATCATCTTCTAGGGCGCAGCAGAAACGCATCGCGGCGATGCTCTTTGCCGGATGCCATTGCGAAGGGAAGTTCATCGGGACGCGCGCGAGCCGCGCCCAGTCCTTGAGTATTTTCCAGCCATGTTGAAGCCGCCGGTTGTCCGCCTGCTCGCGCGCCGCATAGACGGCGGGGTTCACCGCGTTGAACACCCCCCCGACCAGGATCGGTCGATAGATCGCCGTCGCGCCCGCTCTTCCCAGCACGCCCGGCAGATTGTGAAACGCGAGGCAGGTCCAGGGCGAGGAAAGGTCAAAGAAAAATTCGACGCGCGCGGTCATCGCCTCAGGCCTCCGCCTTCGCCTTTTCCCAATATTGGTCGCGCAGCAGGCGCTTGTAGAGTTTGCCCGTGTCGTGGCGCGGCAGCGCTTCCATGAAGTCGATGCGGCGCGGGATCTTCACCCCCGACAATTTCTCGCGCGCGAAAGCGATCAGTTCGTCGCGCAGCGCGTCGCCCGCCTCGGCCATGTCGGCGGGCTGGATCACCGCGATCACTTCTTCGCCCATCTCGTCATGCGGCCCGCCGACGACCGCGACGTCGGCGACCTTGGGATGGGTGACCAGATGATTCTCGATTTCCTGCGGATAGATATTCACGCCGCCCGATATGATCATGAAGCTCTTGCGATCGGTGAGGTACAGGAAACCCTCGTCGTCCAGCTTGCCCACATCGCCCAGCGTCGACCAGCCCTTGGAATTGCGGCTCGACGCAGTTTTTTCATCATCACCATGATATTCAAAAACATTTTCGCTCTCGAAGAAAACCGTGCCTTCCTCGTTCGGGCCAAGCTCGGTCTCATTATCCTCGCCCATGATATGCACGGTGCCCAGGATAGGACGGCCGACCGAGCCCTTGTGCGTCAGCCAGTCGGGGCTGGAAATGAAGGTCATGCCATTGCCTTCCGACCCCGCATAATATTCAAACAGCACCGGTCCCCACCAGTCGATCATCGCCTGCTTGACCGGCACCGGGCACGGCGCCGCAGCGTGGATCGCAACCTTGAGCGATGACGTGTCGTATCGGGTGCGGATGTCGCCCGGCAGCTTGAGCATCCGCACGAAATGGGTGGGAACCCACTGGCTGGAGTTTACGCGATATGTTTCGATGTGCGACAGTGCCGCCTCGGGATCGAATTTCTTCATCAGCACGACGGTGCCGCCCAAACGATGGACCGTCATGGACCAGCGCAGCGGCGCGGCATGGTAAAGCGGCGCGGGCGAAAGATAGATGCTGTCGGCGTTGATCTGGAACACCGCCGAGGCGAGCATGACCAGACTGTTCATCGCATCGATCGCAGGCTCTTCGGGCAGCGGCACGCGCACCCCCTTCGGCCGCCCGGTCGTGCCCGACGAATAGAGCATGTCGACCCCGGCGCGCTCGTCGGCGACCGGCGTCGCCGGCATCGCGGCGACCGCATCCTCCCAGCTGGCCCAGCCCGCAATCTCGCCGCCCATCGCAAAGCGTTTGATCCCGGTCGTGAGTTGCTGCGCGGCGCCCGCAAGGCTGGCGGACACGACAAGGATCTGCGCGCCCGAATTTTCGAGGATATAGTCGGTTTCGTCCTGCGTCAGCCGCGACGAAATGCACACATAACGCAGTCCCGCACGCTGGGCGCCCCACGTCAGGCCGTAATAATGGGGCGTGTTGTCGAGCATGAAAGCGACGACATCCTCATGCCCCAGCCCATGCGCGCGAAAAAGCTGCGCGGCGCGGTTCGAGGCGGCATCGAGTTCGCCATAGCTGATGACCTCGCCCGTTTCGGCGACGATGATCGCTGCTTTGTCGGGATTGTTGCGAGCATGAACAGAAGGGTGCATCGGGCCATCATCTCCGGAATCGTTGATTTCTTTATATCGAAGATCAGTAGCAACCTGAAACTTTCGGTCAAGCAAGCTGGCGCGCTTGACAGCATCTGCAAGATAGCAGGGTGAGGGCCTTGCATGGGGATCGGGGGCACGACGGGAAGCGGACACCCTCCCCTGCCCTCTGCGGACGCGGACATGGCGCGACGCTTCACGCCCGCTCGTGACCCCAAAACCGAGTTTCGTCCATAAAGCCGATCGGGTCAGCCAAGCTCCGCGGCCTCGATCGCCGCCAGTGCGTTCGCCAACCGCGCGTCGCCTTCGCCCTCGACCCACGCCCATCGAAGCCCGCGCCGGTCGAGTTCGCCGATCGCCACATCCATGAATTGCGCCCGCGCGAGTTCGCTGCCGAACAGGCGCGTGCCATCTTCGTGCCATGGCAGGTCCATTGCCGGGACCAGATAGAGGTCGGCGACCGCGTCCCACAGGTCGATTTCGGGCAAGCGGCGACCGAGCAGCATGATCGCCCAGGCCTGGGTCATCAGCGGATCGGTATCGGATATCAGCCATTCGGGCTGCTGCGCGAGCGCCTCGCGCGTTGCCGCCCGATGACCGTCAAAGATGGCGAGCAGGTCGACCTCGTCGAGGTCGGTCCCATTCGCTTCGGCGTAGGTGCGCCCATATTCAGGCACCACCAGCCCACCGAGCCGGAGCGCCAGCCGCGGCGCGAGCGTCGATTTGCCAGTGCTTTCGGCGCCGTGAAGGCAGATATGATGCGTCATATCGCCACCCGGCCCGTCGCCGCCGCGCGGCGCCACTGGATCAACCCGTCGATCGACAGGCCGAGCAGGACAACATAGACGGCGCTGGTGGCATAGAGGCCCCGCGACGCGAACAGCGGCACCGCGATCAGGTCGACGACAATCCAGACGAACCAGCTTTCGACGTGGCGCCGCGCGAGCAGCCATTGCGCGGTGACGCTAAGCATCGCGATTGCACCGTCGATCCACGGGGCCACTGCATCGGTGGCGCGGTCCATCGCAAAGCTCCAGCCGGCCCACGCGGCGATCGTCGCCACGGCCCAGCCGCGGCGCGCCCGCGCCGTCATCCAGCGCACCGGGACCCCCGCATCATCGCGCGCGCCTATCCACGCGGCCCAGCCATAAAGGTTGAGCGCAAAGAAAAACCCCTGGAGGAGCATGTCGCTGTAGAGCTTCGCTTCAAAAAAGACGAAAGCGTAGAGCGTCACGGCGATGAGCGCGAAAGGATAGTTCCACACGCTGCGCAGCGCGACGAGCGCCACATTGGTCAGGACGAACGCCGCCGCGATCCATTCGATATGGCTCACGCCACAGTGCCGCCGCGCGGGCGCGTCCACAGGCCGTCGCGACTGATCCTTCGTTGGGGCGGGCGGCGCAGCACCGACCAGCCCGCGCGGGCGACCCAGCCGAGCTTGGCGCCAAGCGAACTGGATGCACGGTGGTCCCAGGCATGGTCGCCGCGGGCGCGCACCTCGCGCGCGATGTCGCCATAAATCCCCGCCGCGGCGAGCACCGCCCAGCGGCTGCGCGGCGGCAGCAGCCTTGCTCCCCATCGCGCCGACGCCTCATATTCCTCGGCCATTTCGGCAAGCCATTTCGCCATCACCGACAGGCGCGGACGAAAGGCGGGGTGCATATGCTGTCCGGGCGGGATGTCGAGTTCGACCATCCATTCGACAGGCAAATAGCATCGGTCGGCGGCGGCGTCCTCGGCCACGTCGCGCGCGATGTTCGCCAGCTGGAATGCGATGCCAAGGTCCGAAGCCCGATCGAGCGTCCTTTCGTCGGCGGGGTCGACCCCCATCACCAGCGCCATCGCGACCCCGACCGCACCCGCGACATGATAGCTGTAGCGCAGCAAGTCCTGCTCGCTGCGCGGGCGCCAATCGCGCGCGTCCAGATCGAACCCCGCCACGATATCGTCGATCACCGATCGCGGAATCGCAATCTCGGTAAGCAGCAGTCCCAGCGCGTCGAACGCCGGTTCGCCGGTCGGCTCGCCGGCAAAAGCCCGGTCGGTCTGGGTCCGGATATGCGCGACCGCGGCCGCGGGATCATGCCCCGGCTTCATCGCGCCGCCGTGATCCTGTCCGTCGGTCAAATCGTCGGCGGCACGGCACCAGGCATAGAGCAGCCAGACACGTTCGCGCGTTTCGCGGTCAAACAGCTGGCTGGCGAGCGCAAAGCTTTTCGATCCGCGCGCGATGCTGTCGTGCGCGAAACCGTGGAGGGCATGCGAATCATAGGCCCCCGCCTCGATCATTACAGATTTTCGGCCTTCATCGCGAAAATCGTCTTGTGCGGTTCATACGCGGCCATCTTGCCCAACAGTTCGTCCAACCCCGCGTCGACGATCATGATCCCGGCGTGCGCAGGGCGAATAAACCCGACCTCGACCATGTGGCGGTTGAACGCGATCAGGTCGTTGTAAAAGCCCGCGGCATTGAGCAGGCCGACCGGCTTGTTGTGATAGCCAAGCTGCGCCCAGCTGATCGCTTCCCACAATTCATCCATCGTGCCGACGCCGCCGGGGATGGTCAGGAAGCCGTCCGACAGGTCGGTGAACATCTTCTTGCGTTCGTGCATCCCCGAAACGACGTGCAATTCGGTGCAGCCGCGGTGCGCGACCTCGGCGCCGACGAGCGCATCGGGGATGATACCGATCACCTCGCCGCCCGCTTCCAGCGCGCTGTCGGCGATGGCGCCCATCAGCCCCAGCCGGCCGCCGCCATAAACGACGCCGATGCCGCGCTCCGCCAGCGTGCGGCCGACATGGCGCGCGGTTTCGATATAGATCGGATCTTCGGGGGTTGCGGACCCGCAATAGACGGCAAGGCGTTTCATCATATTTCCAACATCAGATTGGCGGTCGCCTTGGCGCTGCCGACGACCCCCGGGATACCCGCGCCCGGATGCGTTCCCGCGCCGACGAAGTAAAGATTGGAAATCACATCGTCGCGGTTGTGCGCCCGGAACCAGGCGCTTTGCCAAAGCACGGGTTCGAGGCTGAACGCGCTGCCGAGATGCGCCGACAGGTCGCGGCCGAAATCCATGGGCGTATAATGAAAGCGCGTGACGATGCGGTCGCGAAGGCCGGGCGCGACGCGGCGTTCCACTTCCTCGAGGATGGCGTCGGCAAACTGCCGCCCGAACGCGCCGTCCCAATCGACCTTCGACTTGCCCAGATGCGCGACGGGGGCGAGGGCATAGAATGTCGATTGGCCCGGCGGGGCCATGCCGGGATCGGTGATGCTGGGATGATGCAGGTAAAGCGAGAAATCGTCAGGAATGACGCCCGTCTTGTAGATGTCGTCGAGCAGTCCCTTGTAGCGCGGGCCGAAAAGAATGCTGTGATGCGCAATGTCGGGATAAACGCCTTCGACGCCGAAATGGACGACGAACAGCGAAGGCGACCAGCGTTTGCGCGACAGGCTGCGCGCCGCCTTGACGCCGCGCGGATGATCCGCGAGCAGCGTCCGGTAGCTGTGCATGAGGTCGCCGTTACACGCCACCATGTCGGCGTCGCCGCACCATCCGCTTTGCGTCGTCACGCCGGTTGCCCGGTCGGCCGTGGTTTCGATCCGCGTGACCGGATCGTCCAGGCGCAAGGTCCCGCCCAGCCGCTCGAACAGCCGGACCATGCCGGCGACCAGCGCGTTGGTGCCGCCGCGCGCGAACCAGACGCCGCCATCTTTCTCGATCGTATGGATCAACGCATAGATCGCGCTCGTCGTCATCGGATTGCCGCCGACCAGCAGCGTATGGAACGACAGCGCCTGCCGCAACCGTTCGTCCCGGACGTAGGAGGAAACGATCGAATAGACGCTGCGCCAGGCCTGATATTTCATCAGTGCGGGCGCGGCCTTGATCATCGACGCAAAGTTCAGAAAGGCGACCGAGCCGAGCTTGACATAGCCCTGCTCGTAAACGCCCTTTGAATAGGCGATGAAGCGGTCATAGCCATCGACGTCGGCGGGGTGCAGCGCGGCGATTTCGGCGCGCAGCGCCGCTTCGTCGTTGGAATAGTCGAAATTCGTCCCGTCGGGCCAGTTGAGACGATAAAAGGGCATGACCGGCATCAGGTCGATGTCAGCCGCCATGTCCTGCCCGCTAAGTGCCCATAATTCTTCGAGGCACGGCGGATCGGTGATGACCGTCGGCCCGGCGTCAAAGGTGAAGCCGTCTTGCCGCCAATGATAGGCGCGCCCGCCGGGCTTGTCGCGTGCCTCGACGATCGTCGTTGCGATCCCCGCCGACTGAAGCCGGATCGCCAACGCAAGCCCGCCGAACCCGGCGCCGATGATGATCGCGCGGCGCGTCATCGCCAGTCCAGCCTCGAAAGCGCGGCAATGGCGCGGCGAACCGACACGGGCGGCTTGCCGGACAGGATGCGCAATTTGTCGGCGGCGTTCGACCGGCCCGCATAAAAACGCGCGATCAGCCCGGGCGCGAGCCCGTAAAAACGCTGGAAAATGCGGTAACGCGCGTCCGGATCGGCGGCGCGGAACAGCATCGCACCCAACATGCGGTAAAAGCGCTGACGGCGCCACGATGCCGCGGCGCGGCCGCGCAGGCGGGCGGCTAGGTCGCCGCGATCGACGAGCGCGGGCAGCGCCGCCGCCGTTCGCACCGCGGCGGGCAAGGAATAGCCGGTCATCGCGTGGAATTCGCCGGCGCGCACGCCGATGCGCGCCGTTCGATCGACCGCGGGCCACAGCCGATCGAAATCGCCCGCGACGACGACTGGCAACATCCCGGTTTCCTCGCGCGTCACAGCCGTGACGTTCCACTGGCGGCGCTGCGCATAGGTTGCGATTCGATCGCGGACGGCTGCGACGTCAAGATCGGGGCTGTCACTATAATATGTGTCTTCAACAAAGATTGTCTCCGCATCGAAAGGCAGCAGATAGATAAAGCGATAGCCGTCGAGCTGCTCGACCGTGGCGTCCATGACGAGCGGCCGGTCGATGCCATGCCCGCCTTCGACGGTCAGCGCCTGACCCACGAATTTCTGCCAGCCGCAGTCAAGCATCGACGTCTTTCCGGTGCCGCGCGCGTCGATGACATGCTTTGCCAACAGCCGCCCGCCACGCGCCAGCAGGACATGGTCGGGTGCGACATGCTTGGCCCTGTCGGCGATGATCCGGTCCGCGGGCAGCGCCGCGGCGACCGCTGTGGCGAGGGCTTCGCCGGTAATGCTCTTATATCCCATCCGCACCTTGCGCGCGCGCGCGGGGAAGGCGACGTCATAACTTTCCCAATGACAACGGACCAGCGGCGCAACGAGCCAGCGGTCCTTTTTCGCAATGTCGCTGTCGAAAAAGGACCAGATATGGTTGCCGCCGATCGGACCGGGTTCGACAAGCCGGACATCGAGATCGGGCCGCTTTGCCGCCAGGCACAGCGCCGCCAGGCCACCGGCGAGGCCGCCGCCGACGATCGCGATATCGCATTTATCGAAACTTTGCCCCGCCATCGTTCCGCCTTAGCCACCCCAGCGCGAAGCGCAAAGCCATTGCAACATGGGCGCGAGCGTTTAGCCTTGCCGCATGACCGGCTGGGCGATCCTTTTTTCCGCGCTTGCGATGACCGCCATCGTCGGCGTGCGATATCTGATCACCAGTGGCGCCTTCGCCTTCGCGACCCGGCTCCGGCATCCAGACCTCTATCGCGGGCTTGGACCGCAGATGCGGCGTGAAATCGGGTGGAGCCTTGCCAGCGCCGCAATCTACGGACTTCCCGCCGGGGTCGTGGCGTGGGGATGGCAGGAACGGGGCTGGACGCGCATCTATACCGATTGGAACGTCCTGCCGCTCTGGTATCTGCCCATCAGCCTGCTCGCCTATCTGGTCCTGCACGACACATGGTTTTACTGGACGCATCGTTGGATGCATCGGCCGCGGCTGTTCCGCCTGGCGCACAGTGTGCATCATGACAGCCGCCCGCCGACCGCCTGGGCGGCGATGAGCTTCCACCCGCTGGAAGCGATGACCGGCGCGGTGGTGATCCCGGCGCTGGTGTTCATCCTTCCGATCCATGTCGCGGTGCTGGGGCTGGTGCTGACGATCATGACCGTGATGGGCGTCGGCAATCATATGGGGTGGGAGATGTTTCCGCGCGCGCTTGTTCATGGACCAGCAGGGCGATGGCTGATAACCGCGACGCATCACGACGCGCATCATGCCGCTTACCGGGGGAATTATGGGCTTTATTTCCGTTTCTGGGACAAAATTTGCGGCACGGATATCGGGCTTGGCACTTTTGCCGCTGCTCAGCGTCGCCGCAAGCCCGCCGCCGCCGACGGTTGACGTCAGCATAACGGGCCTGCGCAGCACAAAGGGGCAGGTGCTCGTCTGCCTGACCGCCAATCCCAAGGCCTTTCCCGATTGCAGTAAGGACAAGGCGTCGGTTCGGATGGCGGTAAAAGCGGCAAATGCGGGTGGCTTCAAGATTTCGGCCCCTGCCGATGGCACCTATGCCGTCGCCGTCGTCCACGACGAAAACAGCAATAACAAAATGGATATGGCGCTGTTCATGCCAAAGGAAGGCTTTGGCTTTTCGCGCAACCCGGCGATCGGCATGGGTGCACCCAAGTTCAAATCGGCAAGCTTTGCGGTGGCCGGGGACACGCATCAGGCGATCAAGATGAAATATATGCTCTAGTGGGCATCAACGCGCCCGGCTAAAGCAGCGCGCGTGACCGCGCTATCCCCCCGCATCGCCGCTTTTGCCGACCGCTGGCCCAAGCTGATTGCCCTGACGCTGGGCGCCATTTCGGCGACGGGGTTTGCGCCGCTCCATCTCTGGCCCCTGACACTGCTCGCGCTCGCGGGCTGGATGGCGCTCGTGGCGCGCAGCCCCAAGGGCTGGCGAACGTTCGGGATCGGCTGGGCGTTCGGGGTCGGGCATTTCGTCGTTGGGCTGAACTGGATCGCGACGGCGTTCACCTATCAGGCGGCGATGCCCGCGTGGCTGGGGTGGATCGCGGTGGTGCTGCTGGCGCTGTATCTGGCGGTGTATCCGGCACTGGCGGCGTGGGGGGCATGGATGGTGCGCAGTTGGGGCGAACCGGTGACGCGCTTGACCGCACCGTCCTATATTCTTGCCTTTGCGGCGCTGTGGACGCTGACCGAGTGGCTGCGTAGCTGGGTATTCACCGGCTTCGCGTGGAATCCGCTGGGTGCCGTTGCAATCGGCTTCGCCCAACCGGCGCAATGGATCGGGACTTACGGCTTGTCCGGACTCGTTTTCATTGTCGCGGCGATTTACGTGCTCCCCTATTTTCAGCGCCGCACGACCGACGAGGCGCCACGCGATCTATCGGAACGCCGCCAGCTCATGACTCAACTCGGCTTTGGCGTTGTGATCGCCGCCTTCATGGCCCTCGTCTATTTCGCGCCGTTCCCATCCGCCCAACGTCCGATGGAGGAGGGAACCATCCCCATCACCGTCGTCCAGCCCAATGTCGGCCAGGCCGACAAATGGGTGGGCGCAAAGGCCGACGCCAATTTCGCCAAGCTCGCGCGGCTGACCGCGCCGAAGGACGACACCCCGCGCCTGATCCTGTGGCCCGAGGCGGCGGTGCCCGACTATCTCGAATGGGGCTATCCAGTGGTCTATTACGACCGCTCGCCCGCCACGGCGCGCGCGCGGTTGGCCGCGCTCATGAACCCCGGCGACCTGATGCTGCTCGGCGCGCTCAAGCTTGAACTCGATCGCAGCGGCGATGTTATCGGGGCGCGCAATGCGGTCATGACCGTCCATTCCGACGGCACCCTTGGCCCGCGTTACGACAAGGCGCATCTGGTCCCCTATGGTGAATATCTGCCGCTGCGCCCGGTGCTGTCGGCGATCGGCTTGTCGCGGCTCGCCCCCGGCGACATCGATTTCTGGCCCGGCCCCGGCGCCCGCACCCTCGACCTCGGCGCTTTCGGCCGGGCGGGCCTGCAAATCTGTTACGAAATCATCTTTTCGGGCCAGGTCGTCGATCGCGACCACCGCCCCGATTTCATCTTCAACCCGTCGAACGACGCGTGGTTCGGCGCATGGGGTCCGCCGCAGCATCTGGCGCAGGCGCGGCTGCGCGCGATCGAGGAAGGCTTGCCCGTCGTGCGCGCCACTCCGACGGGGATCAGCGCGGTGATCGGCGCTGACGGCCGGCTGATCGAATCGCTCCCGATGCACGCCGCGGGACGGATCGACACGCTACTGCCGCCCGCCCACGCCCCCACGCTGTTCGCGCGCTTCGGCAACCTTCTGCCCGTCGGATTTGCGTTGCTGCTGTTCGCGCTGGGCATTGCCTTTCGGCGGCGCGGGCGTTAACAGCGCACCGACATAAAGCTTCCTTTATATCCGTTCACAGAAGGCTCTCCATGCGCAACAGCTTCCTTTTCACCTCCGAAAGCGTGTCCGAAGGACATCCCGACAAGGTGGCCGACCAGATTAGCGACTCGATCGTCGACCTGTTTCTGTCGAAGGACCCCGAAGCCCGCGTCGCATGCGAAACGCTGACCACCACCCAGCTGGTCGTCCTTGCCGGCGAAATCCGTTGCAAGGGCGTGTTCGAGAATGACGAATGGGCGCCGGGCGCGCTCGAAGAGATCGAAGCCACGGTGCGCAAGACGGTGAAGGACATCGGCTATGCGCAGGATGGCTTCCACTGGGAAAGCTTCCGCTTTGAAAACAATCTTCATGCCCAGTCGGCGCATATCGCACAGGGCGTCGACGAAAGCGGCGACAAGGATGAAGGCGCCGGCGACCAGGGGATCATGTTCGGTTATGCGTCGGATGAAACCCCCGACCTGATGCCTGCGACGCTCGATTACAGCCACAAGATCCTCGAACGCATGGCCGCCGACCGCAAGGCAGGCATCGCGCCCTTCCTCGAACCCGACACGAAGAGCCAGGTGACGCTGCGCTACGCCAACGAGCGCCCGGTCGAGGCGACCGCGATCGTCGTATCGACCCAACATGCACCGGGCTATTATTTCCACAATGGCGAAGGCGACGAAGCAAAATATACCGAGCTGCGCAAATATGTGCTCGGCGTGATCGCCGACGTACTGCCCGCCGAGTTGCTGACCGCGAACACCGTCTATCACATCAACCCGACCGGCCGTTTCGAGATCGGCGGGCCGGACGGCGACGCGGGCCTGACCGGCCGCAAGATCATCGTCGACACCTATGGCGGCGCCAGCCCGCACGGCGGCGGCGCGTTCAGCGGCAAGGACCCGACCAAGGTCGATCGTTCGGCGGCCTATATCACCCGTTACCTCGCCAAGAACATCGTCGCCGCGGGCCTCGCCCGTCGCTGCACGATCCAGCTCAGCTATGCGATCGGCGTCGCCGAACCGTTGTCGATCTATGTCGACCTGCACGGCACCGGCACGGTCGATGAGGGCAAGATCGAGGCGGTCATCCCGCAGTTGGTGCGCCTGACGCCGAAGGGCATCCGCACCCACCTCGGTCTCAACAAGCCGATCTATCAGCAGACCGCCGCTTATGGTCACTTCGGCCGCACCGCGACGGGTGACGCCTTTCCGTGGGAGCGCACCGACCTGGTTGACAAGCTGAAAGCGGCGCTCACCGCCTGAGGCGCAGATTCCAGCCCTTTCTTTCGGACGGATCGCTTGCGCCGCGGCGCGACTTGTGACAGCTATCCCTCTGGGTAAAGGGGGGATTAAGATGTCGAAGCACCGGATCGCGACGATTTTCGCGGGCGCGCTGGTCGCGCTGGCGCCCGAGATGGCGGCCGCACAGACGCCGACCGATATTGCCTTTAAAACCGGCGAATCGTGGACCCATTCGTCCAGCGGCATCGTCGTGCCGCCAACGCTTGGCGGCAGCCCGCGCTTTAACGGCAAGATCATTATCGGCCCCGACCTCGACGTCAGCGTCGGGTTCGGTGGCCCGGGCCGTGATGCCATTACCTTCTTTATTTTCCGCGACACGACAGGCTCGGTACCGATCTGGATGGCGCAGTCGCAGACAGCGATCCTGCTGGACAAGAAGCAGGCGTGGGCGACGCCTGTTCCACCAATGAGCTTTACGCCGCCGGGACAAGCGGCCAACAGCGGGCTCAAAATGGTCTATGTGCCGCAGGGCCACAAAACGATAACCGCCACCGGCATCGCCATCTTTGCCGTCAACGGCTGGTATGTGAAAATGCGGATGACCAGCTTCGGCAAGTCGCCCGCCGCCGTCTCGGCGATCATGGAAAGCGCGCTGCACGAGATCCGTTTTCCTGCCCCGACCCGCGCCCTGGGCCCGGTGCGGCCAATTGCCGATTGCCCGTCCAAACTCACCTTCGGCACGGCTGCCGATTCAAAGGCCAGCCCGTCGGTTCTGACGACCGGCATAACAAGCGCAGCACCGACGCTCCGCGCGGCGCTATGGTGCCGCGACACGACATTGGAAAGTAATCGCGCGGTATATCGCCCTAGTGGAATGAGCGATCGCTATCTGCTCGCAGTCGGCGACAATGGCAACGGCGTGTCGGTCCTGCCGCAAGCCGGATATTATTCGTCGAATTTTTACACGGCGAAGAATATTTTTACATTGGTGGCGCAGGATAAAATGCCGTCGCCACAGCGAATCTTGGCCCTGATAAATGGCTCGCGCACCGTGGCCGTCACGCCAAATCCTTAACAGTGCGGGGGCGCAGGCCGGTCCCGCCATTTGCAGCGCTTGCCCCGACGACCTTGGCTCGGCTAGGGCGCGCGCCATGACTGCACATAAGCCCGGCGACCCGACCACGATCAACCGCCTCTATGGCCGTTCAAAGGGCAAACCCCTGCGCGCAGGCCAGCAAGAGCTGGTCGACACGCTGTTGCCGCAAATCGCGGTGCCGACCGACGGCGACGTGACCGCGACACGCCTGTTCGGTTACGACCGGCCGCTGCATTTCGAGATCGGCTTCGGCGGCGGCGAGCATATGGCGGGACGCGCCGACATGCTGCCCGACCATGGCTTCATCGGCGCCGAACCCTTCATCAACGGCGTCGCACAGGCGCTGGTCCATGTCGCGGGAGACCATGGTGCGCGGCTGCCGCTCGGCAACGTCCGCATCCATCATGGCGACGCGCTCGAAGTGCTGCGGCGCATTCCCGACGGGGCGCTGAGCTTCGCCTATCTGCTCCATCCCGATCCCTGGCCCAAGGCGCGCCATGCCAAGCGGCGGATGATGAACGACGGCCCGCTGGACCTTATCGCGGCAAAGCTGAAGCCCGGCGGCGAGTTCCGGTTCGGCACCGATCATCCCATCTATCTCGCGCACGCATTAATGGTGATGCGGCGCCATCGTCATCAGTTCCAATGGCTGGCAAAGGACGCGCAGGACTTCCTCGTCCGCCCCGGCGGCTGGCCCGAAACGCGGTACGAAGCCAAGGCGCGCGCGCAGGGGCACGAGGTCTGGTATTTTCGCTGGAGGCGTATATAGGAGTGCTATAGGGTTGAAAAGGCTAGTTTTTTATAGCCACTCCCTATGCTATCTTTTCCCCAATTACGCGGCAATTTCCGCCACGGTGATTGCCGGGTGATTGCTGGAAACGCCGTATTGGGAGACCAATTTATGGCAAGCGGAAAGATCACAAAACGGTCGGTCGATGCTCTCATTTCGAGCGGGCAACATGACATTCTTTGGGATGATAGCATAAAGGGTTTTGGCGCAAAGCGAACCAAAGCTGGCGCCGTGTCTTACGTGTTGCAATTCCGAATGGGCGGTCGCGAATCTAAGACGCGTCGCTACACGATAGGCAGCCATGGCTCGCCATGGACGCCAGCCACCGCCAGAGCCGAAGCGGAGCGACTGGCTATTCTGATCGCCCAGGGAATCGATCCAGGCGAAGCAGAGCGGCAACGACGGCGAGAGTCGGTCGATCTAGCCTTCGATAATTACTCTGATCGCTTCGCTGAGGCCTGCGTTGGAGAAGGCTGGAGGCGCCTCGTCAAGCGCAGCCTCGAGCTGCATGTAAAGCCGGTCTTGGGATCAAAGCCCCTTCCCAATCTTACGCGAATCGACATCGTTGCCGTCTTCGACCGCATGCCGCGCGCGCAGATCGCAAATATCCGTAACGTCTTCGCTGTTTTGCGCCGCCTTTTGCGCTGGGCCGTCAGCCGGGGAGATATCGATCGGAGTCCGATGGAAGGCATGGAAACCCCGCCCCCGGTCAAACCTCGCGATCGCTGGCTTTCAGACGAGGAGCTTGGCCGCATCTGGATGGCGGCGCCAAACACGCATTCCTGTTTCGGACCCATCATCCGCCTTCTGATCGTCACCGGTCAGCGACGAGAGGAGGTTTCGTCGCTGCGTTGGGAGGAACTCAACCGTAAAGATCTCCTATGGACCCTGCCCGGCGAACGGGCAAAGAATGGCGAGCCCAACCGAATTCCGCTCAACGAACTTGCAGTTGCGATCCTCGACGAGGTTGCCGGGTCGGCTATCTGGCCGCGTAGCGGCAGGATGTTCACGACCTCCAGGGGCGGAAGGTTCACCGGATATAGCAAAGGCAAGATCAAGCTCGACCTGCTTATGTCGCAAGACGGCCGCGAACCGTTACCGGACTGGCGACTGCATGACTTGAGACGAACTCTTGCAACCGGGTTTCAACGGCTAGGCGTTCGATTTGAAGTGACCGAAGCTGTGCTCAATCACGTCGGAGGTTCCCGCGCGGGCGTCGCCGGTATCTACCAGCGCCACGACTGGAAGGACGAGAAGCGCGAAGCAATGAAGAGTTGGAACGATCATCTGGCGGCGATCATTCGTTTGGCGAATATGGCGCGTGATCGCGCATGGTAAGCGCTTATAAAAAGACTTGCTGTCCACGATCGATTGCGCCGAACAAAATATGCAGAGTGAATCTGTCGATTTCCGTTGCGAACAGCTCTTGCAGCCGGATCCGTTCGCCAACGACTGACTCTTGCGTTCTTGCTGAATCAAGGGGGATATTCGCGGCGTGCGTAGCAGCGCCAAAGTTGGAGACAATTCGAGTGAACAAGAAGGATGAAATTTACGATCTTCTCGTTAGCCGAATGGTTGGCGCGCAATATAATTTTGGCCAGCGGCTGTCGGTCAAGGATCTTGTGAGCGATACCGGAGCGAGCCGCCAGCCGATCATGGCCGCGCTCAACCGTTTGAGTTCGGAAGGATTTGTTCGCATAATTCCGCAGGTCGGTTGCGAGGTGATAAATCCAAGCTATGACCAGATCGCAGATTTCTATATCATGTTTGAAAGGCTCGAGGGACTGCTGACGGAACTGGCGGCAGCGCGTCGGACCGATTCGCAAACGCGCGATTTGCGCGCGCTGCAAGCACGTATTCTCACGATCGACTTTGACGAGCCGCGCAGCGCGGTAATTTATTGCGAACTCAACCGTGCCTTCCATCAGCTCATCCACGATATGGCTCAGTCGCCCTTTCTCGACGCGCGGCAGAACAGCAATTTTGACATGTCTGATTTCTTCATCAACCAAGCCGGTGGTTTCAATCATTTCATGGCCGATACCGCACGTGAACATGATGAAATCATTGAGGCGATCGCTTCCAAATCTCCTGCCCGCGCGCGCGGGCTGGCAGAATCACACATCGGTGTCCGCCGTCAGGGCCAATGGCACAGATTTGAGGTTGTGGTTTAAGGAGGATTTGGGCTTCGTCGTAGTGACGAAGGAACGAAGATGAAGCCCAAATCCTCCTTAAAAAAATCGCCGCCCAAGGCTCCCGCGGAGCGGGTGGTGAAGGACATCCGGCGTGCGACACGTCGGCACTTCTCGGCCGAAGACAAGATCCGGATCGTGCTGGAAGGCTTGCGCGGCGAGGACAGCATTGCCGAGCTGTGCCGCAAGGAAGGGATCGCCCAGAGCCTGTATTACACCTGGTCGAAGGAGTTCATGGAGGCCGGCAACTTCCATCCCGCATTGCATAATGAAGTGATCGCCATAGGGCGTGTAGCCGGCGCCATGCTCGCGCGCGTTCCCCATGACGCCGCCCCAGGCGGGCGCTGCCGGATCGATCCACAATTTGCTGCCGATCCGCTGCAGGTGGCGATAAAGCTGCATGTAGGAAACGCCCGGCTCGACCAGCGCATATCCATATTTTTCGTTGACTTCGATGATCCGGTTCATCCGTTTCAGATCGAGGACAAGATATCCGGATTTGCGGGGTGCCGGCCCGCCATATGCGAAGTTCCGTCCAGTCCCGATGGTCCAGATCGGCAATCGGAAGCTGTTGGCGATGGCAAGGATCCGCTGCACCTGTTCGACGCTTTCCGGAGCGACGGCGGTAGAAGGAAGCAGAGTGCCATCGGCAAGCGGCGAATACGCGTCGCGGTAAGTCGACAGCGGAAGCTCGTCGACGAAAACCCAGGTTTTGCCGACGACGCCTGCGAGTTCATCGAGGGCCCGTGAAAAGTCGGCCGCCGCAATTCCCTCGGGCAGCGGCGGCCTCACCGCGTTTCTCCGGCAAGCCGAAAGGCCCAGGTCACAAGTAGGCCGGGGCTATTCGAGGCGAGTGCACATTCCCCCGAAATGCACGCGGCCCGGCGCGGTGATGATTTGTGGCCGTCCAGCTCATCGCGAACTTTCTGCGCAACGACGGCGGGCCAAGTATATTGCGGGAGCGCGCCCAAGCCGGGGGCGGCGCCGATGCGGTGTGTCCAGCGGCCCGCCTCATAGGAATGTTCCCATCGAAGCAAAGGCTCCGCTCCACTCTCGATGAGCAACTGGGCCGCAATCATTGCAGCGGGGTCGGAGGTCAGGCCTGCAATCACCTGCGCGCCGCGGGGCCAGTCGCCAAGCAACTCATCCAGCCCGCTTCCGACATCCAGCGCGAGAGACTTTTTCGAAGACGATATGAGGGACGCGGCAAAACGCTCGCTTTCCTCAACCCTTGGCTGGCTGACGACGAGAACGGCCTCTTCGTCCGCCGCACTTCCTGACCGGAAGCGGGAGGCTCCAACCAGACCCGCGCAAAAAACCCCGGCGCCCAATAGCTCCCGGCGCATCAGCACTGCCGCCATCAAATTGTCCTTTCCGATTTATCCGCCTGCGCCAGAGGCATCACTTCTGCGCCCTTCAGTCCGGTCCATCGGCGATCGGCGGCCCGATGGATGCCGAACTGGTCGAGGACCCGATTTCGTCGATCGACGATGGCCGAGCGTAGAACGCCGGGACGGGTGGGAAAATTATCGCCCCCATTTCGGTACAGGCTGCCATGTTTCGAAGATGGGCAAGGTTCAGGGGCGTCTCTCGCACCATGAGCGTTAATGGACGACGCTCCTTGAGCATGACGTCGGCAGCTCGGGTGATCAGATTGTCGGAGAGCCCATTGGCGATCGCCGCAAGGGTGCGCATGGAGCAGGGCGCGACAATCATGCCGTCACAGAGAAACGATCCGCTCGCGATACTGGCGCCGACATTCCGTATGTTATGAACCACGTCCCTGCCGCCATATTCGCAATTCGTTAGTCGTCAGTGCTGGCGATTTGGTGCAGAGGGGGCAGAACGGCGGCGGTGCGCCGCCGCAAACGCGAGCGGCGCCAATTGGGGAAATCGGCTTGCTGACGATGAATGGCGTCGGCTATTTCAAATCTTTCAATGCTTCTATCGAGGAGGCATGTCTTCCGATCCGCTTTCGAGATTGCCTGACATTTTCGTCAGCAATGCGCGGACCGCGCGTATTTCACTCGGTGAAATCATATGGAGCAGCCGCGCGTAGATCATGTCGGCTTCGGCGCGCAGCTGGGGCAGGATTTCGATCGCTCGGGGTAAGAGATGAAGCTCCCAGACGCGCCGGTCGCCCTTGGCAGCGCGCCGTTCCGCGAGCGTCATTCTTTCCAGCTGGTCGACAACATGGCCAACGCTGGCACGCTCCAGTTCGAGCATTTGGCGAGATCGGTCTGGGTAATGCCCGGGGTCCGATAAATATAGACGAGCGCGCGCCACTGGGTTCGGGTCAATCCGAAGCGCGCCATTGAGGCGTCGAACAAGCGGCGAAGTTTGCGTGGCACTTCTTCGATGACAAAGACAAACTCGTCTGAGTCCGTCAGAAGACTTTTCCCGAGAGAAGCATCGCTGGTGCTGCGAAAGTCGACCATCGGCTGAAACTGTAAAGCCACTATCGGCATATGAACATGCTTTACTGTAAGATATGATACAGTATGATGCCTGAATGTATGATCGGACGATCACGCTTGCGGGAAAAGCGGGCCATGCAATCGCGGCGTCGATCGATGGACCGGAACTGGGCTTTCCGGTGATTTTGGCGCACGGCGGCGGCCAGACCCGCCGGGCGTGGAAGTCGGTGACCCGTCAACTCGCGAGCCACGGTTTTCGGACGATCGCCGTCGATATGCGCGGGCACGGCGAGAGCGCTTGGGCCAGTGATGGGGCTTATGACATTTCCGATTTCGCGGCCGATCTCGTTGAGATCGCTGCGGCGATGCGAAGAAAGCCGGCGATGATCGGCGCATCGCTTGGGGGGCTGGCTGGGATCATTGCGGAGGGAAACCGCGCACCGGGGAGTTTTGGATCGCTTACCTTGGTCGACGTCACGCCGCAGATGGAACCGAGCGGCGTTGCCCGCGTGGTCGGTTTCATGGCGGCCCATGCGCGCGAAGGGTTTGCGTCGGTGGAGGAGGCCGCTGAGGTCATTTCCGACTATCTGCCCCATCGGCCTAGCCGGAAGGCCTCGCCTGGGCTCGCCCACTATCTGCGCCGCAAGGACGATGGGCGCTTCTATTGGCATTGGGACCCGACCTTCATCGAAGGAGTTACGCGGCAAGGCGGTGTCTCAAGCGACAATGGCCGCAGCGAACTGAGCGCCGCCGCTGCCAGTTTAGCCTTGCCTGTGCATCTGATCCGCGGTGGGTCGAGCGACCTAGTTTCGCTGGAAGCCGTCAAGCATTTCCGAAGATTGGTCCCGCATATGGCATATAGCGACATCGCGAATGCGACCCATATGGTGGTGGGCGACGAGAATGACGCGTTTGGCAAGTCAATTGTGGAGTTTTTGCTCAGCACCCATGAAATGGAGATGAAGTCATGAACGCCCCACGGGTCGCCCCTGGGCTTGAGGAACTGGGGGAGCTGCTGTTGCTTGCGCCTTTCCACCGCTGGCTCGGGCTCAGGATCGCCGAGGTCGGCACCGACGAGTTGGTGATCTCAATGCCCTGGCGAGACGAAATAATCTCAAATCCGACGGTCGGCGCAGCGCATGGTGGCATTTTATCGGCGCTGATCGATCTTACCGGCCTTTACACGGTCATTGCCATGGGAGGGTCTGCGCGGGCTACGGCAAACTTGCACGTCGATTTTCACCGACCGGCCTTGCCAGGGCTGATGCGGGCGATCGGCAGGCCGGTCAAACTGGGTCGGCAGATAAGCATAGCCGGGACGCGGATTGTGTCTGCAGACGGAACCTTGATAGCGAGTGGTAGAGGTGCTTACGTCGCCTGACCATCGCGCAAGAGTCGTGGCACTTCTCGCAGCCATCGTGCTGGTGCGGTCCTGCCTCGGCGACCTTTTGATCATCGCTGATCGGCTGCGGCGAGTTATCGAGCGGAACTAAGTCTTAGGGCATAGTTGCGGCACCGCGTTTGGCGCTGTCATGCGTCGCGCCGAACGCTCGAGCAAGATGCGCAGGGCGAGATGGTCCGCCTTCGGTTCTACTTGCTCTACTCGCGTTCGTATTGAACCGCTCCATGATCGAGAAAGCGGTCCTTCATGCCCTTCGAAAGCCGGCTGTCAGCACAACCACGCGGTGTCCAGCCCCCTCCGTTGAGCCAGACCGCTACCTCACGGCGCGGCCTGGCCCAGGCACCATAGGCGAAGTTTTGCCGATCAGGTCAGGGCGCCGGAGTGCGGTTCGCAATCGCATCCTCGATCAGATCCTGCATGACCTGCTCGAGCTCGACGCCCTTGCGGTCGCCTCCGCTCGATATTTCGGTCGCGATCAGGGCATAATAGCCGGTCTCGCGATCGATCCAGCCGGTCCAGCCATAGGCGCCGGGCGAAGAGTTGATCTTCGACGTCGCGCACGCCGAGGGCGTGTCGCATTCGACGAAGGAGCCGAGCGCATATTCCCAGTTCACTGTGCTCGCCGGAACGAAAACACGCGGCAGTCCGATCGTGCGCGGCTGCGTGAAGGCCGTCATGTTGGTGATGAAGCTGCCGCCGAGGAACGCGCGCAGCAGTTTCGCATAGTCGCGCGGCGTGGAGAAGGCGCCGCCGGCCACCCACGGATTGGTTGGGACGGTCGCGGGGGGGTGGGGATCGTACCACGTGGTGCTTGACATCCCGAGCGGGATGGTGACGTGCTGCGCAAACAGTTCGTGGAAGTTCCGCTCGCGTGCTGGCGACGTTCCTGGTTCTATGCTTGTATCCTTGGCCTCCAAATACGCCCCTGCGACCTGAATGCCGTGAGGACCGTAGCTATATTGAGCACCAGGCGCATTGCCCGGGCGCAGGATGTCGTAGCGCAGGTCGTGGATGCTCTTGGCGCAGTTATAGAGACCAAAAGTCGGGAGAAGCTGGCAGCCGCCGACGAGCGGGCTCGCATTAAAGCCCGATGTCATCGACAGCGTATGCTTGAGTTTGACATCCTTCTTCGTTCCGCTCGTCGTCCAGAAGGCGAGTGGTGGCCGCATCGGATCGTCGAGCGTGGCAATGCCCGCCTGCACCATGCGCATGCCGAGCGCGCCAGCAAACCATTTGGAAGCCGAGGCGAGCGGTGTCACCCGGTCGATGCCAAAACTGCCCTTGTCGAATTCGAAAAGATAAGTGGGATCGGACGCGTTCCCGACAATGAAATAGCCACTAGCGACTTCGGTGTCAGCGACGATCGCGGCCTTCAGCGCTGTCCAGTCATAGGTGTAACCGCCGACGGTCGTTGTGAGGCTTGCGGTCGCGAGCGCCGACGCAGCGGATGCCGTCGCCTTGGCGGCGGACGGCGCGGGTGGCAGTTGGACCATCGGACGCGTTTCGCCGCCGTCGCTGCTCCCGAAGCCACTTTGCGCCGCAAAAACCGCTACGCCGACCAATGCGGCGCCGGCGGCAAGCCATATCGATTTCCGTCGTCCAGACATTTTATCTCTCCCAGCTTCGTTGCACGTTTCGAAACGGTGGGCCTGTTTGGCCGAGCGGGCTAAGGCCTGGGTTGGCCTGCCGCGAAATGGATTTTCAGCAGGTGGTCGAGTTGCGCCTTGCGAAAACCGGCGACGACGGCTGACCGGGGCGCGAGATGTGCGAGACGGTCGTCAGTCGGCTGGTACCGGGGCCAGTCAGGCACCAGCGCGCAGTCGGGTACGCCATTCTTCGCGAAAGCGACCCAGCAGGCGGACACGCCTTCGCCGAAGCGGCGATCCTCGTCGTCGACGGGGCCGGCGAGCGAAGCGAAATAGCCCAGCGTCCCGAAAATATAGGGAATTTCGGAGCCATGCCCGGCGCCCTTCGCCCGATCGCGGCGCGCTGCTGCAACATAGTCGAAATGATAGAGGTAGGACGGCGCGCCGGCGGACGTCCGCGCCGCGAGCCATCGCGACGGTGCGACGAACCAGGCGTCGCCCAGTATTTGGCGGGCCAGTTCGTCATCGGCGAGCCCGGTGCCATAGGCGGCGCGGCCCGCCGCCTGGTCGGGCCCGAGATAGGTGAGCGCGGCCGCCGGCGGCACGCCCATGGCGAGGATTACGCTGGCTTCGTTGCTGTTAGCGCCGACGAGGAGCGGCACGTCGATCGGCTCACTGCGCGCAAAAACGCGCCATGGCGCTTCGCGCACCAGCTCGCCGTCGAGAATGGGGCCGACCATCGCGCCCGGCGTCCGGACATCGCCGGCCGCGACGAGCGCGTCGGCCGAAAGCGCCCGGAGCGCGTCGATCGTCGCCGAAGGCGGCGCGCCGGCGCGAGCCGCCAATGCCGTGCCTAGCGCTTCCTGCTCGATAAGCGGGCGCGGGTCGAGTAGGCCGACGCCCGACTGTACGATGGCGCGCGCGAACAGGCCCTTGGCTTCGGAGTGGGCGAGGATCGTCGTCACGCCGATTGCCCCCGCGGACTCGCCGAACAAAGTGACCTTCCCCGGATCGCCACCAAAGGCTGCGATATTTTTCTGGACCCAGCGAAGGGCGGCCATCTGGTCCATGAGGCCATAATTGGCGAGCGCCTCGCGACGCGGCTTGGCTGCGCTCAGAGCCGGGTGGGCAAAATAGCCGAGTGCGCCGAGCCGGTAGTTGATCGTGACAAGAATGACCCCTTGCCTTGCGAAGGCTGTACCGTCGAAAGCCGGGAACGTACCCGACCCGATGACATGCGCACCGCCATGGATCCAGACCATGACGGGAAGTTTCCGCGCGCCGGCCGGGCGCCAGATATTGAGCTGTAGGCAGTCTTCGGATTGATCATCCGCTACTCCACCGGCGACGAGCGCAGGCCGCACCATCTGCGGGCAAGCGGGTCCGAACTTCGCGGCATTGCGAATACCCGCCCAGCGCGGCGGAGCCTGCGGCGCGCGCCAGCGGAGCGCGCCTACGGGAGGCGCAGCGAAGGGAATATCGAAAAAACGCTCGACTCCTGCCTCTGCAGCGCCCGTTAGTCGCCCCTGCGCCAGCGTCGCTTGCGGAGGGGCAACCGCCGCCGCGGCGGATGCTGAAGCGAGCAGCGTCGCGGCTCCAGCACATGCTGCCATGACCCATTGCCGCATTTCGCCGTCCCTTTCGTCTCGGCTGGCGGCCGCAGGCCGCGGGCAAGCATATCCCCTAGAAAGAAATGCGGCCCTCGACGCCTATCACCCGGGGTTGGCTGTAACGGTTGATCGTCGGCGCCTGGGCAACATAGTAGAGCTTGTCGAAGAGGTTGTTCGCGAAGGCGCTCACATTGACCTTTCCGAAGTCGACGCCGATGCGAAGATTGACGAGGACATAATTGTCGAGGTCGACCGACGTTGCGGTCAGCTCCTGCTTGCCACCCCATTGTCCGCTGACAAGCACATTGCTCGTCAAGGCAACGTCGCCGGTGACCGGATAGCGAAGATTGAGGTTCGCCGAGGCGAGCCAGTCGGGAACCTGCGCGAGATCGAGACCGTCGTATCGGCCCGTCTTGACCTTGCCGCCCTGCCGCGAGCCGCTGAGCGCGAGGCGGCCGTCGCCTTCTCCAAGGTCGAATCCGTGGCTATATTCTGCCTCGATACCCCAGCTCTTCGCATTACCGGCATTAGTGAGATAGGCGACCGCGGCGACCGGGCAGGCCGCGTTTGTCAGCGCGCATCCATCGTCGACCTGCGCGATCAGATCCTTGAGCTCGGTATAATATCCCGCGATTGCGAAATAGCCGCGCCGCACCGGGCTGCCCTTGATGCCGACCTCATAGGAGGTGCTGCTTTCGTTGCCGAACAGTACCTGTACCGGGCTCGGAGCGCGGGGATCGGACAGGCGCGTGTTGAAACCGCCGGCGCGGTAGCTGCTGCCGACCTTGCCATAGGCGAGAATATTTGGAGTAAGTTTGTACGAAAGCGTCGCATTGTAGGAGAGATTGTCGGCGCTGATGTTGTCGTCGATAATCCGCGATGACCCGCCTGTTGGCAGGCCTGTCGCGAGATCATAGAGCCGCGCGCTGATGCTCCGGCTGTCGCGTGTATAGCGGAGCTCGCCGGTCAAGTTGAGGCTGTCGGTGATATCGAAACCGAGCGAACCATAAGCCGCATAGCTTTCGAAATGGAGCCGGGCGGGGGCGATGTTGCCCGGAGAAGGATTGGCAAGCGTCGGCGTGCGCGTCGTCGTCACGGAGAAATCGCTGTCGAGCAGCAGCATCTCGGCGCCCACGAGCCAGGTCAGACGGTCGCTCGCGCCCGTCACATGGATGTCCTGCGAGAAATTGTCGGTGGTGTCGACGACATAGGAGGCGCCGCTCGGGTCGAGCGGGGTTAGCGCCCCGATCTGACCTGCAGCGCGCGCGCGCGCAAGTTCGGCCGGGCTCACCGCGTCATTGTCAAGGTCATATTCCGAGTGGCGCTTGCGAAAGGATGTTGTCGAGGTGAGGTCGGCGCCGCCCAAGTCCACGCGGATAATCGCCTGCAGTCCATCGACATCCTGGCTGGCACGGGGCGCCGTGTTCCAGGGATAGCGGAAGCGATCCTGGGTATATCCCCCCGGGAAGCCTGGCGTGCCGGCGGGGATGGAAATCTGATAATGAACCGCCGGGGTCATCAGCCGCTGGGTCTCGGCCATGATGATCGCGTCGACGGGTCCGCGTTTGAGACGGATCTGGCCGCGCAGACCATGACCCTTCTGTTGGTCGAAATAGACGTCGTTGTCCGGATTGTAGAAGAAGCCCTTGTCCTGCTCGACGAGATCGCCGCTGAGACGGATCGCAAGACCTTCGGCAAGCGGAACATTGATCGCGCCTTGCGTCTGGAAGCTGTTATTCTCGAAGCCGTAGCGCGCACTCGCCCAGCCTGAGAGATCGAATTCGGGCTCGGCCGAAATGATATTGATCGCGCCGCCGACCGCGTTGCGGCCATAGAGTGCGCCCTGTGTCCCCCGCAGCACCTCGACCCGGCCGATATCGAGGAGATCGAGGCGGGTGAAGTTTCGCCCGCCCACGGGACCACCGGCGATATAGGCACCGTTGCGATACAGGCCGACGCTGGGATCGCCATTGGTCGCGCGCGCGGTCGACGAGGCGCGGATCGAAATCTCGGAAGTGATCGATGAGCTGAGATTGTTGAACCTGACGCTCGGCTGGTCTGCTAGCAATTCGCCGCTGCCGCTTGCGCCGCCGCGATCGGTGAGTGAGGTGATATCGATGACAGAAGCGGCTGTAGGAACGTCGGCGAGCCGCTCCTCGCGGCGCCGCGCCGTCACGACGATCGCGCCGTCATCGTTCGCTTCCGCCGCGTCCGGAAGAGCTTCGGGCGGTCTGTCTTGCGCGAAAGCAGGCGGAGCGACGGCTACCCAAATTGCGGCCGTGCAGAAAAGAAGGTTCGCCCTGCGTCCCATGGTCACTCTCCCCATTTTGTTATCGCAATTATTATCGATAATTTTGTGCAGAAAACGCGAGCGAGTCAAGCCGGAAAGCGCAATGTCATTGCAGGTGGGTCACGGGTTTAGGAGACGACGGCGCTCAGCAGGTCGCGGACGCCCCGCGCCGTAGCGGCAAGCGGGTCAGGTGTGACGGTAGATAAATCGTCGGTCACAGCGTGGTGATGACGGTGTGCGCCAAAGATGCCAGCATGACGTGTGTAGCCGGCCTTTATCACTTCCGAGAGTTCGCCCGCTGTGCCTTCCGCCGAAGGATAGGCCATTTCCAACCCTGGCTGGCCTTTGAATATCTCGCGCGCACGCGCAACGAATTCGGGCGATGTCATGAGAAAACGATAGGGATCGGCACTCGGCAGCGGCAGCAAGCGCCCCGGCATTTCCTGATAGTCACGTGCTGCGGCATTGGCGCCGAGATGCAACCAGAAAGCCGTCTCGCTGGGGGCTGGACCAAACTTGTCGGCGATATGGCTCGCACCGAGATTCTCATATTCATGCCCGCTGTTGCACAGAAAGAGCAGGCTGTGCTGGGGAAACGCTCGGGGCATCCAGTCGGCGAGCGCGAGCCACATCGCGATGCCCGGCCCCCGCTCGCCGGCGCAATCGGTCCAGCCTGAACGCGGCGTCGAGACGACGAGCCAAGGGCGGCCGGAGCGAACGAGTCGCCCGATTATATTCTGAGCTGCCCGAGCCCCACCGCGCCCGCGCAGCGCTAATTTCGCCGCGGCACCGTGGCGCGCGGCTTCAATCACCGGGGCGGCGAGTCGCGGCGCGAGCAAGGCAAGTGGCTTTTCCGATACGGGATGACCGGCCGGGACATTGAGGAGCAAGGCCTCGCCCGTCGGCCCGGTCGTAATGAGAATGACCCCGCTCGCACCGCGCGCAAGCGCATCGGCGAGCGGCTCGCGCGCTGCACGATCTACGAGGCTCGACCAGCGGCGGAAAGGCAGGCGCACTACGGCGATCGCGCCGTCGAGGCGTTCAGGAATTTCTGCGAGGCGCAGCGGCGCAGCGAGTCCAGCCTCGCCGGTTTCGATGGCGAGCGGTTGTGCGACGAGCGGTATCGTGATGTCGCCGAGCCTGAGGTCGCAGCGCGAGGCCTCGAACCAAGGCACGTCAAACGTCTGGCGTTCGACTTCGAATCCGGCACTGGACAGCCGCTTCGCTGTCCAGTCGGCGGTCCAACGATCGCCCTCGCCGCCCGACTGCTTGTTGCCGGCCTCGGTATAGCTTTGGACGTCGGTGAAGAGGCGTTCGGAGCCGAACATGGTCAAATCCCGAGATACAGCGGCAGCGGAGTTAACCTGCAATGCGATCGGCGCCGCGAGGCCCGCCTTAAGCAACGTGCGGCGGTCGGTCGGGAGGCGGCTCATGTCACTTTTGCGCGGCGGCGGCTGGGCTTAGTCTTTGCGTGCCGGGCCTTATATTCCTCGAGTGCGCGCCCGAAACTATTCTGAGTAACGCCGATCAGATCGCGCGCCACCGCATCGGCGGCATCGCCATCGCGCGTGACGATATGGCGGCAAAGCGCGTCGTAGAGGATGGCCGATCGCTTCGCGGCGTCATTGCCATGCGTCTCGATATAGCTGTCGGTATAGACATTGTGCTGCCAGCGCGCGAGCAGCGCGACCCGGTCGAGGAGCTCCAGCGCGAGCGGCGCATTGCTCCGCTTGGCGATGAAGCGGCCGATGCGGTTCGAGACTTTGATATGCTCGAACGTATTTTCGGTGCGCTGGGTGACATCCTTATATTCGACCAGACGGTGCATCAGTTCGCGCCCGTCGCGATCCGTCATCTCGACCGCAGCCAGGCGGCAAACTACACCGAACAGGGATTTCCACAGCTCATAGACCTCGTTCGCGGCATGCTCGTCGATATCGATCACATAGGTTCCGCGCCACGGGACCACCTTCACGAGACCGATCCGCGCAAGATGACGGAATGCTTCGCGCACGGGCGCATGGCTCACCCCGAAGCGCGCGGCGATTTCGCGCTCGCGCAGCCACGATCCCGGCTGGATGCGCCATTCGACGATGTCGTCAGTCAAGAGACGCGCAATGACGCGGTCTTGAGTCGGTGCACTGTCGTCTTCGGTCTTCGTCGCGCCCATTTCTCTCCGTTCGGCTTTCCCTGCTACCGGCACCATCCTAATCGGACAGTGCACGCGAGCAATCGATGATTGCGAATGAAATTATTATCGATAATATCGAGAATGACAAGCACCAGAAAATGGGAGTCGGAACTTGAAGCGCACCATCCTCTTTTTCGCAGCAGCCGTTGCGGCACAGCCGGCCACGGCAGGCGAACCCGCTCCTCTTCCCGGCTGTGCCGCGGCGATCGCCTATTCCGAGGCAAACTCTGGCGTGGCGCTGCTGATCCTTGAGGATGGCGAGGTTCGATGCCGTTCTGCAGATATTGCGACACCGCAGGAACTCTGGTCGGGCACCAAGAGTCTTGTCGGGCTGATGGCGGCGGCGGCCGTACAGGACGGGCTTTTGACGCTCGACGAGCGGGCATCAGAGACGCTCGCTGAGTGGAAGGGCGACGCCGAAAAGGAACAGATCACGCTTCGCCAACTGCTGTCGATGACAGGTGGTCAGGCCTCAACCGTCGGGAGACCCCAAGGGTATTTGGACTCGGTCAAGGCACCGCTCGCGGCGGCACCGGGCGGGAAATTCCAGTATGGCCCTGCTCCGATGCAAGTCGTCGGCGAAATCATGCGCCGAAAGCTCGTCGCCAAAGGCGAGGACGGCAACCCTCGCCATTATATCGAGCGTCGCATTCTAATGCCGCTAGGCGTAACGGTCGGCGATTGGCGCAGCGGCCCCGATGGCGCACCGCTCATGCCGCAGGGCCTAGTGCTGGCCGCATCCGAGTGGGCGAAGATCGGCGAGTTCGTCCGCGGGGGCGGAAAGCTCGAAGGCAGGCCACTTGTCGACGAAGCGACATTCGGCGAGATGTTCCAGGGTAGCCAGGTCAATCCTGCCTACGGTCTCACTTGGTGGCTACCCCGTAGCACGCCGGCTGTCGATATTGTTACTCGGTCCACCGATATCACCAGTCATGCCGCCGAACTACCGGCGGATATGGTCGTCGCCGCCGGCGCGGGCGATCAACGCCTCTATATCATTCCGTCGCTTCGGCTTACGATCGTGAGGCAGGCGAAACTCGACATTGCCGCCTTAGCGGCGGGGAAAAAAGGTGATTGGTCCGATTGGCGGTTCCTGTCGCTGTTGCTGAAACCAGCGAGTGAATAATTTGAAACGCGGCCGAAAACATGTCGGGGCCGATCGAACCTAGGCCGTGCCGCCGCAATATGATCATTGAGAATTGCTGGCCGAATGGAAACGCGGCACGTGGAGTTTGCCGCTGGACCAAAATGATGACGGTCATTGACAGCCCGCGCGGCAATCATACCCGAGGGGCGGAATCTTGCACGCGACGCCGCAGTGGGGCGAAGAAGGATGCAGCATGTTACGGGGATTGATGCAGGACGCGCCGCTGCTGATCAGCGGAATATTGGAATATGCCGCGCGCGCGCACGGCGAGAGGGAGATCGTCTCGAAGGCTGTCGATGAGCCGGTTTGGCGGTATGACTGGCACCGCTGCGACCAGCGTGCGCGTCAGGCTGCGCAGGCTCTTGGTGTCCTCGGGATTGCAACGGGTGACCGCGTCTCGTCGCTCGCCTGGAACACGCACCGCCACCTCGAACTCTTCTATGCGGCGCCGGGCATGGGCGCTGTATTGCACACTGCCAACCCGCGTCTCAGCGACGAGCAAATCGCCTTTACTATCGCTCATGCAGGCAGCCGCATTCTCTTCTTCGAGCCCAATCTAGCCGAGCTCGTCGCACGGCTGCGCCCTCTCCTTCCAGGTATCGAGCGTTATGTCCTTCTCGCGGATCGCGGAGCGACCGCGCCAGATGTTGCTGAAGCGTTGAACTATGAAGCGTTGCTGGCACGCGAGGACGGGGCCCTCACCTGGCCGAGCTTCGATGAAAAGGCAGCCGCATTTCTTTGCTACACTTCGGGGACGACGGGCGACCCCAAGGGCGTCCTATACAGCCACCGATCAATCGTTCTCCACGGGATGGCGGCCGGTCTGAGCAGTGCCTTCGGGTTCAGCGCTTTTGATGTCATCATGCCCTGCTCGTCCATGTATCATGCGACGGCATGGGGACTTCCGTTCACGGCAGCGATTAACGGCTGCAAGCTAGTGCTTCCTTGCGACAGGATGGACGGTGCCAGTCTCGCCGATCTGATCAACGAAGAGGGCGTCACCTTTTCGGGCGGTGTGCCCACGATCTGGACCATGTACCTCGCTCATCTCGACACCACGGGGACGGGGGTCGGCAATCTCAAGCGCCTCGTTATTGGTGGCTCAGCCGTCCCCCGGGCGATGGCCGAGACATTCCGAGCCAAATATGGTGTCACTGTGCTGCAGCTCTGGGGCATGACCGAAACCAATCCGCTCGGCGTGATTTCGACGCCCTCCCCGCTCCTGATGGCCGAAGGCGAGGATTTCGCGAACGACCTCCTGCTGACGAAGCAGGGTCGCATGCAATTTGGCATCGAACTGCGCATTATCGACGGCGATGGCACGCCGCTCCCCTGGGACGGTGAGCAGGCGGGTGCGCTCCAGGTCCGCGGACCGTGGGTCGTCGATCGCTATTTCCCCGATATTGAGGGTGCCGGGAGCGATGGCTGGTTCGACACCGGGGACATCGGTACGATCGATCGCTTCGGCTTTCTCCGGCTGACCGACCGCGCGAAAGATGTGATCAAGTCCGGGGGCGAATGGATCAGCTCGATTGATATCGAGAATGCGGCGGTTGGGTACCCCGGCGTCCGGGTCGCGGCGGTCGTTGGCGTATATCATCCAAAATGGGAAGAGCGCCCCCTTCTCGTGATCGAAACGCATGAAGGTCAAGCCGTCACAGCCGACGCAATTCGCGCGCATCTGGAGACGAAGGTTGTTCGTTGGTGGCTGCCGGACGACATCCTGTTCGCGACAGTACCGCTCACTGCAACGGGAAAGATCGACAAAAAGGCCTTACGCGAAGCGTATCGTAACCAACTCGCCTAGATGAGATCA
>NZ_MIAM01000048.1 GCF_001830555.1 Sphingopyxis sp. RIFCSPHIGHO2_12_FULL_65_19 | reverse complement strand
GTCGGTCGTCTGGGCGTGCGCGGCGAACAGCAGTTCGTCGCCTTCCTTGAACTTGAATTCGGCCCACTGGCCTTCTGCGACATGGCCGCGCTGGGCACGGATCCAGCCGCGTTTCGACAGGATGACGGTCACCGGCTCCTTCTCGATCATCGCGTCGAGCGGGATTTCGCGCGTCGGCGCGGCTTCGGCGATCGTCGTGCGGCGGGCGCCGAGCAGGGTTTCGAGCCCATAGACCGCGCGCAGTTTTTCGAGGTCTTTGCGCAGCCGCGTCTTCTGCCGCGCCGGGCTTTCCACCAGTTTGGCAAGCTCCTCGCGTTCGGCGGTGAGGTCGGCCTGCTCGCGCTTCAGCTCCATTTCCTCGAGCTTGCGGAGCGAGCGCAGGCGCATGTTCAGGATCGCCTCGGCCTGGCGGTCGGTCAGGATGAATTCGGCGATCATCACGGGCTTCGGCTCATCTTCGGTGCGGATAATCTCGATGATCCGGTCGAGGTTGAGGAACGCGATGATATAGCCTGCGACCAGTTCGAGCCGGTCGTCGATCTTGGCGATCCGATGCTGCGCGCGGCGGACGAGCACGACGATCTGGTGCGTGAGCCATTCGGTGAGCAGCTGGTGCAGCCCCATCACCTTCGGCGTGCGCGTCGCATCGAGCACGTTGAGGTTCAGCGCGAAGCGGCTTTCGAGGTCGGTCAGGCGGTAGAGGCTGTCTTTCAGCACATCGGGATCGACGTTGCGGCTCTTGGGTTCGAGGACGATGCGCAAATCCTCGGCGCTTTCGTCGCGGACATCCTCGAGGATCGGCAATTTCTTGTCGGCGATCAGCTGGGCGATCTGTTCGATCAGCTTTCCCTTGGCGACGCCATAGGGGATTTCGCTGATGACGAGCTGCCAGGTGCCGCCGGGCAGCTTTTCGATGCCGCCTTCCTCCCAGCTGCCACCCTCCAGTCGGCCGGTGGAGAAGCGCGCGCGGACGCGAAAGCCGCCGCGGCCGGTTTCATAAGCGTGGGCGATCGTCTCCGGGCTGTCGACGACGATGCCGCCGGTCGGGAAATCGGGGCCTTTGACATGTTCGAGCAGTTCGGACAGTTCGGCGCGCGGGTTTTCGATCAGCACCAGCGCCGCGTCGATCACCTCGGCGGCATTGTGCGGCGGGATGTTCGTCGCCATGCCCACCGCGATCCCGCTCGCGCCGTTGGCGAGCAGGTTGGGGAACAGCCCCGGCATGATTTCGGGCTCTTCATCCTCGCCATTATAGGTCGGCTTGAAATCGACGGTGCCTTCGTCGAGTCCCTGCATCAGGTCGACGGCGACGCGGGTCAGCCGCGCCTCGGTATAGCGGTACGCAGCGGCGTTATCGCCATCGATATTGCCGAAATTGCCCTGGCCGTCGACGAGCGGGTAGCGCAGCGAGAAGTCCTGCGCGAGCCGGACCATCGCGTCATAGACCGCGACATCGCCGTGCGGGTGGAATTTGCCGATGACGTCGCCGACAACGCGCGCCGATTTCTTGTAACCCTGCGACGGATCGAGCCGCATCGCGCGCATCGCCCACAGCAGGCGGCGGTGCACGGGCTTCAACCCGTCGCGCAGGTCGGGCAGCGAACGCGCGGTAATCGTCGACAGCGCGTAGACGAGGTAGCGTTCGGACAGCGCGCTGTCGAACGGGGTATCGATCATGCCGGGGACGGGTTCGGAGGGAGGAAGATCGTCGTTGGTTGTCGCCATTGCGCAGAGCCGATAGCAAGGCTGGCGCGCCAAGGCAAAGGCTTGCGTTGACGCGGCGCGACACTAGCTTGGGGTTTCCATCCGGGGAGGGGCGATATTTTGAACGAAACCACTGGCGTCGTTCGCAAAAGCATCTGGTCGCGAGCCAGGGAGATGGCCGAGCAGGCACCGCCCGAACGCAATCGCTATGTCGATTTCCTGCGCGCGCTGTCGATCCTGGCGGTTGTGATCGGCCACTGGCTGGTCGCGGCGCCCTATATGAAGGACGGCGCGGTCGAGGGCGGGCATCTGCTTGGCATATTGCCATGGACACAGTGGCTGACCTGGGGGTTCCAGGTCATGCCTCTGTTCTTCCTCGTCGGCGGCTTCTCCAACGGCATGTCGTGGGCAGCGACGTTGCGCAAGGGCGGCTCTTACCAGGGCTGGTACAGCGGGCGGCTCCAGCGGCTGATCAACCCGGTGCTGCCCTTGTTCCTGATCTGGACGCTGGTCGCGATGTTCGGCACGCTGGCGGGAGTCGAGCGTGGGGTGGTTGCCATGGCGGCGCAGCTGGCGCTGATTCCAGTGTGGTTCCTGTCGGTCTATCTGATGGTCGCGGCGGTAGTGCCGCTGACCTGGAAGGCGTGGACGCGCTGGGGTTTCGCGTCCTTCTGGACGCTGGTCGCAGGCGCGGCGGCGATCGACGTCGCGGCGCTGCGTTTTGGCATCCCCTATGTGAATTTCCTCAATTTTGCATTCGTCTGGCTGGCGATCCACCAGCTCGGTTTCGCGTGGAGCGAGGGGCGTCTGCCGCCGCGCACGGCGTTTTTGTGGGGGCTGGGCGGACTGGCCGCGCTCGGTCTGCTTGTCGGCCTTGGGCCGTATCCGGTCGCCATGATCGGGGTGCCGGGGGCTGGCCTCAGTAATTCGATGCCGCCGACGCTCGCGCTGCTCGCGCTCGGTATCGCGCAGGCGGGCTTTGCGCTCGCCCTCGAGCCGGCGGGACGACGGATGCTGGACAATATCCGCGTCTGGACCGCCGTCGTGCTTGTCAACGGCATGATTATGACGATCTACCTCTGGCACCTCACCGCCTTTGTGCTGGTGATGGTCGCGGCGTGGCTGCTCGGCGGAATCGGATTGGACGTGCAGCCCGGCACGGCGGCGTGGTGGCTTGCGCGGCCGGTCTGGTTCGCGCTGTATATCGCTGCGCTGTTGCCGCTGATCATGCTCTTTGCGCGCCACGAACGCGCGAGTGGCAGCGACCGGGAGGTGCCGCACTGGCGCCTGATTGTCGGGCTGCTGCTGATCTGCGCAGGCCTTGGCGCCACCGCGGCGATCAGCATCGCGAGTCCGCTGGGCGTGACGGGAGTGCGCCTGTGGCTTGTCGCCTTGCCCTTCGTCGGCGCCGCGATCGCGCAGTTCGGCCCCGTCCACCGGCTGACGCGTGCGTGACCGCGCCAGACGAGGATATTCTCGCCGTCCTTGGGGCCTGGCCCTAGCCCGTCCGCCGTGCAAGGTAGACGCCGGCGACCATCAGCGCGATCCCCGCGACGCGTTTCAGGTCGATCGCCGAACGCAGCGCGCCGAACAGGCCGAAATGGTCGATCGTCGCGGCGCTGATCAACTGGCCGACGAGGACGAAGAAGATCGCGTTACCGACCCCGAATTTAGGTGCGATAAAGGTTACCGCGATCACGTAAAAAGCGACAAACAGCCCGCCGAAATAAAAGTGGGCGGGAATGTCCGAGGTGAAGCGAATCTGGCCGACCGACCCCGTCATCAAGGCGCCCGCCGCCGCGATCAGGAAAGCAAGGCCGAAGAGGATCATCGACGCCGCCATCGGAGCGCCGAGGCGAGCGCCGAGGCCACCGTTCAGGGCGGCGAGGATGGGGATGCCGACGCCGGTCAGGAACATGATCGTGGCAAAAGCGGGGGCGGCGTTGTTCGCGGTCATCGTTCGGGCTCCTTCACGGGTTGCGCGGCACGATAGTCGAGGACGGGCAGCCCGCCGATGCCCCAATTTTCCAGATCGACCTCGTCGATATTGACCACGGTCGTCGCCGGATTTTTGCCCAGCACATTGTGAAGCAATTCGGTAACGCCGCCGATCAGCGCGGCTTTCTGTTCCGCCGTCGCGCCTTCGCGGGTGATGCGGATATTGACATAGGGCATCATGCGCCTCCTTCGGCCGGCCAGCCCGGCATGGCAGGGAAATCGGGCAGCGCCGCGATCCGCCGTGTCCAGTCGCGGATCGCGGGCCATTGTTCAAGGTCGATCCCGCCGTCGGGGGCAAGCGCAAGATAGGGGCTGGCGGCCAGGTCGGCGATGGTGAGCCGGTCGCCGACCAGCCAGTCGCGCGCGGCCAGATGCGCCTCGACAATTGGCAGGATGCGGTCGGTCACGGCCTGCGCGCGCGCGGTATCGACCGACCAGCCGAACAGCCGTTCGGCGCGCAGCAGTGCGGGGCCGTTGAAAATCTCGTTCGCCGAATGCGACAACCAGACCATGATCGCGCCGCGCTCTTCCGGCGAGTGCCCGTCCCATTCGCCGGGGCGATGCCGCGCGGCCAGAAAGGCAAGAATCGCCTGACTGTCGCGCAAGACAAAATCGTCTTCGACATAGGCGGGTATCTGCGCCATTGGGTTGATCGCGCGAAACGCGTCGCTTTGCCGGGCCGCGGCGTCGGTCGCCCGTTCGTCCCAAGCGAAGCCAAGGAAGGCGAGCGCCATCCGCACCTTGTGCGCGTTACCCGACATTTCAGAAGCATAGAGGCGGATCATCGTCGGTTTCCTTCGCTGTTTTTCGGCTGGTCCGGTCGAGCGCGAAGCGCCGCGACTTCGGCACGCAGCTGGTTGATTTCAGCTGCCATCGGGCGGACCGCGGCGGAAATCTCCGCCTCGGTAAAGCGCGGGGTAATATGCTGCGAGCAATTCCATTCCCAGCCGATGACGTCGATGAAAAAGGCGCGCTCGGGGGTCGCGCGATATCCTTCGGGCATCAGCGCGGTGACCGCGGCGGGATCGTCGGCAAGTTCGACACTCACCGCATGGCCGACGAGTTTCAGCCGGTCGCGGTTCGGATAGTCCATCAGGAACAGCGAGACTCGATCGTTGTCCGCGAGGTTGGCGGTGCTGATATATTGCCGGTTGCCGCGATAATCGGCGAAGCCGATGCGATTGCCGGCAATGTGGCGCAGGAAACCCGCCGGGCCGCCGCGATGCTGCATATAAGGCCAGCCATCGGCGTTGACGCTCGCCATGTAAAAGCTGTCGCGGAGGGCGATATAATCGAGTTCCTTCGCCGTCAGCGCATCGGGGGTGCCATCGGCGCCCGCGTCGAGCTTCGCATAGGAGGCCCGCGAGCCGTGGCGAAGCTGGAGCGCCTTCACCGCATCGTTGAACATCGTGTGCCGGTAATTCTGCGCCATCGGGTGGACCTTTGCGAAAGGGGCGGGTGAGGGCCGGGAGGGGCGAGGTCTCCACCCGCAATGCAGAGATAGGCCGTTGCGATTTTGATGATAATAAGGGAATACCGAACAAGTTAATTCCGAAAAATGGAATAATTATGGATCGTTTGCTGACGCTGGAGATGTTCGTCGCGGTGGCGAGCGAGGGCGGTTTCGCGGCGGCGGCGCGCAAGCTGGGCAGCTCGCCGCCCGCAGTGACGCGCGGCATCGCTGCGCTCGAAGCACGGCTCGGCATCAGCCTGTTCCATCGTTCGACGCGCGCGGTCGCGCTGACCGACGCCGGGGCGGCCTTCCTCGACCAAGCGCGGCGCATCCTTGCCGAACTGGCGGGTGCCGAGCGCGAACTGCGCGGGGCGGCGGCCGAACCGCGGGGCCAGCTTCACCTGACCGCCCCGGTGATGTTCGGACGATTGCATGTGCTGCCCGTCGTCGGCGATTTGATGGCGCAGCACCGTGAGCTGACCGTCAGGATGATGCTGATCGACCGCAATGTCCGCATCGTCGAGGAAGGGATTGATGCCGCGGTGCGCATCGGCCCGCTGGCCGATTCGGCACTGACGGCGGTGCGAATCGGCGCGGTGCGGCAGATGCTCGTCGCCAGCCCGGCCTATCTGGCCCGGCGCGGTGCGCCGACGACGATCGCCGACCTGGCGGGGCATGATCTGATTGGAACGATGGGGCCGCGCTGGGCGAACGAATGGCAGTTCGCGCGCCGACGGTGGCGGCTCGACGCGCCGCCGCGGCTTGTCATCAACACCGTCGACGGGGTGCTCGCCGCGGCCGAAGCGGGGCTGGGGATCGCCAATTTGCTGAGCTACCAGCTCGCTGAGGCCGTCGATGCGGGGCGATTGATCTCGCTGTTGGCGGAGGAGCAGCCACCCGCGTTGCCGGTGCACCTGCTGTTTGAACCGTCGCGCGCGGGATTGCCCGCGGTACGGCTGTTTATCGACGCGATGAAGATAAGATTACGGATGGCGGGACTGGCGAATTGGTGATGCGGCGCGCGTCCGCCGTTGGCCGCAACCGCTCAGAACTGATAGGCGAGCCCGCCGCCGAAGACCCACTGGTCGGCGCTGCCGACGTCGGCGACGATCGGGGATTTTGCGAAGCGCGAGGTGATGCGGCCATATTGCGCACCGCCGATCAGCGTGAATCCCTTGCGAAGATCGCCCGACAGGGCGTAGGCGCCCGCGACGCCGAGCGTATATTTCCCCGCGGTCGCCTTGCGTCCGGCGGCGTCATAGACCGGCAGGCCGCTCGCCGCGCTGTCGGCGGCGTCGATGTCGTAATAATAGCGGCCGAAGCCTTTGCCATAGAAATTGACCGACGCCGACACGCCCAGATAGGCACGCTTTGACAGAGGGGTGCCGTAGTCGATCGTGGGCGAAGCGGTCCAGCTGCCGTGGCGGCCCGAAATATCCTTGGACGCCGACAGGCGAACGCCCAGCTGGTCATATTGGCTGGTGATCACGCCGGTGCGGGTGACACCGGCGAAGAGCCCCATTTCGACTGCCACCTTGCGCTTGCCGAGCGCCGCGACCTGGGGATCGTCGATCTTTCCGGTGCGGTCGCCGCGCAGGCTGATCGTCGGGCCGAGCTTGAAATCGGTCCTTTGCCCGCGGCGCTGGCGGATCAGGTCGATCTGGAAATTGGTGCCACGCGTCGAAAAGGAAAAGCCGCTTACGCGGCCGCGAAAATAAAAGGCGGGCAGCGTCCGGCGATCGTCGGACCCATTATATTTGGGGTTGTTGAGCACCCCCGCAGCAACCGCGAAATAATCGCGTGACCATTTGCGATCGGGATCGTCGTCCTGCGGCCGCGCGGGGGGCAGGATGATATTTTCGTCGATGTCGCTGTTCTGGAGATAATGGACAGACGAGTCTTCGGTTCCCGGTTCCAGCTGCGGCGCCAGCGCCGCGCCCGCATTGCCGGCGAGATCATAGGGCAGCGTCGCCTCCTCTTCGGCGGCGGCGGCCGGGACGGCGAAGGCGCCGGCAATCAGGGCGAGCGCAGGGATCGAACGCAAACGGGCGGTACGGAACAAAATCAAATAATCGGGCATGAATGTCCGTATCCTTGTTGTCTTGCCCCTCTGATCGGGGGTGTAAGTGATTGACCCGCCATTGCAACGGCTTCGTCTTGCCGACGGCTGCATTTGGCCGCATGTGTCTTTCATGCACCAACGCGCCGTCGCCGCTTTCATATTCCCCCGCTGCGCCATTGGTTCCGCGCGATGAGCCGGGTGCCCCGCCTGATCGGCTATGCGCTGATGGCCGCGGCAGCGATTGTTGCGGTTCTGATGAAGAAAGACGGCGTCGCCAGCGTCGGTCCGCTGCCCGCCGTCGCGGTCGCGCTGTTCCTTGGCATGGTGGGGGTCATGCTGGTGTTCACCGACATGATGGTGCGCGGCCTCTATGCGCAGGTCGACGCGGCACGGACCGCGGGCGACGGCGATGCGCAGGGCGATGACGGCGATTGAGGTGCGCGCGCTGCTGACCGGCGGATCGCCTTTTCGTTCGACACCCCATGCGGTTACCAGTATGACGGCGCGATGACCGATCGTCCGTCAACACCGCTGCTCGACACGGTGGATGTCCCCGCCGACCTCCGCAAGCTGAAGCCCGAAGACCTCCGCCAGTTTGCCGACGAACTGCGCACCGAAATGATCTCTGCCGTCGGCACGACGGGCGGGCATCTGGGGTCGGGACTCGGCGTCGTCGAGCTGACGACCGCGCTCCATTATGTGTTCGATACCCCGCGCGACAAGATTGTGTGGGACGTCGGCCATCAATGTTATCCGCACAAGATCATCACCGGACGCCGCGACCGCATCCGCACGCTGCGCACCGGCGGCGGGCTGTCGGGCTTCACCAAGCGCAGCGAAAGCGAATATGATCCGTTCGGCGCCGCGCACAGCTCGACCTCGATCAGTGCCGCACTGGGTTTCGCGATCGCAAACAAGCTGACCGGCGAGCCCGGGCGCGCGATCGCGGTGATCGGCGACGGGTCGATGTCGGCGGGCATGGCCTATGAGGCGATGAACAATGCCGCCGCGGCGGGCAACCGGCTGATCGTCATTTTGAACGACAATGACATGTCGATCGCGCCCCCGGTGGGCGGATTGTCGGCGTATCTTGCCAAGCTGGTATCGTCGCGGCCCTTCATCGAACTGCGCGAAATCGCGCGGCGTGTCGCGCGCAAATTGCCCGAACCGCTGCACAAGGCGGCAAAAAAGACCGACGAATATGCGCGCGGCATGGCGATGGGCGGGACATTGTTCGAGGAACTCGGCTTTTATTATGTCGGACCGATCGACGGGCATAATCTGGAGCATCTGATCCCTGTGCTCGAAAATGTGCGCGACAGCGACCATGGTCCGGTGCTGATCCATGCCGTCACCGTGAAGGGCAAGGGCTATGCCCCCGCCGAGGCCGCCGCCGACAAATATCATGGCGTCCAGAAATTCGACGTCATCACCGGCGAACAGGCCAAGGCGCCGCCCGGCCCGCCCGCGTATCAGAATGTGTTCGGCGAGACGCTTGCGAAGCTGGCCGACACCGACCCACGCATCGTCGCGATCACCGCGGCGATGCCGTCGGGAACCGGGGTCGACCGTTTTGCCAAGGCGCACCCGACGCGCAGCTTCGACGTCGGGATCGCCGAACAACATGCGGTGACCTTTGCCGCGGGATTGGCGGCGCAGGGGATGCGGCCGTTCTGCGCCATCTATTCGACCTTCCTTCAGCGCGCTTACGACCAGGTCGTCCATGACGTGGCGATCCAGAATTTGCCGGTGCGGTTCGCGATCGACCGCGCCGGGCTGGTCGGTGCGGACGGATCGACCCATGCGGGATCGTTCGACGTCACTTACCTGGCGACGCTGCCCAATTTTGTCGTGATGGCGGCGGCCGACGAGGCCGAACTGGTCCATATGACTTACACCGCCGCCGAATATGACGATGGACCGATCGCGTTCCGCTACCCGCGCGGCAATGGCACCGGGGTGGCGTTGCCCGACGTTCCCCAGAAGCTGGAGATCGGCAAGGGGCGCGTCGTGAGGAGCGGCAAGACGGTCGCGATCCTGTCGCTGGGCACACGGCTCGCCGAGGCGTTGAAAGCTGCCGACACGCTGGAGGCGCGCGGGCTGTCGACGAGCGTGATCGACCTGCGCTTCGCCAAACCGCTCGACGAGGAACTGATCCGCAAGACGCTCGCGGGGCATGAAGTCTGCGTGACGATCGAGGAGAATAGCGTTGGCGGGCTGGGCGCGCATGTGCTGACGCTCGCGAGCGACGAGGGGCTGATCGACGCGGGGCTGAAGCTGCGCACGATGCGCCTGCCCGACGTTTTTCAGGACCAGAACAAGCCCGAACTGCAATATGACGAAGCGGGGCTGAACGCGCCGCAGATCGTCGATTGCGTGCTGAAAGCGCTGCGCCACAATAGCGCCGGGGTCGAGGAAGCGGGCGCGCGGGCTTGAGCGGGGCGAAGTGATCGAGAGCGGTTCGCTCCCGTGAGACGATCGACGACCATGCTTCTTTGGCTGGGCATCGCGGCCGTGACGCTGTTTGGCGGGCCCCAGTTTCTTTTTTCGCTGCAACGTGACCTCGTCCCGGTGGCGCAGTTCATTTTGTTCGCGCTGCTGGTCGTTATTGTAACCGCAAGTTTTGACCGACAGGGCGGCAACATGAAGGGTTGCATGACCGTCTTGGCGCTTCTCTACGGGCCTCTAGCGGCCGTCGCGATGCTGTTGCTTGATCATTTGGCTGCTTATCAATTTCTCGACCCGATCCTGGGCTGGGCGGGAGCGTTTCGCTTGCCGGTGATGCTTGCGGGCGTTGTTGGCGTTGCAGCGCTCTTTGTCGCCGGACGCCGGCGGATGCGTAGGGTCAAGCGCTGGCGCGCTTGGCAATTGATCGAGATCGCGTCGATATCGTTGTTGACGGCCCTTTTCGCCGGACTATTTGGCTTGGCGTGGATAGGGATTGGCACGGGGCTCCGCGGGGCAGGATTGTAAGTAGCGCCAACCGCTTTGCGGACTTTCGCTGATCGCCGAGTGGAATTGCGACAAAGGGGGCGGGCCAATGGATTTCCTGAAACTCATCCAATCGCTCGACGAGCTGCTCTATGAGATCATGTCGTGGCTGATCTTTTATCCGGTCACCTTGTGGCGGACGCTGACCAAGCCGCTGACGATGATGACCTATTCGGAAACCGAACTCGGCGATCCGGCGGCGCGGCAATATACCGATACGCTGTCACCGCCGCTGTTCCTGCTGCTGACCGTGGCACTGACCCATGCCGCCGAACTGTCGATCGTCGGGCAGGACGAGCTGATCACGGGGAAGACCGGGCTGAGCGCCTTTGTCAGCGATGACAGCAGCCTGATATTGGTGCGCGTGGCGTTTTTCAGCATTTTCCCGCTGATCATGGCGGCGCGGATGGTGCGCGCGCGGCATGTGAAGCTCGACCGCGCGCCGCTCAAGCCGCCCTTTTACAGCCAATGCTATGTCACCGCGCCCTTCGCCATGATGGTCAGCGGCGCCTCGATCCTGATGCGGATGGACGGCGTCTGGGCGGTGGCGGGGTTGGCGCTGTTGATCTTTGCGCTGCTGTGGTTCGGCACCTTGCAGATCTTGTGGTTCGCGCACCATTTGCGCACCGGCTATTGGCGAGCTGCCGGTCATGCCTCGCGCGCGATGGTCGAGGCGCTGTTGCTGTTCACAATCGTGTCGCAGCTTTTCCGCTGATCGCGCAACAGAAAACGGCCCGGGGCTGCCGGGCCGTGTTTCGATATCGATAGCGCGGGATCAGGCGCCGGGGATCGCCGCCTGCGCGTCGCGGCCGTCGCCTTCGGGGGCGGCGAGGATGTCACGGACGACGAGGCCCTTGTCGACGACCTGCGTGTCGGGGCTGCCGACCTGGCTGCGGATGCCGGGGTCGGCGCGGGCACCGTCGGCGCTGCCGATGATCTGCGTTTCGCCGGGGCTACGCGCCGACGGGCCACCGAAAAGCGCGCGCAGCGTCTGTTCGGCGGTCGATTCGCCGCCGGGACGCGCGGTGCCGGGCGCGGGCGGAGTCAGCGCATAATCGGGCGGCACGACGAGCGGTGCCTGACGCGACACCATCATTTCGTCGGGGCGGTCGCGGCTGAACAGGCTGTTCGACCCGCAGGCCGACAGGGTCGTGGCAATCATCGAGGCGGCCAGGATGGCGGTGGTCCGGTTCACTTTGCAATATACTCCTATACGCCCCGTTTATTCGGCAGACGGCTTGCCGTCCGTGGTTGCCGCCTTTTCGCCCAAGAGCAGCGCGCGCGCAACCAGCAAAAGCACGCCGAGCGTGATGCACGCATCGGCGACGTTGAAGATCATGAAGGGGCGGAAATCGCCGAAATGCAGGTCGGCAAAGTCGACCACATAGCCGAAACGGACGCGGTCGACGATGTTGCCGAGCGCGCCGCCGAGGATCATCGCGAGCGCGATCACGTCGCCCTTCGCCTGTTCGCGCGTCATCCAGATGGCGACCGCAGCGGCGACCAGCCCCGTCACCGCGACGAGCGTCCAGCGCGTCGTGTCGGTGCAGCTGGCGAACATCGACAGCGAAATGCCGCAATTTTCGGCCCAGGTCAGGTTGAAGAAGGACACGACCTCAATCTGTCCCTTGGGTTCGAGCGACAGCGGCACCGTGATGACCCATTTGGTGACCTGGTCGAGGATGAAGGCGAGGGCCGCAAAGATCAGGCCAAAGCGCAGGTGCGGGGAACGGGTGCTGCTCATGCCGCGGTCAATACCGTGTCGCAGCGATTGCACAAGGCGCCGTCCTCGACGACTTCGGGGAGGTGGCGCCAGCAGCGGCCGCATTTGTGGTTTTCGGTGCGCTTTACGTCCCACTCGCCTTGATGGACGGTCGAGGTGATGAAGATTTCCTCGAAATCGACATCGCCGGCTTCGTTGGGGAGCCAGACTTCGGCTTCGAGGCTGGAGCGGATGATCTTCTCGCGCCGCAGCGGTTCGATGCGTTCGGTGACGAGCGCACGAGTTTCGCGGATGAGGGTCCATTTGTCGGTCAGCACCTTATCCCCGCGAAGGCCGGGACCCATCTCCGGTGGGTTCGAGGTTGAACCGGCAGGCGATGGACCCCGGCCTTCGCCGGGGTGCAGCAAGGTTTCGAGATTGGGCCATTCGAGGAGGTGAACCGAACCCGCATCGGGATAGCGCGTGCCCCACACCTCTTCGCTGGTGAACACCAGCACCGGCGCCGCGTAGCGGACGAGGGCGTGGAACAGGATGTCGAGCACGCTGCGGTACGCGCGGCGGGTGTCGGTGCCGAGCGGGGCGGCGGGGCCGAGGTCGCAGTAGAGGACGTCCTTGCGGATATCGAAATAGAAGGCCGACAGATCCTCGTTGCAGAAATCGGCGAGCAGGCGGGTGTAGCTGTTGTAATCGAAATCATCGACCGCGCGCGCGAGCTTGGCGTCGAGGTCGGCGAGCAGGCTGAGCATGTAACGCTCCAGCTCGGGCATCGCCGAAACGTCAGTGATGCGTTCGTCCTCGCTGAACCCGTCAAGCGCGCCGAGCAGATAGCGGAAGGTGTTGCGCAGCTTGCGATACTGGTCGGCGACGCCCGTCAGGATTTCCTTGCCGATGCGGTGGTCTTCGGTGAAGTCGACCGACAGCGCCCACAGGCGGAGGATGTCGGCGCCATAGTCGCGCATCAGGTCGATCGGGCTGATCGTGTTGCCGAGCGACTTCGACATTTTGAAGCCCTTGGAATCCATCGTGAAGCCGTGCGTCAGCACCGCCTTGTACGGCGCCTGTCCGCGCGTACCGCAGCTTTCGAGCAACGACGACTGGAACCAGCCGCGATGCTGGTCGCTGCCTTCGAGATAGAGGTCGGCGCTGTGGGTGCCGCCGTCGTGGCGGACGAGCGCGGGCCATTTACCGCTTTCGAGCACGAAGGCGTGGGTGCAGCCCGAATCGAACCAGACGTCGAGAATGTCGACGATGCGTTCGTAATCGGCGGCGTCATAGGCGTCGCCGAGATATTCCTGCGCGCGCGCGTCGCTCCATGCGTCGACGCCGCCCGCCTTCACTGCCGCGACGATGCGGTCGTTGACGGCCGGGTCGTTGAGATACTGCCCGGTCTTGCGATCGATGAAGAGGGTGATCGGCACACCCCAAGCGCGCTGGCGCGACAGCACCCAGTCGGGGCGGTCCTTGACCATCGATCCGATGCGGTTGCGGCCCTTTTCGGGGACGAAGCGGGTGCGGTCGATCGCGTGCATCGCGGCCTGCCGCAGCGTCGGCGCGGCGCACAGATCCTCCTCGGCGGGGTTGATCGCGCCGCCTTCGCTTTCCCAACGCTGCTCGCGCGGCGCCTTGGGCTCGATATGCGTCATCACCCGGTCCATCGGCACGAACCATTGCGGGGTGCAGCGATAGATGACCTTGGCCTTCGAGCGCCAGCTGTGCGGATAGCTGTGCTTATAGTCGGCCGACGCCGCGAGGAGGCCACCGGCGTCGCGCAGGTCGGTGCAGATCGGGCCGTCGGGGGCGTTGAACTTGGGGTTGATGACCGAGCCTTGGCCGCCGAGCCAGCCCCAGTCTTCGCGATATTTGCCGTCGCCTTCGACCGCGAACACGGGGTCGATGCCGTTCGCCTTGCACAGGTCGAAGTCGTCCTCGCCATGGTCGGGCGACATATGGACGAAGCCGGTGCCGCTGTCGGCGGTGACAAAGTCACCGGCCAGCATCGGGCGCGGGCGCGCGAAGAAGCCGCCGAGATGGTGCATCGGGTGGCGAAGCTCGACCCCGGCAAAGTCCGAGCCGCGATAGAGACCGGCGCCGACATTCCATTTGCCGCTGGTTCCGGAGAGCTCGCCCAGGCGCTGCATGACCGAAGCGGCGAGGTCGCGCGCGACGAAGAAATCTACGCGCTGCGTGGCGCCGGTGTCATCGGTCCAGCTGTAATCGATCAGGATGTATTGCAGGTCGGGATTGTACGCGACGGCCTGATTGACCGGGATGGTCCAGGGCGTGGTGGTCCAGATCAACAGCTTTTGTCCGGGGACGACCGCGCCATTGCCTTTGGTCACCTCGAACGCGACATCGATCTGGGTCGAGACGATGTCCTCATATTCGATCTCGGCCTCGGCGAGCGCGGTCTTTTCGACCGGCGACCACATCACCGGCTTGGCGCCGCGATAGAGCATGTCGTTGGCGGCGAATTTCAGCAGTTCGCGGACGATGGTGGCCTCGGCCTCATAATCCATCGTCAGATACGGATGGTCCCAGTCGCCGCCGATGCCGAGGCGCTTGAGCTGTTCGCGCTGGGTGTCGACCCAATGCTGCGCATAGGCGCGGCATTCGGCGCGGAATTCCTCGACCGGAACCTCGTCCTTGTTCAGCTTTTTCTTGCGATACTGCTCTTCGACCTTCCACTCGATGGGCAGACCGTGGCAGTCCCAGCCGGGGACGTAAGGCGCGTCCTTGCCCTTCAGCGTCTGGGTGCGGACGACCATGTCCTTGAGGATATGGTTGAGCGCATGGCCGATGTGCATGTCACCATTGGCATAGGGCGGGCCGTCGTGGAGGATGAACTGCTCGCGGCCTTTGCGGCTGGCGCGAATCTGCCCCTCGAGATTGCCTTCGAGCCATTTGGCAAGAATCAGCGGCTCCTTCTGCGGCAGGCCGGCCTTCATCGGGAAGTCGGTCTTGGGCAGGAAGACGGTGTCGCGGTAGTCGCGCTGTTCGGCGGGGGCGGGCGTGTCGGTCATGGGCGGGCGCTTAGCGCAGATTCGCGTGGGAGCAAACCATAGGAATGTCGCGCCGTGCCGCTGGACCCCGGCTTTCGCCGGGGAACGTTTCAGACATCGGCCAATAGTTGCCGCGCCCGGTCGCAATCGACCGCGATCTGCGCCATCAGCGCGTCCATGCCGTCATATTTCGCCTCGGGCCGGATGAAGGCGTGGAAGGCGATGTCGATTTCCTGGCCGTAAAGATCTTCGGCAAAGTCGAAGAAATGCGGTTCGAGCAGTTCCTTGGGTGGGTCGAAGCTGGGGCGGATGCCGAGGTTTGCCGCGCCCTTGAGCACGCGACCGTCGGGAAGCCGTCCGGTGACGGCATAGATGCCGTAAAGCGGGCGCAGATATTGCCCCATTTCGAGGTTCGCGGTCGGGAAGCCCAGGAGGCGGCCGTTCTTGTCGCCGTGCTGGACGATATTGCGCACGGTGAAAGGGCGGGTGAGCAGGCGCGTCGCGGCGGCGCAGTCACCCGCCTGCAAGGCTTGGCGGACGCGGCTTGACGAGACCACCTCCTCGGCATCGTCGACGGGGGCGACCATTTCGGTGAAGAAGCCGAGGCGGCGGGCATGGTCGGCGAGGGTGACGACGTTGCCGCCGCGGCCCTTGCCAAAGACGAAATCGGCGCCGGTGACGACCCCCGCGGCGCCGTAGCGATCGAGCAACAGCCCGGTGATGAAATCCTCCGCCGTCGTCCCCGCGAGCGCCCCGTCGAACGGCAGCACGAGCATCGCGTCGGCGCCCGCGTCGGCGAACAATTCCTGCCGCTGGTCGAGCGTGGTCAGGCGGAAGGGCGGAAGGTCCGGTTTGAAAAAGCGCACCGGATGCGGGTCGAAGGTCGCGACGATCGCGGGGCGGCCCTCGTCGCGCGCATGGCGGACGGCGCGGCCGACCACCGCCTGGTGCCCGGCGTGGAAGCCGTCGAAATTGCCGAGCGCGATCACGCCGCCGCGCAGGCCATCGGGGATGCGGGCGTGGCCGTCGAGGCGGATCATGGGACCACCTCGTTCCACGCCTTTTTGCGCGCGTTAAGAGTTTGGCTTGAGGGCAATGCATGGGTGTGTCCCCGCGAAGGCGGGGACCCATCTCTGACCGGCTCCAACTCACATCGGTCGGAGATGGACCCCCGCCTTCGCGGGGGAACTGGATCTTTCAAAGAAAGGCGGTTCAACATCATGGCGTGGGTGGCGTGAGCGGGACCAGCCCCGCTTTCAGCACACGGATCGCGTTGCCGCCCATCGCGGCGCGGATTTCGTCGTCGGAAAAGCCCGCGTCGATCAGTGCCTGCGTCACCTGCACCAGCTTCGACGTGTCGAAGCGCACCGTGGTGGCGCCGTCATAATCGCTGCCGAGCGCGACATGCTCGATACCGACGAGGTCGCGGACATGCGTCATCGCCTTGGCGATGCTGGCGGGCGAGGTGTCGCAGACCGCGGCGTCCCAATAGCCGATGCCGATCAGGCCGCCGGTCGCGGCGACGCCCCGGATCTGCTCGTCACTGAGGTTGCGGTTGACCTTGCACGTCGCCTGCACCCCGCCGTGGCTGGAGACGACGGGGCGGCGCGCCATTTTGAGGATGTCGGCGACGCAGGCGCTGGAGCAATGCGCAATGTCGACGATCATGCCCTTGGCTTCCATCGCCTCGACGACCTGCCGGCCGGTGGGTGTGAGCCCGCCCTTTTTCAGGCCGTGCATCGATCCCGCCAGATCATTGTCGAAGAAATGGGTGAGGCCCGCCATGCGGAAGCCCGCGGCGTAGAGCTTGTCGAGGTTAGCGAGCTTGCCTTCGAGCGGGTGCAGGCCTTCAAGGCTGAGCAACGCGCCGACTGGCGCCGGCGTTCGGTCCAGCGCAGGCTTCGCGGCGGACCGTTCCAGCAGGAGTACGTCGATCTCTTCGGGACGGGTCACTCCGGTGAGCTTGCCGTCCGAAGCCGCCACCGCGCGGTGCAGCTTTTCAGCATGCCACAAAGAGCGTTCGAGCAGCGAGTTCCAAGTCCGCACCGGCTGGAGCTGGGCGATCACGAGGCTGGTGATATTGTCGGTGTCGGCGCCATTGGCGTCGTAATTCTGGCCTTTGGGCGATTTGGTCGTGCTCGCGAGGATTTGCAGGGCGACGTTTCCGTCCTCGAGCCGGGGAAGGTCCATATGGCCGCGGTCGGCGCGATCGAGGATGCTGCGCTTCCAGAGCAGGCTGTCGCTGTGGAGGTCGACGATCGTCAGCGTCCGGTGCAGCGCCTGTGCGCGGGCGCTGACCTGCGGCAGCGGCTTGCCGTCGATCTTGTTGAGGTCCCTTTCGATCAGGCCGGGCGCGAGGGTGAAGAAGGCCGCCGCGGCGAGCGCCAGCAGGATGAGGATGCTGAAAACCCAGCGACGCATCGGCCTATTTCCTTGTGAGCGTGACGAAGCTGTAAGCCGGGCGGCCGGCATCGTCGGCGGGATGATCCTCGCGCGCGGCCTCGTGCCAGTCGGCGGTGAGCGGATAGTCGATGATCGCGTCGCCCGCAGGTTCCAGCGCGACTTCGGTCAGCTCAATACGGTCGGCGAGCGGCAGGAAGAGGCGATAGATTTCGGCGCCGCCGATCACCATCACATGCGGCGCGTTGGCAAGCTTCAACGCCTCTTCAATCGTCGCCACGGGTTCGGCGCCTTCGTCCTGCCAGTCGGGATCGCGCGTCAGGACGATATGGCGGCGGCCTTCGAGCACCGCGGGCAGGCTGTCGAAGGTCTTGCGTCCCATGATCATCGGGCGCCCCATCGTGATCTGCTTGAAGCGGCGGAGGTCGGCGGGGAGGTGCCAGGGCATCTTGCCACCTGCGCCGATCACGCCATTGGCGGCGCGCGCAAGGACCAAAGTGATTTCGGGATGGTTCATGCGGGGCTGGCTCCGACCCAGGTGGCATGGCCCAGCTTGCGGCCGTCGCGGACCTCGGCCTTGCCATAATGATGGACGTGGCACGCGGGGTCGGCGAGCAGGTCCGGCACGGTTTCGATCCCGCCGCCGATGAGGTTGTGCATGACAACCGGCAGCGCCGCGGTCGCGGTGCTGCCCAGCGGCAGGCCGGCGACGGCGCGAATGTGATTTTCAAACTGGCTGACCACCGCGCCTTCGATCGTCCAATGGCCGCTGTTGTGGACGCGCGGCGCCATCTCGTTGAAGACGGGGCCGTCTGCGGTGGCGAAGAATTCGCCGGTGAGGACGCCGACATAGTCAAGTGCGTCGGCAATCTTTGCCATCAGTGCGCGCGCTTCGTCCTGCTGCTCGAGCACGGCTTGCGGCGGCGGCAGGGTCGATGTGGCGAGGATGCCGCCGTGGTGGACATTGACGGGCGAGTCCCAGAAACGGACTTCGCCGTCGATGCCGCGGACCAGCAGCACCGAAAATTCATGGTCGAAGGTGACAAAGCCTTCGAGCACCGCGGCACGGCGGTCGATGCCATCCCACGCGGCGTCGGCGGCGGCGGCGGCGGTGAGGCGCGCCTGTCCCTTGCCGTCATAGCCCATGCGCACCGTCTTGAGGATCGCCGGGGTCCCGATTTCTGCGAGCGCGGTGTCGAGCGCAGCGCGGTCGGGCACCGCAGCAAAGGGAGCAGGCCGACCGCCCAGCCCGGCAACAAAACTTTTTTCGGCGAGGCGGTCCTGCGCGATTTCAAGGCCGCGGGCGCCCGGTCGCACCGCGACATGCCCCGACAGGAAGCGCACGGTATCGACCGGCACATTTTCAAATTCAAAGGTGACGACGTCGCACGTCGCGGCAAAGGCGGCGAGACGCGGCTCGTCGTCCCATGCAGCCTGGCTGTGGTGGGCCGTCACCTCGGCCGCGACGCTTGTCGCGTCGGGGGCATAGACATGAACCTTGTAGCCGAGCTGCGCTGCCGCGAGGCCAAGCATCCGGCCAAGCTGGCCGCCGCCGAGGATGCCGATTGTCGAACCGGGTGGCAGCAAGGCGGTCAGCCCTCGCGAACCGGGACGGGGGCGACGCTGTTCGTCTGCGTTTCGCGCCACGCGTCTAGTTTTTGCGCCAGATCGGGGTCGCAGGTGGCGAGCAGCGCGGCGGCGAACAGGCCGGCGTTGGTCGCGCCCGCCTTGCCGATCGCGAAGGTCGCGACCGGAATGCCGCCGGGCATCTGGACGATCGAATAGAGGCTGTCGACGCCGCTGAGCGCCGCCGACTGGACGGGCACCCCGAGCACCGGGATGCGCGTCATCGACGCGACCATGCCGGGCAGGTGCGCGGCGCCGCCCGCGCCCGCGATGATGGCTTTCAACCCGCGTTCGGCGGCGCTTTTCGCATAATCGACGAGGCGATCCGGGGTGCGGTGCGCCGACACGATCTGGACGTCGTGCGCGATGCCCAATTGTTCGAGGATCTGGACCGCGTGCGCCATGGTCGGCCAGTCCGACTGGCTGCCCATGATGACCCCGACTTGCGGCGCGTTCTCGCCCATCACCCATCCCTCCTGCGGGCCGCGATGAATCGCCGCCGCCCTCCCACTAGAGCCTGTCTTGTCGAGATGGAAGCATCGAGATCGCGTTTGGGGGGCTGCTGGCAAGGAACGGAGAGCCGCCGAACAATTGATGTCGATCGCGTTTACCGATTGGTATCAAGTCGCGGCTAGGGTTGCCGCACTTAGATCCGTCGGCGCTCGGCCGAGGGAGGGTAGGGCGCGCCGGGGACTAGGCATGGATAGCGTAGGGGGGGCACGGATCGCAGTCGACCAGTTCGGCGCCGTATCCGTTGACTCCATCGAGGACCAGCTGCGTGACATACGCCGGGAACGCGACGCGTTGCGCCGCGAAAACCGCGTATTGAAGATCGCCGTCGCCGAGCTTGAACGCGTATCCGAGCGCGATACGCTGACGCCCTTGTTCAACCGCCGCTATTTCCTGACCGCGATCCATCACCGCATGGCCCGCTTTGAACGCCACGCCGAACGCGCCGCGGTGGTCTTTGTCGACGTCAACCAGCTCAAATATATCAACGACAGCTTTGGTCATGCGGCGGGGGATTTTGCGCTGCTGGAAATCGCCAAGCGGCTCGCCGCGTCGATCCGCGCCACCGACGTCGCGGCGCGCATCGGCGGCGACGAATTCGGCCTGATCCTGGACCAGTCGAGCGAAGACGGCGCGCGGGCCCAGGTCACCCGGCTGTGCAACGTGCTGACCGCCGCACCCGCGCATTATGACGGGCATGAAATTGCGCTGTCGGCCTGTTTCGGTATCGCCATGCTCCAGACCGGGATGACCGAATCCGACATATTGGCGGCCGCCGACCGCGACATGTATCGCAGCAAGCAGCGGCTGGGCGGCCTTCCCGGCCACCGCTAACGCGGCGTTAACCAAAAAAGCGCATCCTTCGCCTGACGACAGGGGGGTAAGATGCGAAACCAGACCGACCCATATCTCGACATCCAGAACCGGATTACCGGCCAGATCGGCGCGCTGGCCGAAGCCTTGCCGCACTGCGCGCTCGCGCAGATCGTCCAGGGCATCGACGACATTCGCTGCCTCGCGCGCGACAATGGCTTTGCCGCGGTCGAGACACTGGCGAGCCGCCTGGAATCCGCGGTTGCCGGGGGTGGGTATCGCGCCGCCATCCTGACCTATCTCGATGCGATGAGCGACGCTGCGAGCGCCCCGCGCGGGCCGTTGCCTGCCGCCGCACACGAGGCTTGGCTGGCGTCGGTGGCGATGCGGCTGGGGCATTGACCGCCCTGCGCTGACAATCCACACGATATTCCATGGATGCAATCATGCTTGCGCTGGTGGCCGTGCTGCTCGCCAATGCCGACGGGCGCAGCGGGATCGCGCTGTCCCGGCTGATCAGCGCGCGCCGCGATCGGCGCGTCACCGTGGCGATTGCGTTCGGTGCCTTCATCGTCAACGCGGTGATCGCCGCTGTCGCAGGCGCAATCGCGAATGGCATGATCGGGCAGGGGGTGGCGGCATTGCTCGTCGCGCTCGCGCTGCTGTCGGCGGCGACCGCGCTGCTGTGGCGGGTGACGTTCCTGTCCGATGTTGGGGCCGACGACGCGCCGCCGGTTTTGCTGGCAGGGCGGATGCTCGCCGCGCAATTCGGCGATCGCAGCCATTTTCTGATCGGCGCGCTCGCCGCGACGAGCGGCGCGGGGCAGTGGGCCGCCGCGGGTGGGCTGGTCGGCTGGACGCTGGCGATGTTGCCCTTCCTTGCCTTTGGCCCGGCGTTGGCCGAACGACGCACGGCGCGGATCATCCGCTGGTCCGGCGCCGTTATCCTGGCGCTGTGGGGAATCCGCACGGCGCTCGGTGCCTTCGGACTGATCGGCTAGTTGCCGATATTTATCAGGTCTTATCGTTTTTATCGATGAAGCTTAGCCAAAGCTTCAATGGGAAAGCACCGGCCCCATCCGCTATATCGGGAGGACCAAAGAAAGGATGCTCCCATGTCCAAGAACACCGATAATGCTCCCGCCGTAGCCGACGCGCTCAACGCGTTGCTCGCCGACAGTTTTGCCCTCTACCTCAAGACAAAAAATTATCACTGGCACGTCCAGGGACCGCAGTTTCGCGAACTGCATCTTCTGTTCGACGAACAGGCGGCGCAGATTTTCGCGACCACCGACCTGATCGCCGAGCGGGTACGCAAAAATGGCGCGCAGACGCTGCGCTCCATCGGCGACATCAGTCGCCGCGCCTCGATCCGCGATGACGACAACGCGAACGTCGGGGCCGAAGCGATGATCCGCGCGCTTGCCGACGATAACAAGGTGCTGCTCGGCCAGCTCAAGGATGTGAAGGCCGCAGCCGAAGCCGATGGCGACATCGCGACAAGCGGGCTGGTCGACGGTTGGGCCGATGAGACCGAGCAGCGCATCTGGTTTCTGGAGGCGACGCTGGGATATTGAACGACGGGGCCGGTCGCTCCCTGTCGCGAAGCAATGGCGAGGTCGCCCGCCAAAGCGCTGACCGAGGGGCGGCGAGTTGAACGAACCGCCCCGCCACCCTCGGCTCGCGGTGGTCCCGCACCCCATCGCCGCGCGGTGGGGTGGGTTTGCGGCTGCGTCCCATCGCTGACCGGTGATGCAGCGCCCAGGGCCGACAACATGATCCCTACAAAATGTAAATTGCAAATGACTCGCAATAACATATAAGCCCACCAGCACCGCATCGAGGCGTGTGCTGGAAAGGGATTTGATGTACGCCTTCGTCGACCGGCCGGTGAAAAGCCTCTGCAATGGCGGGCGATTTCTGCTTTGGGCGATGCGCGGCTGGGTTGCGGCTGCCGAACGCGGGCAATGCCCGCCGCAACGGCTGCATCGGGGATTCGTCGCCGTGAATGCGGCGGGCGCACTGGCCGACTTCCATATCGCGATGGCGCTGCTCGGCGGCGATGCGGCCCGAACGCTGCTGCTGGCGCCGATGCCGTGCCTCCAGATTTCAGAGGATGAAGCAATTCTGCTTGGACTCTGGCGCGACTTTTCGCTTGAGAACGCCGCCAATGCCCGCGCGACGCTGGCCTTGCTTGCCAAAGACGACAGCGTCGGCCCGATCGCGAAAGCGATGGGCGCAGCGACGCGCCGGCTGGTCGCGGCGGGATTCGATATGTCGGCCCTCGCGGCCGGCACCATGACGCATCAGGAAAGTCCAAAGTGATGAGTGACCGTATTGCCGAAGCCGCTAAGCTGGCTCCCTCCGCCTCGTTGACGGTCGAAGAAGTGCGTTCGGTGCGCCACTGGAACGAGCATCTGTTCAGCTTTACCATCACCCGTCCGCCGAGCTTTCGGTTCCGGTCGGGCGAATTTGTGATGATCGGCCTGCCAGGCGAAGGGCGCCCGCTGCTGCGCGCTTATTCGATCGCCAGCCCGGCTTATGCCGACGAGCTGGAATTTCTGTCGATCAAGGTGCCCGACGGTCCGCTGACCTCGCGGCTTCAGAAGATCCAGCCCGGCGATCCGGTCTATCTGGGCCGCAAGCCGACGGGGACGTTGGTGGCCGACGCGCTGCTGCCGGGGCAGCGGTTGTTCCTGCTCTCGACCGGCACCGGGCTTGCGCCCTTCCTCAGCCTGGCACGCGACCCCGACATCTATGAACGGTTCAGCCAGATCCAGCTCGTCCATTGCGTGCGCCAGGTCAGCGACCTCGCCTTTCGCGACGAGCTCGAAAGCCAGCTGGCGGGCGATCCGCTGGTGCAGGACCAGGCGCTGCTGCAATTTCATTACCTGCCGACGGTGACGCGCGAGCCCTTCCGCACCGAAGGCCGCATCGACGCGCTGATCGAAAGCGGGGGCCTGTTCGGCCACCCGCTGACCGGCCCGGCGCATTTCGACCCCGCGACCGACCGCATCATGATGTGCGGCAGCATGGCGATGATCCGCGACCTTGAGGCGCGCTTCGAGGCGCTGGGCTTCACGGAAGGATCGAACGCGGCGCCCGGCGACTTCGTGATCGAGCGGGCGTTCGTGGGTTGAACCTGTCCTCCCCCTTGACGGGGGAGGCAGCGTGACATCGCTTCGCGACAAGGCTCGATATCCTTCTCCCAACGAGGGTGAAGGAATGTCAGTCGGCGTAAGCTTTCACCAGGTCGAACATATAATCGCGCCCGACATAGACCGAGCGCACTTCCATGCGTTCGTTGAGGCCATGCGCGCCATTGCCGTCGGGGTCGCCCCACATGCCGGGAATGCCATAGGTCGGGATGCCCACCGCGCCCAGGAAGGTCGCGTCGGTATAGCCATTCGCCATCGACGGGATGACCTTCAGGCCCGGCCAATATTTGTCGACGAGCGTCTGCATCGGCCCGATGATCTTTGGATCGAGCGGCGGGGCAGGCGGGGCGGGCCGCTTGGGTGGCAGCTGGGTGATAGCGACGCCGGGGTCGCCGATCACCTTTGCCAGTTCAGCCTTGATCGATTCGATGCTGTGCCCCGGAAAGATACGGCAATTGATATTCGCCCCCGCGCGCTGTGGCAGCGCGTTCGCGGCATGACCGCCATCGAGCAGCGTCGCGACGCAGGTCGTGCGAAGGTTGCTGTGCAGGAACGGGTCCTTGTTGACGATCGCCTCGGCCGTCTTGTCGGCCATGTTGTTGGCGAGGGCGACCATCGCCTTGCCCGTTTCGTCGCCGCGTGCGGCGCCCGCTTCGGCGAAGAACCGCCGGGTCGTGTCGGTCATCTCGGTCGGAAAGCGATGCTCCTCGACCCGGGTTACGGCGCGCGCGAGCTGATAGATGGCATTGTCGGGCACCGGCGCCGAGCTGTGGCCGCCGGGGTTTCTGGTCTCCAGCCGGAAGTTGGCGAAAGTCTTTTCGCCGACCTGCACCGACTGGCCGATGACGTTGCCCTTGCCATCGCTGTCGCCGCCGCCGCCTTCGTTGAGGGCAAATTCGGCGTCGATCAGATCGCGCTCGTTCGCCGCCAGCCATTCGACGCCGTTGAACGCGCCGTTGGTTTCCTCGCCGCAGGTCAGCGCCATCTTGACGGTGCGGCTGGGTTTATACCCCTGTTGCTGAAACCGGATCAACGTGTCGACCCAGACCGCGGCCTGCGATTTGATATCGGCGGTGCCGCGCCCGTAAAAATAACCATTTTCTTCGACCATCACGAACGGGTCGCGCTCCCAATCCTCGCGCTTCGCCTCGACGACGTCGATGTGCGCGATCAGCAGGATGGGTTTCGCCGTTTTCGACGTGCCGGGATAGACGGCGACGAGGCCGCCCTCTTTGGGTTTGTCAGGGACGGCAAACAGCGTCAGCTGATCGTCCTTTAATCCCGCCGCCTTCAACCGTGCCGCCATGCGCTCGGCCGCGAGGGTGCAACTCCCCGACGACAGCGTCGTGTTCGTTTCGACCAGCTCCTTGTAGATTTCGCGAAAGGCGAGCTGGTCGGGACGGGGGACCGCCTCGGCGGCGATTGCGGGCGTTGCAAACAATATGGCGGACGTCAGCAGCGCGGTCAGTCTTGTCATCGATTTCTCCCCTGTCCGGGGTTGAACGGAGCAGAAAGGCGCGGCCGCCGCAAGCCCGCCATGCGCGCGCCTCTTGCGTCGCGCCGGGCTTTCGCGCAATCGGGGCGAAGGGAGAGGACCAAGCGTGACG
>NZ_MIAM01000047.1:274-31897 GCF_001830555.1 Sphingopyxis sp. RIFCSPHIGHO2_12_FULL_65_19 | reverse complement strand
CTGCCGCCGACCGAGATGTTGCGATCGAACAGATAGGGTTCGGTAAAGCCGAGTTCGATCGACTTGGAATAGCTCGAATAATTGACCGATGCCTGGAGCTGCTGGCCGAGCCCGCGGAAGTTGCGCTGGCGGATAGACGCCTGGAGCAGGAAATTCTCGATCGACGAGAAACCGGCCGAGAGCGACAATTCGCCGGTCGGCTTTTCCTCGACATTGGTTTCCAGGATGATGCGATCGGGGGCGCTGCCTTCCTTGCGCTCGATCTCCAGATTTTCCTGGAAATAACCGAGCGAGTTGATGCGGTTCTCGGTGCGCTTGATGCCGAAGCTGTTGAACGCATCGCCTTCGTTCAGGCGGAATTCGCGGCGGACGACCTTGTCGTGCGTCAGCGTGTTGCCGTTGACGTCGATCCGCTCGACGTAAGTCCGCGGGCTTTCGCCGACGTTGAAGGTGATCGCCATCGTCCGCGTATCGGGATCGCGGCGGAATTCGGGGTTGATGTCGGCAAAGGCGTAACCGAACAGGCCCGCGGTCTCGCTCAGGCTTTCGACCGTGTCCTCGACCAGCTTCGCATCATACCAGTCGCCGGTGCTCATCGGCAGCAGCTTCTTGAGCATTTCGGGCTGGAAGTCGCGGATCTCGCTCTTCACATCGACGTCGCCGAACTTATACCGTTCGCCTTCCTCGACCACATAGGTGATGATGAAATCCTGCTTGTTGCTCGTCAGCTCCGCCACCGCCGAAATCACGCGGAAATCGGCATAGCCGTTGGTCAGGTAGAACAGGCGCAGCTTCTGCTGGTCATAGGCCAGGCGATCGGGGTCATAGCTGGTGTTCGACGACAGGATGGTCAGCAGGCTCGACTGCTTCGTCGCCATCTCGTCCTTGAGGTCGCCGTCGCTGAATTTTTCGTTGCCGATGATGTTGATCTGGCGGACCTTCGACTTCGGCCCTTCGTTGATCTCGAACACCACATCGACGCGATTCTGGTCGAGCGACACCATTTTCGGTTCGACGGTCGCGGCGAAACGGCCCTGGCGTTTGTAAAGCTCGATGATGCGCGCGACGTCGGCGCGGACCTTGGAACGGGTGAAGATCTGGCGCGGCGCGAGCTTGATTTCGGGCCGGATCTTGTCTTCTTTCAGCCGCTTGTTGCCTTCCAGGATGACGCGGTTGATCACCGGGTTTTCGGCAACCTGGATCGTCAGCGCACCGGCGTTGTCGGTGATCTGGAAATCCTTGAACAATTCGGTCGCGGCCAAGTCCTTCAGCGCCTGATCGAGCACGGCGCGGTCATATTGCTGACCGACGCGCAGCCGCAGATAGGACAGGATCGTCTGCGCCTCGAGCCGCTGGTTCCCCACGACGGTGATCGACTGGACCGTCGTCGCGGTCGGCGCCGCTTCGGGAGCGGGTGCGGGAACGCCGGGCGCGGGAACGGTTGGCGGCGCGGCCTGCTGCGCCATCGCCGGCGCCCCCAGCATCGTTCCTGCCATAAGGAGGGCCGACAGCTGTGTCCGCGCCGAGAATTTGTGTGAAGCCACGCTGTTCATCCCGAAAAAATAACTCGAATGCGACAAACCCGCCTGACCGCAGGTTCGCGCGCCACTCCCTGCCCCAGACTCGCTAGCCAATCAAGCGCGCGATCCGGTCCCACAGGCCCAATGAGCCCAAATCGTTGAAAGTCACGACCAGCATCAATGTGACAACCGCTGCAAAGCCGAATCGAAACGCCCATTCCTGCACCTGCGGCGGCGCAGGGCGCCGACGGACCGCTTCATAGGAATAGAACAGCAAATGACCACCATCGAGCATCGGCAATGGCAAGAGGTTGATGAACCCCAGATTGATGGAAATCAGGGCGATGAAGAATATCAGCGACGCCAGCCCCAGCGTCGCCGCCTGCCCTGATATCTCGGCGATCTTGACCGGGCCGTTCATGTCCTTGATCGACCGGCGTCCGGTCAGGAATTGTCCCAGCACCTCGCCCGTCTGGCGCACGATCTGCCACGTCTGGTGCAGCCCGACCGCGGGCGCCTCGATCAGCGATACCGGCTGCAACTGCGGCGGCGGCGGCGCCAGGCCGATGATCGCGCGTTCATATTCCTTGCCGAACGGGTCCTTGTCCTTGACCAGCCGCGGTGTCAGTTCGACCGTCCGCTCGCTCCCCGAACGAAGGACGCGCACCTGCATGGCCTCGCCCGGCCGATGCGCGACCGCCATCGGGATGTCGCCAAAGGTTTCGATCGGCCGCCCGTCGATCGCGACGATCCGGTCGCCGGTGCGCAGCCCCGCTGCGGCGGCGGCTGACCCGGCCTCGATCCCGCCCGCGACGGGCGGCGTCACCGGCTTGCCGCCGGCCCAGGCGAAACCCGCAAGGATCAGGATCGCGAACAGGAAATTGGTCACCGGCCCCGCGGCGACGATCAGCGCGCGTTTCCAAACGGGCTGCGCCGGGAAGGTGTGCGACTTTTCCGCGGCGGGCAGTTGGTGCCAATTGGCGTCGGGCTGGCTGACCGCGTCGCGATCGCCCGCAAATTGGACATAGCCGCCCAGCGGCAGCCAGCCGATCTTCCATTCGGTGCCGCGCTTGTCGGTCCAGCCCAGGATCTTGCGGCCAAAGCCGATCGAGAAGGTGTCGGCCTTCACCCCGCACCAGCGCCCGACGATATAGTGCCCATATTCGTGCACGAAGACGAGCGGGCCCAGCACGAGCAGGAAAGCCAGAATGGTAAAGGCGAAACCCGGTGTCTCAAGCATGTTCAAATTGGTCCACAAAATATTGGGCAGCCGTGCGCGATGCGGCATCGACGCTGAATATGTCCTGAAGCGACGTCGGCACCGTCGGTGCCTCGGCATCGATCACGCGGCGCACCGTGTCGACAATCGCAGGAAAGGAAATGCGACCGGCAAGGAAAGAGGCGACCGCCACCTCGTTGGCGGCGTTGAGCTGGGCCGGGCGGGCGCCGCCCTCGGCAATCGCGGCGCGGCAGAGCGCGGTGGCAGGAAAGCGCACCTCGTCGGGCGCCGCGAAATCGAGCCGCGCGATGCTGGCAAGGTCGAGCGGAGCGCAGGGCGTCGCCATCCGTTGCGGCCAGGCGAGCGCCGATGCGATCGGAATCCGCATGTCGGGCGAACCGAGCTGCGCCAGCGTCGAACAGTCGATATATTCAACCAAGCTATGGATCACCGACTGGGGGTGAACCAGTATCTCGATGCGGTCGAGCCCGACCGGGAACAAATGATGCGCCTCGATCAGTTCGAGGCCCTTGTTCATCATCGTCGCCGAATCGACGCTGATTTTTGCGCCCATCGACCAGTTGGGATGCGCGACCGCCTGTGCGGGGGTGACGACGGCCATATCCTCTGCGCTCATCGTGCGGAACGGTCCGCCGCTGGCCGTCAGGATGATCCGGCGGACCTGGTCGATGCGCCCACCCGCAAGGCACTGGAAGATCGCATTATGCTCGCTATCGACGGGCAGGATCGTTGCACCCGAGCGCCGCGCGGCAGCGGTCATCAACGCGCCCGCCGAAACGAGCGCCTCCTTGTTCGCGAGCGCGACGTCGTGCCCGGCCTCCAGCGCCGCCATCGTCGGTGCCAGCCCCGCGGTGCCGACGATCGCCGCCATGACCAGGTCGGTCGGCCGCCGCGCAGCGTCGACCAGCGCCGCGGCGCCGGCGGCCGCCTCGACGCCCGTTCCGGCCAGCGCCTCCTTCAGCGGACCATAAAGTGCCTCGTCGGCGATCACCGCGACGTCGGGGCGGAACGCCTTTGCCAATTTCGCCAGTTCGGCGACGTCGCTGTTGGCGGTCAGCACCCCGACGGCCCATGCCTCCCCGTCGCGGCGCACCAGGTCGAGGGTCGATTGACCCACCGATCCGGTGGCACCGAACAGCGATAGGCGGCGCTGCACCATGTTCACCCCGCCGCCCGCACGGCGATCTGGCCCGCAAAAGCCAGCGCGCCAAGCAATAGCGCCACGGGCAGCACGCCGTCGACGCGGTCGAACAGGCCGCCATGGCCGGGGATCAGCTTGCCCGAATCCTTGACCCCGGCGCGGCGCTTCATCCAGCTTTGCGACAGGTCACCAAGCTGTGCGAGCAGGCCCATGAACAGGCCGATCCACAAGGGAACACCGACGATCCCGGCCCGGTCGCCGATGGTGGCGCTGGCGATCAACGCCGCGACCATCCCGCCGAACAATCCCGACCAGGTCTTCGACGGGCTGATTTTCGGCGCAAGCCGCGCGCCGCCAAAGGCGCGCCCGGCGAAATAGGCGCCGATATCGGTCGCCCACACCATCCCGAACACCCAGAGTGCGGCGGTAACGCCCAGATGGTCGCGGATGAACCACAGCCCCGCCATCGCGCCCAGCACAAGGATCGGGCCGAGCAGGTTGAGCGCCGTTTTCGCGCCGCTGCCGAGGGTCATCCTTTTCACGAGCGCGAACCATTCGACGAGGACGAGCGCACCGCCCACGAGCAGGAGCAAGCCAAAGGCGATGCCGCCGAACCACAGCGCGGTCCCCGCGATCGCGAACAGGATGATCGCCGATCCGATCCGCACCCACAGGTCCGATTTGCCCGCTGCCATGCCCTATAGCCCCCCGTAACGGCGATCGCGGCGCGCAAAATGATCGAGCGCCGCCTTCAGATCGGCCGGTTTGAAATCCGGCCACAAAATATCGGTGAAATAGAGTTCGGCATAGGCCGACTGCCACAGCAGAAAGTTCGACAGCCGCACCTCGCCCGACGTGCGGATGAGCAGGTCCAGCGGCGGCATGTCGGCGGTGTCGAGGTTCGCCTCGATCGCCTCGGCCGTGACCGCGCCCGACGCGGCGGCGGCATTGGCCGCACGCACCAGTTCATCCTGCGCACCATAGTTGAGCGCGACCGCCAGCGTCGTGCGCTTGTTGCCCGCGGTGCGTTCGATCGCATTGTCGATCAGCGCGACGACGTCGGGCGCGAGAGCGCGCCAATCGCCGATCACCTTCAGCTTCACGTCATTGGCGGCAAATTCGTCGAGGTCGGACAGGATGAAACGTTTCATCAGTCCCATCAGGTCGTTGACCTCTTCTTCGGGCCGCTTCCAGTTTTCGGAACTGAAGGCGTAAAGCGTCATCGCCTCGATCCCGAGGTCGCCCGCCGCGCGCACGATCGTTCGCACCGCCTCGACCCCGGCCTTGTGGCCGGCGACGCGGGGCAGCAGCCGCTTCTTGGCCCAGCGGCCATTGCCGTCCATGATGATGGCGACATGGCGCGCGCCGTGGTCGGGAACAGTCACCAAAAAGACCTAAAGGCCCGCTCGCCCTGAGCTTGTCGAAGGGCCGTTCTTTCTTTCGGAAGAAAAGGACGGGGCTTCGACAGGCTGAGCCCGAACGAAAGAGAGGGAGGCGCGGACAAGCACTAGCCCAGGATTTCCTTTTCCTTCGCGGTCGCGGCAGCGTCGATCTCGGCGATCGTCGCATCGGTCAGCTTCTGGACCTCGGTTTCCGAACGCTTGCGATCGTCCTCGCTGATTTCCTTCTTATTCTCGTCGGCTTTCAGATTGTCCATGCCGTCACGGCGAACGTTGCGCACGGCAACGCGCGCCTTTTCAGCATATTGGCCCGCCAGCTTCGACAATTCCTTGCGGCGTTCCTGCGTCATTTCGGGGATCGGCAGGCGCAGCATCTGGCCGTCGACGATCGGGTTGAGCCCGAGCCCTGCCGAACGGATCGCCTTGTCGACGGGGCCGACGTTCGATTTGTCCCACACCTGCACCGACAGCATCCGCGGTTCGGGCGCGCTGACCGATGCGACCTGGTTCAGCGGCATGTGGCTGCCATAAACCTCGACCGTCACCGGATCGAGCAGCGCGGTGTGCGCGCGGCCGGTCCGCAGGCCGGCAAGGTCGCTCTTCAGCGATTCGACCGCGCCGTGCATGCGGCGTTCCAGATCGGCCTTGTCATATTTCGCCATGGTCTTTTCCTCTCTTGAGTCTGTCTCAGGACGCGTTGGCGTCGGCAACTTGGTGCGTCGGCATCGCCGACCCAATTTTCGTCAGTCGGCATCGCCGACAATGGTGGAAACCCCCTCGCCCGCCAACACGCGCGCCAGATTGCCCGGCTCGCGGATGTTGAACACGACGATCGGAATATGATTATCGCGGCACAGCGCCACCGCGCTCGCGTCCATCACCTTCAGATTGTCGGCAAGCACGCGGTCATAGCTCAGCGTGTCATAACGGACGGCCGCCGGGTCTTTCTTGGGATCGGCATTATAGACGCCATCGACGCTAGTGCCCTTCAAGAGCGCGTCGCATTTCATTTCGGCAGCGCGCAGCGCGGCGCCGCTGTCGGTGGTGAAATAAGGCGCCCCGACACCGGCGGCAAAGATCACCACGCGGCCCTTTTCCATATGGCGTTCGGCGCGGCGACGGATCACCGGCTCGCACACCTTGTCCATTTCGATCGCCGACTGAACGCGCGTTTCGACGCCCAGCTGTTCAAGCGCATTCTGCATCGCCAGCGCGTTCATCACGGTCGCCAGCATACCCATATAGTCGGCCTGTGCGCGGTCCATGCCCTTGGCCGCGCCCGCCATGCCGCGAAAGATGTTCCCGCCGCCGATGACAAGGCAGATTTCAAGCCCGCGGCCCTTCGCTTCCTTGACCTCGGCCGCCATGCTGGCGACCGTGTCGGGATCGATACCGAACGGGCTGGCCCCCATCAGCGCCTCGCCCGACAATTTCAGCAAAATGCGTTTCATGCCGGGCAATGCCATGATCGGGGGAACCTTTTTGGTGTTAGATACGCGAATGGCGCGCACCCTAGTGAAGGCGCGCGCCATTGCCAAGCGGACTGCCGCGCCGCGGCGCAGCAATCCGAACCTTCTTTTGTCAGACGCCAGCGGCAGCCGCGACTTCCGCCGCGAAGTCGCTTTCTTCCTTCTCGATGCCTTCGCCGAGCTGGAAGCGGACGAAGCCCTTGAGCGTGATCGTCGCGCCGACATCCTTGCCGGCGGCGGCCACGACTTCGGCGACCGGGGTCTTGCCGTCCATCACGAACAGCTGCGACAACAGCGCATTTTCCTTGCGGAACTTCGCGATCGAACCGTCGACCATCTTGGCAACGATTTCGGCCGGCTTGCCCGACTGGGCAGCCTTTTCCTCGGCAATCGCACGTTCACGCGCGACGAGGTCGGCGTCGAGATCGTCGCCGTTCAGCGCCAGCGGGTTCGCCGCGGCAACGTGCATCGCCAGCTGCTTGCCCAGCGGTTCGAGGACGTCGGCACCAGCGGTCGATTCGAGCGCGACGAGCACGCCGATCTTGCCCATGCCGGGCGCTGCGGCGTTGTGGACATAGCCCGTAACGACGCCCGAATTCACCGTGACGATCGACGAACGGCGCAGCGACTGGTTTTCACCGATCGTCGCGATGTTCTGCGTCAGCTGTTCAGCGACGGTGCTGCCGGTCGGATAGGCGGCGGCATTCAGCGCGTCGATGTCGGTGATGCTGCCGGCGAGCGCGACCTGCGTCACGTCGCGAACGAAGCCCTGAAACTGTTCGTTCTTGGCAACGAAGTCGGTTTCGCTGTTCACTTCGACCATCGCGCCGCGGGTGCCGTCGGTGGCGACGCCGACAAGCCCTTCGGCAGCGACGCGGCCGGCCTTCTTGGCGGCGGCAGCAAGGCCCTTGGTACGCAGCCAGTCGATCGACGCTTCGATGTCACCGTTGTTTTCGGCGAGCGCCTTTTTGCAGTCCATCATGCCTGCGCCCGTGCGGTCGCGCAGTTCCTTGACGAGAGCGGCCGTGATTTCAGCCATGGGATATTCCTTTCCAAAGGGGCAGGCGCTTTTCGGCCCGCGGGACGCCCGCGCGCATGGCGGGGCGATAAGTCAATGGGATGACAGGGACGGCGGACGCGTAAAGCAGCCCGCCGTCCCGTCACGCCCAAGAGCGATCAGGCGTCGCTCTGACGTTCGGTTTCGGCGGCGGCTTCGGCCGGGATCTGCTCGTCCTCGGTCACCGGCGCGGCGGCTTCTTCGACCAGAACGGGTTCGGCGGTCGGCTCGACAGCCGCGCCAAGATCTTCGCCGCGGTTCGCGCGGGCCTGCTGGCCGCCACGCGTTGCCGCCTGGGCAACCGCATCGCAGTACAGGCGGATAGCGCGCGCCGCGTCATCGTTCGCCGGAACCGGGAACGCGATGCCGTCAGGTGAGACGTTCGAATCGAGGATCGCGACGACGGGGATGCCAAGGACGTTGGCTTCCTTGATCGCCAGCTCTTCCTTGTTCGCGTCGATCACGAACATCACGTCGGGAATGCCGCCCATGTCGCGGATGCCGCCAAGCGACATTTCGAGCTTGTCGCGCTCGCGCGTCTTGTTGAGCACTTCCTTCTTGGTCAGACCCGAGGTGTCGCCCGAAAGCTGCTCTTCGAGCGTCTTGAGACGCTTGATCGAGTTCGAGATCGTCTTCCAGTTGGTGAGCATGCCGCCCAGCCAGCGGTGGTTGACGAAGTGCTGACCCGACGCGCGGGCTGCATCGGCGATCGGCCCCTGCGCCTGGCGCTTGGTGCCGACGAACAGCACCTTGCCACCGGCAGCCGACGACGAGGCGATGAAGTCCAGCGCGCGCGCGAAGAGCGGCACGGTCTGCGACAGGTCAAGGATGTGGATGCCGTTGCGCGCGCCGAAGATATACGGCTTCATGCGCGGGTTCCAACGGTGGGTCTGGTGGCCGAAGTGGGCGCCAGCTTCGATAAGATTCTGCATCGTGACGACAGGTGCCGCCATAGTCTTTCTCCTTCCGGTTAGTCCTCTGGAAAGCAAGAACCGAGGCATCTGTTCAGAGATGGTCCCGGCACCGGTGATGTGCGCTTTCCATGTGGAATGGGCGGCCCGTTAGCGGGCCTGGCCGTCAAAAGCAAGCGTCGAGCGCGCATTTTCGGGCTCGACCGAAATGAAGGATCGCGTCAATTCGACGACAAAGCGACTCGGTTCGTCGCAAAACACTTGAGAACAAAACAGGAACATGGAACGAAAAGACCATGGAAACCGTCGCTGGTTAACAAAGGTTTCGCATACGAAAGCCGAAAGGACAAGATCATGGTTCAGGTCGCAGCCGCCCTCCTCTTCGCCATCGCCGCCGGTATCGGCGTGATGGTGATCGTCGCCATGATCAAGAATAACGAAGATGCGATCCTCTCGGCACTGCTGGGTGACGGCGCTTTCCCCGTCGGTGCTGCGCCGCAGCCCGGCCCGGCCCCGCGGAAAATGACGCTGCGCCATGCGCCCGCACGCCGGGACACGCCCCTCACCGTCCGCGCTGCGACCCGCATGTCCCCGGCGCTCAGCCGCGCCGCCTGACCTTGGCATAGCTGGCGATGCCGAACGGCAGCATGACCAGATAGAGTAAGCACACCGCCAGCAACGTGTGCCAGGGCGCGGTGACGAGCGCCGCACCGAGCAGGCCGACACCCGCCAGCGCAAACAGGCGCCATGATCGCCGGAGCCGGATCGAAGACCAGCTGTAGGTCGGGATCGCCGAAATCATCAGCATCGCAACGCCAAGCGCCCATGGCATGACGACATACCATTCGCGAAACAGGTCGCTTCCCGTCACCAGCCACAGATAAACGGGAACGAAGGACAATCCGGCCCCCGCGGGCGCCGGAATGCCGGTCATAAAACCCGCCGACTTGTGCGGTTGGAAATCGGCATCCATGCGCGAGTTGAAACGTGCAAGGCGTAGCGCGCAGCATACGGCGAGCGCCAACGCCGCCGTCCAACCGAATTTGGGGGCGGCAGACAGCGACCACAGGAACAGGATCATCGCCGGCGCAACGCCGAAAGCGATGACGTCGGACAGCGAATCGAGTTCGGCGCCGAACTTGCTTTGCGCGCGCAAAAGCCGCGCGATGCGTCCGTCCATGCCATCCAGCACCCCTGCAACGATGACCATCGTCACCGCCGCCGCCCATTCGCCGCCGATCGCGAAGCGGACGCCGGTGAGGCCCGAACAGAGCGCGAGGATCGTGATCGCATTGGGCGCGAAAGCGCGCAGGCTGACGCCGGCGATGCGGCGGCCGGCCGCGTCGGGTGCGACCTGCCCCTGGTCCATCCCCTCGTCGATCGGCGCGCCGTCTGTCACTTTATTGACCAATGCCTTCGATCGTTTCCGCGACACCGATCCGCGCCAAGACGGTTTCGCCGGCCAGCGTACGCTGCCCCAGCAAGACCTGCGGGGTCGTGCCCGCGGGCAGATAGACGTCGACACGGCTGCCAAACCGGATGAGGCCGACGCGCTGCCCGACCCCGAGCTCGTTACCCATGGTGACAAAGGGCATGATGCGCCGCGCGACAAGACCCGCGATCTGCGTAAAGCCGATGCGCACGCCGTCGGGACGTTCGACGACGAAATGCTGGCGCTCATTCTCCTCGCTCGCCTTGTCGAGATCGGCGTTCAGGAACTTGCCGGGAATATAGACAAGCTTGCGCAGCGTCCCGGCAACCGGGGTGCGGTTGATATGGACGTCAAAGACGCTCATGAAAATCGACACGCGCAGCATCGGTGCGGCGCCCAGCCCGTCGGGGCCGGCGATTTCGGGGGGCGGCGGCACTTCGGCGATCTGCGTGATCAAGCCGTCGGCTGGCGCGACGATCATATCGCTGCCCGCCGGCGTGACGCGCGCCGGGTCGCGGAAAAAGGCGCCGACCCAGATCGTCACGCCCAGCATCAGCCAGCCAAAGACGCTCCACACCGGCAGCAGCCACAGGCAAAGCGTTACGATACCGGCGATCAACAGGAATTTGCGGCCTTCGGGATGGACCGAAGGCCAATTCCATTTGATACCGCCGCCGGGGCGGTTCGATGATATGATATGGGACATGGGCCGTTCTTCTAGGGTGCCGCTTCTATACTGACAATGGATAAGGCACCCCGATCGTTGCCGCCGATACGCAAGTTGCGTTGCGATGGGGCGGTTGATCAATCGGCCCGCTTTGCCTAAGGCCCCGTGCAACTCCGACTCCCCAAGGAAAAAGGCAGCAAGCATGGGCAAGATCAAGGTAGCCAACCCGGTCGTCGAACTCGACGGCGACGAAATGACCCGGATCATCTGGCAATGGATTCGCGAGCGGCTGATCCTGCCCTATCTCGATATCGACCTGCATTATTACGACCTCGGCATCGAGGAACGCGATCGCACCGACGACAAGATCACCGTCGAGGCGGCGAACGCGATCAAGAAATATGGCGTCGGCGTCAAATGCGCGACGATCACCCCCGACGAAGCGCGCGTCGAAGAATTCGGCCTGAAAAAGATGTGGAAGTCGCCGAACGGCACCATCCGCAACATCCTGGGCGGCGTCGTGTTCCGCGAACCGATCGTGATGCGCAACGTGCCGCGCCTCGTGCCCGGCTGGACCGACCCGATCGTCGTCGGCCGCCACGCGTTCGGCGACCAGTATAAGGCGACCGATTTCCGCGTCCCCGGCCCCGGCAAGCTGCGCCTGGTGTTCGAGGGCGAAGATGGCACGCTGATCGACGAAGAAGTGTTCCAGTTCCCGTCGTCGGGTGTCGCGATGGGCATGTACAACCTCGACGATTCGATCCGCGACTTTGCGCGCGCCAGCCTGAACTATGGCCTGGCGCGCGAGTGGCCGGTCTATCTTTCGACCAAGAACACGATCCTCAAGGCCTATGACGGTCGCTTCAAGGACCTGTTCGAGGAAGTGTTCAACGCCGAATTCAAGGCGAAGTTCGACGAAGTCGGCATCGTCTACGAACATCGCCTGATCGACGACATGGTCGCCTCGGCACTCAAGTGGAGCGGCAAGTTCGTCTGGGCCTGCAAGAATTACGACGGCGACGTCCAGTCGGACACCGTCGCGCAGGGCTTCGGCTCGCTCGGCCTGATGACCAGCGTGCTGATGACGCCCGACGGCCAGACGGTCGAATCGGAAGCCGCGCACGGGACCGTCACCCGTCACTATCGCATGCACCAGCAGGGCAAGGCGACCTCGACCAACCCGATCGCGTCGATCTTCGCCTGGACCGGCGGCCTCAAGCATCGCGGCAAGCTCGACGACAATGCCGCGCTTATCAAGTTCGCCGACGACCTTGAAAAGGTCTGCGTCGCGACGGTCGAAAGCGGCAAGATGACCAAGGATCTGGCGCTGCTGATCGGCCCGGATCAGAACTGGTTGACCACCGAAGGCTTCTTCGAGGCGATCGTCGAAAATCTCGACGCCAAGATGGGCAGCTGAAAACAACCAAAAAGGTTGGGTTAGCCATCTAGCCAATCGGGGCCGGCCTGCATAAGGTCGGCCCTTATGGTATCGGAAACAGAAACATCCGCGATCGGCAATGCGCTGGTGGTGCTCGGCGCCGCAGGCATTGTCATTCCCGCCTTCGCGCGGTTCCGCCTGCCCCCGGTCATCGGCTTCATCCTGGTCGGGCTGCTCGTCGGGCCGTCGGGGCTCGGGGCGCTGGCCGCCGGCTATCCGTGGTTGAAACATGTCACCATCGCGTCGACCGAGGATATCGCGCTCTTCGCCGAATTCGGCATCATCCTGTTGCTCTTTTCGATCGGACTGGAACTGTCGTTCCGCCGACTATGGCAATTAAGAAAGCTGGTATTCGGCATTGGCGCCGCCGAGTTGCTGCTCGGCGGCGCGATCCTCGGTGGAGCGTTGATGCTGTTCACCGATTATGGGCCCCCCGCGGCTTTCGGGCTGGGAATTGCACTCGCTTTATCGTCCACCGCGCTGGTGCTGCCCATCGCGGGCACCAAGTCGGCGGTCGGCCGCGCCTCCTTCTCGATGCTGTTGTTTGAAGATCTGGCGATCGTCCCGATCATCTTCATCCTCGGCGCCTTCGCGCCCAGCGCCGCCGGTGACAGCACCGAGTTGATGATCGCAACGCTTTGGCAGGGCGCCGTCGTCATCGCGGCCCTCGCAATCGGGGGGTGGTTCCTGTTGCCGCGCATTTTCGCCCAGGCCGCGCGTGCGAAAGACCCCGAACTGTTCCTGGCCGCCAGCCTGCTTGTCGTGATTGTTGCGGCACTGGCAACCGCGGCGGTCGGTTTGTCACCGATCGTCGGTGCGCTGCTCGCCGGCCTGATGATCGCCGAGACCGAATATCACGAAGAGGTCGAAACGATCACAGCACCTTTCAAGGGACTCGCGCTCGGCGTCTTCCTGATCAGCGTCGGCATGGGCTTGAACCTCAAGACAATCGCCGAGCAATGGCCGACATTGATCCTCGCGGTCATTGGCGTCATCGCGATCAAGGCGATCGTGACTGCGGCGCTGCTGCGTTTTTCCAATGTCGCGCGGCGCGGCACCGCAGCCGAAGTCGGCTTGCTGATGTCCAGCCCGTCGGAAACGACCCTGATCGTGCTCGCAACCGCATTGCAGGCGCAACTTATCAGCCGCGACACGGCCGAATTTTGGCAGCTCGTCACCGCGATCGGCCTGACCATTACCCCGCTTCTGGCGCGAATCGGGCACGACGTCGCCAGGCGGATCGAAATGCGAACGGGCGACACGCAGGCGGAGGAAACCCCCGAAGGCCGAACCGTCATCGTCGGTTTCGGTCGCGTCGGCCACACGGTCGCGGAGCTGCTGCGCGAACATGGCCGCCCCTATGTCGCGGTCGATGCAGACATCGACACCGTTGCCGCCGCCCGCCGCGACGGCTTCATTGTGCGGTTCGCCGATGTCGCGCGGCCGGGCAGCCTCGACAAGCTTGGCATCGAGTTTGCCCAGGCGATCGTGCTGACGATGGATGACCCGGTGCAGCAGCTGCGCATGACGCGCCAATTGAAGCAGAAATATCCCGACCTGCCTGTCATCAGCCGCGCGCGCGACGCCGATCATGCGGCGGCGCTATACCGGGCGGGCGCGAACGACGCCGTGCCCGAAACGCTCGAAAGCTCGTTGCAACTCGCCGAAGCAGTGCTGATCGACCTGGGCGTCGCTATGGGTCCGGTGATTGCATCCATCCACGATGTGCGCGCCAAGATGCGCCACGACATCATGACCAAGGGCGAACTCGATCACGAGCCGCGGATTCGCCGGACACGTCCGCCCGCGACGTAGCGGGGCGAGGCGGCGCCTAGCGCCCGCCGACCGCCGGCGTAGGCGCAGCCGTCGCAGCGCCCAGCGCCGATGCATCGGCCAGCGTCATGCCCTTGGGCAGGATCGCCAGCGACCATTGGCGCTGCGGCGTCAGATATTGGCGCGCCAGCCGCTGGACATCGGCCGCGGTGACCGCCGAAATATCCTCCTGGATCGACAGTGCAGCAGCGGCAACGCGCGGGTCGCGCGTCGCGCCTTCGAGCAGGAACATCCAATAGACATTGCCGGTCGACGCGCGCGCCACCTGTTCGCGGATCGGCACCGCGTTGCGCGTCAATTCGTCGGCGCTGACCGGGCGCGCCACCAGGTCGGCGGCGATGTCCCGGGCGATGCCATAGAAGCGATCGAGATCCTTCGGCGCGAGCAGGCTGCCCACGAGCAGATAGCCGCCGGTGTCGAACCCCGTCGGCCAGTGGCTGTCGACCACGGGACCATAGCTTGCCCCCTGTTCGGAGCGCAGCCGGTCGAACAGACGGTCGTTGAAGATTGCCGCGAGCACCTCGAGCCCGCGCGCGTCGCGTGGGCTGGCAAGCCCGCCGCCGGTCGGCCAGGCGGTCATCGCCGCCGCCTGCCCCTGTTCGCCGCGATGATAGGCGATTTCGGGCACCGTCACATGTTTGGCGAAATCGACCCGCTGGCCGCTGGGCGGTGCCAATGTCTGGCGCGGCGGCAGAGCGCCGACCGTTTCGGCAAGGATCTTCTTGTAATCGACCGTTTCGAGATCGCCGAAAATCTGCACCTCGATCGGCCCGCTGGCAAGCCGCGGTTCCCAGAATGCGCGGAAGGCCGCGGGCGTCAGCGCCTCGATCTGCGCCTTGTCGGGGGCAGCCCAGCGCGCGTCATTGTTGGTCAGCCAGCCGCGCAGATTGCGGTCGAGCACCGCGTTGGGCGTCGCATCGTTCAGGTCGTAGCCGGTGAGATAACCGATGCGCAGCCGTTCGACCGGCGCCGGGTCCCAGCGCGGTTGGGCAAGCTTGGCCGCCATCAGGCGCATCTGGTCGGCCAGGTCGGCGGGCCTGCTTTCGGCCGACAGCTCGAACGCATCATCGTCGATCGCAAAATTCATCTGGATCTGCCGCCCGTTGGTCAGCTGGTCGATCTCATTCTGACCCCACGGGCCGATGCCGCTGGCGACCAGCGCATAATCGCCGGTCCACAGCAGGTTCGGGGCATCGGCCGCGACGCTGCGGTTGCCCGTGCCAAAACGCACGTTGACGCGCACTTTACCGGGTTCGACCTTGTTGTTCGACACCAGCGCGGTCACGCCATTGGCAAATTCGATGCGTTCGGCACGAAGGCCAACGACGGGGTTGGTCGATGCGATCGTGCCCGGTCGGCCGACCGCGCGCAGCTGCTTGAAATCGGCCTTGACTGCGGTCAGCCGATCATCGCGGGCAACGACCGGCGCCTTCAGCGCCGCGAGCACCGCGGCGTCGCCGCCAGACGCCGTCGGCGTGGTCAGCACGACGCGCGTGACGGGCGCGGCAAAGATAGCCTTGCTGATGTCGAGCATCACCTGCGGCGTCGCCGAGGCCCGGATCGCCTTGAACATGTCGACCTGCCCCTGCGGGCTGGTCACCGTTTCGCCGATGTCGACCGCGCGCACCATGTCGTCGGCAAGCCGCGCGCCCGGTTCATTGCGGGCATTTTCGAGTTCCTTGACCAGAAACGCCTGAATTTCATTTGCTTCGCGGTCGATGTCGGCCTGCGACGGCGGCGTCTTGATGGCGTCGGCGATCACCCCGCGCACATCGGCAAGCGCCGCCTTCCAGTCGCTTAGCGGAACAATCGAGGCCATCGTCACATCGGCGCTGCGGCTGACATATTGCTGTTCGACCGTCGCGACGAGATAGCTGCCGCCGCTGCGCGCGCGGTTTTCCAGCCGGCGGTTGACCAGCGCCTGCGCGATGAATTCGAGGTAGAGCCGCCGCGTATTTTCGACCGTGTCGATCCGCTTCTGCCACGGCCGGACCATTGCCAGCGTCAACGCCAGCGGCTGGTTCGCTTCGACAATTTCGCGGGCCGCGGGCTGTTTGGGATCGGGCTTGCCAAAATCGGGATCGGCCGGGTTGGGTCCCTCGGCGCGCCAGTCGCCATAATATTTCGCGACCAGCCGCGCCAGTTCGGCGGGATCGGCGTCGCCGACGATGACGACCACCGCACGCTCAGGGCGATACCAGCGATTGTGAAAGGCGCCGACCGACGTCGCGCTCGCCTTGCCCAGCGACGCGGTCGTGCCGATCGGCGAGCGATCACCGAGCAATTGCCCGGCGAACAGATGCGCGTTGGTTGCGTCGCCGATCCGCCTTTGCGGTCCATCGGATTCGCGCAGTTCGGACATCACGACGCCGCGCTCGGCAGCGACCGCCAGTTCGGAAATGCGTGGTTCGCGGATCATGCCCGACAGCAATTTCATGCTTTCGTCGAGGTTGGCCGCGGTGACGCTGGGCAAGTCGAGCTGGTACACCGTCTGCGTCGGCGTCGTCTGGGCGTTGGAATCGCTGCCAAAGGTGACCCCGAACCGCTGCCAGATGCGCTTTGCTTCGCCATCGGGAATATGTTCCGATCCGCGAAAGGTCAGATGTTCGAGCAGATGCGCGTAACCGCGCTCTTCTTCGGTTTCAAACATCGAGCCGACGTCCATCCGCACCCGGATCGACACCTGCCCGGGGGGCACGCCATTGTTGCGGACGGCATAGCGCACGCCGTTGGGCAGGACGCCGAACTGCCACGCCGTATCGCGCGGAATGTCGCTGCCGACATACAGCCAGTCGCTGTTCTTCGCCTGGCTCTGTGCGGTGGCTGGCGGCGCCCCGGTTTGCGCCTCGGCGGCAAGCGGCGCCAGAAGCAGCGCGGCAGCTCCGGCAAGCAGGAGCGACGGGGCGAGACGAAGCGAACGACGCGTGGGAGAATAAGACATCGGGCCATCTTATCGCCTTCCAACCTTGCTGACCACTGAACTGTCATCGTCCCGGCGCTTCACGCCCATGGTCCACCCTTGTCCTTGGCGCCGCAGCGGCTTAGCCAGATGCGATGAAGACACCCCCCACGCCCGCCGTGCCGTTTGCCGCGCTGATCCAGATGACCAGCGGCATCGATCCCGCCGCCAACCTGGCAACGATCGACCGTGCAATGGAAAAGGCGGCCGCGAGCGGCGCGGCGATGGCCTTTCTACCCGAAATGTCGCTGCTTCTCGATCGCGACCGCGCACGCTCCGCCGCACACATCGTGCGCGAGGACGACAGCCCCTGGCCCGCCGCGCTTCAGGACATGGCCCGCAAACACGCGCTGTGGCTGCATTCGGGGTCGATGCCGCTGCTGGCCGACGATGGCGAAAGACGCGTCAACCGCAGCCATGTCATCGCCGCCGACGGTAGTATTCGCGCCCGATACGACAAGGTCCACATGTTCGACGTCACCCTGCCGTCCGGCGAAACCTGGCAAGAATCCGCGGCATATGCCGGTGGCAACACGCTGACGCTGGTCGACACCCCGCTGGGGCGGCTGGGGCTGAGCGTCTGTTACGACCTGCGCTTTCCCGAACTATACCGCGCGCTGGTCGATCGCGGCGCAACGCTGATCGCGATTCCCGCCGCCTTCACCGTGTCGACCGGCGAAGCGCACTGGCACGTGCTGATGCGCGCCCGCGCGATCGAAACCGCGTGCCATGTCGTTGCGGCGGCGCAGTGCGGCACCCATGCCGACGGTCGGCAGACCTATGGTCACAGCGTCGCGATCGATCCCTGGGGACACGTGCTGGCCGATGTCGGCGCGGCGGGAAAGGGTCTTGCGATTGCGCTGGCCCCCATCGACGGGGCGGCAGTCGACCGGGCACGCCAAGCCATACCGCTCGCACGATCGCGCGCTATCCGTAACATCGCTTTCTGATTTTTCGGCGCTGATCCGTCAGGAACCAGCGTCAGGGAAGATCGGCGTTAGCAGAGAAAGCGCCGAGGGATTGCCGCCATAGGTCGCCTCCCCCAAATTGCTGCCTCCAGACGCACAAAAGGCCCCGAGCAGAACTCGGAGCCTTTTGGTATCTGTATCGATCAGCCGTATATTACGGGCTGGTCGGAGCATCGTCGTCGTTGTCCGACGCGATGATGATGCCGCCAACGACAGCAACGAGAGCGAGCACAGCGATGATCCAGCTGGTGCTGCCTTCGAGTTCGCTCTGGCCGTCAACGGCCGAGGCTGCGCGGGCTGCGGGAGCCGCCGACGCCGCAACCGGCGCCGCGATCATCGAGGTCGCTGCGAGAGAGATCGCAGCCTTTTTAAGCAGGTTCATCATTTTCTCCGTCCACTGGATTAGTCTTGTCGAATCACACCAAGGAAAAATCCCCGGTCTGCTTCTGCCGCGCCTTCTTACGGATAGGCTTAAGCAATTGCAACGACGTTTTGCCCTAGCCCGCCAATTCTTAGCAAATTGCTAAATAGGGAAAAAGTCGTTGCCACAAATGCCAATCAACCGCGCCTTACGCGGTCGAAACGCTCGCTGGTGATCGGGTATCCAAGATGCGCCGGGATGCAAAGATGCGTCCCCCCGTCGCGCTCCTCGATCCACGGCGTGATCAATTCGACCGGAAACTGCCCCGAATGCGCAGAGAAACTGGAAAAATCGGCGACCTGCGCCAAGCGCTCCAGATTGCGGCGGGTCGGAAAGATCACCGACACGTCGCCGCGGTCGGCCATCGCCAGAGTGTCCTGCGCACTCGCCCAGAAGATATGGCTGTGTTCGGCTTCCTCGACGGTCAGTTCGTGGCTGTGCGGCGGTGCCGCCACCGCATAGAATCGCGTATCGAAAGTCCGCGCCTCTTTGAAATTCGGACACCAGCGCGCGAAAGGAACCAGCGATTCCAAGGCGATTCGCTCGTCGCCCCGCGCCGCGAGGATGTCGGACAGCAAGGTTCCGCCGAGCAATGCCTGGCGAACCGCGGCCACCTCGTCGTCAGCAAGGGTCGGCCACCCGACCGCGAGGCCGGTTTCCTCCAGCGTCTCGCGCAGCGCGGCGACGCGCGCGGCCCCATCCGCCTCGTCCGCGGCAAACCCGTGCTGGCGCGCGACCAGATAATCGTCGGGATCGACGCGCCCGCCGGGAAAGACGACCGCGCCCGCTGCGAACGCCATCGTCGTCGATCGCTTGACCATCAAGATCTCGTCCGACGTGCCGCGTTCGGGCGGGCGCATGATGACGAGCGTTGCAGCGGGAATCGCGCCATCTGGCAAGACAGCAGCCGCGGCGGCGGGCGGGACTGACGGCGGAACATCCTGGCTCATATTAAAGGCGATAACCCCGCCGCACCGCCTTGTCATCTCGCCATTGCGGGCGCAACGTTGCGGGTGCAACATACAAGGCGGATCAGCGGCGGGGAGCAGGGCATTGGGAATCGTCGAGATTTTGGGGGTCGCCGGCAGCCTCAGCCTCCTGGCCGGCTGGCGACTTTACCTCACCATCCTGGCAACCGGGATCGCGATGCACTTCGGCTGGCTCCCGCTGCCCGAACATCTTGCCGCGCTGCAAGTCCTCGCCAACCCCTGGGTGCTCGGCGTCGCGCTGGTCGGCACCATCGCCGAATTTCTCGCCGACAAGATCGCCTGGGTCGATTCGATCTGGGATACGGTCCACAGCATCATCCGCCCGCTTGGCGGCGCGCTGCTGGCGCTGGCGCTGGTCGATTCGTCGGACCCAGCCTGGCAGGTCATCGCCTTTCTGCTCGGCGGCGGCGGCGCATTGCTGAGCCACGGCGCCAAGGCAACCACCCGCGCGGTGGTCAACGTCAGCCCCGAACCGTTCAGCAATGCCGTTGTCTCAACCGGCGAGGATGTCGCCACGGGCGGCCTGCTGGCGCTTGCCATCGCCTATCCGCCGCTCGCCATCGTCATTGCGATCTTGCTCGCGGTCGCCGCAGTCATCGTGATCATCGCGCTGCGCCGGTTGCTTCGTAACATCAAGGCGACGCTGAAGGCCGCACTCGGCGACGAACCGGCAACCGGCGCATAGCGCAGGCGCCGTCAGGCGGGCAGCAACGCCTTCAGGGGGGTTTCGACGTCAGCGAGTTGTTCGGCCGTCGCGTGGAGGCCCGCTGTTACAACCATCCGCCCCTGGACATAATCTCTGGTTGCGTTGACGCAATCGATCGCAATGACCTTGCCGGCTTTCAGGTAGACGACGGAGAAGCTGCGTGTGGCGGGATCGCCGCGCAACACCGCCTGGTCGTGCCCGGCCGACAGGCCCGCGGTCTGGAGCTTCAAATCATATTGGTTCGACCAGAACCAGGGTATCGCATGATAGGGCGCTTCGTCGCCGACGATGCCCTTGGCGACGACATTCGCCTGGTCATTGGCGTTCTGAACCGATTCCAGCCGGATCGTCGCCCCCTCGGCAAAGGCGTTTTCATGCGCCGCGCAGTCGCCGATCGCATAAATGTCGGCAAGGCTGGTCTTGCAGAGACGGTCGACGAGCACCCCGTTGCCTCCCTCGGCTCCCGCCGCGATCAGCGGCTCAACGGCGGGCACGATGCCGATGCCGACGATAACCAGATCGGCGGGGATGACTTCGCCATCCGCCAGCCGGACGCCGGTGACATGCGTATCGCCCTCGATCGCATCGACACACACGCCAAGCCGCAGGTCGACGCCATGGTCGCGGTGCTCCTTTTCGTAAAAGCGCGACAGCTGGGCCCCCGCAACGCGCGCGAGCACCCGGTCGAGTGCCTCCAACAGGACGACCTTCTTGCCCGCCTTGTTGAGCACCGCTGCCGCCTCGAGGCCGATATAGCCGCCGCCGATCACGACGATCTGCCCCGCGGTTTCGGACGCCGCCTTCATCGCGTCGGCATCGGCGCGCGTGCGCACGCCCTGCACGCCGGGCAGATCGCCGCCGGGGATCGGCAGCATCCGGGGGCTGCCCCCCGTTGCCCAGACAAGCTTGCCATAACCGATCGTCTCGCCGCCATCGGTGGTGACCGTGTGGCCGAGCGGATCGACCGACATCACCCGCGTGCCGAGCAGCATGGTCACCTCGCGCTCGTCCCAATATTTGGCAGGGCGCAACTGGATGCGCTCAAATTCCTTCTCGCCCGCAAAATATTCTTTCGACAGCGGCGGGCGCTCATAGGGAAGCTCGGGTTCGTCGCCGATGATCGCAATGCTGCCCGCAAATTTCTGCGTCCGCAGCATCATCGCGACCTGCGCGCCCCCGTGCCCGGCACCCACAATCACCACGTCGAACCGCATCGCCCTCGCCTTCCGCCGATTATCAGCGCGGCCCTCGCACGCACGGCGAGGCGAGGCAAGCTGTCGCCGCCTCGCCATCCTCAAAGAAAAACTTGACCGTCGGCCACCGCGCTTCGTCAGGCGGCCAGTTCCTCCATCTCCGCCCCGGTCACCGCAAAAACCTCGCCCAGCTTGGCCGCGATTGTTGCCGCCTGTCGCGGGTCGAGATCGCGCACAATGACCTCGATCCGCATATGGTCCGGCAGGAGCTGCATCGTCATTTCGCTCGGCACGATCGACCGCTGCGCAAAATGGCCGGTCACGCGGAGCAGCGATTGCGGGTCAAGGATCGCGTCGATCCGGAAACGGTGCATCAGGCCGCCTCGCGCTGCGCGCCTGCGATCACCTCTTCGGCCATTTCGTCGGCGACCAGCGCGGGCGAGCGGCCCTCGCGCGCGGCGCGTTCGAGCAGCGCGCCAACCCGCGGGGCAATCGCCGCGACGCGGGCCTGCACATCCTTTTCGCTCTCGCCCAGATATTCGGCCGACACATTGATGATGCCGCCGGCGTTGACGACATAGTCGGGCGCATAGGCAATGCCGCGCTGGAGCAACAGTGCCGCCACGTCGGGCGTCGCAAGCTGGTTGTTCGCCGCGCCGCAAACCAGCTTTGCCTTCATCCGCCCGACGCTGTCGCGGTCAAGCGCGCCGCCGAGGGCGCAGGGCGCGAATATATCGGCATCCACCGCCGCGATCTCCGACACGTCGACGACCTTGGCGCCCAGCACCGCCTGCAATCGGTCGCGCCGCGCCGGGCTGGGATCGGCGATCACCAGATGTGCCCCCGCATCGGCAAGGCGGCGGCACAGGTCGGCACCGACATTGCCCGTTCCCTGCACCGCGACCGTCAACCCGGAAAGACCGCGCCCGAGCGCGAATTCGGCCGCAACCTCCATCGATTCAAACACACCCTTGGCGGTCCAGGGCGATGGATCGCCGCCCGCACGCCCTTCGGCCGACGGCAGCCCTGCGACGTGGCGCGATGCGCTCGCCACCTCCTGCATGTCGGCGACCGACGTCCCGACATCTTCGGCGGTCACATAAAGCCCGCCCATTTGTTCGACCGCACGGCCGAATGCGCGGAACAACGCCACCCGGTCGAACTCGCCCTCGGGCCGCCGCAACACCGCCTTCGCACCGCCGAACGGCAGTCCCGCCAGCGCATTCTTGTAACTCATGCCTTCGGCCAGCCGCATCGCGTCGCCCAGCGCCTGCCGCATATCGGGGTAGGACCACAGGCGGCACCCACCCGCCCCCGGCCCCAATGCGGTCGAATGAATCGCAATGAAGCCGTCGAGCCCCGCCTCGAGGTCATAGAGACGCACGCATTCGAGCGGCGGGGCCAGGCGGGCAAGACGGACAACCATGAAACACTCTCCTTGGGATGAGCGTCGCTTGTCGCATCTTTGGCTTGGGCAAACTTGTTCGCAATTCGACCCCCAGCGTCAAATTGGGGATATAATAACCCACAAAACTCTTCTATGCGGATGAAATGACCGACCTTGATCTGTTCGAGATAAAGATTCTCCGCGAATTGCAACGCGACGCGAATCAGACGACGGCCGAAATCGCCGAGCGCGTCGGGCTGTCCGTATCGCCCTGCTGGCGCCGGATCGACCGGCTCGAACGCGACGGGTTCATCAAGAAGCGCGTGGCGATCGTCGACCGGCGCAAGGTCGGGCTCAACGCGCATGTCTTTGCCCAGGTCAAGCTGAACGCGCACGGCCGCGCGAACCTCGACGAATTCAGCGCCGCGATCCAAGGATTTCCCGAGGTGCTCGACGCCTATGTCCTGATGGGCACCACCGATTTCATGCTGCGGATCGTCGCGCGCGACATCGACGCCTATGAACGCTTTTTCTTTGATCAACTGAGCAAATTGCCCGGCGTGCAGGAAATTAATTCGACGGTCGCGCTGTCCGAAATCAAGGCGACCACGGAATTGCCGCTGGATAACTAAACAACGGGCGAAAACAGCCAATATCCAAAACGGGACAGGCATCTCGACCGAAATTCGTCGGTCGGCGCAACATGCCTAATGCTTTGTTTACTATCGCCATGAAGCGAATCCTCATCCCCGCGCGGCAAATGCAGCAGGATGAGGAAGAACGCCCATCTTGTCGCTGGCGAGTTGCGATGGCTTCATGTCTCCATCGCAATGGTCGCGGCCGCACTCGCGCCGACGGCAGCCCATGCGTCGTCGAAGCTGGTCAACGATCGGTCGTTGCCGGTCAGCAAGGCGCCGTGCCAGGTGGCCCCGGACTCCGCACTCGCCGTGCGATCCGACGGGGCGAGCCTGTCGTCGCCGGCCTTGCCAAGCGCGCTCGACCGCATCCGCGCCGAACAATCGGGAACACCGATTGTCGCCGCGGCCCCGGTCACCGCAAATCTTCTCGACTATCCCCCGCGCCGGACGCTTGAACCGGCGAGCCGCGGCCCGATTTCTTTCGCGCTGTCCGACGTCCGGAACTGCGATGCCGCGGCCAACTGGCGCGGCCCGTCGCCCATCGGCGACGCGCTCGCTGCCGCCGCTGACCACGACGCGACCGCCGAACTCGGCACCCGCGCGATCCCGGTCAAGCGGACGCGTTTCGATGGTCGCTGGAACCATGTGCGCCGCGCCGCCCCCGCCGGGCTGATGCAGGCGCAGCTGCGGCGTGCGAATGCCGCGCCGGGGCTGGCCGAGGCCGACCTGCTCGCGCGCGTCAACCAATGGGTCAATCGCGAGATCGCCTATGTGAACGACGACCGCAATTACCGTCAGCGCGACTTCTGGGCGACCGCCGAACAGACGATCGCGCGCCGCAGCGGCGATTGCGAGGATTTCGCTATCCTCAAGATGCAGCTGCTCCGCGCCGCCGGGGTCGACGCCGACCGGATGAAGCTCGTCCTTCTGCGCGATCTGGCGGCGAACGCCGATCACGCCTTCCTGCTGGTCCAGACCGACGCGGGCAAAGTCGTGCTCGATAATATGACCGATCGGCTCTACGACGGCAGTCAGGGCAATTCGGTCCGGCCGGTGCTGTCGTTCAGCGGGAACCAGCGCTGGGTGCACGCGTATCGCGGGACGCAGCCGCCCTCCGACACGACCCCGATCCCGGCGTCACGCAAATCCTTCACGCTGGCGCTGAACAATCAGCGTTCGGTCAAGGCCGAACCACTCACCTTCAAAACCGGCTTCAACAGATAGCTGAGCACCGACTTTTTCCCGGTCACGATCTCGACATCGCACAGCATACCGGGCGTGATCGGAAGGCGGCGGCCGTTTGACGTCAGATAGCTGTTCGTCGTTTCGACGACGACGGTGAAATAGGCCTGCCGTTCGACCTCGTCATAGATGCTGTCGGCAGAGACACGAACCACGCGCCCCTTCAACCCGCCATAGATGGAAAAATCATAAGCGGTGACCTTCACATTCGCCGGGTCACCCACCTTGATGAAGGCGATGTCGCGCGGCGTGACGCGGGTCTCGATCAGCAGCTTGTCGCCCAACGGCACGACCTGCATGATCTGTTCGCCCGCGTTCACAAAGCCGCCGACCGTGTTGACGAGCAGGTCGTTCACCACGCCGCGCGTCGGCGAGCGGATCTCGGACCGCGCGAGTCGGCCTTCGGCGCCACGAATCGTTTCTTCGTTGACCGCCATTTTGGTGGTGAGCTGGCTACGCTCGTTGAGCGCCTCCTGCTGGAAATCGAAGCGCGCGCGCGACACTTCGGCCCCGGCCTCGCGCACCGCCGCCTGCGATCGCGAAATCGCCTGGCGCGCTGCGGCGAGCCGACCCTGGATGTCGACCACCTCGCGCTGCGCGGTCAGCAATTCGGTTTGTGGCACCACGCCCTTCGCCGCCAGCGGTTCGAGCATCGCGACCTGTTCGCGCGCCAGCCGCAGGCTGCTTTCGAGCGACGATGCGGTCGCCTGCGCCTCGCCCATATCGCGGCGCCGCTGTTCGACGCTGGCCGACAGGGCCGCGAGTTGGCTTTGCAGCGATGACCGTCGCACTTGGGCCAGGCGCGCTTCGTCGCCGCAATCGGTGCCGGCGCATCCGGCGCCGCTGCCGCCCTCGCCCGCCAGGCGCGCAGCGCGCTGCGCCAGCCGGGCATTTTCGGTTTCAAGCTGGCCGAGTTCGGATTGCGACGTCGTATTGTCGAGGCGGACGAGCAACTGCCCCTTCTTGACCGTCTGCCCCGACCGCACCAGAATTTCGCGGATCGTCGACGGTTCGGCCGACTGGATGATCTGCACTTTCGACGACGGAATGACGCGCCCCTGCCCGCGCGACACTTCATCGACGCGCGCAATGCTTGCCCACAACAGGAACAGGACGAAGCCCGCGGCAGCCGCCACCATGATCTGCTCGCTACCGCGAAGCCGCTGCCAGAAATTCACGATCGACATGGTCAGCTTCCGGGTTGGGGTGCGGGCGCAGCGGCGGCGCCTTGCTGGTTCGTCAGGCTGTCGAACCGCGATTTGCTCTGTGCCGGGTCCGGAATGCTCGGCACCCAGCCCTTGGTGACGTCGACGCGGCCACCGACGTCGTTATCGGCGCGGTGGTCGGTCGGATCGCGCGGGGGCGCCACCCCATCGACCGCAATCGCCTCGGCAGGCAGCCCGTCCACCGTCGGCGCGCCGCCCTGATAGAGCTGACTGAACGCGGGGATGAATTCGGCTCCGGCATAAGCGTCGGAAAAAGCGCCTGGCTTCCCCCAAGACCCCGGCCAGCGATAGAAAATATGCGCGCCGATCTGTTCGATCTTGGTCAGTTTGGGCGCCCAGCGCGGCAGCACATAATTGGCGTGATAATGCGTCGCCATGCCGACACTCACCTCAACGTGACCCGACAGCGCAGAGCGCGCAATCTCGGCCGAGCGGCGCCACAGCGCGGGCACCGGCGCACGGCGCATCGACCCGTCGCACGCAAAGCTGAACTGGCAACCGGGGCGCGCGCTGCCCTGATAGATCACGCCGCAGACGGTGTTCGGATAGGCGGGATGCTTCATGCGGTTCAGGATGACCTGCGCGACCGCCGCCTTGCCTGCGTCGGATTCGGTCGCAGCTTCGTAATAGATCGCCTGCGTCAAACAGCGCTGCGCGTTCGTCGCCTGCGCCAGCGAGATCGTCGGCATCAGGAAGGGCCGCGCGGCCTCGACCGGCAGGGTCGAAACGGGAAGCAGCGCATTGCGTGCCACCGCGTCGGCGCCCTCGGCGGCCGGGAGGAGCGCGTCGGTTTCGGTTTCCGTGATCAACTTCGCGATCGCCTGCTTTTTCGCGACCCGCACGGCGTCGGCAGGATCGGCGGTCCAGCCCGCGAGGACGCCCTCGACGAACCGCGACAGGCGGTCATTCGACGCGGCGAAAAGGATCGCCGTGGCGGCAAGCGCCAGCCCCGACAGGACGAATTTCAGGCTTTTCGACGAAGCTTTTGAGGCATCGACCCAGGGGCCTTCGGCGCTGGCGGCGCCCTCGCGCCCGATGTTGAGCTCCGGTATCATGGTGTCGGTTCCTTGCCCGTCGTTTCCTTGGCCGCCGCTTCTTTGGTGGAGCGCGCGAGCACCTCGGCGCGCGGTCCATCGGCGACGATCCGCCCGCCATCGATCACGATGATGCGGTCGCACATCTGCAAGATCGCCTCGCGATGGGTGGCGATGATGACCGTCTGCGTTTTCGCGACCGCATTATCGAGCGCCTGGATGAAAAGCCGTTCGCTCTGCGTGTCCATCGCGCCAGTCGGTTCGTCGAGGAACAGCAAGCGCGATGGCGATGCAAGCGCCCGCGCGATGGTCAGGAAACCGCGCTGGCCGCCCGAAAGTTGGCCGCCGCGCTCGCCCGTGCCGCGGTCGAGCCCGGTTTCGTCACGGCCCATGAAGCGGTCCGCCCCGATCGATTGCAAGGTCGCGAGCAATTCGGCATCCGACGCCGCCGGGGCGCAATATTGCATATTGTGCTTGATCGAGCCGCTGAACAGCACCGCGTCCTGCCCGACAAAACGGAATTGCGACCGCAGGTAGATCGGCGAATATTGGCGGCTGTCGAGGCCGTCGATAAAGATGTTGCCTGCCTCGGGTGCGTAGAGCCCGCAGAGCAGGCGGCCGAGCGTCGACTTGCCCGACGCCACACGGCCCACGATCGCGATCCGTTCGCCCGCCTCGATCTTCAGGTCGATGTCGGTCAGCGACGGCGCCGACGCTCCCGGATAGGTGAAGGACAGGCCTTCGACGACCGTATGCCCCTTGTCGATCGTCAGGTTGAGCGCGCTGCTGCCCATGCGGCGTTCGTCGTCAGCCTCGATCATCTGCTGGATGCTTGCCATCGTCGTCAGCGCCTGGCGCCCGCGCGTCATCAGGAAGGCCAGTTGTCCGACCGGCGCCATCGACCGGCCGGCCAGCATGACGATCGCAATGATCGCGCCCATCGAAATCTTGCCCGCATCGAACAGGTAAAAACCGCCGACGACGAGCGCGAGGCTGGAAAACTGCTGCCCCAGCGTCGCGAGGTTGATCGCCGCGGCGCCCGTGCGGCGCATCGTCGCCTGTGTCCGCGCGCTGGTATCGACCATCCGGCGCCATTGGCCGAGAACCTGTCCCTCGGCAGCGCAGCTCTTGATCGTTTCGGCGCCGCCGATCGCCTCGACCAGCATCGCGTGCTGGATGCTCGCATCGGCCTGGTTGTCGAGCGAGGCCTGCACCATCCGGCGCTGGAGGAAATATCCGGCGATCGCCATCGCCGCGATGATCGCCAGCGGAACGAGCGCCAGCCAGCCCGCGAGCACCGCGATCATGATCAGGAACAGGAACAGGAACACGACATCGACGATCAGCACGATCGTCGTCGAGGCAAAGAAATCGCGGATCGTTTCAAATTCGGAGACGCGCCGCGCGAGCATCCCGGTGCTGCCGCGGCGGTCGGCCAGCGGCATGTTCAGCACCTTGGAAAATATCTTTTCGGACAATTTGACGTCGAGTTCGCGGCCAAGATCGTCCAGCAGGGTCGAGCGGGCAAGGCGCAGCGTAAATTCGACCGCAAAGGCCAGCAGCGCGCCGATCGCCAGCACCCACAGGCTCGATACCGCCTTGTTCGGGATGACCCGGTCATAAACGTTCATCGTGAACAAGGGCAGCGCAAAGCCAAGCAGGTTGATCATCAACGCGGCGCCGAGCACGGGGTAGAAGGCGCGGCGCATCCGCCGGATCTCGCTCCAGAACCAGTGGCGCTTCGCCTGTTCGTCCCACGGCCTTTCTTCGGCGCGGATCGCGGTCGGGTCGGCGGCGACCGCCACCGCCTGTCCGGCATAGCTGTCCTCGACGGCCGCCTCGTCGCACCAGATCGGCGCCTCGGCCCCGGGCTCCCAGAGCAGATACTGATTGTCCTTTGCCTCGATCAGCACCGCGCATGACGCGTCGTTGCGGCGGATGATCGCCGGCAACTGGCGCGCAAGGTGCCGAACCTTGCGCGCGGGCAGCCGTTCATTGTTGATGAAGCACAGGTCGAGCGCGGCTTCGGCCTGATGAAAGGGAAGATGCCCCTTTTCATCGCGCGCAAGCGCAACCAGCGCGCCGCGCTGGAAATTCTGGCCGAAATGCTGCGCAACGAACAGGATACAGGCGATCAGCGGATCGCCTGGAGCCTCTTTACCGATCCGCGCAATGGGGGATTGATCCTGAACCATGTTGAAATTTTCTACTTAGAATCAATCCACTAAAAAATCATTGCGGGTAACGGCGGCGCTGCAACTCGGCGGGCGCGGGCGGACCATAGCCCACTTGCTCGCGCGCATAGACGCGCCGCGATTCCGGCGCAGTCAGGTTGAACGCCTCGAGCAGGCTGTTGGTCGATGCCAGCACCTGATACACGGCGAACATCTCCGAAAAGCGTGCGGTTTCGGTGCGGACCTGCACGTTGAAGCGCGTGTTTTGCGCGTCGAGCACGTCGAGCAGCGAGCGACGTCCGATCGTGAATTGCTCGCGATAGGAACCCAGCAGTTCGTCGGTCGACTTGCTCTGATCGACAAGGTCGCGGAACACCGCCGTCTGCGTTTCGCGGCTGTTCCACGCCCGGCGCGTATCGGCTTCGGCATTGCGCTCGGTTTCGTGAAGCCGGAACCGGCTCTCGCTCGCGCGGCGGACCATTTCCTGATATTTCGCACGGTTGATCCCACCGTCGAAAATATCCCAGCGCATCACGACGCGGCCCAACAGGTCGTTCGTCTCGCCGCGAAACGCGTCGATATCGTCGCCGATCCGGCCCGACAATTCCAGCCCGATCGTCGGGAAGAAATCGCCCTTCGCCTTCTTTGCTTCGGCATTCGCGGCGTCGACATCGGCTTGTGCTTCCAGCACTTTGGGATGCCGCGACCGCGTCAGGCCGACAGCCTCGCTCAGGCTGACGGGCAGCTTTTCGGCCATGGCCGGCGGCATCTGCACATCGTCGATCTGAAGCCCGCTCAGCGCGAGCAGTTCGATCTTGGCATTGACCAGCGCTTCCTTGGCTTCGGCGACACGGACGCTTGCCGCCTTTTCGCGTTCCTGCGCCTGTTGCAGGTCGGCGATGCTGATCGACCCCTTCGACGCGCCCTCGGACAAGTCCCTCACCAAAACATTGTGAAAGCCCAGATTATCTTCGGCTGCGGCGACGACCCGCTGTTGCAGCAGGACGTCGAGATATTGCCGCGCGGTCTGCAAGGCGATGAATTCGGAGCGTTCGAGCACCCGCAGCGCCGCACCGTCGACGCGCGCCGCCTGGCGAAGCTTTTCCCCATTGCGGCGGCCGAAATCGATCAGCGTCTGGTCGGCGCGGATCGACGCTTCGAGCGGATAAAGCTCGTCGTTGGCGATACCCAGGTTGCGGCGCGTGGCATTTTCGAGTCGGCGGACGCCCGCCGACATCTCGAGCGTGACGCGCGGCAGGTACAGGCCTTTCGCTTGCTCAAGCTCGAACTCGATCGCCTGCTTGTTCATTTCGGCCTGGTTGATCTGCGGATTGGAATCGATCGCGACGGCCATGACATTCTGCATGGTTGTCGGTTCGGCCCATGCCGCGCTGGCGAAAAGGGATATGGCGAGTGCCGAGGCAAAGCCTGCGAGCTTGTGTTGCGCTTTCATCACTGTCCCCCATTCACTTCGACTTCGACGCGCCGGTTTTCCGGTGTGCGCTGACCATCCACGGTCTGGATACGCGGTTTGCGTTCGCCCATGCCCGACACCGCGATGGCATCGGCGGGAATCCCCGCGCCGCCCATCATGTCAGCGATCACGCGCGCACGGCGAAGCGCCAGCCCGTCATTATAGCTGTCCGGACCCGAACGGTCGGTGTGACCGACGACGGTAAAGCTGCGCCAGCCGCAACGTGCCTGATTTTCGGCCATGAAAGCGACCGACTGGGCCGCGTCGGCAGGTGCCGCAGTCGAATCCCAATCGAAATAGAAGGTCGAGGCGACCTCCGGCGGGCAGTTCTCGGTCGGCGGTGGCGGCGGCGGCACCAGCGGCGCTTCGGTCGGCGGCTGCGGGCCGCGCGTCATCATGCCATAGGCGAAATCGCACCGACGCAGGCTTTCCGCATCCTTGGTGTTCGATTTCAGGTAACCCAGTGCGATGCCGCAATGGACCTTGGCCTCCGAAGCCCAGGTATAGGCGTTGCTGTCGGCCGCGACCACCGACCGATCGGTGGTCAGCGCCAGCGCCGCATCATAGCGGGTTCGGACCTCGGTCTTGAGCTCGCCGATCGGTCGATCGGCCAGCGCTTGCGCCAAGGCGCTCCCGGGCTGGGCGAAAGCCAGTGCGGCGATCGCACCCGCTGCCCATTTTGCCGATTGATGTCCCATGCTCCTCTCGCCCTCCCATTATGTAATATTGATCCACTGGTTTTATAAAATGCCCGGTCAGGCGGCCGCCATGTTGTGGAGGTCCTGCTCCAGCGTCGGCGTCGGCATATGGCCGCCGCCCGACGATGCCACTTGCTGATCCAGGAATTGCGCAAGATCGAACGCCGGTGCGTCCTTGCCTGCGACCTGCACCGCTTCGCCGCCGGTGACCGCATCGATGATGTGGTCGATGGCGTTTCCGCCCTCCAAAACCTCGGCCAGCACCGCTTGCGCAGCCGGGTCCTTGGCCGCGGCATCGCCGCCGACGGCAGCCGTCGGCACCTCGCCGAGCGCCAGCAGCCCCTCCATCGAGCCGCCATCCGGCGCGCCCCGTTCGACAATCATGTCGAACAGCGCGTCCGATGCG
>NZ_MIAM01000047.1:0-221 GCF_001830555.1 Sphingopyxis sp. RIFCSPHIGHO2_12_FULL_65_19 | reverse complement strand
GATGGCCGCGGGGCTCGCGTCATCGGCGTGCGGCGCGGTTGAATGCGCTGCGGCGCCGATATCCTTGGGTTCCGCAGCATCGCCCGCGCCCATGTTCGCTTCGGAATTGACCGGAGCATCGCCCCCCGCCACCGCGACGCTCGCTTCCTTATACGCGGCAACGGGCGTCTCTTCGGTCGCAAACTTCGCAACGACAGGATCATTCTGCTGGCCGTCATGGA
>NZ_MIAM01000046.1:0-28056 GCF_001830555.1 Sphingopyxis sp. RIFCSPHIGHO2_12_FULL_65_19 | reverse complement strand
AAGAAAATGTGCCCCAGGCGAAGCTGCTGTCGAAGCCGTTCCACCTCAAGGATCTGGTGCGCGAGGTCGACAATATGTTCGGCCGCGCCGATCGGTCGAGCCAACAATAACGACGACGACGCGCGCGGGGGCTTGCAAAGCCGCGCAGAGGCCTTTAGGGGGCGCGTCACCCCAAGGGATGGGCGTGTAGCTCAGTGGTAGAGCACTGTGTTGACATCGCAGGGGTCGCAAGTTCAATCCTTGCCACGCCCACCATTAAAAACGCCGCCACCCCAACGGGTTGGCGGCGTTTTTGCTTTGTCTCCGCCTGATCCTGCGGTTCAGGCCATCCCGCGGGCCAAATCCCCGCGCGACGCGTCACCAATCTGGCTGCCGCCATCGCAGTCAAGGATCGTGCCGGTGATATATCCGGCCGCCGGCGAACAGAGGAACACGGCCGATTCGGCGACCTCCTCGACCTTGCCCCACCGCTTCATCGCGATCCGGTCGTAATGCGCCTGCCGCGTTTCGGCATCGGGGGCGAGGCGCTTCATGCCTTCGGTATCGGCGATCGGGCCGGGCGAAATGCCGTTCACCCGCACGTCGGGGCCCCATTCGAGCGCCAGCACGCGAATCAGCTGGTTGATCCCGGCCTTGGCCGCACAGGCGTGCGCCTGAAGCGCCGAGGCGTTGACGGCCTGCCCCGCCGTGATCGCGATCAGCGACGCGCCGGGGCGATTCAGCAGGTCGTGACAGCCGCGGAATACGTTGAACGTCCCGTTGAGGTCGATGTCGACGACGGTGCGAAACGCATTGGCCGACATGCCCAGCGCGGGCGCAAGGAAATTGCCCGCCGCGCCGGAAATGACGATGTCCAGCGGGCCAACTTCGCCCGCAACCCGTTCCATCACGGCACGGATCGCCGCATAATCGCGCACGTCGCCCGACAGCCCCATGGCGCCCTTGCCAATTTCTGCCGCCGCGCGCGCCGCCTTGTCCGGATCGCGCCCCGCGACGGCGACCCGGGCGCCCAGTTCGGCAAAACGTTTCGCGATGCCAAGGTTGATCCCGCTGGTGCCGCCGGCGACAAAGGCCGTCTTGCCCGCGAGCAGATTGTCCCGGAATGTCGTCATGCTTCTCTCCCTTGCTTCGTCACTGTTCGCCGATGGCACCGATGCGGGGTTGACGGATCGAAACCAGTCGCCTTTTGAAACTGGAACAGACAGCAAGGACGAACCGATGGCAAGTGCCGGCCCCACCTCGAACAGCTTCATCTCGCAGCGACTGAAGCTTCATTATGTCGACTGGGGCAATCGCGGCGCGCCGCCACTGCTCCTGGTTCATGGCGGCCGCGATCATTGCCGCAACTGGGACTGGGTCGCCGAAAAGCTGCGCGACCGCTATCACATCATCGCGCCCGACCTGCGCGGCCATGGTGACAGCGCATGGTCCCCCGACGGCAATTACGCCATGGATAGCTTTGTTTATGATCTCGCGCAGCTGATCCATCAACTCGACCTTGGCCCGCTGTCGATCGTCGCGCATTCGATGGGCGGCAACATTGCGCTGCGCTACACCGGCCTTTATCCCGAAAATGTCCGCAAGCTCGTCGCGATCGAAGGGCTTGGCCCCTCGCCCAAGGTGATCGCCGAGCGCGCGAAGACCGGCTATGCCGAACGTTTCCGCAAATGGATCGACGACAAGCGCCAGGCGGCGGGACGCACACCGCGCCGCTATGCCACGCTCGACGATGCGCTGGCGCGGATGATGGGCGAGAACGCCTATCTGACGGAAGCGCAGGCCCGCCACCTGACCATCCATGGTATCAGCCGCAACGAAGATGGGACGTGGAGCTGGAAGTTCGACAATTACCTTAATATCTGGCCGGCCTTCGATATGCCGCAGGACGATATCGCCGCCTTGTGGGGGGCGATCGCCTGTCCGACACTCCTGCTCTACGGTGCGAACAGCTGGGCCTCGAACCCCGAAAGGGACGGCCGCCTTCGGCATTTCAAGACCGCGACCGTGATCGAGTTTGAAAATGCCGGGCACTGGCTGCACCACGACCAGTTCGCCCGGTTCATGTCCACGCTAGACGAATTCCTCTAAACCGGCGGCCGGTTGCGCGCGGCTGCGCGCGATAAGAGGCGGCGCGATGGCGTATACAGGGCAGATTTCGGGGCGGCAGCGGGCTCTGTCGGGCGGCGGCGCGCTGCTGACGGTTGTCGCGCTGGGCCTTGGCCTTGCGCGCGGTCTCGACCTCGACTTCGTGCGCACGGCAAGTGAAGCGATCAACGCCATCGCCATCCCGGCACCGCCGCCCCCGCGAACCACTGCGCCCGCCCGCATCCCCAGCGAAAAGGCGAGCGGCAGGGCGGCCGCCGCCAATCGCCATGCCAAGGCTGCTGCGGTCGCCGCCCCGCCCCCCAAGCTGCCGCCGATCATGCCGCCGGTGACCGCCGCGCCGCGGCCCGGATCGGGGAACGACGCATCGGCGGGCGCGACCCCCGACCCCGGCTCCGGATCGGGCGCGGGCGGACGCGGCGACGGCACGGGCGCCGGCGGGACGGGCACCGGGACCGGCGGGGGCTCGAAGGCCGTGTGGCGCAGCGGCACGATCCGTGATCGCGACTATCCTCGCGAAGCGCGCCGCGCGAAGGCGGGCGGTGACGTGGAGGTCCGCTTCACGATCGAGCCAAGCGGCCGCGTTACCGGATGTCGCATTTCGCGGTCCAGCGGCGATGCGTCGCTCGACCGGACGACCTGCGCGCTGATCGAGGAGCGTTTTCGATTCAAACCCGCCACCAATGCGGCGGGCGATCCCGTCGCCAGCCCCTATGGCTGGCGCCAGAGCTGGTGGCTTGAGCCGCGCCGCTGACGCGTCGCTGACATGATTGCAACAATATCGCGAATGATTCGCATTAGAGTTGACTTTGCAATCGACTCTCAATAGCGGCGCCTCATCCATAACAAGGGGGTAACAGCCGTGAAGTCTACGACGTCCGCCACTTTCCTGGCGCTCTCCTGCGTCGGCAGCCTGATCAGCACCTCGGCCATGGCGGCCGACGCGGGTGCCGATGCGTCTTCCGAACAGCAATCCGAACGCGAACGCCGCGAACAACGTGAGCAGATCATCGTCACCGGACAGCATTACCAAACGCAGCAGGAATCGCCGAAATCGACGCGTCCGGTGCGCGACACGCCCCAGACGGTCACTGTGATCACCGGGGAAACGATCGAGCAGCAGAATCTGCTGACGCTGCGCGATATGCTGTCGACCGTCCCTGGCATCACATTCGGCGCGGCCGAGGGCGGCTCGCCCCCCGCTGACTCGATCAACTTCCGCGGCTATTCGGCGGGCAGCGACATCACCCAGGACGGTGTGCGCGACAGCGCGGCCTATAGCCGTTCCGATTCGTTCAACCTCGAACAGCTCGAAATCGTCAACGGCGCCAATTCGGTGCAGAGCGGCGCCGGGTCGGTTGGTGGCTCGATCAACATCGTGACCAAGCGCCCGCTCGACGAAACGCGGGTGATTGCGACCGGCGGCATTGGCACCGACGCATATTATCGCGGGACCGTCGATGCGAACGTCCGCGTCAGCGACCTGATCGCGGTGCGGCTCAACGCGATGGCGCACCAGAACGACGTTCCTGGCCGCGACTTCGACAATTACAAGCGCTGGGGGATCGCCCCGTCGGTCAGCATCGGCATGGCCGGGCCGACCAAGCTGACGCTGCAATATCTGCACCAGGAAGACGACAATATCCCGCAATATGGCGTACCCTATTATGACGGGCTGCTTCCGGGCGTCGATCGCAGCGATTATTTCGGTTATCGCAACGTCGATCGGCAGGAGATCACCGTCGATCAGGCGACCGCGATTTTCGAGCATGAGTTCAGCGACAGCTGGTCGATCCGCAACCTGGCGCGCTGGCAGAAAGTGAACCAGCTCACCATCGTCGGTCCGCCGCAGGGAACCTATTGCCTGTCGACCGGCGTGACCCCGACGGGCGCCAGCTGCACGATCACCGTATCGGGCGCGCCGTTCACCGTGCCCAACGGCTATTATTACATCGGTGGTCCGCGCGGAAACCTGCGCGATTCAACCAACGAGCTGATGTATGACCAGATCGATTTGCGCGGCACCTTCAACACGGGCGCGATCGAACACACGCTGGTCATCGGCGCGTCGGCTTTGTGGGAAAAATACACGCTGAACAGCGGCAACGCCTTGCGCAACGCCGACGGGACGCCCTTCTACGCGCGCTATCCGCTGATCAACATCGCCAATCCGAACGAGGTCGTCATCGGCCCCGCGCTGCCCGCTGGCTTCACCTATGGCAGCAACGTCTACGACGGCCCGGTCAACTTCACCTTCACCAGCCGCCAGCGCGGCGAGGTCGACAATTATTCCGTTTACCTGTTCGACGCGATGAAGATCGGAAAGTTCGAGCTCAATGGCGGCGTCCGCTATGAAAAGAGCAGCGGATCGCGGCGCACCGGCCTGGGCGTGACAACCCCCGCCGAATATAGCGACAACCTCTTCTCTTACCGCATCGGCCTTGTGTACAAACCCGTCGAGGCCGTCACCCTTTACGCCGCCTACGGCAATTCCAAGACCCCGTCGCAATCGTCGGTCAATGGCGCCTGCTCGGAAGCCGCGACGAACGGCAATTGCAACGTCAAGCCCGAGGGCGCGAAGAATTACGAGATCGGCGTCAAGGCCGAAGTCGCGGGCGGTCGCCTGTTGCTCAGCGCCGCGGCGTTCCGCAACGAACGCGACAGCTATCGTGTCAATTCGGGCGACCCGACGCTGCCCGACCAGGTGCTCGACGGCCATTCGCGCGTCGACGGCCTGGCGCTGAGCGCGGTCGGCCAGATCCTGCCCGGCTGGTCGGTCACCGCCAACTACACCTATCTCGACAGCGAGATTTTGCAGTCGGTGTCCGATTTCTGCCTCGCCAACCCCGGTCAGGGCAATTGCACGAACAGTGTCGCCTTCCCCGACCCGGTGGCAGGGGCGCGGCTTCAGAATACCCCGAAACATTCGGGCAGCCTGTTCACGACCTATGAACTGCCGTTCGGGCTGAAGATCGGATATGGCGCGACCTATCAGGGCAAGTTCACCTTCAACCTGCCGACCGCAACCGCCAATCCCGTGCTGTTCCAATCGGACGATTATTGGGTCCACAACGCTTATCTGGCCTATGATTTCAACGACCGGATCAGCGCACAGCTCAACGTCAAGAATTTCACGGACAAGCTCTATTTCACCCGTATCCGCAACAATGGCTGGGCCACCCCCGGCGACGCCCGATCAGCGGTGCTGACCCTGACGGTCGGCCTCTGACCCACTGCCGGGAGCGGCGCTCCGCCGCTCCCGGCATTGATCCTGCCGACGACCTGTGGCAGCGCCGGGCGATAGCGCCGAAGGAACCGACCGCCGATGTTGATTGCCGTTCCCGATTTGCTGTCCGCGGCCGAACTGGCCGACGTCCGTGCGATCATCGACGCTGCCGAATGGATCGACGGCAATGCGACATCGGGGCACCAGGCCGCGCTTGCCAAAAATAACGAACAATTGCCCGAGGATGGCGACGCCGCACGGCAAGCGGGCCGTTTGATCCTCGAGGCGCTCGGCCGCTCACCGATCTTCTTTGCCGCCGCGCTGCCGCTGCGCATCTATCCGCCGCTGTTCAACCGCTATGGCGCCGGGCAGGAATTTGACACGCATGTCGACAATGCGATCCGCATCAAGCGCGGCAGCGATTTTCGCATCCGCAGCGATCTGTCGATCACCGTCTTTCTGGAAGCACCCGAGGATTATGACGGCGGCGAATTGCTGGTCGAGGATCATTATGGCGTCCAGCGCGTCAAACTGCCCGCCGGGCACGCTGTCGTCTACCCGTCGTCGAGCCTGCACCGCGTCACTCCGATCACGCGCGGCAGGCGCGTTGCGTCCTTTTTCTGGCTCCAGTCGATGGTTCGCAGCGCGGAGGAACGCCGCACCTTGTTCGACCTCGATCGCGCGGTGCAGCGGCTGACCGGCGAACTCGGCGGCAAGAATCGCTCGGTGATCGAATTGACCGGCGTCTATCACAACCTGCTGCGGCTCTGGGCTGACAGCTAGCCCAGCATCGCGCGCCACGCGCGCGACAGATATTCGCGATCGCCCGCGACGACACAGGCCGCCAGCTTCCGATCATCGGCGATGGAAATCGCCGCCTCCGCACCGAGCACGGTCAGCGCGGTGGCCCAGCCGTCGGCCATCATGCAACTGCGGTGCAGGACCGTCACCGACGAAACGCCGTTGACGATCGGGCGACCCGTTCGTGGGTCAAAGCTGTGCGAATAAAATGTTCCGTCTGCCGAAAAGCCGCGGCGGTAATTGCCCGACGTCGCGATCGACAAATCGTGCAAGGCGACCCGCCAGGCTGGGACGGACGATGTCGGCGGCATTTCGACATCGACCCACCAGGGTTGCCCATCGGGACGAATCCCCTCGCCGCGCAGCTCGCCGCCGACTTCGAGCAGGAAATGCCGAACGTCGTTCGCAAGCAGCCATTCGGCTGCAAGGTCCACGCCATAGCCCTTTGCGATTCCCGACAGATCGAGCGCCGCCCCTTCGCTGCGCCGGATACGCCGTCTGGCCCGATCGCAATCGATCGTGCGATCATCGCAGCTGTGCGATGCGCCAGGCGCCTGACCTGGCGACGGGGCCTCAACAGACACCGTGCTGCCGAAACCCCATGCCTCGGTCACGCTGCCGAGTCCGGCGTCGAATGCACCGCCGCTTGCACGCGCAATATCGAGCGACGCCGCGACGACACAGGCGAGTTCGCCCGGAATATCGCGCCACTGTCCGGGCGCGGCGCGGTTGAAGCGCGACAGGTCCGATTCAGGCTCCCACTGGCTCATCTGCGCAACGACAAGGTCGAGCGCGGCCTGCACGCCTTCGGCCGTCCGTGCCGGCGGCGACACCGCCAGCAAAGACCAGCTTGTTCCCATGCTGGTCCCGGCGAAGTTCCGGACCGTGGCCCCCGCGTGACGCCCGGCAAAAGCCGCGGGCGTCAGGGCGCGGGGGATCAGGATACGATCGGTCAGGGCGCGAGCACTTCCAGCGTCGTGACATAGCTCGCGCGGCGCTTCGGCGTCGCGGGCGGCGGAGCGCCTTCCGTGCGTTCGGCGCGCGGCGTCGTGACGTTCAACCAATAGGGGCCGGGCTCGGTCCAGTTGATTTCGACCTTGCCATCGGCTCCGGTCTTGAGGTCCATCTGGCCGAGCTGGTCCCGGTAACGGATGCCGCCCGGGATCACGGTGACGGGCAGCCCTTCCGCCGGCTTGCCGTCGAGCAGGAACTGGAAGGTCGCGGTTTCACCGGCGATCAGGTCGTTGGGATGCGTCACCGGGATAAACTCGATGCCTTTGCCGGTCGGCTTGAACAATGTCGTCGTCGGTTCGCCGACGGTCACGAAAATCTCGTTGCGATTGTTCGATTCGGCGGTCTTGACGTTCGTCGCCCCGGCAGGAATGCGCTCGGCCAGATTGGCGGTCGTCGTCCCCCGCGGCAGGCGTTCGGTCTTGCCGTTCAGGTCATAACTGCCCATCACGCCGTCGGACACGGATGCGATCCGCCAGGTCCCTTTCTGCGTCAGATGGACGTCAAAGGTGCTGCGATAACGGCCCGTCGCCTTATTCTCGATCGCGGCTTCGGTGCCATCGGGGGCCCACGCCTTCATCGCGTCGAGCCGCAGCGGCTGATGCTCGAAATAGAACAGATCGTTCGACACCGCGGCATCGACGGTAACCCAGACATCGTCTCCCGACAGCACGGTCGACGACGGCAGCATCCACTGGCGGTGGGCCGAGGCTGGAACGGCGACCAATGCCACAAGCGCGGCGGTCGCGGCGAAACCCCAAATTCGCTTCTTCATCATCCTGTCCCTTTCAAGTTCAACGGAAGGCAACCGAAACGGCGCCCAATTCTGTCTTTCCGGCAACGCGGCCACCCGCCCCCGCCTTCGCGGGCCAGGTGAACGGAATACGCAGCAGCTCGCGGCCGCCGACCTCGCGCGCCGCCTCGATCACCAGCGTATAGGCGCCGGGCGCCGTCGCTCCGAGCTGCGCGCGCGAAAAGGAAACCTTGTGTGCGCCGGGTGCGCGGGTCGCGCCGCTGATGCCGTTGGCGGGAAAGCTCATCGAGCGCCCCGCGGCGCGCCACCACTGGCGCACGTCGCGAAGCCATTTGGTGCCTTCGTTGGCCTTCATGTCATAATCGTACCAGACCGCGACGGTCTTGGCCTTTGCTCCGGCCTTTTCGACCCAGATCGCGACATAGGGCTTGTGATATTCGGCGACTTTCAATCGCGGAATATTGACCGTCACGTCCATCGTGCCGGGATTGGCAGCGAGCGCAGGCGCAGCAAATGCCGCGCCGAGGCCGATCGTGCCGCCAAGGATGCGCGCGGGGGTGGAAAGCTGCATGAACGGGTCTCCCTAGTGAATGAAGATGACGGCGATGGCGGCGGGGATTGCGAGCCCCAGCCCGACGAGCGGCCAGGTGCTCTTGCGCTTCGCCGAATGAAGCTGGAGCAGGAACAGGCCGGTGATCGCAAAGACAAGGCAGGCAAAGGAGAAGATGTCGATGAACAGACTCCACTCGCCGCCCGAATTGCGGCCCTTGTGCAGGTCGTTCAGATAGGAAATCCAGCCGCGGCTGGTCACTTCGGCCGACGCTGCGCCGGTCGCCAGGTCGATTGCGACCCATGCGTCGCCGCCGGGGCGCGGCGCAGGCAGATAGACTTCGTCGGCGGACCATTCGGCCTCGGCGGACGCTTTCATCAGAAAACTCTTCTCGACCCATGCGGCGACGTCAGCGGGCAATGGCGCCCTTTCGGTGTCGGGAACGGCGGCGCGCAAACGCGCGAGCAACGGCGCGGGCATTTGCCCGCTCGTCTCGATCACCACCGGCGTCCCCTCGATATCGGCGGCGTGGTTAAGGGTGAAACCCGTGATCGCGAACAGCAGCAGGCCGATCAGGCTGACGGCCGAACTCATCCAGTGCCACATGTGGAGCTGCTTCAGCCAAAAGGCCTTCCGACTTTTCTTGGTCGCCGGTCGCGGGGAAGTGGGTGCGTGCATCGAAAGGTTCTGACTGGGAATGATGCGGGGGCATTATCGAGAACGATTCGCAATTACAATAATTATTCCAACCCATCGACTGCGCGACCTATTTGGGCGCACATGATTGTCCACAGGCGACAGGCGGATACCCGCACCGGGTTCGATTTCGACAATCAGGAAAAGGTGGCGGAGACGGAGGGATTCGAACCCTCGGTACCGGATTTACCAGTACGACGGTTTAGCAAACCGTTGGTTTCAGCCACTCACCCACGTCTCCGCATGGTCTGCCGCGCTAACGGCAGTTTGGCCTAGGCGGGTCGCTATAGCCATGCACCTCGCGGCCCGCAACGGCAAAGATTGTCCTATTTCGATGTCGCGGCAGGCATTTCGCCGCGTGGATGATTCGGTCTGGCGTAAATTCGACTCAAGTCATCGCCCGTTCATTGCCCAACGCCGAAACCGAGTCATGATTAACGCCTGTTTCGCCGTAGAGGCGCTGTTTGATTTTTGGGGGTCCCACATGCGGAAAAGATTCACCAGCCTGGCCTTGGCCGCCATCGCATCGTTCGGTCTGGCGCTTTCACCGATCCCGGCGGCGGCGCAGATGCGTGAAATCGACCCTAATACGGCGATCGATTCCGACCTCGACAACCCCGCCCCCACCCCGCCCCCTGCCGATACATCGACAAGCGACCCGTCTTACGACAGCGACCTTGCCACCGGCGACCAGCAAACGAGCGACGTCACCGTCGACGGCACGGCGCCCGCGGCTGACGTCACGGCTACAACGATCGATGCCGCCCCCGGATCAACCTATAAAAAAGACGACCTGATCGGCGCCGCCGAGGGCGTATTCGGCAAAGGCGCACAGGGTCTTGCCGGCCTGATCGAGGACATCCTCAAAAAACAGGGCGAACCCAACGCCTATATCGTCGGCCGCGAAGCGGGCGGCGCGCTGGTCGTCGGCGTCCGATACGGGTCGGGCACGCTTCACCACAAGATCGAGGGCGAGCTGCCCGCCTATTGGACCGGCCCGTCGGTCGGTTTCGACGCGGGCGCCAACGCGGGCAACACCTTCGTCCTTGTCTACAATCTCTTCGACAGCGAGGATCTCTACAAACGCTATCCCGCAGGCGAAGGCGCGGCCTATCTGATCGGCGGTTTCAACGCGAGCTACCTGCGCCGCGGCGACGTCGTGCTGATCCCGATCCGTGTTGGCGTCGGTGCACGCCTCGGCGCCAATGTCGGATATATGAAGTTCCGCAAAAAGCAGAATTGGGTGCCGTTCTGACGGACTGCCACTTGTGACAGAAACGATGGCCCGTGCTTCGGCGCGGGCCTTTTTCTTTGTGGGGCGCAATTTGGCGGCTGTCCGCTAACGACCAATTGCAGACGTAAAGTTCCTCCCCATCGACTTGCGATGGGGAGGTGGCAGCCCGCAGGGCTGACGGAGGGGCAATGGCGCAACGTTGCGGCCCCTCCACCACCGCCTGCGGCGGCGGTCCCCCTCCCCATCGCAAGTCGATGGGGAGGACTTAAACGTCCGCTTCCCACCCCAAAGCGGCCTAATCCCCGTCGAAGGCGATCAACGTCTCGCAATGCAGCCCAGCCGCCGCCAAGCGCTGCGATCCGCCCAAATCTGGCAGGTCGATGACGAACAGCGCTGCCGCCACCTCAGCCCCGACGTTCCGCATCAATTCTGCGGTCGCAAGGATTGTCCCGCCGGTCGCCAGCAGGTCATCGACGAGGATAACGCGATGCCCCGGCAACACCGCACCTTCGTGCAGTTCCAGCCGGTCGACGCCATATTCGAGTTCATAATCGACGCCGATGGTGACGCCGGGCAGCTTGCCCGCCTTGCGCACCGGGACGACGCCCAATCCCATCGCCGTTGCCATCGCGGCGCCAAACAAAAACCCCCGCGCCTCGACCGCGACGATCACGTCGGGCCTGTGAACGGCCGCGAGCACGCTCAGGCGGCGCACACTTTCGGCAAAACCCGCCGCGTCGCCGATCAACGTGGTGATGTCGCGAAACTGGATACCCGGCTTCGGAAAGTCGGGAATGGTGCGGACGAGCGACGCGAGGTCAAGGTCCGGCTGAGGCGGGAGGGCGATCAAGTGCGTCGCCCTCCCTCAGCTCTCAATGCTTCTTGTCGGCCCAGATGTTCCGGTACGACAGATAGGTCAGCACCGTGAAGATCAGCAGGAAGAAAAAGACCGCATAACCCACCTGGATACGCTTGATCAGCTTCGGCTCTGCGGTCCAGACGAGGAACGCAGTGACGTCCTTTGCCATCTGGTCGACGGATGCCTTCGTGCCGTCGGCATAGGTCACCTGGCCCGCGGTCAGCGGCGGCGCCATCGCGAGGTTGAGGTTCGCGAAATAGGGGTTGTAGTGCAGCCCCGTGCCCGGCTTCAGCTCGGCCGGCAGGTTGGCCGGCGGGTTCTGATAGCCGGTCAGCAGCGAATAGACATAATCCTTGCCGCCTTCACGCGCCTTGGTGATCAGCGACAGGTCGGGCGGCAGCGCATTGTTGTTCGCGGCGCGAGCAGCCGTCTCGTTCGCATAAGGCGAAGGGAAATAGTCCGACGGCAGTCCGTCACGCGTCGCCGGCTCGCCCGTGTCAGGGTTGATCGACGGAACCTGGAATCCCTTGGCAAAGGTCTTGGTCTGCCCCTCGGTATAGCCGAGGTCCGCAATGTTGCGGAAAGCGACAAGGTTCAGGCTGTGGCATGCCGAACAGACTTCCTTGTAGACCTGCATCCCGCGCTGCAACTGCGCCTTGTCCCAATGCGGCAGAACGATGCCGTCGCTGGCAAGCTTCAGATGCTTGGGATGTTTGTGGAACGCGTATGCGACATTGGGTTCATTCTTGAGCGGCGTCGTGAAGATCGCGAGCACCAGCGCGGTAATGAAACCAAGGCCGACGAGAAAACCGAGCGGACGAACCATGGCTGTATCAGCTCCTATTAAAGTCCGGCGCTCAGGCCGTTGCCGAAACCGACTTCACGTCGGGGGCATGTTTGGCGAGGACCGCTTCGGTGATCGAATTCGGCATCGGAAGCGGACGTTCGATCCGCGACACGATCGGCAGGATCACCAGGAAGTGGGCGAAATAATAGATGGCGCCCAGCTGGCTGAGGATCACCCACGGCTGTTCGGCGGGCTGCATGCCGCACCAGCCGAGGAGCAGCACGTCGGCGACGAGGATCCAGAAGAAGATCCGGTACAGCGGACGATAGTTCGACGACTTGATCGGCGAGCTGTCGAGCCAAGGCAGGAAGAACAGCAGCGCGATCGACGCGAACATCGCGATGACGCCCCACAGCTTCGCGTCGATCCACAGGAAGTTGAAGGTGAAGGCCTTCAGGATCGCGTAGAAAGGCAGGAAATACCATTCGGGAACGATATGCGCCGGGGTCGAGAGCGAATTCGCGGGAATATAATTGTCCGCGTGGCCGAGCATGTTCGGGCTGAAGAAGGTCAGCCCGACAAAGACCAGCAGGAAGACGCCGACGCCGAAGCCGTCCTTGGCGGTGTAATAAGGGTGGAACGGGACTGTGTCCTGCTCGTCCTTCACCTCGATACCCGTCGGGTTCGACGAACCCGGGATATGCAGCGCCCAGATGTGCAGGATGATGACACCCAGGATCACGAACGGCAGCAGATAGTGCAGCGAGAAGAAGCGATTGAGCGTCGCATTGTCGGGCACGAACCCGCCAAGCAGCCATTCGCGCACCGGCTCGCCCACGATCGGGATCGCCGAGAAGAATCCGGTAATCACCTGCGCGCCCCAGAAACTCATCTGGCCCCACGGAAGCACATAGCCCATGAACGCGGTCGCCATCATCAGCAGGAAGATCACGACACCGAGCAGCCACACCATTTCGCGCGGCGCCTTGTACGAACCATAATAAAGGCCGCGGAAAATATGGAGGTAGACGACGATGAAGAACATGCTCGCGCCGTTCATATGCGCGTAGCGGATGAACCAGCCGGCATTCACGTCGCGCATGATATGCTCGACCGAATTGAACGCGACCCCGACATTGGCGGCATAGTGCATCGCGAGCACGATACCGGTGATGATCTGGATCATCAGCGCAGCGCCCGCGAGGACGCCGAAGTTCCAGAAATAATTGAGATTGCGCGGAACCGGATAGCCCGGCCCGGTGGCATTATAGACCAGGCGCGGAATCGGCAGCTTCTCATCCATCCACTTCATCAACGGATGGGTCGGTTCATAGGGTTTGGCCCAGGGAAAGCTCATCTTATCTCGCTCCTCAGCCGATCGTCACGACGGTATCGCTGGTGAATTCATAGGGCGGCACGACCAGGTTCGTGGGCGCCGGCCCCTTACGGATGCGCGCAGCGGTGTCGTAATGCGACCCGTGGCACGGACAGAAATACCCACCGAAATCGCCGCGATTCTCACCCTCGGCAGCGCCGAGCGGAACGCAGCCCAGATGGGTGCAGACACCGAGCGTGATCAGCCAGTTTTCCTTGCCGGGCTTGGTGCGCTCGTCGATCGTCTGCGGATCGCGCAGGTCGCTGAGCGGCACGGCTTTTGCCTCGGCGATTTCCTTCGCGACCAGGTTGCGCACGAAAACCGGCTGCTTGCGCCAGCTCGTCTTGATCGCCTGGCCGGGCTGGATCGCCGAAATGTCGATTTCGGTCGACGACAAGGCCAGGACGTCGGCCGACGGACTCATCTGGTTGAGCAACGGCAGCACGACCGCAACCGAACCGACACCAGCGAAACTCACTGCCGCAATATTGATGAAATCCCGGCGGCGTACGCCATCCTCGATACCGGCGTTGAGTTCAGATTCACTGGCCATTCGACTGCCCTTGCATGGGTGAACTAACAAAAGTTCTCGAAGTTATGGCCGCCCCTGTTGCACGCGCACGAAAGCGCACAACCCGGCGGCCCCTCCGGGAATTGCGGGCCTGATAGCCGCACTGTCCGGGCTTGCCAACAGGCAATTTCGGCTTCGTTCGCCCCGCCCGGTCGACGGGCCAAGGCCTCTCGATTCCCAAGACGGCGGCAGCTATGGACCATTTATGGAAATCGCCCTGTTTCAGCCGGATATCGCGGGCAACGTCGGCACGACACTGCGCACTGCCGCCTGTTTCGGCGTGGCGGCGCATATCATCGAACCCTGCGGCTTTCCTTTCTCCGACGGCGCGCTAAAACGGGCAGGAATGGACTATGCCGTGAGGGCGAATGTGCGTCGTCACTCGGACTGGACCCGCTTTCATCATTGGACGGTCGAGGCGCGCCGACGCGTCGTCCTGCTGACGACGGCGGGGGCGACGCCCCTGCCCGCGTTTGAATTCAGCGCGGACGATGTCCTCCTGCTCGGCGCCGAATCCTCGGGCGTGCCCCAGCATGTCCACCACGCCGCGGCGGCGCGCGTCGCGATTCCGATGCAGGCAGGCTTTCGCTCCTTGAATGTCGCGGTCGCGGCTGGCATCGCGCTCGCCGAGGCGCTCAGGCAAACGAAAGGCTTTCCGGCATGATCTCGCTCGATCCGCAACAACAGACCGCGCGCAATTGGTTCGAATCGCTGCGCGACCGCATCTGCGCCGAATTCGAGAGCATCGAGGCCGAAGTCGGCAGCGACGCACGCTTTACCTATACCCCGTGGGACCGCGAAGCCGACGGCGTAGCGCCGGGCGAAGGGGGCGGCGGGGTTCGCGGCGTGATGACGGGCCAGGTCTTTGAAAAGGTCGGCGTCAATGTCTCGACCGTCGGCGGCCAGTTCGCTCCCGACTTCGCCGCATCGATTCACGGCGCGGGCGATGACCCGCGCTTTTTTGCGACGGGAATCAGCCTGGTCGCCCACATGGCGAACCCGCATGTTCCGGCGGTGCATATGAACACGCGCTTCCTCGCAACGACGAAGCGATGGTTCGGCGGCGGCGCCGACCTCAATCCGCCGATCCCCTACCAGGAAGACACCGACGCTTTTCACGCCCGACTACGCGCGGCCTGCGCGCCCTTTGGCCCCGACGTCTACGAACGCTATGCCAAATGGGCAGAGGATTATTTCTACATCCCGCATCGCGGTGTCCATCGCGGCGTCGGCGGCATATTTTACGATCATCTCGAATGCGGGGATGACGCCGAATATGACCGCAACTTGCAGCTGACGCAGGCGGTCGGCGAGGCGTTTCTCGACATATTCCCGCAAATCGTCCGCCGCCGGATGGGCCTGCCCTTCACCGAGGCGGAGCGCGACGCACAGCTCATCTGGCGCGGGCGATATGCCGAATTCAACCTGGTCTATGACCGCGGAACGCTGTTCGGGCTCAAGACCGGCGGCAATATCGACGCCATTCTGATGAGCCTGCCGCCGCTCGCTAAATGGAGCTGAATTGGAAGGGGCGCCTCCATTGCGGAAGGCGCCCCCTGTCGTTCTCGGGCCGGGCGATCAGGCGAACACGTCACCCGATGCACGCGGCGCGAGCGCGCGATAAATTCCGATCGGCATCGAGAAGGATATCATGATCATCGGCAGATAGACGGCCCCTGCCATGACAATCATCGTCAGCATCGTGCCGACGACCGAACCGCCCGCAACCGCTCCCAATATCCCGCCGAAAATCATGCCCGCGACCAGCGCATAGATAAAAATGCCGATCGTGAAGAGCAGGTAGAAACCGACGATCACCCATTGCGATGCGCCGGTCAGGCGCCATGATTCGCCAAGCCCCGTTACCGGATTGCGCGTCAGGCGGTCGGCCATCACCGGACCGGCGACCGAAAAGCGCGCCTGCACCCACAGCATGAACACGATCACCGCGATATAGACGATGATCATCAGGAAGATCGCGCCGCCGCCGACTGCCCCTGCGGCCCCCGATTCCAGCGCGGACGGAGACAGTGCGCCCATGCCCCCCAGCGCAGCGCCGAAAATCAGCGTCAGGATGAACATGACGATGAAAATGAGGATGTACGCCGCCAACATCACGACGAACATGCCGAAAGCAAAAGCGGGCCCGGCCTGGAACGCCCAGCCGAAATTGGGTGCTTCACCGGGATGCAGCCCGCCGCGCCAGATCAGCATCGACACGCCGTACAGGATGACCGCGGCAATCAAGGCAAAGAGAAAAATCTTGCCGAGCGCGCCCATCACGAGCGACGGGTCGTTGGGCGCAAGCGCCATTGCCGAGAAGGTCGATCCGAGGAACATATAGCCGAGCACGCCGACTACAACCAACGCCCCGCCGACCCACAGCAGCATTTGCTGCCAATTCGCCTTCAGAAACGCAAAGGTTTCCGAAAAGGCGGCTCCGATACTCATCTTTTTCATGTCACTTCCCCCTGTTGTTTAACCGGATTCTCCCACATTCCTTATTCAAAGGGGGCGAACTTAACCGATGTCCGCCCCGGTTGCGACATCTTCGCTTTCATTGCAGTGACAGGGGTCACTTGAACACGTCGGAGTCGTTCCGCACCGCAAGCTGGCGATAAGCCGCGGCCGAAACGGCAATCGACGCCAAGCTGCCGACGGCGCCGAACGCAGCCTCGATGAAACCACCCAGCATCCGGCCGAAACCCGGCTCGTTTCCTGCGATGACCGAGACGATGCCCCCGATGATCAGCGCCGCGATCACAATCACCAGCGCGACGAGAAACAGGAAAAAGAAGATCGCCCAGCCATTGCCCTGGGTCAGGTTCCAGCTCGTCCGGATTGCTTCGATGGGGTTGTAGAGGCCTCGGTCCGCTACGGCTGGCGCGACCAGGGCGAGACGTCCGACCAGATAGAGGCCAGGAACGATCAGCAGAATGAAGCCAAAGCCAATCGCGATACCGCACAATATCTGGATCGCGAGCATCGTTGGGAAAAGCATGAGCGCAAAGGTCAACGCCTCGCCGACGCTGGTCCCGGTCCGCGAGAGCCAGAGCCTTAGGATTCCAGCCGTGCCGATAAGCGTGCAAAGCGCGATAACGAGCTGGCCCGGAATCATCTGACGAAAGCTCTCGCGAAAGCTTTCCATAACCTGGTTCAAATCGGCACCCGCGGGCGGCTCGATCGGAACGGGGCCGAACCAGGCCACCGCAAGCGCCGGCAGGAACAGAAATACGCCCGCGATCGTTCCGATCAGCGCGGTGTGCGATTTCAAAAGCTGGAGGGTGTCGTCCCACGCCGCAGCCATGTCGAATTTTACCATTGATACCCCGTCATTTTTTCGATTTCCCGGTCGCGGCGAAGGTGACGATGTTCGGCGCTCCTGTCCAGCCCCGTCGACGTGCGACGCCGCAGGCCTTGCGCAAGGCGTCGCGGGGCGCCAGATAGCCCGCGCGATGAACCTTCTGCTGCCCCCCGAATGGATGATCAGTCCCGGCCTGACCGCCTATGAAGCAGCACTGGCCGATATGGAGGCGCGCGCCGCAGCCATCCATGCGGGCGAAGCGGGCGAACGGATCTGGTTCCTCGAACATCCGCCGCTTTATACCGCGGGAACGAGCGCCGACCCTGCCGAACTGCTGAGCCCGCGCTTCCCGGTGTACGATGCGGGCCGCGGCGGGCGCTATACCTACCATGGTCCCGGCCAGCGCGTAGGCTATGTCCAGCTCGACCTGACGCGGCGCGGACGCGACGTGCGCGCCTATGTCTCGGCGCTTGAAGGCTGGGTGATCGACGCGCTGGCGCAGCTCGGCGTCGACGCGCGCCGCGCCGAAGGCCGTATCGGCATCTGGACCGACACCCCCGATGGCCGCGAAGCGAAGATCGGCGCAATCGGGGTGCGTGTGAAGCGGTGGGTTACGATGCACGGCTTTTCGCTGAACGTCGCGCCGGACCTGTCGCATTTTGGCGGCATCGTGCCGTGCGGAATTGCCGAATTTCCGGTGACCAGCCTTGCTGCGCTGGGCCGCACGGATTCTTTTGCCGAGGTGGATGCGGCGCTGGCCGATACGCTTCCCGCCTTTCTCGACAAGCTTTCGCCGAAGGACTAGGAAAGCCCCATGACCCGCATTTTTCTCGCCGCACTGTCCCTGCTCGCCCTCTCAGCCTGTGGCAGCGGAAGCGACACCAGCGACAAATCGACCACCAGGCTCGACGCGGTCGAGGTCCAGCCGGGATCGGTCAGCGATTCGATGATCATCCTCGACGATGCTGCGACCGACGGCACCGCGGTCGATAACAGCATTCCCGACGATGAAACGAAGAAGGATGCCGCCAAGCCAGGCGAAACCGACACGGTCGATACCACGACAAGTGACGATGCCGAAGGCGACGACGATGCCGAGGCGGTCGACATGCCCATCGCGAAAAAGGCGATCACAGCCGACTCCGCCGCCAAAAAGGGGGAATAGGCGCTAGCGCAGCCCCAGATTTTTGTGCGTCTGCAATGACAGGCGCCAGCGCGGATCGTCCATCACCAGATCGATACATGCCTGAACATTGGCCGCCGCATGGGGATCGTCGAGCGGCTGAACCAGCAGGTGCGCGAAATCGAGCGATGCCAGCCGCGCGACGTCGCTGCCCGGCTGCGGCCACACCAGCTTCAACTCATCGCCGCTCAGCTGCACCAGTTCGCTTCCCGCTTTCGGGCTGACGCATATCCAGTCGATGCTGCGCGGGATCGCAAAAGTGCCGTTGCTTTCGATCGCAATGGTAAAATCGCGCGCGTGGAGCGCATCGACGAGCGCGTCGTCGACCTGCAACATCGGCTCGCCGCCGGTCAGCACGACATAGCGATCGCCCTGCCCATGGCCCCAGCTTTCGGCGATTACGTCGGCCAACGCATCGGCATTCCGGTATTTGCCGCCGAGCGTGCCGTCGGTGCCGACGAAGTCCGTATCGCAGAATTGGCAGACCGCCTTCGCGCGGTCCTTTTCGCGCCCCGTCCACAAATTGCAGCCGGCAAAGCGGCAGAAGACCGCTCGCCGCCCCGCCTGCGCCCCTTCCCCCTGCAAGGTCAGGAATATTTCTTTTACCGCATAAGCCATCGGTCAGGCGTAGCGCGTCGGGTCGGCGAGCCCCGCGTCGGCGAAACCCTTGCTGCGCAGACGGCAGCTGTCGCATGCGCCGCAATGCAGCCCTTCGGGGGTGGGATCATAGCAGGACCAGCTCATCCCCGCGTCCATGCCCAGCCGAGCCGCCTCGGCCGCAATGTCCGCCTTGGTCATATGTTGAAGCGGCGCGTGGATCTGGAAATCGACGCCCTTGTCGCCATCGCGCGTCGCGAGCGCGGCGAGCGCCTGAAAGCCCTGGATAAATTCGGGACGGCAATCGGGATAACCCGAATAATCGAGCGCATTGACCCCGATGACGATGTCCTGCGCGGCGCGGGCTTCCGCAAGGCCAAGCGTCAGCGACAGGAAGATCAGGTTGCGCGCCGGGACATAGGTGATCGGCACATCGTCACCGACGCCATCCTTCGGCACGTCGATGTCGGCGGTGAGCGCCGAGCCGCCGAAACGGCGAAGGTCGAGAGGCAGGACGATATGTTCGGCCGCGCCGACATATTCGGCGATGCGCGCCGCCGATTCCAGCTCGACGCGATGGCGCTGGTTATAATCGATCGTCAGCGCGACGATGCGGGCGCCCGCTTCGCGCGCGAGGCCCGCACAGACCATCGAGTCGAGCCCGCCCGACAGGAGGACGATCACCGTTTTTCCGGAAACTTGCTGCATCGGCGCCAGATAGGCTCGCGCCGCCGGGGGCGCAAGGGCTGTGCCGCATCAAAGAAACGGGCCGCGAGGCGCTTGCCGCACGGCCCAGTTCGGCATGACAGCCGTTAGGGAGAAGGGCACACATCGGTATGCCGCCCATCTCCTTTACCGGCCGATAGTTACCATATGGTTCGCTTCAGCAACCGCCAGCGCGCCGCGCTTCGATCGCCTGCGAAAACGGTTTGCCCTCGGCAATACCCTGCGTGTCGATCTGGACCAGGCGGTTCGTCTCGCTGCGGATGCTCGTGCGGCCATGTCCTGCGCCGGGGCAAGTGTAGTGAACGGTGACCGCATCCGGCGTATCTTCGATGACATAGCGCGAGCAGTTGGCACGCGGGTGATAGACCTGGATCAATCGGCGCGCGTCGCCGACGCAGATCGTTTGGAGAACGGCGTCCTTGCCGCGCTCGCGCAGCTGCCAGCTGCCTTTTTCGAGCCGGTCGAGCATGGCAAGCGACGGCGCTTGTGCAGGGACCGCAGTCGCGCCCGCCAGCGTGCAGGCCGCCAGCGACCATCGCAAGAAGGGAGAGAAGATCGCCATTTTACCCTTTTCCATTGGCCGCCCGCAACCGGGTCAGGCTGCGACCCAACCCCCTTTAGCTAGCAATGCGCAGGCCCGATTTCAACCGCTTGACGCCAGATTGCACCGCTTCGTCGGTGATGCCAGATCAGGACTCAGCCGAAATCTCTTCGAGCGGGATCGGGAAAATGCGCGAACAAAAGGCGCAGTCAACGACGATATTGCCCGCGTCGTCGGCCATATCTGCCCGCTCGGTCGCGGGGAATTGGGCGAGGACGCCGGCGAAATAACCCGTGCTGCACCGACAGCCGCGCGACACCGCGAGGCCGGGCTCGACACGCACTTCATCCTCATGGAACAACCGCCAGGCCAGCGTCTCGAGCGACGTCGCAGGATCGGTAAGTTCCTCGTCTTTCAGCGTCGCCGCGATCGTGCGGGCATGATCCCATTCGGGATTGTCATGCCGCACATGGAGCCGGTCGCGGCCGACTTCCCCTTCGGGCAGATGCTGGAGCAACAAGCCGCCGGCGAGGCATCCTGCTTCGGCGTCGTGGCGGGCGGCGATCTTGATCAGGCTGGAAATCTGTTCGGACTGCTCGAAATAATGTTCGGCCGCCTCGCCGATCGACGCGCCTTCAAGCGGCACGATACCCTGATAGCGTTCGGCGGTCGTCGCCTGGTCAAAAGTGATCGCGAGAAAGCCTTCGCCGAACAGCGCGAACAGCGTCGGGTCGGGTCCGACCTCCGCCAGTCGCTCGGCATCGAATTTCAGATAACCGCGCAGTTCACCCGCGCGGTAATCGCACACCAGCAGTTCGACCGGCCCGCCGCCGGTCTGCGCCTGCAACGTCATCTGCCCGTTTTCGTCTTTCAGCGTCGAGCCGAGCAGCACCGTCAGGACGAGCGCCTCGGCCAGCAGCTTTTCGGCGACCGGCGGGTAGTTATGTGCCGCGATGATCGTCCCAAGCGTCGGCCCCAGCCGCACGAGGCGCCCGCGCACATGGCGCTGCGCGATGGTGAACAGCAACGGCTGGTCGAACCAGGTTTCGATAATCTCGCTCACACCGTCGAACTCACAACTTTCCAAGCGCCCAGAGCAGGATCGATTTCTGCGCATGGACGCGGTTTTCGGCTTCGTCCCAGACGCGCGACTGCGCGCCGTCGATCACTGCATCGACCACCTCGTCACCGCGGTGCGCGGGCAGGCAGTGCAGGAAGATGGCATCGTCCTTTGCCCCCGTCATCAGCCGTTCATCGACCTGATAGGGCGCCATCGCCGCGATCTTGTTGTGCGCATGGTCCTGCCCCATCGACACCCAGGTGTCGGTGACGACCAGGTCGGCGCTCGCCACGGCCGCCTGCGCGTCGCGCACGATGTCGATCCGTGCGCCCTTTGCGCGCGCCGCCGCAACGAAATCCGCGTCGGGTTCATATCCCTGGGGCACGCCCGCACGGACGTGAAAACCGAACAGCCCCGCCGCCTCGATCAGCGACGCGAGCACATTGTTGCCATCGCCAAGCCAGGCAAGTTCAAGCCCCGGCAGCGCCTTGCCGCTTTCGACGATCGTCAGCAGGTCGGCGACGATCTGGCACGGGTGCGACAGGTCGGTCAGCCCGTTGATCACCGGAACGCCCGCATATTCGGCCAGTTCCTCTGCCTTCGCATGGTCATCGGTGCGGATCATGATCGCGTCGGCATATCGCGACAGCACGCGCGCCGTGTCGGCGATGCTTTCCCCGCGCCCGAGCTGCGTCACGCCCGCATCCATGATCATCGGCGTGCCGCCAAGCTGGCGGATCGCAATGTCGAACGAGGCGCGGGTGCGCGTCGAGTTTTTTTCAAACACCATGGCAAGCACGTGACCGGCGAGCGGGGCATCGGCATCGACCTTGCCTTTCGGCCAGCCCGCGCGCGCCGCCTTGCGGTCGATCGCATCGGCGAGCATCGCGGCAACCGCATCCCCGCCCGCGTCGGCGAGATTGAGGAAGTGCGGCATCAGGCTTCAGGCGGCGTATAGCTCGCCGCACCCGCTGACAATTTCTCGATAAACTCGGCGATGTGGCTGTCTTCGATGTTAAGCGGCGGCAGCACGCGAACCACATTCTCGCCCGCCGCAACGGTCAGCAGCCCGTGATTGTCGCGCAGATGCGCAACGAACGCGCGACTGTCCGAATTGAGCTTGATGCCGAGCATCAGCCCGACGCCGCGCACGCTGTCGAACAGCTGGTCATGGTTGGGAATGAGCTGCTCGAGCGCACCACGAAGGCGCTCGCCGGTCGCCTTGACCTGGTCGAGGAAACCTTCTTCCAGCACGACGTCGAGCACCGCCTGCCCCGCCGCGCAGGCGAGAGGGTTGCCGCCATAGGTCGAACCATGCGTGCCGATGACCATGCCGCGCGCCGCCTTTTCGGTCGCGAGGCAGGCGCCCATCGGGAAACCGCCGCCAATCCCCTTCGCGCTCGCCATGATGTCGGGGGTGATGCCATAATGTTCATAAGCGTAAAGATGGCCGGTGCGCGCAACGCCGCACTGCACTTCGTCGAAGACCAGCATCAGGTCGCGCTTGTCGCAAATATCGCGCAGCGCCTGAAGGAACGGCTGCGATGCGGGGCGGATGCCCCCCTCCCCCTGGATCGGTTCGACAAGGAAGCCTGCCGTATTGTCGTCGACCAGGTCGAGCGCGGCATTGATGTCGTCGAACGGCGCATAGGCGAAGCCGGGCAGCAACGGGTCGAAACCCTTGCGCAGCTTTTCCTGATTGGTCGCCGAAATCGTTCCGAGGGTACGGCCATGGAAGGCGTTGTTGAAGGTGACGAGCGTGTGCTTTTCGGCATTGCCCGCGCTCGAATGATAGGCGCGCGCCGTTTTGATTGCACATTCGACCGCTTCGGCGCCCGAATTGGTCAGGAACACCGTGTCGGCAAACGTATGTTCGACGAGCCGCGCGGCATAGGCTTCGCCCTGCGGGCTGCCGTAAAGGTTCGACACGTGCATCAGCGTCGCAGCCTGATCCTGGATGGCCTTCGTCAGGTGCGGGTGCCCGTGGCCGAGCAGGTTGACCGCAATGCCGCTCGCAAAGTCCAGATAGCGCTCGCCGCGCTCGCCGATCAGATAGGCGCCCTCACCGCGCACCGGACGCACACCGCACCGGGGGTATACGGGCATCAGCGGCGTGATCGTCATGGCAGGCACCTTTCAGTCAAAAGTAAAAAGGCGACCCTCCTGTGGGCCGCCCTTGGTCGGACCGCCCCTATACCGCCGCAGCCGGAGGCGCGTCAACACGGCGCCGCAGGCACCGCTAAAGCGTTTTCGCTGCCGCCATTGTCAACGCGAGCGAATGTTTGCGCGCGCCATGGTCGTACATCGACGACGCAATGATCACCTCGTCGACACCCGTGCGCTGGCCGAAGGCCTTCAGTCCCGCAGCGATATCGTCGACGGTGCCGACCGCCGAACATTGCAGCACATGGTCAAGGATCGCGCGGGCGTTCGGTGGCAGGCTGTCCTTGTAGCCCGCCAGTGGCGGCTTCATTTTGCCCGGATTGCCGGTGCGCAGCGCGACGAACGCCTGCTGCTGCGACGAAGCGAGCAACTCGGCCTCCTCGCGGGTATCGGCGGCAAAGCTGTTGAACGCCGCCGCAGCATAGGGTGCGGCAAGCTGCGCCGACGGCTTGAACTGGCGGCGATAGATGTCGAGCGCCTCGTCGAGCGCGTCGGGGGCGAAATGACTGGCGAAGGCGTAGGGCAGCCCCAGCATCGCTGCGAGCTGCGCGCCGAAGGTGCTCGATCCCAATATCCACAGCGGGATATGCGTCCCCGCGCCCGGCACCGCGGCGATCCCCAGCTGGTCGTCGCCGGCGAGAAAGGCCTGAAGCTCCAGAACGTCCTGCGGAAACTGGCGCTCGTCGCTGGCGAGCGTGCGGCGCAGCGCCCGCGCGACGCGCTGGTCCGATCCGGGCGCGCGTCCCAATCCCAGATCGATCCGGCCGGGGAACAAAGCTTCGAGTGTCCCGAATTGCTCGGCAATTACCATCGGGGCATGGTTGGGCAGCATGATCCCCGCCGATCCGATCCGAATGCTTTGCGTCGCATGTCCGATATGCGCCAGCACGACCGCCGTCGCCGCGCTGGCAATCCCCGCCATGCCGTGATGCTCGGCAACCCAATAGCGCTGATAACCAAGTGCCTCGGCGTGACGGGCAAGGTCGGCAGCGTTGGCGAGCGACTGGGAAATCGTGCCGGTGTCGGTCACGGGCACGAGGTCGAGGAAAGAGAGTTTCGTCATGAAACCGATATGCGGTGCCGACGGTCGCGGTTCAACCTCTCCGCTTCGCTGGCCGCATGAAGAAAAACTATGCGCGCTCGTCCTTTGGCGATTCCATCAGGACATAGGTGGTGATCGAATGCACCTGCGGCAGCACGCCCAGCACTTCGGTGTGAAAATGCTTGTAGGACGCCAGATCCTGCGTCTCGACGCGCAGCAGATATTCGATCGTGCCGGTGATGTTGTGGCATTCCCGCACTTCGGGCGCATCGGCTATCGCTGTCTCGAAATCGGTCTGCGACTTTTTCGTGTGCGACGACAGCCCGACAGTCACATAGGCGACAAAGGTCAATCCAAGCTTGGCCGGGTCGATCACTGCGCGATACCCCTTGATCACCCCGCTGCGTTCGAGTTCCTGCACACGGCGGAGGCAGGCCGATGGCGAAAGCCCCACGCGTTCGGCCAGTTCGAGGTTCGAGATTCGCCCGTCCTTCGATAATTCTTGCAATATCTTGCGGCCAATGGCGTCGATCTTGAGCATGGATTGCGCAATCTATTCGATTTATCGTCATCTTTGCAACCCGTCGCACGCACGAACGCATTATGTTGCGCGGATGAACCAGACCACCCTTCTCGCGCTGTCCGCCTTCGCGCTTGTCTCGTCGATCACGCCGGGGCCGAACAACATGATGCTGATGGCATCGGGCGCCAATTTTGGCCTCCGCCGGACCGTCCCGCACGCATTGGGGGTCGGCTTCGGCTTTACCCTGATGATCTTCCTCGTCGGGGTCGGGCTGATGGGGCTGTTCGACCTCTTCCCGGTGCTCAACACTGCACTCAAGGTGGTGAGCGTCGCCTATCTGCTCTGGCTGGCCTGGAAAATCGCACATGCCGCGGCGCCCGACACCCAAAGCGGCGCGCGCGGCAAACCGATGAGTTTTTTCCAGGCGGTGCTGTTTCAATGGGTCAATCCCAAGGCCTGGTCGATGGCGCTGACCGCGATTGCGCTTTACGCGCCCGACCGCAATTTCGGCGCGGTGCTGCTGGTCGCGATTGTGTTCGGCATCATCAACCTGCCCTCGACCAGCCTGTGGGCGGTGATGGGACAGGTGCTGCGCGGCTGGTTGTCCAGCCCCGCACGGCTTCAGGCGTTCAACTGGACGATGGCGGCCCTGCTTGTCGGATCGCTCGCGCTGCTGATCTGATTGCAAGGTTGCGGTTCGCAACCTATGCACGGGGCTCCGCCTTTCCGACTGGAGAACAGAGCCATGCAAAGCCGCCGCCTCGGACGAAGCGCCATCCATGTGTCCGATATCTGCATGGGCACGATGACCTTCGGCAGCCAGACCGACGAATCGGAAGCCGTCCGCATCCTCGACCGCTGCTTCGATGCGGGAATCAATTTCTACGACACCGCCGAAGGCTATCCGGTGCCGCCCGACATCAAATGGGTCGGCCGGACCGAGGAGATCGTCGGACGCTGGCTGAAGACCAAGCCGCGCGACGCGATCATCTTGGCGACCAAGGTGTCGGGGCCGAGCCACATCTGGTTCAAATCGCCGTGCCGTAGCGGGATGACCGCGCTCGACCGCAAGAATATCTTCCAGGCCGTCGACGACAGCCTGACGCGGCTGCAGACCGATTATATCGACCTCTACCAGACGCACTGGCCCGACCATGACGCGCCTTATGACGAGATGATGGACGCGCTGGACGAGCTTGTCCGCGTGGGCAAGGTGCGCATCCTTGGCTGCTCGAACGAGACGAGCTGGGGGCTGATGAAATCGCTTGCGACGTCGGAGCGGCTCGGCGGCGCGCGCTATCACACGATCCAAAATAATTTCAGCCTCAACAACCGGCGCTTCGAGGACGAGCTGGCACAGGTGTGCCGACAGGAAGGCGTCAGCCTGATCCCCTACTCGCCGCTCGCGGGCGGCGTGTTGTCGGGAAAATATCAGGGCGGAGCGACGCCCGAGGGCGCGCGCTTTTCGCGCTATCTGAAAATGGAGGGTCGGCAAGCCGCGATGGGGCGCCGCTTCGTCAACGAAAAGAGCCTTGCCGCGACGGCGCGCTATCTCAAGATTGCCGAAGAGGCGGGGATGCACCCGGTGACGATGGCGACCGCCTGGTCGAAACAGCATGATTTCGTCGCATCGACGATCGTCGGGGTCAGCGCCGACGACCAGGTTCAGCCGATCCTCGACGCGGCCGAGCTGGTGCTGTCCGACGATATGATGAAGGCGCTGCACAAGGTCAGCAAGGACATCCTCTACCCAATGGGCTGACCACCTTGCGCCGGGACGCGGCGGCGCTATTCTGGCGCGATCGAATATCAGGAGTTCGTCATGCCCTCTGCCCGCCGTCCGATTTTCGCCCTTGCCGCTCTCTCCGCGATCATCGGCACCGCCCATGCCGCGAACCCGGTGATGTTCCGCGATGCGGGATGCGGCTGCTGCCTCAAATGGCTGGAGCAGGCGAAGGCGTCGTTCGGGCAGAAAGCGGTGGTGGTCAATTCGCCCGACATGAACGCGGTTAAGGACAAGCAGGGCGTGCCGCAGGCACTGCGCAGCTGCCATACCGTACTGGTCGGCGGCTATGTGATCGAAGGCCATGTTCCCGCAAAGGACATCGCCCGCCTGCTCCGCGAAAAGCCGAAGGGCGTGAAAGGCCTGGCCGTCGGCGGGATGCCGATGGGTTCGCCCGGCATGGAGCATGGCGACCACCGCGAGGCATATAAGGTGATGACCTTTGGCCCCGCCGGCCAGCGCGTTTATGCGAGCTACGCCGCGAGCGGCGGCGCCCACGCGCACTGATCGCGGCGGCGCGCCTCAGGCCAATTCGGCCTTGAACAGTTCGAGCATTCGCGCCCACGCCTTCTCCGCCGCCGCTTCGTCATAAGCGCGGCTGTCGGGCGGGCACCAGCCGTGCATCGCGCCGGCATAAACCTCGACCTCGTGCCACGGCTTGCGCGGTTCGAGAACCGCCTTGAGCAGCAGCTTTTCGTTCGGCGTTTCCTTGTCGTCATTGTCGGCGATCGCGAACAAATATCCCGCGTTCGTCGCCGGGATCAGCAGGTGCGGACTGTCCGGCTTGTCGGTGCCGACGCCGCCGCCGTGGAAGCTGGCTGCCGCGCCGACACGATCGGGTTTCAGCGCCGCGGTGTAGATCGTCATCGCGCCCCCCATGCAATAGCCCGTGGTGCCGATCCTGCGCTTGCTATCAACTTCCTTCTGCGAATCGAGGAAGGCAAGGTGCGCGGCGGCGTCGGTCTCGACGATCGGCCGGGTCAGCTGCTTGAGATAACCGAACAGTTTTTCGCGCACCGCCGGATTGCTCCAGTCATTCGCGGCGTCGACCACCGGCGATGCCTGCCAGCGGTAAAAGGGGTTCACGGTCAGCACCGCATAGCCCTCGCCCGCCAGCCGGTCGGCCATCTGGCATAGCCCTCGCCCGCCAGCCGGTCGGCCATCTGG